>CAWCZW010000002.1:0-497469 GCA_963800185.1 uncultured beta proteobacterium | reverse complement strand
GCCTCGTGTATCACCTTCGGGGGTAGAGCACTGTCATGGTTGTGGGGTCCATTGCGGATTACTACGCCATAGCAAACTCCGAATACCGAAGAGTGCAATCACGGGAGACAGACATCGGGTGCTAACGTCCGGTGTCAAGAGGGAAACAACCCAGACCGCCAGCTAAGGTCCCCAAATATTGCTAAGTGGGAAACGAAGTGGGAAGGCTAAAACAGTCAGGAGGTTGGCTTAGAAGCAGCCATCCTTTAAAGAAAGCGTAATAGCTCACTGATCGAGTCGTCCTGCGCGGAAGATGTAACGGGGCTAAGCAATATACCGAAGCTGCGGATGCATATTTATATGCATGGTAGGAGAGCGTTCCGTAAGCCTGCGAAGGTGCATTGAAAAGTGCGCTGGAGGTATCGGAAGTGCGAATGCTGACATGAGTAGCGATAAAGGGGGTGAAAAGCCCCCTCGCCGTAAGCCCAAGGTTTCCTACGCAACGTTCATCGGCGTAGGGTGAGTCGGCCCCTAAGGCGAGGCAGAAATGCGTAGCTGATGGGAAGCAGGTTAATATTCCTGCACCATTGTTAAATGCGATGGGGGGACGGATCGCGGAAGGTTGTCCGGGTGTTGGAAGTCCCGGTCCTTGCATTGGAGAAGGCGCTTAGGCAAATCCGGGCGCGGAATTCAAGGGTGCGAGGCCATTCACTTAGGTGAAGAAGCAATCGGAAGTGGTTCCAAGAAAAGCCTCTAAGCTTCAGTTTAACAAGACCGTACCGCAAACCGACACAGGTGGGCGAGATGAGTATTCTAAGGCGCTTGAGAGAACTCGGGAGAAGGAACTCGGCAAATTGGTACCGTAACTTCGGGATAAGGTACGCCCCTGTAGCTTGATGCCCCTGCGGGCAGAGGGTGAAGGGGTTGCAATAAACTGGTGGCTGCGACTGTTTAATAAAAACACAGCACTCTGCAAACACGAAAGTGGACGTATAGGGTGTGACGCCTGCCCGGTGCCGGAAGATTAAATGATGGGGTGCAAGCTCTTGATTGAAGTCCCGGTAAACGGCGGCCGTAACTATAACGGTCCTAAGGTAGCGAAATTCCTTGTCGGGTAAGTTCCGACCTGCACGAATGGCGTAACGATGGCCACACTGTCTCCTCCCGAGACTCAGCGAAGTTGAAGTGTTTGTGATGATGCAATCTCCCCGCGGCTAGACGGAAAGACCCCATGAACCTTTACTGTAGCTTTGCATTGGACTTTGAACCGATCTGTGTAGGATAGGTGGGAGGCTATGAAGCGTGAACGCCAGTTTGCGTGGAGCCAACCTTGAAATACCACCCTGGTCTGTTTGAGGTTCTAACCTTGGTCCGTTATCCGGACTGGGGACAGTGCATGGTAGGCAGTTTGACTGGGGCGGTCTCCTCCCAAAGTGTAACGGAGGAGTACGAAGGTACGCTAGGTACGGTCGGAAATCGTGCTGATAGTGCAATGGCATAAGCGTGCTTAACTGCGAGACCGACAAGTCGAGCAGGTGCGAAAGCAGGTCATAGTGATCCGGTGGTTCTGTATGGAAGGGCCATCGCTCAACGGATAAAAGGTACTCTGGGGATAACAGGCTGATACCGCCCAAGAGTTCATATCGACGGCGGTGTTTGGCACCTCGATGTCGGCTCATCTCATCCTGGGGCTGTAGCCGGTCCCAAGGGTATGGCTGTTCGCCATTTAAAGAGGTACGTGAGCTGGGTTTAAAACGTCGTGAGACAGTTTGGTCCCTATCTGCCGTGGGCGCTGGATATTTGAAGGGGGCTGCTCCTAGTACGAGAGGACCGGAGTGGACGAACCTCTGGTGTACCGGTTGTCACGCCAGTGGCATCGCCGGGTAGCTATGTTCGGAAGAGATAACCGCTGAAAGCATCTAAGCGGGAAACTCGCCTTAAGATGAGATATCCCCGGGGCTTTAAGCCCCTTGAAGGGTCGTTCAAGACCAGGACGTTGATAGGTCAGGTGTGGAAGCGCAGTAATGCGTTAAGCTAACTGATACTAATTGCCCGTAAGGCTTGATCCTATAACCGGTGTGTTTCGCCGTCAGCGTTAGCGCTTGAGCGCTTACGCAGACGCCGCCCCCGAAGGGGGTAAGGAACACGCACACGGTTGAGTGATCGGTGTTGTGCCGGAAACAACACAACCCAACGTAATACCGAGAGGCATCCTCTCAGCTACTTCTTCCAGATTGGTTGTGCTGTTCCCAGAGAACAGCGCGACAACAAGTCATGCCTGATGACCATAGCGAGTCGGTACCACCCCTTCCCATCCCGAACAGGACCGTGAAACGACTCCACGCCGATGATAGTGCGGATTGCCCGTGTGAAAGTAGGTAATCGTCAGGCTCCCCAGCAGCAAACAGAAACCCCACCCCGAAAAGGTGGGGTTTCTGCGTTTACGCGCAACCCGGGTACGGTACCCGGGGGTGCTGAGGCAGCAGCCTGTCCTGCTGGCTGCACTGAACCTCTTTCGGAAGAATTGGTGCCCGCCAGCAGGTTTCGATTGACACCTGCGCAAGCTGGTGACGTCCGGTGCCATGGACGCTGGCCGACGGGCATAAACCTGAAGCGGATGGGCCAAATCTAGAAAGAGTCGAGCCGGATCGTCGATCTGACATGCGAAAGGTAGTGCCTGACCGACCGTGCACCATATGGTGAGTTTTGGCCGCTCCAGGAACATTCTGTGCCAAGGGCACATGTCGACATCGATTCCCTTTTCTCTCGAAGACCGAGACCGGTTCGATCAATGTGATCTTCTGGCCGTCGCTAGTAGAAAAGCAGCGCAAAGCGTTGCTGGGTTCATCGTTGCTGGCGGTTTATGGCGTCTTGCAACGCGACGACGGCGTGGCCACCGGCGGCGACAATGCCGATAATCGTAGGCAGAGCGAGCCAGGAAAAAGCGAAAAATACCGAGGCGAAGTGATCCATCTTGTCTGCACATCGGCTTGAAGATCACAGCGAATGGCTCGGCGAACTAGCCACGGCGAGCCGCGATTTTCATTGATGGCCGGCTTAGCCGGCTCATGCCAAGTGGCCGGCGTTTCACCTCGCCACGGAAACGCGGCCAACACCTGCCGGATCGCCGTATCGAACGGCGTGCGGCGGCCGATGCCGAGCGCCTCGAGCTGGCTCGGATGCCAGATGGCAGTTGTGCGGGCGGGGCGTCGCATCGGTCGGCGTGTGTTGCGGCGTCAGTTGCGCATCGAGTTGCAGCGCGTCGGCAAGACGCACGGCGATTTCGTACTTGGTCATCGGCTCGTCGCCCGACCATTGCACGATGCCGCGGATCGCATCGCCACGCGCATGCCGTTCGAGCATCTGCCGGATCACAAACGCGACGTCCGGCGTGAAGGTCGGATAACGGATCGCCCACGCGTCCATGACGGCGGCCTTGCCGTATCATCGCATCGAAGCCGATGCGGCAATCGCCGGCACGAGGCTCGTCACCGCCGATTCCGCCCAACTGACGATCGGCCCGTACAGCAACGGCAAACGCAGCACGCAGCCGAGGTCGGTCGTTTCGATCAGCGCGCGCTCGCCTTCGAGTTTGCTGTGCCCGTAGGCGTTGAGCGGCGCGGGCGCGGCGTCGTGCCGATAGGGCGGGTGGGTGCCGTCGAACACATAATCGGTGGAAATCGACAGCGTCCACGCGCCGCGCCGGTTTGCCGCCGCGGCCAGGGTGCGCACCGCGTCGACATTCAATGCGCGGGCCAGCGCCGGATCGTGCTCGCACACGTCCGGCCGACGTTCCGCCGCGGCAATCACCAGCGCGTCCGGCGCTTCGCGTCTCGACAAACTGCTCGACCGCCTGCGCGTCGCGAATATCCAGCGCGACCGTATTCGGACCCGGCCGGCTGAACGCCGTGGCGACGACTTGCCAGCCGGCCTGCTGCGCCAGTTCGTCGACGAGCGCGCGGCCGAGCAGCCCGGAAGCGCCAATGACGGCAACTTTGAACATGATCTGGGCTCGCTTAGCGAGCTGCGTCGCCTGCGACTGCCGCCGCTCGCGACGGCCTTGACCGTGTAGCCGGCTTCGTCGATGGCGGCTTTCAGCGCGTCGGCCGATTGCGTGGATTCGACCGCCACACGGCCGGACGCGAGATCCACCTGAACCTGCGCGGCTGCGTCGTGTTCGCGAATCGCGTTCGTGACCGCCGCGACGCAATGCTGGCAGCTCATGCCTTCTACCTGGAATTCGATCGTCATCGGGATTGCCTCGGGAAAAATCTGAATATTGCGATAGTTGAATTATGCCTGCCGATACGCATTTGAGTGACTGACCTTCCCACTATGGGAAGGTGTACGATCGACTCAGACTCTGAGGAAACGGTCATGAATATCGGTGAAGCGGCCCGCGCGTCGGGCGTCACGGCGAAGATGATTCGCTATTACGAAAGCGTGGGCTTGCTGGCGGCAAAGGCGCGCACGAGCGCTGGCTATCGCGTATATGGGCCGCAGGAGGTTCATTCGCTGCGCTTTATCAGGCAGGCGCGCCGGCTGGGTTTTCTGGTCGAAGACATTCGCCGGTTGCTGGCGCTGTGGCACGACCGGTCGCGCGCGAGCGCCGAAGTCAAGGCGATTGCGCTGGAACATGTGGCGGAGCTCGATCGGCGCATTGCCGAGCTGACCGACATGCGCGACACGCTGGCGCATCTGGCCGACCATTGTCATGGCGACGACCGTCCGGACTGTCCGATTATCGAGCGGCTCGCCGACACTGATCTGGTTCGGGAAACGGGTGTCATGCCGGTTAGCATCGGGACGGAACGACGGTGCAACCCGCGGCGATAAGCTGCAGTCGCAACCGGTCGCGACGATTCGCACCAATATTGTGCATAAAAATTCGGGGCGACTACGGTCTATCGCGAAAAATGCAATTTTGAATCGAGTAAATCAACGACTTACGCGCACCATAAGCGTGCACCATTCCAAAACGGAATGCACGTCATGCGGGCATTTCACTAGCAAGGTTGCACCATCAGCGCTATAATTCGGGTTAACCCTTTTACGGGAAATCCCTGATGTCCAACTTCACCGGGGATTCAATCTGATCCTTGGAGAACATCATGTTTGCGTACATTCTTGAAAAGCTGAGCACCTGGTTTGAAACCGCAGAACGTAGCCGTCGTGAAGCCTATCTGGCCTCGTCGTCGGATATCGTCCAGCTCGAACAGCGTATCCGCTCGCTCGAAACCAACGGCTACTCGCTGTAAGTTTCAGTCTGCATCACGTTTGACCCGGCAGCGCCTGTTCGCGCGGCCATTGCAGTAAAGCGTTGAGCCCCGTCATTGCGGGGCTTTGTCACATCTGGACCTCGAAAATTCACATCGACGGCGTCCTAAGGCTATTCGTGGCGAATATCGACTAGCCTCACGGCTCGACGTCGAGGTAAGGTGAAGTGTCATCGCTTAGTTCTCTGCCGCCTATCGCGCAATCCGGCATTTTCAAACCCAACCGGTCCGCCCATGCCTCCTGTCCGCTCGCTCAAATCCATTCTGGCCGTGGCCGCCGCGGCTTCGCTGACCACGGTTTTCGTCGCGTCCGACGGCGTTCGCCGCGTCGAGACAACACCCGCAGGCCCGTGATCCTCGATTCGCAAGGCGGCATTTACGACGGTCAGAGCGGCACCGTGCTGCAGACCGCGCCGCTCTCGCGGCAGCCGATCGTAGGCGCGCAGCCCATCGCGGCGCCTGCCGAGCTGGCGCCGCCAGATTCGTCGACACCGATCGTGGTCGCACCGTACATCCAGTTGCCGGTCGGCGGTGGCTCAGCCCCGCCGCAGCCGCAGCCGCGTCCGCTACCTCGCGCGCAATAACCGTCTGCAGTCGCGCGCTCTTCCGGTAGGTCTCTTCTGTTCCAGTTCCGTTGAAATCTTCATATCGCGCCGATGCGCCCGGTCGTTGGGCGCGTCGCGCGATTGAGCGCTGAAATGGACCGTCACGTGCCATTGGGGTTTGGGCGCATGGCGGGCGCGAAACCGTCCGACGACAATCGTTGCGCGGCTTCTCGCTGGCGACCTGCGCCATGCGTATGCGCAGCGCCGCCGTATCGAATGAAAACAGAACAAGGAGACATCGAAATGCCGATTCACTGGATGCGGCGAGCGGCGAGCACCTGCGCCGACGCTGCTCGCGCTTGCGCTGTCGCTCTACCCGGCGTGCCGCGTACGCTAAAGACACGCCGGAAAAGCCCGCGTTGACGTTGGCCGTCGGCGGCTTGCCGGGCCTTTACTATTTGCCGGTGCTCGCCGCGCAACAGTTGGGCTATTTCAAGGAGGAAGGCCTCGACGTCACGCTCGAAGATTTCGCGGGTGGATCGAAGGCGCTGGAAGCGGTGGTGGGCGGCAGCGCCGAGGTGGGCGCCGGCGCGTTCGAGCATACGTTGTTCATGCAGGAGAAAGGGCAGCACTACCGCGCATTCGTGCTGATGGGCCGCGCGCCGCAGATCGTCGTCGCGGTGCTGAAGTCGAAGGCCGATCAGTTCAAGACGCTGGCGGACTTCAAAGGTGCGAAAGTCGGCGTGAGCGCGCCGGGTTCGTCGACGGATCTCGTTCTCACCGTGGCCTTGCGTAAAGCCGGCGTGCAGCGCAACGAGATTTCGGCGATCGGCGTGGGCAGTGGCGCCACGGTGCTGGCGGCGGTGAGCGGCGGCCGGATCGACGCGCTTTCCAATGTCGATCCGATGATGACCAAACTGACGCGCAGCGGCGCAATCAAGGTGCTGGTCGATACGCGGACGGTGAAGGGCACGCAGGATGTGTTCGGCGGAACGATGCCCGCAGCGACGCTCTATGCGTCGGAGCAGTTCATCCAGAAGAATCCGAAGACGACGCAGGCGCTAGCCAACGCGATCGTGCACGCGAACCGCTGGCTGCAGACCGCAAGCGACGCCGATCTGCTGAAGATGGTGCCGCCGGCCTATCTGCTCAACGATTCGGCGCTCTATGTCGAGGCCTTCCACAATGTGCGCGACGCCTATTCGCCGGATGGCTTGATGCCGGCGGACGGGCCGGCGACCTCGTTGCGCGCGTTGTCGTCGTTTGATAACCGGCTCGACCCGAAGAAGATCGATCTGAATGCGACTTATACGAACGACTTTGCCCGGAAGGCCGCGGCGCAATTCAAGTAGCTCGACGAGCAGTGCAGCGATGCGCACTCCGGGGCAGGCCCGACGAGGGCGCGCGTTCGCAGCCGCGTCCCTCGAGCTGCAGCGACGAACCTCAATCGCCGCGATATTCCACCTTGAATTCCGCAGCCTTGTCTTCGCCGAGCGCCTTAACCAGCCAGGGCATCTGATCCTTCAGCGTTTTTGCCAGCGTATACGGCGGATTCAGAATGAACATGCCGCTGCCGAACAGCCCGAAGCCGTCTGCCGGCGGATTGCTGACGGTCAGGCTCACGTGCAGCCAGTTACGCTCCTGCAGCTTCTTCAACTGATCGGGAAAGCGCTGCGATTCCAGGCGCCTTACCTGCGGATACCAGACTGCGTAAGTGCCGGTCGGAAAGCGCTTCAGACTTTCTTCGACGCAGCGCAGCGTGCGCGTGTAGTCGCGCTTGTCTTCATACGACGGATCGAGCAGCACCAGCGCGCGGCGCGGCGCCGGCGGCAGCAACGCGAGGATGCCGTCGAAGCCGTCGCCCGCGATAAAGCATTGCGCGACGGCCCGCATCGCGGAAATTGTGGCGCAGGACGTCGATTTCGGTGGTGTGCAGTTCGAACAGGCGCATGCGGTCCTGCTCGCGCATCTGCCGCCACGCGATATACGGCGAGCCGGGATAAAAGCGCAACTGGCCGTCCGGATTCAGCGCGCTCACTTCCTCGACGTAATCGGCGAACATCGGCGGCAGATCGTTGCGTTCCCACAGTTTGGCGATGCCGGTCTGGAACTCGCCGGTCTTGGTCGCGTAGCCTTCCTTCAGCGAATAGACGCCGGCGCCCGCGTGCGTGTCGATATACCAGTAGGCTTTGTCCTTCTGGCCGAGGTAGCGCAGAAGCTGCAACACGACGGCGTGTTTCAGAACGTCGGCGTGATTGCCTGCATGAAAGGCGTGGCGGTAGCTGAGCATGATGAGGAGACGCTGAAAGAGGGCGTGCCGGTCCGGGCGGATTCGGCGGTGCGGGTGCAAGGCGGCCGCGCAACGGACAAACTGCGCCGATGCGCAGCGCGGTCGCGTATTGTACGCGACGCCGCGTTGCGCTTCGCGGGAAGTTCCGCCGGAAGTTGCCACGCGACACCGATCCGCTAGCTCCACGCCGTTGCCGCGGCGTCATGCTACGCGCGTCTCGCGCGAACGGTCCGGTCAGTCGTACGCGTCGCCGACGATCTCTTCGATCCGCTGCTTGATCTCCGGCGTGATCCGTTGCGGCCACCTCGGCGGACTTCATGTTCTCGCCAATCTGTTCGACCCGCGACGCGCCGGTGATCACCGTGCTGACGTTCGGATTCTTCAGAATCCAGCCAATCGCCAGCTGGCCGATCGTGCAGCCCAGCTCGTCCGCCACTTCGCCGAGCTTGCCGACCACGTTGTTCTTGCCCGCGTCGGTGACCTGCTTGCGCAGCCAGTCGTAGCCCTGCAACTGCGCGCGGCTGTCGGCCGGCACGCCGTCGCGGTATTTGCCGGTGAGCAGGCCGGACGCGAGCGGGCTCCAGGTGGTCAGCCCGAGGCCGATGTCCTCGTAAAGCCGCTTGTATTCCTGCTCGACGCGCTTGCGGTGGAACAGGTTGTATTGCGGCTGCTCCATGACCGGCTTGTGCAGATGATGCCGCTCGGCGATGTCGTACGCGGCGCGGATTTCGTCGGCGCTCCATTCGGAGGTGCCCCAGTACAGCGCCTTGCCGCGCGTGATCATGTCGCTCATCGCCCAGACGGTTTCCTCGACCGGCGTGTTCGGATCGGGACGATGGCAGAACACCAGATCGACGTAATCGAGTTGCAGACGCTTGAGCGACGCGTCGATCGCGTTCAGCAGGTATTTGCGGTTCAGCGTGTGGTACTGGTTCGGCGCTTCCGTTGAGCCCCCAGAAGAATTTCGTCGACACCACATAGCTCACGCGCGGCCACGCCAGTTCCTTGAGCGCCTGGCCCATGATTTCTTCGGATTTGCCGCCGGCATAGACCTCGGCGTTGTCGAAGAAATTGACGCCGGCGTCGCGCGCGGCCGCGAGCGATTCGCGCGCCGCGTGATGTCCACCTGGTTGCCGTAGGTGACCCACGAGCCGATGGACAGTTCGCTGACTTGCAGGCCGGAGCGGCCCAGACGTCGATAATTCATGCATGCCTCCTTGTTAGTTGATGCCACCGGAATTTCGCCGAAACGTCCAGTTTAAAGAGATATCGGCGCGATGTGCGTTTTACCGATGGAGTTCACAGGGTTCATGCACAATAGCAGCGTTGGCCGCAGTGCAGCATTCGGCCGGACGGCCTATGCCGTTTGGCTGACTTCACGCCGCCTGCGGCCCGTGGTCTCATTGCTCATCAACTGCATGGAGGTTCTGGATGTCGTCTACGAACACGAATCTGAATGGCAAGGTCGCGGTGGTTACGGGCGCGGCGAGCGGCATCGGCAAGCAGATCGCGCTGACTCTTTCCGCGGCGGGCGCAGCGGTCGCCATCGCCGACCTGAACCAGGACGGCGCGAACGCCGTCGCTGAAGAAATCACGAAAGGCGGCGGCAAGGCAATCGGCGTGGCGATGGACGTCACGAACGAAGAGGCCGTCAACCAGGGTATCGACAAGGTCGCGGCGGAACTCGGCTCGGTCGACATTCTCATTTCCAACGCCGGCATCCAGATCGTCAATCCGATCGAAAACTATTCGTTTTCCGACTGGAAGAAGATGCAGGCCATCCACGTCGACGGCGCGTTCCTGACCACGAAGGCCGCGCTCAAGCACATGTACAAGGACGATCGCGGCGGCATCGTGATCTACATGGGCTCGGTGCATTCGCACGAAGCGTCGCCGCTGAAGTCCGCCTATGTGACGGCCAAGCACGCGCTGCTCGGGCCTCGCGCGCGTGCTCGCCAAGGAAGGCGCGAAGCACAACGTGCGCTCGCATGTGGTGTGTCCGGGTTTCGTGCGCACGCCGCTCGTCGACAAGCAGATTCCCGAGCAGGCCAAAGAACTCGGCATCAGCGAGGAAGACGTGGTCAAGCGCGTGATGCTGGGCGGCACGGTCGACGGCATTTTCACCACGGTGGAAGACGTCGCGCAAACGGTGCTGTTCCTCTCCACGTTCCCGACGGCGGCGCTGACCGGCCAGTCCTTTATTGTGAGCCACGGCTGGTACATGCAATAAGGAGGCGCCCATGGCGCAACGCAATCTGAAGCGGGCGCGCGTCGGCGCGCCCGGCGACGGGGAAGGCGAGGGCGCCGGGCCGGCGC
Source organism: uncultured beta proteobacterium (assembly GCA_963800185.1). Lineage (GTDB taxonomy): Bacteria > Pseudomonadota > Gammaproteobacteria > Burkholderiales > Burkholderiaceae > Paraburkholderia. The sequence goes on along the minus strand of CAWCZW010000002.1, from coordinate 487,063 downwards.
ACCGCCGCGCATCCGGGCCGGCACCTCCATTTGCCCAACTACGAAACCGTCGCGCTGATGCTGCAAGGCGGCGGCGCACTGGGCGCCTATCAGGCGGGCGTCTTTCAGGGACTTTACGAAGCCGGCATCGAGCCGAACTGGCTTGCCGGCATTTCGATCGGCGCGCTGAATACGGCGATCATTGCCGGCAATCCGCCGGAAAAGCGCGTCGAACGGCTGCTGCAATTCTGGGAGACGATCTGCCAGCCGGCGTTCGGGCCGCCGTTGCCGGCTTTCATCGAGCACGCGCTGTTCAACTCCAGCGACGCCGTGCGCAAGGCGTTCACGGCAACGCAGGCAATGGGCGCGATCGTCGAAGGGCAGAAGGGCTTTTTCGTGCCGCGCTTTCCGCCGCCGTTGCCGCACGGTGTCGGGGCCGCCGCAAATGGCCAGCTACTACGACACCACGCCGCTGAAGGCGACGCTCGAAGCGCTCTGCGATTTCGACCGGATCAACTCGCGGGAAATGCGGGTGTCGGTGGGCGCGGTGAATTGCGGCACCGGCAATTTTGCGTACTTCGACAACACGCACACGAAGCTGCAGGCCCGAGCATTTCATGGCGTCAGGCGCGTTGCCGCCGGGCTTCGCGGCGGTCGAAATCGACGGCCAGTATTACTGGGACGGCGGCCTGATGTCGAATACGCCGCTCTACGAGGTGATTCAGTCCACGCCGCGTCGCGACACGCTCGCGTTCCAGGTCGATCTGTGGAGCGCGATCGGTCCGGTGCCGGACAACATCACCGACGTCCAGGGGCGCATGAAAGACATTCAGTATTCGAGCCGTACGCGTCTCGTGACCGACATGCTGCAGCGGTCGCAGCGTTTCCGGCACGTGCTGCGCGAAGTGCTGGATCGCGTGCCCGCTGAGCGGCGCGACGATCCGTGGTGCAAGCTGGCCGAAGACCTCGCGTGCTCGAAGCGCTACAACGTGATCCACCTCATCTACCGGCACAAGGAGTACGAGGGGCACTACAAGGACTTCCAGTTCGGCCTGTCGACCATGCGCGAACATTGGCAAAGTGGTCTGGAGGACATTCGCCATTCGCTTGCGCATCCGGATTGGCTCGACATGCCCGATAACGACGCAGGTTTTGTCACGCACGATATTCATCGCGATTCGCGTTGAAGCCGCGCTCGCTAAAACCGCCTGCGAGGTTCGGCTAATAAAAAACGGCGCCCTGTCTCAGAAAGGGCGCCGTTTTTACAGGCATTTTCAGCAGGGCAGGCGTCGACCGCCCGCTTCGGCTCGAGGCGAATTACTTCAACACGTGAGCAATCGCGTTAGCCACCACGTCGAGGTTGCGCGTATTCAGCGCAGCCACGCAGATACGGCCCGTGCCCACCGCGTAGATGCCGAACTCTTCACGCAGACGGTCCACTTGCGGCGCCGTCAGACCCGAGTACGAGAACATGCCGCGTTGCGCGTTCACGAAGCTGAAATCGCGATCCACGCCGCTTGCCTTCAGGCGCTCGACCAGACCGTTACGCATTGCGCGAATACGGTCGCGCATTTCGCCCAGTTCCGCTTCCCACGTCGCGCGCAGTTCCGGCGAAGCCAGCACCGCTGCGACCACCGAGCCGCCATGCGTCGGCGGGTTCGAGTAGTTCGTGCGGATCACGCGCTTCAGTTGCGACAGCACGCGCGCCGATTCTTCCTTGCTGGCCGTGATGATCGACAGCGCGCCGATACGTTCGCCGTACAGCGAGAACGACTTCGAGAACGACGACGACACGAACACGTTCAGTTCCGATGCTGCGAACAGACGCACGGCTGCAGCGTCCGATTCGATGTTGTCGCCGAAACCCTGGTAGGCGATGTCGAGGAACGGCACCAGATTGCGCGCCTTCACGACTTCGACGATCTGCTTCCATTGGTCGACGGAAAGGTCGACGCCGGTCGGGTTGTGGCAGCACGCGTGCAGCACGACAACCGTGCCTGCGGCGTAGCTGTTCAGCGCGCTCAGCATGCCTTCGAAGTTCACGCCGTGCGTGTGCGCTTCGTAGTACGGGTACGACACGACTTCGAAGCCTGCGCCTTCGAACAGCGCGCGGTGGTTTTCCCAGCTCGGATCGCTGATCGCGACCTTGGCCGTTCGGGTTCACACGCTTCAGAAAGTCCGCGCCGATCTTCAGCGCGCCCGTGCCGCCCAGCGCCTGCGCCGTCACGACGCGGCCTGCGGCGATCAGCGGCGAGTCGTTGCCGAGCAGCAGCGTTTGCACGGCTGCATCGTAAGCGGCAATGCCTTCGATCGGCAGATAACCGCGCGGCAGCGCAGCTTCGACGCGAGCTTTTTCAGCATCGCGCACGGCGCGCAGCAGCGGAATCTTGCCTTCTTCGTTGAAATACACGCCAACGCCCAAGTTGACCTTGGTGGGCGCGGATCGGCGTTGAAGGCTTCGTTCAGGCCCAGAATCGGGTCGCGGGGAGCAAGTTCGACGGCGGAGAACAGAGACATGATGGGTCGGCAGCAGTAGTGAAAAGAGGGCGGCTTCGAGCGCGAGCGGCCCGGCCTGACGCGTATGACGCAAAACGCAGGTCAGGCGAAGGACAACGGCGAGCGAGCGCAACTTCGCATTGTAACGAATCCGCGCGCGTTTTTCGGACGGCAAGGTTCGCAAGAGGGAATTATTTGCTTGAAAAACAGGCACTCCGGCGTCATGTGGTTTGAGCGGATTAGCGTGAAAAACGCCTTGCGAAGGCCGTTACAGGGTGTGCGGACCGCCAATAGAGACAGAGCCGCAGCAGCCGCGAAGCCGTGAGCAAAAAAGCCACGGACAGTTCGTGCAAAGGGCCAGAGCGTGCGTTCTGGCCCAGCCAGCCGCAAGCCACACCGCAAGGGGCCCGGAAGTCCCGCAAAAACCGACCCAATCCGCGTTTCCCGCAACCCGTTAGAATGGTCCTTTGCCCAAGGCCCGGTGCCGTCCCCATGTCCGAACAACATCTGACTGAAGCCGACGATACGCTCGACGAATCCAAATTCGTCACGTTCGAAGGCTCGCCGTTCCAGCTTTACCAGCCGTACCTGCCCGCCGGCGACCAGCCCGACGGCGATCGACACGCTCGTCGAAGGCGTCGAGGACGGTCTCGCGTTCCAGACGCTGCTCGGCGTGACCGGCTCCGGCAAAACCTTCACGATGGCCAACACGATCGCGCGCCTCGGCCGTCCGGCCATCGTGTTCGCGCCGAACAAGACGCTCGCCGCGCAGCTTTATTCGGAGTTCCGCGAGTTCTTTCCGCGCAACGCGGTCGAGTACTTCGTCTCGTACTACGACTACTACCAGCCGGAAGCGTATGTGCCGCAGCGCGACCTGTTCATCGAGAAGGACTCGTCGATCAACGAGCACATCGAGCAGATGCGGCTGTCGGCCACCAAGAGCCTGCATGGAGCGGCGCGACGTGGTGATCGTCGCGACCGTGTCGGCGATTTACGGTATCGGCAACCCGTCCGAATATCACCAGATGATCCTGACGCTGCGCACCGGCGACAAGCTCGGTCAGCGCGACGTCATCGCGCGGCTGATCGCGATGCAATACAACCGCAACGAAGCCGACTTCCAGCGCGGCTCGTTCCGCGTGCGGGGCGACACGATCGATATTTTCCCGGCCGAGCACGCCGAAATGGCGGTGCGCGTCGAATTGTTCGACGACGAAGTCGAAACGCTGCAACTGTTCGATCCGCTCACCGGCCGCGTGCAAGCAGAAGATCCCGCGTTTCACGGTCTATCCGTCGTCGCACTACGTGACGCCGCGCGACACCGTGGTGCGCGCGGTCGAAACGATCAAGAACGAACTGCGCGAGCGGCTCGAATTCTTCTATAGCGGCGGCAAGCTCGTCGAAGCGCAGCGGCTCGAGCAGCGCACCCGCTTCGATCTGGAAATGCTGCAGGAGCTTGGCTTCTGCAAGGGCATCGAAAACTATTCGCGGCACTTTTCGGGCGCCGCGCCCGGCGAGCCGCCGCCCACGCTGGTCGATTACCTGCCGCCGGACGCGATCATGATGCTCGACGAATCGCACGTGCTGATCGGCCAGTTGAACGGCATGTACAACGGCGACCGGGCGCGCAAGGAGAACCTGGTCGACTACGGTTTTCGCCTGCCGTCGGCGCTCGACAACCGGCCGCTCAAGTTCAACGAGTTCGAGCGCAAGATGCGCCAGGTCGTGTTCGTCTCGGCCACGCCGGCCGATTACGAAAAGAAAACGGCCGGTCAGGTCGCCGAGCAGCTGGTGCGGCCAACCGGACTCGTCGATCCGGAAATCGAGGTGCGGCCCGCGCGCAGCCAGGTCGACGACGTGCTCGGCGAGATCAACGAGCGCGTCAAGGTGGGCGACCGCGTGCTGGTCACCGTGCTGACCAAGCGCATGGCCGAGCAGCTCACCGAGTTTCTCGCCGACCACGGCGTCAAGGTGCGCTATCTGCATAGCGACATCGACACGGTGGAGCGGGTCGAGATCATCCGCGATCTGCGGCTGGGCACCTTCGACGTGCTGGTCGGCATCAACCTGCTGCGCGAAGGGCTGGATATTCCGGAAGTGTCGCTGGTCGCGATTCTCGACGCGGACAAGGAAGGCTTCCTGCGCGCCGAGCGCTCGCTGATCCAGACCATCGGCCGGGCGGCGCGCAACGTGAACGGCAAGGCGATTCTGTACGCGGACAAGATCACGGATTCGATGCGCCGCGCGATCGACGAAACCGAGCGGCGGCGCACCAAACAGATCGCGTTCAACCTCGAAAACGGCATTACGCCGCGCGGGGTGGTCAAGCGCATTCGCGACATTATCGACGGCGTGTACAACGTCGACGACGCGCGCGCCGAACTGAAGGAGCAGCAGACCCGCGCGAAATTCGAGGACATGTCCGAGAAGCAGCTCGCCAAGGAACTGAAGCGCCTCGAAAAGCAGATGATGGAGCACGCCAAAAATCTGGAATTCGAAAAAGCGGCGCAGACCCGCGACCAGTTGGCGTTGCTGCGCCAGCGCGTGTTTGGTGCGAACGTCGGCGATCACGTTTCCGGCCTCTGATCACCCTCTGATAACCGTCTGACAACCTGTCCTCCCGAGGGCGCGGCGATCTGCCGCGCCCTTGTCAAATCCAGCCGCCGATCTGCGCGGCCCTATCGCAGTCAGTGGCGCCCAGTTCCACACGCAGTTCCTTAAAACAGCCTTAAGACCCTTTTGCGACAAGGCTTTGCGAGTTTCGCAATTTGTCCTCCCCAAAGATCAATGATAAACTCACTCAATATTGAGAATGGTTCGCATTAACGTTTCAATGTATGCGGTTTGCGGACGGTCGATCGCCCGGTTAAGGACGGTGGGACCGCTGCGCACAGGCATGCGCAACGCAACTGTTCCAATGGGTTTGATCCAGTCTGATAAAAAAACAAGGAGTTTCAATGCGGATTTCTTCATTTGTGCGTGGTGGCGCAGCAGCAGTAGCCGCAGTGGCGACGTTGTCGGCAACGGCGGCGGAATACCCGATCGCCAAGCAGCAGATTCATGGCGGCATGGAAATCGGCGCGGTCTACCTGCAGCCGATCACGATGGAACCGGAAGGCATGATGCGCAAGGCATCGGATTCGGACGTCCACCTCGAAGCCGACATCCACGCGGTCAAGAACAACCCGACCGGTTTCGCCGAAGGCGACTGGATGCCGTATCTGCAAGTGCATTACGAACTGAACAAGGCCGGCTCGACGAACGTGCAGAAGGGCGACCTGATGGCGATGGTCGCCAACGACGGCCCGCACTACGGCGATAACGTCAAGCTGGAAGGCCCGGGCAAATACCACCTGAAGATGATCGTCGAACCGCCGATGCAAATGGGCCACATGGCTTTCGGCCGTCACGTCGACAAGGAAACCGGCGTGGGTCCGTGGTTCAAGCCGATCACGCTCGAATACGACTTCACCGTTCGCCGGCATCGGCAAGAAGGGCGGGTACTGATCGCCGCATTGCCGCTGCTTCGCGCGCGTGAGTGCCGCAGCGAAGCAACGGCGCATAAGTGATCGAGTCAATGCAGCAGGCGGCGCGTCGGCGATCACCCTCGTCGCGCCGCGTTTTCCGGAAGGGCCAATGAGAATCAACCGAAAGATCGCGATGTTTGCCGCCACGTTTTTGCTGGCGGGCGCAGCTCACGCAGCGGACCTGCCGACCTTCAAGCTGGAAATGAACGACGGCAAGCTCAACCCGGCCCGCATCGAAGTGCCGGCGGGGCAGCGTATCAAGATCGAAGTGCGCAACACCGGCAAGGGCGCGGCCGAATTCGAAAGCGTGCAGTTGCGCAAAGAAAAGGTGTTGGCGCCGGGCGCGGATTCGTTCGTCGTGATCGCTCCGCTGGAGCCGGGCGAATACAAGTTTTTCGACGATTTTCACCAGCAGGCGCAGGGCGTGATCGTCGCGAAGTAATGGCCTGAACGCGAGCGCCGGCCCGGCAGTCGCGGCGCGTTCGCGCAGGCAGTAGAAGGATCGAAGGGAGAGCTTGGAATGGGTCAGATTCTGTTCATCGTGTGGCGGGAAAGTGTCGAGGCGTTGCTGGTCGTCGGCATCCTGTACGCGTGGTTGAAAAATGGCGACGACGATGCGCGCCGCGGTTTGCCGTATCTGTGGGGCGGCGTCGCGGCCGGTTTGATCGCGGCGGTGGCGCTCGGCGCCGCGCTGGTCGGCTTCACCGAAGTGCTGTCCGGCGACGCGCAGGATTATTTCCAGACCGCGATGGTGCTGGTCGCCTGCGTGCTGATCGTGCAGATGGTGCTGTGGATGAAGCAGCATGGCCGCACGCTCAAACGCGACATGGAACAGTCGCTGCAAAAGAGCAAGCGCGACTCGAACTGGTGGGGCGTCGCGTTGCTGGTCGCTCTGGCGATCGCGCGCGAAGGCAGCGAAACGGTGATCTTCCTGTACGGCCTCGGTTTTGGCCAGTCGGGTCACGTGGACGGCAGCCAGATGCTCGCCGTCGTGATCGGCCTGGGTCTCGCGTTCCTGACCTTCTACGTGCTGCAACTGGGCGGCAAGATCTTCTCGTGGCGGCTGTTTTTCCGCGTCACCGAAATCATGCTGCTGTTCCTCGGCGCGGGCCTGTTCCAGACCGGCGTCGACAAGCTGATCGACAAGGAAATCCTGCCGACGCATCATCGACCAGGTGTGGAATTCGTCGGCGCTTCTCGACGATTCGAGCACCTTCGGTTCGCTGGTTTCCACGCTGACCGGCTATCGCGCGCATCCGGCGCTGATGAACCTGATTGCTTACGCGGTGTACTGGGCGGTCGTCTACCTGCTGGTGCGCCGGGCCAACCGAAAAACAGCAAGCCGGCGCAGCAGGCGGCAGGGCGCGCAGCATGAGCACCGTGATGACCCGTCCGGGCCGCCTCGCGGCGGCCGGGCAGTGGATGCAGCGTCACGGCGCCGTGATCCGCGGCATTCAGTGGGTCGTGGTGGCGGTGTACGCGTTCCTGATTCTCGTGCCGGCGGTGATGCCGCTGCCGGACGACACCGCGCATCTGTGGAACAACCTGACGCTCGCCGCGCAGTTCGTGTTCTGGGGCATCTGGTGGCCGTTCGTGCTGCTGTCGATGGTGATGCTCGGCCGCGTCTGGTGCGGCGTGCTGTGTCCGGAAGGCGCGCTCGCCGAGTTCGCCAGCAAATTCGGCCGCGGCTGGGCGATTCCGCGCTGGATGCGCTGGGGCGGCTGGCCGTTCGTCGCATTCGGCATCACGACGATCTACGGTCAGATGGTGAGCGTCTACCAGTATCCGAAAGCGGTGCTGCTGGTGCTGGGCGGGTCGACCTTCGCGGCGATCATCATCGGCTTGCTGTATGGGCGGGAGAAACGCGTCTGGTGCAAATATCTGTGCCCCGTCAACGGGGTTTTTTCGCTTCTGGCGCGGCTCGCGCCGTTTCACTACAAGGTCGATGAAGACGCGTGGCGCCGCTCGTACAAGAACGGCGAGCATGGGCATCGCGTGATTCCGATCAATTGCGCGCCGCTCGTGCCGTTGCGCAACATGAAGGGCGCGTCGGATTGCCATATGTGCGGCCGTTGCAGCGGTCACCGCGACGCGATGGCGCTGACGTGGCGCAAGCCGTCGTCGGAAGTCGTGCAGCTCGGCGACAAGCAGGCCAATCGCGTGGGACACCGCGCTGATCCTTTACGGCCTGCTCGGCATCGCGATCGGCGCGTTCCACTGGACCGCTTCGCGCTGGTTCGTCGACCTGAAGATGTTCTTCGCCAACTGGCTGGTCGATCACAACATCACGTGGCCGCTCGACACCAACGCACCGTGGTTCCTGTTCACGCACTACCCCGAACAGAACGACGTGTTTTCGTGGCTCGACGGCACGATGGTGATCGGCTACATCCTCGCGACCGCGCTGGTGTACGGCACGACGCTGCTAGTGCTGCTGATGGGCGCGACGCGCATGCTCGGGCGCTTCAACACCGTGCGTCTGCATCATCTGACGCAGGCGTTGATTCCGATTGCCGGCACCGGCGTGTTCCTCGGCTTGTCGGCGACGACGCTGTCGTTGCTGCGCGCCGAGCACGTGTCGCTGTGGTGGGCGTCGGACATGCGCATCGCGATTCTGGCGATTGCAAACCTGTGGAGCGCGTGGCTCGCGTGGCTCGTCACACGTCGCTACAGCGAACGATTCGTTCAACGTGGCCTTGCGATGCTGTGGTTCGTCGCGGCACTGGCGGTGGTCGATAGCGCGTGGTGGCTGATGTTCTGGGGCTGGTCTTCGAAGTAACGCCCGCGCTTCGCAGCCAACCTGGGCGCCGCATAAAAAAAGCCGTGGAGATGATCACATCCCACGGCTTTTCGTTTTCTGCATGAGCATTGCACGGCATGTCGTGCATCGCATTGGGTGAGAACCAAAAAAAGCGGCCTGGCTTGCTGCGACGGCTGGCTTGGTGTCTGCACGAAGGGGTCTAGTTCTCACGTGCAAGCCGTCGTGGCTGGCTACTGCCTAACACCTCTCGAGGAGGTGGTCCCCACAATACCCGGTACTGACTGCTATTCGTTGCTTACTTCGTCAGGATCAGCTTGCCCAGGCGCGTGGCACGCAGCTGGTAAGTTTCGCCGTTATGCAAGATGCTGATGTGACTGTGACCTTGCAGCAGTGCGTCGCTGCGCACCGACCGCTCCGGAGTCTCGGCCGAACCGTTCGCACGGTCCGCGGCGGGCTTCGCCGCGGATGCGCTCGCCGTCGACGCTTTCGGACGGCTGGTCAGCGCGGCTGCCGGGCGGCGCAGGCTGAGAGTAGAAGGTCGGTTGAGATCGGTCATTCGTTTTAGGTGTTCGTCGATTCGATGGATTAATTCTAAATGATAACTATTCCCATTTACAAGAAAGAGAAATTGATCGGATTCTGCGTTCCGATAGTTGGATGAATCGCAGGGGAAGAGTGAGCGCAGGCCGATCGTGGATAACGGCTGATCAGCAGACATGCAGACGGCGGCGCGGGCAGGGCGCCCGCGCGATGTTCATCGTGAGCGACGAACAGGTTCAATGCAACGAGCCCGGCTCCTGCTTCGTCTGCACGTACTGGCGGATCAGCCGCACGGTATCGATATCGTTCTCCCGATACGCCGACTTCACGATTTCCTGCGTCTGCACGGCGTCCTGATCGGTGGAAACGGGCAGCGTGGTCGCGTACTCGAAGCGCAGGAACAGTTGCAGTTCGTCCGGCTGCTCGATCGTCATGGTCAGCGAGCCGCCCACGTGGTCGGCGGTCGGCAGGATGTCGTAGCGCACGCTGCTGGCTTTCCTCCAGCGTGACGCGGTCGCGCACGGTGGCCTGGCCGTAGTGCAGCTCGCGTTCGAGCACATTGCCTTCGCGCGAAAGAATCGTGCAGCTGTCGAGTCCGATCACGAACAGTTGCGGCTGCTCGGCGCGCAGCACGAGACCTTCCCACAACTGGTCGCGGGTCATCGAGTCGACAAAGGGATTCAACGGATCGTTGATCTGGATAAGGTGTTCGAAATTCAAGACGACAGCTTCCTATGAAAGCGTTGCGATACGTACGGCCCTGCTCACTCGTGGCCGCTTCTTCAAGACGCCGCCGCGTCAGGCAACGGCGAGGCCCGAACGGATCGTGATGGAATGCGTGAGGATCTTGTGAACTGGGCACGCATTGGCGATTTGCAAGAGCCGTTCCCGCTGCTCGTCGGACAGATCGCCTTCGAGCACGATCTTGCGGTCGATCGTCGAGCCTTCGGCGCCGGTTTCGATCGACAGCGTCACGCGCACGTCGTCGAGCGGCCATTCCTTGCGCTGAGCGTACATCTTCAGCGTGATCGACGTGCACGCGCCGAGGCTCGACAGCAACAACGTGACGGGCGCCGGGCCGCGATCGCCGCCGCCTAGCGACTCGGGTTCGTCGGCGAGCCACGTGTGCTTGCCGTCGTCAACTATGACCTGGTAATTCGTCGAACCGATGTGGGCGGTGACGGTGGGATCTGCCATGCGCGCTCCTGAACAGGACGGAAAATCGCCGCGCGCCACGGCTCATTGCGATGAAACGGCGCGGCGCGCGGCTGAGTCGCTATTGTGAACGAAATTACCGGGATGGCGCCAGGGAGACCTGCGTTGAGCTTGGCGCGGCAATCGCTGCGTACAGGCGTGGGACGCCGTTGGCTGGGCAGCGGCCTATGCAGGGCGGAGGGCCGTCGTTGCTGAGTACGCAGCTGCCATCTGTGGCCAGGGATGCGGCAGTGACGCACGTAGAGCAAGCTCATCTACCGCGTCACCGCCTCACAGCGTGGATCGCAAGAACGCTTAATGCGTGATCTCGCCCATGCGCCCGGCCTGATAATCGATCACCGCCTGGCGGATCTCATCTTCGGTATTCATCACGAACGGGCCGTAACGCACCACCGGCTCCTTCAGCGGCACGCCGCCGAGCAGCAGCACTTCGAGCGGCTCGGCGCCGGCCGTCAGCGTGACGGACTCGCCATCGTTCTGGAACACCACCATCTTCTGCGCGTCGATTTCCTGCCGCGCTTCGCCTTCGCCGTACAAGCCCTTGCCCGACAGCCCATAAGCGAACACGCGATAGTCCGCGGGCACCGGCTGCGTGATCGTCGCGCCCGGCTGCAGCGAGAAATGCTGATACAGGATCGGCGTGCGCGTTTCGATCGCGGCCTTCACGCCGAGCGCTTCGCCGGCGATCACCTTGACGCGCACCTTGCCATCCGCGGAGGTCGCGACCGGAATGCTCGCCGACGGCATTTCCTGATAACGCGGCGCGATCATCTTGTCGCGGCGCGGCAGATTCACCCACAGTTGCAGACCGTGCACGCGTCCGCCGGTGCGCACGAACGACGGGTCCGGCATTTCACTATGCACGACGCCGGCGCCGGCGGTCATCCATTGCACGTCGCCGGCATGCAGGGTGCCGGAATGGCCCGCCGAATCCTTGTGGCCGAACTGGCCTTCGAGCACATACGTGACGGTTTCAAAGCCGCGATGCGGATGATCGGGCGCGCCTTTGGCCTCGCCCGGCGCGTAGTCGATCGGACCCATTTCGTCGAGCAGCAGGAACGGATCGAAGTCCATCAGCAAGCGGGTCGGAAACGGGCGGTGGACGATAAAGCCGCCGCCTTCGGTCGTGCGGACGGCGGGAAACGTGCGTTCGATCGTGCGTGCCGTGCTCATCAAAGTCACCTCGAAAAATGGGGAATAGCGTTATTTTTGAAACATGGAGCTATTATAGGGACCGTTTTTCGAGGTGCCAGCCGCCGTCACGCAATGGATTGTTCTATTACTGGAACGATGAGATGAAGATCGATTCACACAACCTGAATGACCTGATGTACTTTTCGCAGGTCGTCGAACACGGCGGTTTTTCCGCCGCAGAGCGCGTGCTGGGCATCTCGAAGTCGCGGCTGTCGCGCCGTCTGACGGAGCTGGAAGCGTCGCTGGGCGTGCGTTTGTTGCAGCGCTCCACGCGCAAGCTGGCGCTGACCGAAGCCGGGCAGCTGTTCTACCAGCACTGTCAGGCGATGCTGAGCGAGGCGCAGGCGGCGGTCAACGTGGTGCAGCAGCTGCGCTCGTCGCCGCGCGGCACGGTGCGAGTCAGCGTGCCGGTCACGATCTCGCAGACCATTCTGTCGCACGATCCTGCCGGAATTCATGCATCGCTATCCGGAAGTGCGAGTGGTGATGCGCGTGACGAACCGCGTGGTCGATCTGTTCGAGGATTCGATCGACGTCGCGTTGCGCGTGCGCTCCGATCCGCCGGAAAACGCCAACATCGTCGTGCGGCCGCTGTGGCGCACGCAGCAGATGCTGGTCGGCGCGCCGAGCCTGCTGCAACAGAATGCGCCGCCGCTGCTGCCCGCCGATCTGAACCGCTTCGAAACGCTGGATGTGCCGACCGGCGACGGACGCCACGTGTACAACCTGATCTCGCCCGACGGCACGCGTCACGCGCATGAGCACGAGCCGCGCCTCGTGACCGCCGACCTGATGACGATCCGCGAAGCGGTGCTCTCGGGCGTCGGCATCGCCGCGCTTGCCGGAAATGATGTATGGCGCCGCATTGCGCGCGGGGCAGTTGTCGCCGGTGATGCCGGGCTGGACCTTTCCCACGCCGCAGTTGTACGCGGTATTCGTGTCGCGGCAGGGCATGGTGCCGGCGGTGCGCGCGTTCGTCGATTATCTGGTCGAAATGCTCGATCCCGACGATGGAAAGCACATCATGGGCGAGTGTCCGGTGCGCGAGGCCAAAGCCGCCGCACAAGCGTCGCTCGCGATCAGCGATCATAGCGGCTCTTACGCATTGCAACATCGCTTTTAGCATTTAAGCGCGGCCTGTCATGAGTACTTTCAATGGCCGTTTTCTTGAATGCGCGCGCTCGCGGGCCTATAGTGAAATCCCTTCGCTAAGGAGTCTCTTATGCGAAAACTCATGGCCGCTATCATAGCGGGCCTGATAGGGCTGACCGCGCTGTCCGTGTCGATCACGGCTGTCGCATGTGGTGACTCGAGTAGCTCTCAATCTTCGACCGAGGGCAAATGATCCCGCCGCCCGAAGGCGCCGAGTGCGCACAAAAAAAGGCCTTCATCTGACGATGAAGGCCTTTTACTTTTAGCCCCTGTTTTCAAGGGCTTTTGGTCTCAGCGGCGTTATCTGGCCTTGGGCTGCGTGACGAAGCCGATCTTCGTGAGGCCGCCAGCTTGCGCCGCCGACATCACTTGCGCCACTTTCTCGTACGGCACCTTGCGGTCCGCATCGAGATGCAGTTCCGGTTGCGGCTCCGCTTGCGCGGCCGCGGCGATCTTTGCGTTCAGCGTCGCGTCGTCGACCTTCTGATCGTCCCACATGACGTTGCCGTCCGCGTCGATCGCGATGGTCACCTGCGCGGGCTTCGTGTCTTCCTTCTGACTGCTTGCATGCGGCAGATCGATTTTGACCGCGTGACGGATCACCGGAATCGTCACCATGAAAACGATCAGGAGAACCAGCATGACGTCGACGAGCGGCGTCATGTTGATTTCGTTCATCAGGCCGTCGTCATCGTCGCCGGCGAAGGGGCTCATTGCCATCGGAATGCCTCGTTCGATCAGTTGACGCGGGTCGCGAGACGCAGGCCGTCGGAAGCAGCAGCACCGTCGCCGCGCTTGGACGACGACAGGCGGGCGCCCGTCACGAAGAAGGCGTGCAGACCGTGAGCGAAGCGGCTCAGCTTGGCGACGACTGCCTTGTTGGCACGCGTCAACGCGTTGTAGCCGAGCACCGCCGGAATCGCGACGAACAGACCGAATGCGGTCATGATCAGCGCTTCGCCGACCGGACCGGCGACCTGGTCGATCGACGACTGGCCGCTCGCGCCGATCGCCAGCAGCGCGTGATAAATGCCCCACACCGTACCGAACAGGCCGACGAACGGCGCCGTGCTGCCGATCGATGCGAGAATCGCGAGCCCGCTCTGCATGCGCGCGACGCTTTCGTCCATCGTGTCTTTCAGGCAGCGCGTGACCCAGTCCGACACGTCCATGCGGTCGTGCAGATGCGGCTGCGTCTGATGATGGTGATCGGCCGCTTCCTGACCCGACAGTGCGAGCGCGAGGAACGGGTTGTCCTGCGGCGTCGACGAATCGGCGCCGAGCTTCTTGATGCCGTCGGCGAGATCGTCCGAATGCCAGAACGACTGTTCGGCATTCTTCGTGAGACGCTTCAGGCGCATCACGTTCCACGCCTTAATGACGATCACGCTCCACGACATCACCGACATGATCAACAGCGCGAGCGCGATACCGCGCGTCACGAAATCCCCTTGCGCCCACACGTGCGCCAATCCGTAGTTTTGCATTGCAATTCCTTATTTTTAAAATCTGCTTCAATCGTTCAGACTGAAGTCGAAAGGCTGGGTGTAAGCGGCCCGAATCGGCTGGCCGTTTTCAAGATAGGGTTTGCAGGCGCTCGCATGCACGGCGGCGAGCGCGGCGTCGTCGAGGCGGCTGAAGCCGCTGCTCTTTTTGAGCTCGATGTTTTCGAGCTTGCCGGTCAGGCCGACCACGAACTTCACATAGGCGGTGCCGGTTTCGCCGCGACGCCTCGAGAGCGCCGGGTAGTCCGGCTTGGCGATATTGCATTCGAGGTGCGACACGTTCTTCGGCGCGCTGATTTCCATCGTCTGACGGCCGATCGCAGGCGCGGCCGCGGCGGGCGGCGCAGCCGGTGCGGCGGGCGCGGGCGGCGTCGGGTCCGGCGCCGCGACGGGCGTGGGCGACGGCGCGGCTGCCTCGGCAACGGCGTGGGCGTCGGCCTGGGTTTCGGGGTCGGCTTCGGCTGGACCTTGGGTTTGGTATGAACCGGCGGCGTCGGCGTGGGCGGCGGCGGCGCGATCGATTGCATCGCGACCGGCGCGGCGACCGGCGCCGGCGCGCAGCAACTGCGCGGTCATCACGTGCGATTCGAGCGCGGCCTGCACCGGTTCATGACGCAAGCGTCATGATCACGGCGAGCAACGCGACGTGAATCGCCGCAACAACGGCGGTCGCGGTCGAGCGCGCGGGAATTCGTTCGGACGGACGAAGCCGGCGGAGCGCCGGCGGAAGCGGTATGCGAGGCCTGCATTTCAGCGGGGCAGCGCGCTGTCGAGGCAGCGCGTCAGACAAGACATCGTCATGTTCGGAAGATCAGCAGCGAAATGAACAAAGTAGTCACGAAACCAATCAGCAATTCCATCTCAAACTCCTTTTAACGGGTGAGCGGGGTAGCTGGCTGGTACGGATACTGGCTTGCTGACGGCAGTGGGATAAAGCGTGAGCAGCGAACGAACGGGGCCTGAGAGTGAAGCGACAGACACTTCCGGCGCGGCTCGCACCGCGCCGAAATCGGTGCCTCAGGCGGCCTTGCGTTCGTAAAACGTCAGCGGTACGGCTTGCGTCTGATGATGCTCGACGCCACAGCGGCTTGCGCACACGCCGCTTTGCATCATGACGTCGCGCACGGACTCCGCGCACTTGCCACAGCAGGAAGCGACACCCAGCTCGAACTGAAGTTCGTCGAACGAATCGACGCCTTCCGCGATCGAGGCAGCGGATCGTTCGGTCAGAAACAGACTTGCAGACACAGACAATCATGGCAGGGCGTCATAGCTAACGTTAATGCGAATTATTATCATTCTGTTTGGGCCGTTTGGCAAGCGTCCTGCATGATTTTTTGTAACAAAACCAGACTCTTAGAAGGGTTTCGTCTCCAGAGCGTTGTCCGGCGGGGGCTGCGGTGCCGGGAGAGAAGTGCTCAGGAAGCACGCGAAAAACGCGTCTGCGGAGGCGTTCTGGCGATCGATGCAGCGGCTTGGTTATGCGGCTTGGGAATCCGGCGCCGCTGTGCGGCGCGACGGGATCAGCACCTGCTCGACATGCTGTCGTCGATCTGCAGCAGGGTGGCGGCTAGTTGCTGCTGATGCGTGCCGTCGCCGGTCGAATAAAAACGGGGCGGAACAGGGGGCGCGTTTGCCGCGGGCGGCGCGCAGGCCGTGCTGATCCAGCACGCGTTCCAGTTGGCGGGCGATCGCCACGCTGGTGTCGATCAGCGTGAGCCGGTCGCCGACGATCTCGCGGATCGCCGCGTCGAGAAACGGGTAGTGCGTGCAGCCGAGCACGAGCGTGTCGGCGCCCGCGTCGAGCATCGGCTGAAGGTAGCTGCGCAGCAGCGCGCGCAATTCCGCCGAGCCGACATCGCAACGCTCCACGGCCTGTACGAGTCCGTGACCCGGCTGGCATAAAAAGCGGCAATCGGCGGCGTAGCGTTCGAGCAGTCCCTGGAAAGCGGGCGCTGCGCAACGTCACTTGCGTGGCCAGCACGCCGGCCACGCGGGTTTTCGATTGCAACGCGGCGGGTTTGATGCCGGGTTCGACGCCCACCAGCGGAATGGTCAGCTTTTCGCGAACCTGCGCGATCGATTGGGCGGTTGCCGTGTTGCAGGCCACCACCAGCGCCTTTGCTCCTCGCTTGACCAGCCATTCGCCGATCGCGAGCGTGCGGTCGGTGATGAAGTCGTCGTCGCGCTCGCCGTACGGAGCGTAGAGCGAGTCGGCGACATACAGCAGCGCTTCGTCGGGCAATTGCGCCCTGACCGCTCGCAGCACCGACAAACCGCCCAGACCCGAATCGAAAATGCCGACCGGTGCGCGCGAAGCGGCGCCCGGTGTGAGCACCCTGACAGTAAGGGACGGCGAATGTTCAGGCATAGGCGGCGAGGGCGCGTATCACGCGCGGTCGAAGGAAATTGGCGGAAACGGGATGCGCAAGTATATCGCCCGCGCATCGCGCGTCATGGCGCACGCGAAAAAAATGCCATGGCGGATGCCATGGCATTTGAGCGGTCTGATGAGTTCACCCACGAGTCGACTCAAGAGCTGCGCGGTGTACCCAGCGCCGGGTCGATCAGGATTCGACCGAGCCCATTGCGGTTTGCTGGTAGTTCTGGATACCGACCTTGTCGATCAGGTCGATCTGCGTTTCTAGCCAGTCGATATGTTCTTCGGTGTCGTCGAGAATCTTCGTGAAGATTTCGCGCGAGATGAAGTCGCGAACCGATTCGCAATACACGATCGCTTCTTTACAGGTGCTTTGCGAAATCTGTTCGAGCTTCAGATCGCATTCGAGAATCTCTTTGGTTTCTTCGCCGATCAGCAGCTTGTGCAGGTCTTGCAGATTCGGCAGGCCGTCGAGCATGAAAATACGTTCGATCAGCCAGTCGGCGTGCTTCATTTCGCCGATCGATTCGTCGTATTCATGCTTGCCGAGTTTTTCCAGACCCCAGTGCCGGTACATGCGTGCATGCAGGAAATACTGGTTAATGGCGGTCAGTTCGTTTTTCAACTGGGCGTTCAGATATTCGATGACCTTCTTATCGCCTTGCATGATGTGTCCTGTGGGGTTTATGTGGGGTTTCAATTTCCCAGAACAATAAACGGCGAGGCCCAAAAAGCCAAGGTAAAAATGCAGTTTTGACGCTTGATTTTCAAGGTTTTTTCGCGTGTTGCTTATTGTTCTCATTTCGCCATAAAAAAGCCGGGGCGCGAGGCCCCGGCTTTTTGTTTTCTCAGTTGATCTGACTATCGGTCGGATCGTCGATCAAACTGTGGCGACCGGAATCTTGCCGATCTTTGCCTGCCATTCTTTCGGGCCGGTCTGGTGCACGGAAGTGCCGGTCGAATCGACGGCAACCGTTACCGGCATATCCTGCACGTCGAACTCGTAAATCGCTTCCATGCCGAGGTCTTCGAACGCGAGAACCTTCGCGCTGCGAATCGCCTTCGACACGAGATACGCTGCGCCGCCCACCGCCATCAGATAAGCCGCCTTGTGTTTCTTGATCGCTTCGATCGCAACAGGGCCGCGCTCCGCTTTGCCGATCATCGAAATGAGGCCGGTTTGCGACAGCATGGTCTCGGTGAACTTGTCCATGCGCGTGGCGGTGGTCGGGCCTGCCGGGCCGACTGCTTCGTCGCGCACCGGATCGACCGGGCCGACGTAGTAAATCACGCGATTCGTGAAGTCGACCGGCAGCTTTTCGCCCTTGGCGAGCATGTCGGCGATGCGCTTGTGCGCGGCGTCGCGGCCCGTCAACATCTTGCCCGACAGCAGCAGCGTCTGGCCCGGCGTCCAGGCGGCGACTTGTTCCGGCGTCAGCGTGTTCAGATCGACGCGCTGGCTCTTTTCCGTGTCCGGTTCCCACTGCACTTTCGGCCATGCGTCGAGCGACGGCGCTTCGAGTTTCGCGACGCCCGAGCCATCCAGCGTGAAGTGCGCGTGACGCGTTGCCGCGCAGTTCGGGATGATCGCGATCGGCTTGCGATGCGGCGTGCGTCGGCGCGGCCATGATCTTCACGTCGAGCACGGTGG
The DNA here is from genome assembly GCA_963800185.1 of uncultured beta proteobacterium. GTDB lineage: Bacteria > Pseudomonadota > Gammaproteobacteria > Burkholderiales > Burkholderiaceae > Paraburkholderia. The sequence goes on along the minus strand of CAWCZW010000002.1, from coordinate 468,663 downwards.
CGAGACCGCCGAGACCCTGCGCGCCGATGCCGAGCGCGTTGACCTTCTCGTGCAGTTCGACGCGCAGTTCTTCGATCCAGTCCTGCGGGCCGCGTGCGATCACGTCCTGAATGTCGATCGGGTCCATCAGCGATTCCTTCGCCATCACCATCGCTTTCTCAGCGGTGCCGCCGATGCCGATGCCGAGCATGCCCGGCGGGCACCAGCCGGCGCCCATGGTCGGCACGGTCTTCAGAATCCAGTCGACGATCGAATCCGACGGATTCAGCATCGCGAACTTCGACTTGTTTTCCGAGCCGCCGCCCTTGGCCGCAACCTGCACGTCGACCTTGTCGCCCGGCACGATCTCGTAGTGGATCACGGCCGGCGTGTTGTCCTTCGTGTTCTTGCGCGCGCCTTCGGGCGGGCTCACGATCGACGCGCGCAGCACGTTGTCCGGGTTCAGATAACCACGGCGCACGCCTTCGTTGATCATGTCGGTGACGCCCATCGTCGCACCGTCCCAACGCACGTCCATGCCGACCTTCACGAACACCGTGACGATGCCGGTGTCCTGGCAGATCGGGCGCTTGCCTTCGGCGCACATGCGGCTGTTGGTGAGAATCTGCGCGATGGCGTCTTTCGCGGCCGGGCTCTGTTCGAGTTCGTACGCGCGGCCGAGTGCCTGGATGTAATCGAGCGGGTGGTAATAGCTGATGTACTGAAGCGAATCAGCAATGCTCTGAATCAGATCTTCCTGTTTGATGACGGTCATGGCTAGCTCAGTGGGGACAGTGGCGCTTGTTTTCGGACTCGCAGCGGCAGTGCGGTCAGTCGTGCGCCTTCAGGGGAGTCGAACCTTTAGCCGAGCCGACGGCGTGCAGCACCGCGGGCTCTTGAAAATGTCTGGGATGCGTATGCGTGGTGAGACGGTCGACCAGCGCCATCACGAGCGCCGACACGAGGAACGCCACGTGGATGATCACCTGCCACATGATGGTGTGCGTCGAGTTCTGGTCGGGGCTGATGAAGGTCTTCAGCAGATGGATCGACGAGATGCTGATCAGCGCCATCGACAGTTTGACTTTGAGCACGCCGGCGTTCACGTGGTCGAGCCATTCCGGTTCGTCCGGATGACCTTCCACGCCCAGGCGCGACACGAACGTTTCATACCCGCCGATGATCACCATGATCAGCAGGTTCGAGATCATGACCACGTCGATCAGGCCGAGCACGACCAGCATGATGTTGGTTTCGTCGAGCGTCAGGGACGCCGTGACCAGATGCCAGACCTCTTTGAGGAACAGCACGACGTAGACCGCCTTGCGCGACGATCAGGCCGAGGTAGAGCGGCACCTGCAGCCAGCGGCTCATGAAGATGATGGCGGGCAGCGGACGCATCGGGCGGCGCTGACGGGCGGAGTCGGGTCGCGAAGCGGACATAGGCAAGTGTCAGATGAAACGCAGGTGACGGAACAGGGACCAAATGCGCGGACTCGACGTGCGGGCCGCTGACCAGGCGCTGCGAGGCGCTGGAATGGCCGACGAGCGAAACGCAAACCAGGCGCCGACGGCGCGGTGCATGGCCGGGAGAGGCCGGAAAAGCTCGCGTCAGGCGCGCTATTGTACAGCGTCGGCCGGCTTTGCTGCGGCGCGGCGGGCAGAGTGGCGAATCGGCGCTTGACAGGCGGCGCGCGCGGTGCCGAAGCCGCCTGGCGCCGGGGCACCGCGACGAGCGTGCCGGGTCGCGGCTCACGGGCCGTCGCGCGCGTGCGTTCGCGGTTCAGGACAGCGACCGGCGGCACCCGCTTGGCTTTCAGGCTGGCGAGCCCGATGCCAGCGATCACGCAGGCGAGCGCGAAGCCGTGCGCGAGCGTCGGCCGTTCGCCGAGAAACGCGATGCCGTAGATCGCCGCGGCCACCGGCAGCACGGCGCTGAACACGCCCGCGAGACTGCCCGGCACGTGACGGATGCCCTTCATCCACAGCCAGAACGAGAAGATGCTGGCCGACAGCCCGTACCACAGCACCAGCGTCCAGACGCTCGAGCGGCACCGCGCGATAGTCGAAGTGAGCGAGCGCGCCGGCGCCGAACGGCAGCATCAGCAGCAGGCCGAACAGATGCGTGTACGCGCAGATGTCGATCGGCGCGAGTGTTTGCGTGAGGCGGCGCGACAGAATGATGTAGAGCGATTCGCAGCACACCGCGCCGAGCACCATCAGATTGCCGGTGAGCGACGTCTCGCCGCCCGCGTTCTGTCGCTCGTACATGCACGAGATTGATCACGACCACGCCGACGATCGCCAGCGCGATCGACGCGAGCGCCCGTCCGTTCGGACGCTCCTTGAGGATCAGCCACGACAGCAGCGCGACGACCGCGGGAATCGTGCTGGTGATGACGCCGGCCGCCACCGCGCTGGTGCGCTGCACGCCGTTGAGCATCAGCAGCGTAAACCCGAAGGTGCCGAACAGCGCCTGCAAGAACAGATTGACCCACTCGTCGCGCTTGACGCGGCGCAATTTGGCCATGCGCAGCAGCGGCCACAGCACCGCCATCGCGATCACGAAGCGCAGCAGCGCGAACAGCGGGACGGGGACGAATTCGACGATCGACTTGCCGATGCCGACATTGCTGCCGACCAGCAGCATCGAGGTAATGAGAAGCAGGGAGTAGCGATTCAAGCTGGAATCCGGACGGCTAGTTCAGTTAGCATTGTAAGAGGCCGTGTGAGCCAGCGTAAAGGATCAGTGCGCCGAAGTGCGCCGGTCTACATGACATGGCGGCACGCGGGATGCTGGCCGTGTGCTGCCTCGACATAGCAATGTGCTGGCTCGAATGCATGAATGTGCGGTAACGCGTAGCATGCGCGCCATGCATGGAAGGCGTCGGCTCGCGTCACGTGCTTCGCAATCGCGCTCTAAGGGTTTTCGATTGCGAGCCAGGAGCGCTCGCGTAAGTGGTCGGTAAGTTGCAGCGCTTATGGTTAAACCCGAGCAAGGGTGTTCGTCCCGCATGGGCTCATGTTGCAGCGCCGCATGAGCTTGCCATGTGCAGACGAACTCCGGCGTGTGAGCAGGAGACAGCGCGCCGCATATCGAATCGCCGTGCCGCGGCTCGAAACAACGTAGCAACACATGGCGCGCGATACGCGCGTCGGCACAGATTTACGTTTCATCTTCACCAAGGGGTTGTCGATGTCTGCGATTGAATCGGTTCTTCAGGAACGCCGTGTTTTCCCGCCCTCCGCTGAAGCAGCGGCAGGTGCGGCGATCTCCGGCATGGACGCATACCGGGCGCTCGCCGCCGAAGCGGAGCGCGATTACGAAGGCTTCTGGGGGCGCCTCGCCCGCGAAACGCTGAGCTGGAACAAGCCCTTCACCAAGGTGCTCGACGAATCGAATGCGCCGTTCTACAAGTGGTTCGAAGACGGCCAGCTGAACGCGTCGTACAACAGCATCGACCGTCACGTCGAAGCCGGCAACGGCGAGCGCGTCGCGATCATCTTCGAAGCCGACGACGGCACCGTCACCAACGTCACCTATCAGGATCTGCTGCAACGCGTGTCGCGCTTCGCCAATGCGCTGAAAAAGCGCGGCGTGAAGAAGGGCGACCGCGTCGTGATCTATATGCCGATGTCGATCGAAGGCATCGTCGCGATGCAGGCTTGCGCGCGCATCGGCGCGACGCATTCGGTCGTGTTCGGCGGCTTCTCGTCGAAGTCGCTGCAATGAGCGCCTGGTCGACGTGGGCGCGGTCGCGCTCGTCACCTCCGACGAACAGATGCGCGGCGGCAAGGCGCTGCCGCTCAAGAACATCGCCGACGAAGCCCTCGCCATGGGCGGCTGCGAAGCGGTCAAGAGCGTGATCGTCTATCAGCGCACCGGCGGCAAGGTCGCGTGGAACGAAGGGCGCGACCTGTGGATGCACGAACTCATCGCAGGCCGAATCGGATCAGTGCGCGCCCGAGTGGGTCGGCGCCGAGCATCCGCTGTTCATCCTCTACACGTCGGGTTCGACCGGCAAGCCGAAGGGCGTGCAGCACAGCACCGGCGGCTATCTGCTGTGGGCCGCGCAGACCATGAAGTGGACCTTCGACTGGAAGCCCGACGGACGTGTTCTGGTGTACCGCCGACATCGGCTGGATCACCGGGCACAGCTACATCACGTACGGTCCGTTGGCGCTCGGCGCGCACCGCAGGTCGTGTTCGAAGGCGTGCCGACCTATCCGAACGCGGGCCGCTTCTGGGACATGATCGCGAAGCACAAGGTCACGCTGTTCTACACGGCGCCGACCGCGATCCGCTCGCTGATCAAGGCCGCCGAAGCCGACCCGAAAGTGCATCCGAAGAGCTACGACCTGTCGACGCTGCGCATCATCGGCACGGTCGGCGAGCCGATCAATCCGGAAGCGTGGATGTGGTATCACGAGAACGTCGGCGGCGGCGCGCTGCCCGATCGTCGATACGTGGTGGCAAACCGAAACCGGCGGCCACATGATCACGCCGCTGCCGGGCGCCACGCCGCTGGTGCCGGGTTCGTGCACGCTGCCGCTGCCGGGCATCATGGCCGCGGTCGTCGACGAAACCGGCCAGGACGTGCCGAACGGGCAGGGCGGCATTCTGGTCGTGAAGCGTCCGTGGCCGTCGATGCTGCGCAACGTGTGGGGCGACCCGGACCGCTACAAGAAGAGCTACTTCCCCGAAGAACTCGGCGGCAGGCTGTATCTCGCCGGCGACGGCGCGGTGCGCGACAAGGAAACCGGCTACTTCACGATCATGGGCCGCATCGACGACGTGCTCAACGTGTCGGGCCACCGGCTCGGCACGATGGAGATCGAGTCGGCGCTGGTGTCGAATCCGCTCGTCGCCGAAGCGGCGGTGGTGGGCCGTCCCGACGCGACGACCGGCGAAGCGGTGTGCGCGTTCGTCGTGCTCAAGCGCGCGCGTCCGGAAGGCGAGGAAGCGGTGAAGATCGCCAACGAACTGCGCGACTGGGTCGGCAAGGAGATCGGTCCGATCGCCAAGCCGAAGGACATCCGCTTCGGCGAGAACCTGCCGAAGACGCGTTCGGGCAAGATCATGCGCCGCCTGTTGCGCTCGCTGGCCAAGGGCGAGGAGATCACGCAGGACGTGTCCACGCTGGAGAATCCGGCGATTCTCGATCAGCTCGGCGAGTCGCTCTGAGCTTGTCTGCGCTCGGGTCTGGTCGCAAGGCGTGTGGTCGACATGCACGCTGCGCCCTTGACCGTGACCCAGGCTCGGCCACTCTAGGTCAGGCTGCTCAAAGCCACCGCGCGGTCAATCCCGATTGCCTGCCCGGTGGCTTTTTGATACATAGGCGCATGGCCGCGCCGCACCACTCCTCTCACGCTACGCTCAATCCCGCGCCCGAACCGCCTGCGGTCTCGGCGGCGATGGCGCGCGCGCATCGGACGTACTGGCGCTTCAATCTCGCGCTGATCGCGGCGTTGATGGCGCTGGGCTTCGTCGTGTCGTTCGTGTTGCCGCTGATGGCGCCCGCGTTGGCGCACGTGCGCTTCGGCGGCTTCAGCTTGCCGTTCTACTTCGGCGCGCAAGGCGCGATCCTGATCTATGTCGCGTTGATCGTCGTGTATATCGTGCTGATGCAGCTCGCCGACCGCCGTCTGCAACGCGCTTTCGATGCCGATGCCAGCGATGCGCGACGCCGGCGCGAGTGCCGCCACGCGAACGAGCCGACGCACCCACGAACGCGGACGCTGAGCCGATGAAGCTCACGCATCGGCTGATCCGCTCCTACGCGCTCTATACGCTCGGCTTCCTGCTCTTCATCTACGTGATGTGGCGCATCGAGCGCACGACCGGCCCGGGCGTGTGGATCGGCTATGTGTTCCTGTTCGTGCCGATCGCGGTGTATGCGGTGATCGGCGTGCTGTCGCGCACGTCCGATCTGGTCGAATACTACGTCGCCGGGCGGCGCGTGCCGTCCGCGTTCAACGGCATGGCGACGGCGGCCGACTGGTTGTCGGCGGCATCGTTCATCGGTCTGGCCGGCTCGATCTATGCAACCGGCTACGACGGCCTCGCGTATCTGATGGGCTGGACCGGCGGCTACTGCCTCGTCGCGTTCCTGCTCGCGCCGTACGTGCGCAAGCTCGCGCGCTACACGATTCCCGATTTTCTCGGCACGCGCTTTTCGAGCAACGCGGTGCGCGGACTCGCGGCGCTCGCGGCGATCCTGTGTTCGTTCGTCTATCTGGTCGCGCAGATTCAGGGCGTCGGTCTGATCGCGACGCGCTTTATCGGCGTGGATTTCGCGGTCGGCATTTTCTGCGGACTCGCGGGCATTCTGGTGTGCTCGTTTCTCGGCGGCATGCGCGCCGTGACGTGGACCCAGGTCGCGCAATACATCATCCTGATCGCGGCGATCCTGATTCCTGTGTCGATGATCGCGCACAAGGACGGTCTCGGCTGGGTGCCGCAATTCAGCTACGGCCGTTTGATGGAGCGCATGGAGAGCCTGGAGAAGCAGGTGCGCGACGCGCCGCTCGAACAGACCGTGCGCGACGACTACCGGCGCCGCGCGACGCTGATGCAGATGCGGCTCGATACGTTGCCGCAATCGTTCGTCGACGAGAAGCAGCGCCTCACGCAGGAGGTCGCCGATTTGCGGCGCCACAATGGACCGTTGCGCGAGATCAAGGAACGCGAGAGGGCGCTCGAACAGTTTCCACGCGATGCCGCCGCTGCGCAGATCGTCTGGACCCAACGCCGCGACGAGATGCTGATGCGTGCGGCCGCGCCGGTGCCGATGCACGAGCCGTTTCCCGCCGTCGAGCGACGAAGACCGGCGCACGCACGAGCGCAATTTTCTTTCGCTGCTGCTGTGTCTGTCGCTCGGCACGGCGAGCTTGCCGCACATCCTGACGCGCTATAACACGACGACCTCGGTGGCGTCCGCGCGACGCTCGGTCGGCTGGACGCTGTTCTTCGTCGCGCTGTTCTATCTGACGGTGCCGGTGCTGGCGGTGCTGATCAAGTACGAGATCCTGACCAACCTGGTCGGCCATCATTTTGCCGATTTGCCGCAGTGGCTCATGCAATGGCGCAAGGTCGAGCCGAGCCTGATCAGCCTCGCCGATACCAATGGCGACGGCATCGTGCGCTGGAGCGAGATCCAGATGCAGCCGGATATGGTCGTGCTTGCCGCGCCGGAGATCGCGGGGCTGCCGTATGTGATGTCGGGCTTGATCGCGGCGGGCGCGCTGGCCGCGGCGCTTTCGACCGCGGACGGTTTGCTGCTGACGATCGCCAATGCTTTATCGCACGACGTCTACTACCACATGGTCGATCCGACGGCGTCGAGCCAGCGGCGCGTGACGATCTCGAAGATTCTGCTGCTGGGGGTGGCGCTGTTTGCGTCGTATGTGGCTTCGCTGAATACGGGGAACATTCTGTTTCTGGTGGGCGCGGCGTTTTCGCTGGCGGCGTCGAGCCTGTTTCCGGTGCTGGTGCTGGGCGTGTTCTGGAAGCGCACGACGCGGCTTGGCGCGGTGGCGGGCATGGTGGCGGGGCTGGTGGTGTGCATCTACTACATCGTGTCGACGTATCCGTTCTTCACGCAGATGACGGGTTTCGCCGGCGCCCGATGGTTCGGTATCGAGCCGATCAGTTCGGGCGTGTTCGGCGTGCCGGCGGGGTTTCTGGTGGCGATCGGCGTGAGTCTGATCGACCGGAAACCGGATGCTTATACGACGGGCGCTGGTGGACTATATCCGGCATCCTTAGGCGGGTTTGCGCAGGGGTGTGGCGCAAGGCGCGAAGTTTGCTATAATTCGGCTCCCCGCCGGAGAGATGGATGAGCGGTTTAAGTCGCACGCCTGGAAAGCGTGTATAGGTTAATAACCTATCCGGGGTTCGAATCCCCGTCTCTCCGCCAAGAATTTCCATGAACACGAGCCCCCGGCTCGTTTTTCATTTGTACCCAAAAGTAGAGCCCGCCGCGAGCGGGCTTTTGCACATTCGGCTTTCGAAACTGAGGTGTGAAAATCGCGGGTACCAGGCGTGCGTAAAGCGGACACGTACAGCACCGCGCCGGGCGGACCGGGCGCGATCAAGAAATAAAAGAAAATTCTGGTGATTCGACAGAGCAGCTAGGTCCGATATGCAGCCCGGGCGTCTCATCGACACACCGACGCCCTGTAGTTGCTGGGTACGCGGCAATCCCCGTCAGCGCATGAAGACAGATCATCTCTCGACCTAGGCACGACGCTGGTTTCACCAGATTGACGACCCGATTGACGAAGCTATCTGCGATAGCGTGAAAAACGCCAGAGCGCATCCGGAGTAACTGGACGTCCCCCGCATCCACACCTAACCATTTGCGTACAATTGCCGTTCTTCCCCGACCCGGCAAGAGACGAGTGCGGCCCACCTATGCTGCGCGAAACCATCAGCCGAACCGGCAGGCACAACATCACCGCAAGTTCCGGCTGCATGCAAAAAGCTAACACCCGCCACCACCTTACGGCGATCGAGACCCCTTGCGCCATCAGGCCAGCCCTGTAACGAATCCCACACTCATGTCCACCGACCCAACCGGCTCCGAATCTTTCAGTTTGCCAAAACACCCTGCGTTCCAGCGCTTCTGGTGCACACGCATCTTCTCGTCACTGTCATTCCAGATGCTCGCGGTCGCAATGGGCTGGCACATCTACGCGCTCACGCATAGCGCCTTCGCGCTCGGCCTCGTGGGCCTCGCGCAATTTCTGCCGATGTTCGCGCTGACGCTCGTGGTCGGCCACGTCGCCGACACGTTCGACCGCCGTCGCATCGCGGCCATCTGTCAAGGCCTCGAGAGCGTCGCTGCGTTGCTATTCGCTTTCGGCACTTTCGGCGGCTGGATCAGCGCGCCGGTCATCTATGTGCTGGCCGCATGCGTCGGCGCAGCGCGCGCGTTCGAATCGCCCGCGGTGGCGTCGCTGTTGCCCGCCGTCGTGCCTCGCGGACAATTGCCGAAGGCAACCGCATGGGCGACCTCCGCCAATCAGACCGCTCAGATCGCAGGCCCTGCGCTGGGCGGCTTGCTGTACGGCATCGGTCCGGGCATCGTCTATCTCGCCTGCACGCTGTCGTTCGCGGCGGCGGCCGCCTCGGTATGGAGCATCCCGCTGCAGACCAAACCGGCAGTTCGTGCGCCCGTCACGCTCGAATCGGTGTTCTCGGGCATCGCTTTTATCCGCAGAGAGCCGGTGATTCTCGGCGCACTGTCGCTCGATCTGTTCGCGGTGCTGTTCGGCGGCGCGACCGCGCTGCTGCCGATTTTCGCACGCGATGTGCTGCACGCAGGGCCGCTGGGTCTCGGTCTGTTGCGCTCGGGCACGGCCATCGGCGCACTCGGGGGCACCATCTGGCTCGCGCATTTTCCGTTGCGCAACCGGCCCGGCGCGGCGATGTTCGGCGGCGTGATTGCCTTCGGTCTGGCCACGCTGGTGTTCGGTCTGTCGAATCAGTTTTTCGTGTCGCTGATTGCGTTGATCGTGCTGGGCGCGTCCGACACCATCAGCGTCGTGGTGCGTCTGTCGCTCGTGCAGTTGCGCACGCCCGATGAAATGCTCGGCCGGGTCAGCGCGGTCAATTCGCTGTTTCATCGGAACCTCGAATCAACTGGGCGAATTCGAATCGGGCGTGACGGCAGGGTGGTGGGGCGCGCGCCCCGCGGTGCTGGTCGGCGGCATTGCGACCATCACCGTCGCATTGCTGTGGATGAAGCTATTTCCCGAACTTCGTCGCACGCGCTCGCTGGAAAAAGAACAGGAACTGGCGCCGACCAATTGATGAAACGCAGCCGCTAGTCACTGCTTTCTATCGGCAATCGAAGAAAACCCCCTGTAGAAGGGGTTAAAGCGAAGCGGCCGCCAATCTCCGCCACTGCGCACCCGCTATGATGAGGTGATCGTCACTCGACAAACCTCATCATGCGCATTGCTCCTCTACCTCCGCTCCAATGTCTGGTCGCGTTCGAATCGGCCGTGCGGCACGCGAGTTTCACGAAAGCCGCCGCCGAACTGCATCTGACGCAAAGCGCGGTGAGCCGGCAGATCGCGCAACTCGAAGACTTCCTCGGCCGTTCGCTGTTCGTGCGCGAGCATCGGGCATTACGGTTGACGATCGCGGGCGAAGGCTACGCGAAACACGTGCAGTGGTTGCTCGCCACCTGTTCCGAAGCCACGCTCGACGTGATGAAACGCTACGGCGATCTGGAACTCACGATCGCCTGTTCATCGGGCGTCGCAGTGTTGTGGCTGACTCCGCGGCTCGGCGCGTTTCGTGCCGCGCATCCGAACGTGAAGATCAGAATGATCGTACGTGACGGGCTCGCCTCGCTATCGCCCGCGGAATTCGACGTGGGTCTGTATTACAGCCGTCAGCGCGCGGAGCCGCATTTCACGGCGCGCCGCATTTTCGACGAAGAGGTCTATCCTGTATGTTCACCCGGATATCTCGCCGGCCGCGTGCTCGCACCCGCCGATCTCGCGCGCGAAACTCTGCTGATGCAGGAAGACGGCCAGCGGCAATGGATGTCATGGTCCGAGTGGTTTCGTCTGAACGGCGTGCAGATGCCGGCGTCGCCGCAAGCGGTCGTCGTCAATCACTATCCGCAACTCGTACAGATGGCGATTCTGGGCCAGGGCGTCGTGCTCGGCTGGCGCCATATGATCGACGCATGCCTGAACGAAGGGCTGCTGGTGCGTGCAACGCAAGCATCGGCGAGTCATGGCGGCGGCTATTACGTGGTGTCGCCGAACGATCGCTCGCAGAATCAGGCGGCGCGCCTGTTCACCCGCTGGCTGTTCGAGCAGGCCGAGGAGCAGATGGGCAACGCAGCAAACTGAAGCAAGGTTAGACCCGAAAGACGGCCGCAAGGCCTGGGCGGAAGGTTCGCATGCGCTACACGCATGCATGCATGCGAATCTTTCGTTTCGAAAACAAATCAGGTCTCTCTACGATCGGTGTCATGCATGCGAAAGCGCCATTCGATTCGAGGCGTGGCGCGTGGCCGACATAATTCGCCCGACAGGCAGCCAGATGAGGAAAGAGACCATGCAAGGAACGCTTTCATCCACCGTCCCGCTCTCCGTGGACACGCTCGCGCGGCAGCGCCGCCGCGCCATTATCGCCACCGTGCTCGGCAACGGGCTCGAGTGGTTCGACTTCACCGTGTACAGCTTTTTCGCGGTCATCATCGCGAAGCTGTTCTTTCCGACCGGCAATGAACTGACCTCGCTGCTGCTGGCCGTGGCCACGTTCGGCGTAGGCTTTTTCATGCGCCCGGTGGGCGGCATGGTGCTGGGCGTCTACGCCGATAAGGTCGGCAGAAAGGCGGCGCTCTCGCTCACCATTCTGCTGATGGCAGGCGGCACTGCGCTGATCGGCCTCGCGCCGACCTATGACCAGATCGGTCTGTGGGCGCCGGTGCTGATCGTGGTCGCACGTTTGCTGCAGGGATTTTCCGCCGGCGGCGAGATGGGCAGCGCGACGGCCTTCCTCACCGAGTACGCGCCGGCCAACAAACGCGCGTTCTATTCGAGCTGGATTCAATCGAGCATCGGCTTTGCGGTGCTGCTGGGTGCCGCGGTCGGCACCTTTGTGACGGCGAACCTGAGTGCTGAATCGTTGCATTCGTGGGGCTGGAGAATGCCGTTCCTGATCGGCATTCTGATCGGGCCGGTCGGCTATTTCATTCGCAGCCGCATGGACGAAACGCCGGCCTTCAGCGCGGTCGCCGAGGAGGCCAAAAACGATTCGCCTCTCGCGGACGTATTTCGCACCTATCCGCGCGAGACCTTCGCCAGTTTCTCGATGGTGATTCTGTGGACCGTTTGCACCTACGTGCTGCTGTTTTATATGCCGACGTATTCGGTGCGCACGCTGCATCTGCCGCAATCGACCGGCTTTCTCGCGGGCATGTTCGGCGGCTCGATGATCATGTGCTTCTCGCCGGTGGTCGGCAAACTGGCGGATCGCTTCGGCCGCCGGCGCTTTCTTTCGGGGGCGGCTGCGCTGATTCTCGCTGCTTGCATGGCCGATGTTCGCCTACATCAACCGCACGCCGGGACTTGCTTCGCTGATGGTGTTTCAAGGCGTGTTCGGTTTGCTGATCGCGGCCTACACGGGCCCGATTCTCGCGGCGTTCTCCGAGCTGTTCCCGACCCGGGTTCTGTCGACGGGCCTTTCCGTTGCGTACAACTTCGCGGTGACGATTTTCGGCGGCTTCGCACCGTTCTTCATCACGTGGCTGATCGCGTCGACGGGAAGCAACATGGCCCCCGCGATCTACGTGATGATCGCCGCGGCCATCAGCCTGTGCGGCACTTTCTTCGTACGCGATCCGCGTCAACGCCCAGCTTGAACAGGCGCGTCCGGCTGATCCGCGCCGGACGGATTCCTTCATCCAGTCAGGAAGATTTCAATGAGCATTACGGTAATCAGCGGCGGCAACGTACTCGATCTGGCCCAGGGTATCGTTGCTGGAACACCATCATGTTGTGATAGAACACGGCCATATCGTCGAAGTCACCGACCGTCCCGTCGATCTGCCGAACGCGCGCGTGATCGACGCTCGCGGCAAGACGGTGATGCCGGGCCTGATCGATTGCCACGTCCATGTGCTGGCTTCGCGCGCGAACCTCGGCGTGAACGCGGCACAGCCGAATATTCTCACCGCAATTCGCGCGTTGCCGATTCTGAAGGCGATGCTCGGCCGCGGTTTCACCAGCGTGCGCGATGCGGGCGGCGCGGATTGGGGTTTGACGCAGGCACTCGAAAGCGGGCTGATTCCCGGTCCGCGGATTTTCCCGTCCGGTAAGGCGCTGTCGCAAACCGGCGGTCACGGCGATTTCCGGCCGCGCGGCGACGTGCTCGAGCCGTGTTCGTGCGCATTCCGCGCGGGCGCGATTGCGCGCGTAGTCGATGGCGTGGATGCGGTGCGGCTCGCCGTGCGCGAAGAGATCCAGAAGGGCGCGACGCAGATCAAGATCATGGCGTCGGGCGGCGTGGCGTCGCCAACCGATCCGATCAGCAATACGCAGTACTCCGAGGACGAAATTCGCGCGATCGTCGCCGAAGCGCAAGCGGCCAATACTTACGTGATGGCGCATGCGTACACGGGCCGTGCGATTTCGCGCGCGATTCGCTGCGGCGTGCGCACGATCGAGCACGGCAATCTGGTCGACGCCGAAGCCGCGAAACTGATGCATGAGCACGGCGCATTCGTCGTGCCGACGCTGGTCACGTACGACGCGCTCGCCAAACACGGTGCCGATTACGGCTTGCCGGCCGACTCGATTGCAAAGATCGAAACCGTGCGGCAGGCCGGGCGCGATTCGCTGCGAAATCTACGCGAACGCGGGCGTGCCGATGGGCTTCGGTTCGGACCTGCTCGGCGAAATGCACACGTTCCAGAGCGACGAGTTGCGCATTCGCGCCGACGTGCTCGGCAATCTGGAAGCATTGCGTTCGGCCACCACGATTGCGGCGGATATCGTCAACCTGACCGGCAAGCTCGGCGTGATCGAGGCGGGCGCGATTGCCGACGTACTGGTGGTGGACGGCGATCCGCTCAAGGACATCAGCGTGCTGACCGGTCAGGGCGAACGTCTGACCTATGTGTTGCAGCGAGGCGAAGTGGTGAGCGAGCGCGGCACGGTCGCGTCGCGCTGATCGCGTCAATCAGGTAATCGAATCGCGCGACGTTTCGCGCAGGTGCCGTTCACGCCTGCGCGACGCTCGCGCGCCATGCGCTCCAGCGCACCGTCGCCAGAATCGACGCGGCGACGATCAGCGCGCCGCCGAGCCACGCGCTCACCGAAATCCTTTCTCCTAGCCAGATGCAGGCGAACAGCGCGCCAAACGCCGGTTCGCTGCCCATCAACAGCGACACCCGCGTCGGACTGCTGCGTTTGATCGCGAAGTTCTGCGCGAAGAACGCGAACAGCGTGCACGCCAGCACGAGATAAGCGACATAGCCCCAGAACGACGCGTGTCCCGCCAGCGTCGGCAGCGCCTGCCACTGTTGCGGCGCGAACAGCGCAGGCCACGGCCGCGCTGCCCGATGCGACGACACCCGACTGCACCGCCGTCACCGACAAAGGCGGCAGCGCCGAGTCGCGCATCACGCGTTTGGTCACGCACACAGTCAAAGCGCGCAGCAACGCGGCGAGCAGAATCAGCGCATCGCCGGGATTGAAACTCAGTGCACCGTCACCGGCCAGCAGCCACGCGCCGAGCAGCGACACCGCGACCGCGACCCACTCGACACGGCTCGGTCTGCGCTTGAGCATTTGCCATTCGACCAGCGGCGTGAGCACCACGCACAGGCTGATCAGAAACGCGGCGTTGGCGGCGCGCGTCAGCAGGATGCCGAAGGTTTCGCACAGAAAGATGCCGAGCAGCAGCACGCCGGCAATCAGCACGCCGCGCAGCGTGCGGGCATCGGCGGCGCGAAGGTGGCGCAGCGCGGGCGACAGGATCACGAAGGTGATGCCAAAGCGCAGCGCCAGCAATCCCAGCACCGGATAAAACACCAGCGCGCTTTTGACGACGCCGTAACTCGTGCCCCACACCACGGCGACCGCGAGCAGCATCAGATCGGAGAGAAAAAGCAGGCGTTCCTGTTTCGACATGGCGAACCTCGTGCAATAGAGCACGTATTGTCGAATGATGCATGGGAGATGATAATCGGGTCACCGCGCACAGCGTTTATGTCGCAAATGCATTAATGATCCGCTTGCACCCGAGCCCGCCACGATGACTCCTGCCGAACTTTTCGACTTGCTGCCCGATATGGCGGTGTTCGCGCGCGTGGTCGAGGCCGGCAATTTTTCGGTGGCCGCGCGTCAGCTGGGCAGCACGCCGTCCACGGTCAGCCGCCAGATCAAGCGGCTCGAAGACGCGCTCGCGACCCGCCTGCTCGAACGCTCCACCCGCACCGTGCGCGTGACCGAATCCGGCGCGCAGGTGGTGCGCTTCTGTCGCGACATGGTCGAGCGCGGCGTCGGGCTGCGGTCGATGCGGCCGGGCAACTGTCAGGCCGCGCGCAAGGCAAGGTGAGCCTGAGTGCGCCGACCCAGTTCGCGAGAGCGGTGATTCACCCGCTGATTGCCGGCTTTCTGCGCGCGTATGAAGAAGTCGATCTGCAACTCCTTTTCACCGATCACGACGTCGACCCGCTGGCCGACGATGTCGATCTGGTGATCCGTCTGACCGAGCATCCGCCGCAAGGTCTGGCGGGGCGCCGGTTGGGCGCGGTGCGCTGGCTGCTGGTGGCGTCGCCCGCGTATCTGCGTGAGCGCGGCACGCCCGCGGCAGCCACGCGATCTGCTGAAACACGCGTGCATCTACCTGGGCGAAACCGCCGACGACAATCGCTGGCGCTTTCGCCGCGGCACGGAAACCCACAGCGTCGACGTGAAGGGGCGCTACATCGCCAATCATGCCGGCGCGCAGGCTGGAGGCGGCGCTGCAGGACTTCGGCATTGCGAGCGTGCCGGAGTTCGCCGCCGACGCTGCGTTGCAGAGCGGCGAACTGGTGCAGGTGCTGCCCGACTGGCGGCTCGATGCGCGCGCTTATGTCGGGTCAGTGTGGCTGCTGTATCCGCCGAACCGTTTTTTGCCGCCGAAGGTGAGGGCGTTGATCGATTATCTGGTCGAACACATTCACGTCACCGACAATGCATCAGTAAGCGCGACACGCGATCCATGATTGAATGTCGGGTGCAATCGCACGTCAAAACGTTTCACAAGGAGAATCAGCATGAGCCTGCGGGAAACCGGACCGATTGCGGCCACTGTCTATCGCGGCGAGTCGATTGAAAACTCGCATGTCGCGCATGTCGCGGTGGTCGATGCGAAGGGGCGCTTGCTGTATTCATTCGGCGACCCGTCTCGCATGACGTTGGCGCGCTCGGCCGCGAAGCCCGCGCAAGCGCTCGCGGTGCTGGAAACCGGCGCGCTCGAACGTTTCGGCTTCGACGAAGCCGATCTCGCGCTGATGTGCGCGTCGCATAGCAGCGAGGCGCGTCATATCGAACGCACGCGCAGCATGCTGGCGAAAGCGCAGGCGAGCGAAACGGATTTGCGCTGCGGCGGCCATCCGCCGTTGTCCGATGCGGTGTACGTCGACTGGCTCAAGCGCGATTTCAAGCCGGGTGCGGTGTGCAGCAACTGCTCCGGCAAGCACGTCGGCATGCTGGCGGGTGCGCGCTCCATCGGCGCGGCTATCAGCGGGTATGAGCAGCCTGAGCATCCGTTGCAGGTCCGCGTGAAGCACACGGTCGCCGACGTCTGCGATTTACCGGACGACGCGGTGCAATGGGCGATAGACGGTTGCAATCTGCCGACCCCGGCGTTTCCGCTGGACCGGCTGGCACGTCTGTTTGCGAAGCTGGCGGCGTCGCAGGATGAAGTTGTCGGCCGCGGGTGCAACTGCGTCTCGACCGCATCGCGCACGCAAGCACTCGCGCGGATTTATCGTGCGATGACGGCTTATCCGGAACTGGTGGGCGGCGAGGGCCGCTTCTGTACCGACGTTGATGCAGGCATTCGGCGGCGCGCTGGTCGGCAAGGTCGGTGCGGACGGCAGTTATGCGATCGGCGTGCGGGCCTCGGCGCAGACCGCGAAACTGGGCGCGCACGGCGCGCTCGGCATCGCAGTGAAAGTCGAAGACGGCAATGTGAGTGTGCTGTATGCGGTCGCCGCCGAACTGCTTGCGTTGCTCGACATGGGAACCATCGAGCAACGTGCGCAACTCGATGCTTTTCGCTCACCCGCGCGGCTCAATACGATGGGTGTCGAAACGGGACGCCTGGCATTTTCGGTCGAACTCAAGGCGGCGCAGTAAGCGTGGCGCGAGACCGCCTGTGCAGCGATTGTCTGTAGACGCTCAGCGCTTCCACAATCGCTGCATGGGCCACACGGTCTAATGCAAATCCCGCCTGCTAGGCAGCTACCGCAGCCGAAGGCGCCACCCCCAGCGCACTGCGAATCGCATCGGCCAGTTCAGAGGCGGCAAACTTCGCCACATACCCATTCGCGCCCGCATTCTTCACATGCGCTTCATTCGCGGCACCTGTCAGCGAAGAATGAATGATCACCGGAATATCGCGTGTGCGTTCGTCGGCCTTGATCTGACGCGTCAGCATGAAGCCGTCCATCTCCGGCATCTCGAGATCGGTCAGCACGAGCGCAATGCTGTCTTTTGCGCGCGTGCCGTTCGACTGCGCTTCGCGGGCCACCTGTTGCAGCGTATTCCACGCTTCTTCGCCGGTTTTGGTCATCACGTAATCCGCGCCGATCGCGCTCAGCGCCTGCTCGATCAGCTTGCGCGCGAAACCGGAGTCGTCGGCGGCGAGAATCTTCGCGCCACGGCGAATCCCCAATGCCTCTCCGACCGAGGTCGGATCGACGCTCGGATGCTGCGACGGAAACACATCGCGCAACACCTGCTCGACGTCGATCACCTGGGCGAGCCGCGAGTCGCCCGTGTTGCCGTCGATCCGCGCAATGCTGGTGACGAGATTGCCGCCCGCCGCGCCCTCGGCGGACAGCACCTGATTCCATTCCAGCCGCACGATGTCGTCCACTTCCTCGACCGCAAACGCCTGGGTGGAGCGCGCGAATTCGGTGACCAGCAGAATATTCAGCCCGCGTGTCGGCTCGCAGCCCATCAGACGCGGCAAATCGATCACGGGGATGATCTGCCCGCGAATATCCACCGCGCCCATCACGAACGGCGACGATCCGGCGATCGGCGTGACGGCGGCATCGTCGAGATTTCACGCACCTTGAAGACGTTGATGCCATAAAGCTCATGCGCGTCGCTGCCAGGCACGGAACCCAGCCGATACAGCAACAGCTCGAATTTATTCGAACTCGTCAGATTGCTGCGTTCGTTCGCACGATTTTCTTCCGCCATCGACTCTCTCCACGATTCACGATTGCTTTGCTTGATGACCTGCCTGTTGCGGCCTACGTATTGCGGCTCTGCGTATTGCGCGCCATGGATGCGTTGCATTCGGCCCTGGCGCGAGGCTTACCTTTCGGTTATCGGCGGCGCTGCCGGAAAATTCAGCGTTTTCGACGCGGTTTTAATCTGACTCGACCTCGCGTGGTCGCGGGTATTGATATGAAGGTTACCTAAGGTTACAGAAGCGACAGCAGCGTTTCACCTGCCCGGCGACGCGCCTCCTAGAATCGACGGCGATAAAAGCGTGGCGTCACGGATCGATAGAAAGCCTTCTGCAAGCTGATTTCGCAGAGGGTGTTCAAGGCGCACACGCATCGTTGCCGTTTCGCTTCCACCTCAAGGAGAACATATGATCCGCTTGCCTCTCGCCACTCTCACCAGCGCCTGCTACCTTCTGGTTGTTGCCACTGCGGCCAGCGCTCAAACCGCCGCGCCGGCCGCCGCCGACGCGGGCCGTCTGCATGCCGCCGACCAGGCGTTTATCGCCGACGGCACGCAGGGCGTCGCGACGCAACGCGATGCCGCGCGTATCGCCACCTCGCGCTCCACCGACCGTGACGTGAAGGCATTTGCCGAACGCGTGTCGAGCGACAACGCGAAAATCTCGGACGCGTTGCGCGCGGCCAGCCCGCGCGGTGTCGACGTGCCGAAGAACGATCCCGACGCGGCCGTGCTCGCGAGCATCAACAATCTGCGTGGCGCCGATTTCGACAAGACCTATATCGAACAGGTTGCGTTGGCCGGAGAGCAAAAGACGCTGTCCGCATTCCAGGCAGAAATCGCTTCGGGCCGCGACGACCAGTTGAAGGCCGCGGCGAAGAAGGCGCTGCCGACTATCCAGGAGCACTATGCCATGGCGCAGGATCTGGCCAAGCGTAAGCATCTGTCCAGCACCGCACAGTAAAGCAGCGCGTCTGACGAGTCAGGCCTCAAGCTTCGCGCGCGTCACGTTGCGGCGTGACGCGCGGCTTCACGCGGCAGGTCAAGTGCGAGCTTTTCGGCGATAATCGGCTTCTTCTTTCGAGCCTGCGTTTCACGTGCGCGAACCACGTGCGCGAACCACGTGCGTGAATCACCTGCGCGCATCACATGCTTTAAGCGCCCGAAAGCACCATGACGTTTTTCACCCGCACCCGATCCAAGCTCACGCTATGAGCAAGCCTGCCAATCTGCCGCAACAGTTGGACTACATGCTTCGGCAAGCCGTCGCGCTTCAACAGAGCGGCGCACACGTCGAGGCCGAAGAACTCTATCGCGAGATTCTCGAACTCAAGCCTCGCCATTTCGACGCGCTGCAATTGCTCGGCGCGCTGATGCTGCAAACGGGCCGTCTGCAAGACGGCATCGATCTGCTGAAGAAGGCGCTTGCCATCAACCCGAAGCAGCCCGCGATTCATTCGAACCTCGCCTATGCGCTCAATGCCTTGCAGCGTTTCGACGAAGGTCTCGCGAGCGCCGATCGCGCGCTGGCGTTGCAGCCCAAGTTTCCCGATGCGCTGAACAATCGCGGCAATGCGCAAGCGGGCCTGAACCAGTCGCTCGACGCACTCGGCAGTTTCGACCGCTGCATTGCACTGACGCCGGATTTCGCCGCCGCCTGGAACAATCGCGCGTGCGTGCTGCGCGATCTGGGCCGTCCCGCCGATGCACTCGCGAGCTGCGATCACGCGCTCGCGTTGCAGCCAGCGTATCCCGACGCATGGAGCAATCGCGGCAATGCGCTGAGCGACATGAACCAGCCGCAGGAAGCCGAGCGCAGCTATCGGCGCGCGCTCGAATTGGCCCCGGCATTCGCGGACGCCTGGAACAATCTCGGCCTCACGCAGATCGATCTCAACCAGCATGCAGCAGGCGCTGTCGAGTTATGAACGGGCGCTCGCCGTGAATCCTGACGCGGCGGAAACGCATTGGAACGAGTCGCTGTGTCTGCTGCAAATGGGGCAGTTCGAAGCCGGCTGGCGCAAATACGAATGGCGCTGGGAGCGCAACCGGATCAAGGCGGGTAGGCGCACGTTCGCGCAGCCGCTGTGGCTGGGCGATTTTTCGATCGACGGCAAGACGATTCTGCTGCATGCGGAACAGGGGCTCGGCGACACGCTGCAGTTTTGCCGCTATGCCGCGCTGGTGTCGAAGCTGGGCGCAAAGGTCGTGCTCGAAGTGCCGCCCGAATTGATGCGCCTGATGCGCACGCTCGACGGTGTCGATCAGTTGATCGAAGCGGGGCAGGCGCTGCCGCCGTTCGATTGCCACTGTCCTTTGCTGAGTCTGCCGCTGGCGTTCAGCACCGGCGAGCACAGCATTCCGTCGGCCACGCCTTATCTTTTCGCCGACCCGGATGCCGCACGCCAATGGCATGAGCGAATTGATACGCCGGCCGATACCCGTCTGAAAGTCGGCCTCGTGTGGGCGGGCGGAAACCGGCCGCATGTCGCCGAATTGCGCAAGAACGACGCGCGCCGGTCGATCGCATTCGAACAGTTGGCGCCTCTTCTCGACGTGCCGGACGTGCGCTTTTTCAGCCTGCAAAAAGGCGCGGCGGCGCAACAGTTGGCGGCCAGCGAACGCTGCGCTCGCGTTGAAGACTACACGGAAGACCTGGACGATTTCGCCGATACCGCCGCGCTCGTGGCCAATCTCGATCTGGTCATTTCCGTCGATACGTCGACTGCGCATCTGGCCGGCGCGCTCGACAAGCCGGTCTGGATCCTGAACCGCTTCGACACCTGCTGGCGCTGGATGCTCGAACGCAGCGACACGCCCTGGTACCCGAGCGCGCGCTTATTCCGGCAGCCGGCGCTCGGCGATTGGGACAGCGTGATGCTGCACGCACGCGATGCGCTGGCCGCCTTGAGTGCGTGAATGAGCGCATGACGTACCGCCGACATGTTCGAAGCGGCCCTGCGCGCCTGCCGACGCATTTATGCGGACGCGCGTAGACTGAACCTCCGTTTTGACGACGGCTATGCCACGGAGAATCAACAATGGAATACAGACATCTGGGTGCATCCGGTTTCAAGGTGCCGGTACTGAGTTTCGGTACGGGCACGTTCGGCGGTAAGGGCGAATTTTTTCAGGCGTGGGGCGCGACCGACGTCGCCGAAGCGCGCCGGCTGATCGACATCTGCTTCGACTCGGGCGTCACGATGTTCGACAGCGCGGACATCTATTCGGGCGGCGCGTCCGAGTCGGTGTTGGGCGAAGCGCTGAAGGGCAAGCGCGACAAGGCGATCATTTCCACCAAGGCCACCTTCCGGTTCGACGATGGTCCGAATAACGTCGGCTCATCGCGCTTCCATCTGACCCAGGCGGTCGATGCAGCGCTCAAACGCCTGCAAACCGATTACATCGACCTGTTCCAGTTGCACGGCTTCGACGCGAAAACGCCGATCGCCGAAGTCATGTCCACACTCGACGATCTCGTACGCGCGGGCAAGATCCGCTACACCGGCGTGTCGAATTTTTCGGGCTGGCATCTAATGAAGTCGCAGGATGTCGCGGACCGTTACGGCTATCCGCGTTACGTGGCGAATCAGACCTACTACTCGCTGGTCGGCCGCGATTACGAATGGGAGTTGATGCCACTCGGCGTCGATCAGGGTGTGGGCGCAGTGGTGTGGAGTCCGCTCGGCTGGGGACGACTGACCGGCAAGATCAAGCGCGGTCAGCCGTTACCGGATTCGAGCCGTCTGCATAAGACCGCCGACATGGGGCCGCCGGTGCCGGACGAATATCTGTTCCGCGTGCTCGATGCGATCGACGAAATCGCCGGCGAAACCGGCAAGACGGTCCCGCAGATCGCGTTGAACTGGCTGCTGCAGCGGCCGACGGTATCGACGGTGCTGATCGGCGCGCGCAATGAAGAGCAACTGCGGCAGAACCTGGGCGCGGTCGGCTGGAATCTGACGCCGGAGCAGGTCGCGAAGCTGGATGCGGCGAGCGCTGTGCGGCCTGCTTACCCTTACTGGCATCAGGAAGGGTTTGCGGAGCGCAATCCGAAGGCGGTTTAAGGTTTTTGCACTGGCGTTTTCAGGTGGCGTTTTTCACGCGCCACTGGAATCGCGGTGGCCCGCACCGACCTAAACCGGCGTGCGGGCCGCGACATCAAGCCAGCCCGCCATTCGCCCGCAGCACCTGCCCATTCACCCAGCCCGAATCGGCCCCCGCCAGAAACGACACCACGGCGGCGATATCGTCGGGCTGACCCAAACGCTGTAGCGGCGGCATCTTCGAGAACGTCTCGATCTGTTCATCGGTCTTGCCTTCGAGAAACAGTGACGTCGCAATCGGACCCGGCGCCACCGCGTTGACCGTGATGTTGCGGCCGCGCAGTTCCTTCGCAAAGATGTGCGTGAACGATTCGACGGCCGCCTTGGTCGCCGTATAGATCGCATAACCCGGCATGTTCAGCGCCAGCACCGTGCTCGAAAAGTTGACGATGCGTCCGCCGTCGTTCATCCGCGTGGCCGCTTCGCGCAAGGTGTTGAAGGTGCCGCGCACGTTGATGTCGAAGGTCTGGTCGTAGAGCGCGTCGCTGGTGTCGGCGAGCGGCACGGTCTTGAGCACGCCTGCATTGTTGACCAGCACGTCCACCTTGCCGAGTTGCTGTTCGGTGATCTCGAACAGGCGCGCGCACCTCGTCTGCCTTCGACACGTCCGCTTTGACCGCAATCGCCTTGCCGCCGGCCGCCGTCAATTCGCTGACGAGCGCGTCGGCTTCGTTCGCACTGGACGCGTAATTCACCACGACGGCGAGGCCGTCCTTCGCGAGCCGCTGCGCGATCGCCGCGCCGATGCCTCGTGATGCGCCGGTGACGATAGCGACGCGCGCGTTGTGAGTCGTGTTCATGATTCGCTTCCTTCAAGCAGTGAGTGGGTGAGACGAATCATGGACGCTTTTGCGGCGAAGATAATCGGGTTAGACTGACCATCATCATTCCATTTGCTTTAACAATAAGCGGCCCGATAGCTAAACGCGCCGGATCGCGAACAGGCGTCGACCATGGATCGTTTCGAGGAAATGCGGGTTTTCGTGCGGATCGCCGAGCGGCAGAGCTTCACGCGCGCGTCCGACGACCTGCAGATTCCGCGCGCGACCGTGACCAATCTGATGAAGCGGATGGAACAGCGGCTCGGCGCGCGGCTGCTGGAGCGCACCACTCGCACGGTGCGGCTCACGCCCGATGGCGACGCCTACTACCGCCGCTGCGTGCGTCTGATCGCCGACATGGAGGAGGCAGAAGGCTCGTTTTCGAATCTCGCGCCGAAGGGACTGCTGCGGGTCAATCTGCAAGGCACGCTGGCGCGGCACTTCGTCGTGCCCGCGTTGCCGGCTTTTCTCGCGCGCTTTCCCGACATCGAACTGACGATTGCCGAAGACGACCGTCTGGTCGACCTGGTGCGCGAAGGTATCGACTGCGTGTTGCGGGCAGGCAATCTGCAGGATTCGTCGATGGTCGGGCGGCGCGTCGCGCAGCTGCCGCAAGTCACCGTCGCGAGTCCCGCGTATCTCGCGGAATATGGCGAGCCCGCCGATCCGTCGGCGCTGTCCACGCATCGGGCGGTGAACTACGTGTCGAGCGCGACGGGCAAGCCGCTGCCGCTCGAATTCAGCGTCGGCGGCCGCGACACGGCGATGGTGCTGCCGTCGACGGTATCGGTGACGGGCACCGATCTTTATACCGGCTCGGCGCTTGCCGGACTCGGTATCGTGCAAGTGCCGCAGTACCGGCGTGGCGACCGATCTCGCGGCTGGGCGCCTGAAGATCATCCTCGCGAACTTCCCGCCGCCGCCGATGCCGGTGTCGGTGCTGTATCCGCAGAATCGTCAGTTGTCGTCGCGCGTGCGCGTGTTTGCGCAGTGGCTGCGCGATATTTTCGAAGCGGCTGAGAAGGCACAGCGCTTGTCGTGATGGCGCCTGTTCGGCGCGAAGCTGTCGAAGCACGCCTCGCGCCTCGCTTTCCCAGTACCATCGCTGAATCGTGAACCCGTTCGAAGGAATCGAACATGTTGTCCGAAGACGAACTGGCTTTGCTCGACGCGATTCGCGAAACCGGCAGTCTGTCGCGCGCGGCGGCGCGGCTCGGCAAGGCGCCGTCCACGATCTCGCATGCTGCGCGCCAACTCGAAACGCGCTTTGACGCGCTGCTGTTCGACCGGCGTCGCTACCGGCTGCAACTGACGCCCGCCGGCCAGCTTCTCGCCGACGAAGCCGCGCGTCTGATGCTCGACATGTCACGCATGACGCAGCGTGTGCGGCAGATCGCGAGCGGCTGGGAGGATCGTCTGTGGGTGGTCACGGACGAGATCCTCGAATTCGAATTGCTGATGCCCGTGGTGCGCGCGTTCGATGCGCTCGACTCCGGCGTCAAGCTGCGCTTCACGCACGAAGTGCTGGGCGGCACGTGGGAGGCGTTGCGCGACGGACGCGCTGACCTGATCGTCGGCGCGACCAACGAGCCGCCCGCGATTCCCGGTTTGCGCTGGTTCGAGCTCGGCGTGATGGAGTGGGTTTTCGCGGTGTCGCCGCGTCATCCGCTGGCAGGGGTCGAGGGGCCGCTTGGCGCGCGAGCAGATCCTCGCGCATCGCGCGGTGGTCGTGGCGGATTCGTCGCGTGCGACGCGCAGGGCGAGCCTATGGCGTGATAGGCGGACAGGCGTCGCTGGCCGTGCCGAGCATGCGCGCGAAGATTCTCGCGCAGCGCGACGCGTCTGGGCGTGGGGTGGCTGCCGCGTCAGCGGGTGGCGTCGCTATTGAAGAACGGCGAACTGATCGAGAAGCCGACCGCCGACCCGCGCGAGCCGAACGTGTTGTACGTCGCGTGGCGCGGCGATCACGAGGGACGTGCGTTGCAATGGTGGCTCGAGCAGTTGCGGCAGCCGCGGCTCGCGAAGCGTCTCGTGCGCGGCGTGGATATGACGATGTGGCGGGTAGGCGCGGGCAATTCTTGATGGCCTGACGGTGTCTTTTCTGCTGCGGCCGCCGCGTCTCATGGGATCATATGCACCGTGCTGGGCAATTCCGCTTTTTGCACGGTGACAGTAACAGGAGCAAGGCAATGATCGATGGACTGGTGGGCGGACGGTTATATGGCGAGGCGCAGATTCGCACCGGGCAGAACGGCAGGCGCTTCGTGACCTGCAAAGTGCGGGCGACCACCAACGACGGCGACACGATTTTCGTCAACGTGATCGCTTTCGACGACGACGTGCAGACCGCGTTGCTCGCCTTGACCGACGCCGATAGCGTCGCGCTGAGCGGCACCATTGACGCCGAAGGTCTGGACCGACAAGAACGGCCTCGTCAAGCCGGCGGTGGACATGATTGCCCACAAACTTCTGACCGCCTACGACGGCCGCCGCGACGGCGACGCCTGACGCGTTTTCTCGTTACGGCGGGTGCGGTCTGGCCGCCCGCATCCCGAGATACTCGACGAAGCGATCCGCAACCGGCTCCGCGTCCCGCTTCGTCGCAACAGCAAAACCTGCGAGAACAAGGTCTCGCCACTGCAGCGGCAAAAAGCAAACCCGCGGGTCCTGCACCTGCCGCAACGTGTACGGCACCAGCGCGACCCCCATGCCGAAGCCGACCATCGTCACGACGGTCTGCCACAAGCGCGCTTCATGGCGAATCAACGGACTGAACCCGGCCCCCACGCATTGCGCGATGATCAGATCGTGATAATGCGGCGACACCGTGCGCGGAAACAGAATGAACGGCTCCTGCGCGAGCGCGCGCAGATCGACTCTGCGCTTGCGCGCGAGCGGATGATCGCGGGCAGGCAGCACAGAAACGGCTCCGAAAAAATCGGCGTACGAAATCACGTCCGACGGGAAATTGCCCCAGTGCGCGCAGCCCATGTCGATCTGCATGCGCTGGATTGCGTGCACCTGTTCGCTGGTGTTCATCTCCTTCAACACGATTTCGACGCCCGGATAGTCGGTCTCGAAGCGGCTTACCGCTTGCGGCATGCCGCGATACAGCATCGAATTGACGAAGCCGATGCGCAGGCGCCCCGCGAGCCCGTGTGCGGAGCGCACCGTGATGCGCTGCGCCTCGCTCGCCTGCAATAGCAGACGGCGCGCCTCGCCAAGCAGCACCTGACCGGCGTTGGTCAGCGCGACCGACTTGTTGGTGCGCGCGAGCAGTTGCACGCCGAGCTGATCCTCGAACTTGCGGATGTCGAAACTGAGCGCCGGCTGCGAAATGAACAGCCGCTTGGCCGCGCGGCCGAAATGCAGTTCCTCGGCGACCGCCACGAAATAGCGGAATTGCTTGAGGTCCATGGAGATCTCCGGTTTTCTTATCGATAAGCGTCGTCTATCGTACCGGATATAAGTTGTATTAGACGATTATCGAAGCCGCTTCTATGCTGCCTTCACAACGCAACCATGACACATGGGGTGGAGACACGCATGAGCGACATCACCGCGCAGCCGGCACCCGGCTCGTCCAATATTCCCGACAGCCGGGGCATCAACTTCTTCACGCAGCGACCCCGACTTCGCGCGCCTGCTGCAAATTGCATCTCGGCGATGCGTTGTATCGGGAACTCGAAAGCCAGCTTGTTTCGCTGGGCCAGCGCGCGTCGGATGAACTCGACGTCTGGGCACTGTCCGCCGACAAAAATCCGCCGCAATTGCGGCATCGCACGCGGCGAGGCGAAGCGCTGCAAAGCATCGACAAGCATCCCGATTACGTCGCGCTCGAACGCGTCGCCTACGCGGAGTTGGGGCTGGCGTCGATGAGCCACGACAGCCTGCGCCGCAGCGGCAAAAAACGCCGCCGCCGCTCGTCAAATACGCGCTGACGTTCCTGTTCGTGCAGGCGGAATTCGGCTTGTGCTGCCCCGTCAGCATGACCGATTCGCTCACGCGCACGCTGCGCAAATTCGGCTCGCCCGAACTGGTCGCGCGCTTTCTGCCGATGCTCGCGTCGCGCGATTTCGACACGCTGTTTCAAGGCGCGATGTTCATGACCGAACAGGCGGCGGGTTCCGATGTCGCGCGTATCGCGACGCGGGCCGACGCGCGCAACGGCTGCGAACGGTGAAGCGGAGTGGCGTCTGTCCGGCGACAAATGGTTCTGCTCGAATCGCCGACGCCGACCTCGCGATGGTGCTCGCGCGCCCCGACGATGCGCCGCCCGGCATCAACGGACTCGGCCTGTTCCTGTTGCCGAAAACCTTGCCGGACGGCTCGCGCAACAGCTACCGGATCGTGCGTCTGAAGGACAAGCTCGGCAGCCGTTCGATGGCGAGCGGCGAGATCGTGCTCGAAGGCGCGCGTCGCGTATCTGATCGGCGAAGTGGGGCGCGGCTTTCATCAGATGGCCGACATGATCAACATGTCGCGGCTGTCGAACGGCGTGCGTGCCGCCGGCTTGATGCGGCGTGCGCTGACCGAGGCGCTGCATATCGCGCGACATCGCGAAGCGTTCGGCCGCAAACTGATCGACATGCCGTTGATGCAGCGGCAGCTGCTCAAAATGATGCTGCCCGCCGAACAGGCGCGCTCGATGTTCATGCGGATCGCGCAGTTGCTGCCGCTTGCCGATGCGCACGACCGTCAGGCAGCGAAGTGCGTGCGCATCCTCACGCCGTTGATCAAATTCCGCGCCTGCCGCGACGCGCGCCGGGTGACCGGCGACGCGATGGAAGTGCGCGGCGGCACCGGCTATATCGAAGAATGGAGCGACGCGCGGCTCGTGCGCGATGCGCACCTCGGCTCGATCTGGGAAGGCACCAGCAACATCGTCGCGCTCGATATCGCGCGCGCGGCGAAACGAGACGGCGCGCTCGAACCGTTGCGCGATTATCTGAACGACCTGCTGGGCGCGGCCGGTTTGCCGGGGGAGAGTCTGACGCTGCTGCGCTGGACCTTGACGCGTGCCTGCGACGCGCTCGCGAGCGTCGCCGAATCCGGTCGCGACGAATCCGTGCGGCAGGCCGGCTCCGCGCTGTATCACGCGAGTACGGCGGTGCTGATGGCGTGTGAAGGCGTGCAACTCGCGCCCAATTACCGGCGTCTCGCGCTCGCGCATCTGGTGGTGCGGCACAAGCTGCTGCCGTCCGATCCGCTCGACCCGCACGGCGCAACGGATGACATCGACGTGATCGACGCGCTGGTCGATGGCCGCGACATCACGCTCGATCAGGCGATGCAACTGTTGCCGGCAGGAGCCGCGCAATGAGCGCCGCCGCTTTTGATCGAGCAACTCATCAAACTCAGGGCGCGTTGCAGGGCATCAAGGTCGTCGACCTGAGCCGGGTACTTGGCGGTCCTTACTGCACTCAGGCGCTCGCCGATCACGGCGCGCAGGTGATCAAGCTCGAACCGCCCGACGGCGACGAAACACGCGGCTGGGGCCCGCCGTTCTATGGCGACACCGCGTGGTATTTCGCGGGCGTGAACCGCAACAAGCAGGGCATCGCGGTCGATCTGTCGCGCGAAGAAGGCCGCGCGATTCTGTGGAAGCTTCTCGAAGATGCCGACGTGCTGGTCGAAAACTTCAAGCCCGGCACGCTCGCGCGCTGGGGCATGGACTACGAGCGCGATCTGCGCGTGCGCTTTCCGAAGCTGATTCATTGCGCGGTGTCGGGCTTCGGCCCCGACGGCCCGCTCGGCGGCTTGCCCGGCTACGACGCCGCGATTCAGGCGATGACCGGCCTGATGAGCGTGAACGGCGAGCGCGACGGACCCGCCGACGCGCGTTGGCTTGCCGGTCGTCGATATGGTGACTGGGCTGAACGCGCTCGCCGGCATTCTGCTGGCGCTCGCCGAACGCGCGAAGAGCGGGCACGGCCAGTCGATCGATATCGCGTTGTACGACTGCGGCGTGTCGCTGCTGCATCCGCATCTGCCGAACTATTTCGGCTCGGGACGCACGCCGCAGCGCAGCGGCAACGCGCATCCGAACATCACGCCGTACGACAGCTACCGCACCGCGAGCGCGCCGATCTTTCTCGCGGTCGGCAACGACCGGCAATTTGCGCGGCTCTGTGCGCATCTCGGCGCGCCCGAACTCGCCGACGATCCGCGTTACGCCGACAACCGCAGCCGCTGCGCGCATCGCGAGCCATTGAAGGCGGCGCTGGAAAGCCTGCTCGCGGCGCATGACTGCGAGCCGCTCGCGCAGGCACTGATCAACGCGGGCGTGCCATGCGGCCCCGTGCAAACGGTCGACGTCGTCGCGCGGCATCCGCATACGCTGCATCGCGCGATGGTGGTCGAGATGGGCGAGTATCGCGGCACCGCGTCGCCGATCAAGCTGTCGCGCACGCCGGCCACTTATCGCAGCGCGCCGCCGTCGCTCGGTGCCGACACGCGCGACGTGCTCGATGCGCTGGGGATCGACGCGGCCACCCAGCAGCGTCTGTTCGAAGCGGGCGTGCTGAGGGCCGACAAACGTGAGGCGCCTGGTGCAAAGACGCTCGAAACCGAGGTGCTCAAAGCCTGACCGGCCAGCGGTTTTCCGGCGACGGCACACAGATAGCCGCGCCTTTCCAGAAGAATGACCTTGGAGACAGACACATGAATCGCGCATCCGACGACCACGCCGCAACCCGGCAACCCACGCGCGCAGCGGCCGCCGCTTTTGTCGGCACCACCATCGAGTGGTACGACTTTTACATCTACGCCACTGCGTCCGCGCTGATCTTCGGCAAGCTGTTTTTCCCCGGCAGCGATCCGTTCTTTGCGACGCTCGCGTCGTTCGGCACCTTCGCGGTCGGCTTTTTCGCGCGGCCTTTTGGTGGCCTCGTGTTCGGCCACCTGGGCGACCGCATCGGCCGGAAGAAAGCGCTGGTGGCGACGCTCGCGATCATGGGCGTCGGCACGGTCGGCATCGGCTTCCTGCCGACCTACGCGAGCGCGGGCATCTGGGCGCCGGTTCTGCTGGTGCTGCTGCGCGTCGCGCAGGGCGTCGCGATCGGCGGCGAGTGGGGCGGCGCGGTGCTGATGGCGAGCGAACATGCGCCGCAGGGCAAGCGCACGTTCTTCGCGTCGTTCGCGCAGTTGGGCAGTCCGGCCGGTCTGATCCTGTCGCTGCTGGCATTTCGCGCGGTGGCGTCGATGGATAAGGACGCGTTTTTCAGCTGGGGATGGCGCCTGCCGTTTCTCGCGAGCGCGCTGCTGCTGGTGGTCGGTTTGCTGATCCGCGCGGGCGTCGGCGAATCGCCGGAATTCAATGCGCTGAAAGCGCAGCGGCGGGTCGCCGCGCTGCCGGTCGCCGAAGTCGTGCGCGACGCGTGGCGCACGCGTGTTGCTGTGCCTCGGCGCGAATGTGATCGGCGTGGCCGGCGCGTGGTTCGTCAACACCTTCATGCTCAATTACACGACGCAGACGCTCGGACTCGATCGCTCGCTGATTCTCGACTGTCTGTTCGTGGTGGCGTTCATCCAGCTATTTACGCAACTCGGTTCGGGATGGTTCGCGCAACGCATCGGCACCGGACGCTTTCTGAAGGGCGCGGCGGCGCTGGCGATGCTGTCGCCGTATCCGATGTTCGCGCTGGTCTCGACCGGGCCGGCCGGTGGCGATCGTGATCGGCATCGCGCTCGCGGTGATGTGCATGTCGAGTTCGTATGCGGTGATGGCGGGCTTCATGTCGACGGCGTTCCCGGTGCGCGTCCGCTATTCGGCGATTTCGCTGTCCTACCAGGTCTGCGCTGCATTGGCCGGCGGCTTGACGCCGCTGATCGGGACTGTGCTCGCGCATCGTTATCCGGGCGCATGGTGGCCGCTGGCGGTGTTCTACAGTTGCCTCGCGGCGATCTCGCTGGTATGTATCGGCACGCTGGAGCGCCGCAAGCGGGGCGCGGCGCGAGCTGTCGTCGAAATCGCCTGACAGCTGTCCCCCGAGCTGTTGCGATTGCGACGGTGATTGCCTTCGCAAAACGTGTGCAAAAGGGATGTTCGTGGTTAACCCCACGTCATACGCTCCCGACATAATGTCATCCTCAAGCGCTCAAAAGCCGCCTACCATCGAGGCGGACAGAAACAATGACGGGGAAGTCATCATGAATCGCTTTCGTTCGCTAGGGGTGGTGACGGGCGCGGCGCAATTCGCCAGCGCCGACGTGCTGAGCCGGATGAGCGTGGCGTCGCGCCGGACCGGCGCGGCGCGGCCATTCGATCTCGTTCTCGAGCAGCGATCCTGGGCAGGGCCCGGCTTCGCCGGACGCCGCGAATGCGCAGTTCAAGATCCACGTGTTCGACGCGATGCGCGCACTTCGAAAAGCGCGGTGTCGACGCGATCGTCCTGCCGTGCTTTCTCTGTCATACCTTTATCGACGAACTCTCGGCCAACGTCGGCGTACCGGTCGCCAACATCATGGCGGCGCTGCCTCGCGCATGTGCGGCAGACGTTTCCTTCGGTGCGCCGGATCGGCGTGCTGACGTCCGCCGCGATTCGCGACAACGGCCTCTTCGAGCGCTATTTCGGCAGCGCGCAATTCGACGTGCTGCATCCGCGTAACGACAGCGGGAATCGACTGCGTGACGAGCGCCGTGTATGGCGACGAGGGCATCAGGAGCGGCCGTCTTTACGGGCGGCCAGTCGAATTGCTGCGCGCGGCGTGCGCGGACCTGATCGCGCAAGGTGCCGAGACTGATCGTGCCGGGGCTCGCGGAAATCGGTCTGGTCGCAGCGCGCGCTCGGTGCGCTCGACGTGCCGGTCGTCGATACGCAATCAGGTCTATGCGCGCTACGTCGCGTCGGACCAATATCCGCAGCCCGCGCCGCGCTTCAGGCTGGGCGTGGTGGGCGGTGTCGGGCCTGCCGCCACGGTCGATTTCATGGCGAAGCTCGTGCGCAACACCCCGGCGGCGCGCGATCAGGACCATATCAAGGTGATGGTCGAGCAGAATCCGCAGATTCCGGATCGAACCGATGCGCTGCTCGGCAACGGCGACGATCCGACGCTCGCGCTATATGCCGCGTGCAGAACGCTGGAGGACGGCGGCGCGAATCTGATCGCGATTCCGTGCAATACCGCGCATGCGTTCGTCGAGCAGATTCAGCCGGCGTTGAAGGTGCCGATCGTCAATATGCTGACCTGTACCGCCGATTATCTGCGCGAGAGTTTCCCGGCGTTGCGCGAAGTGGGTGTGCTGGCGACCTCGGGCACGCTCGCGAGCCGCGTTTATGAGCGCTCGCTGCACGCGCGCGGGCTTCTGCAGATTGCGCCCGCGGCGCCGGCGCAGGCGCGTCTGATGAACGCTATTTATGGGCCGCGCGGCGCGAAGGCGGGTTATACGTCGGGCGAGTGTGCCGACGATCTCGCCGCCGCAGTCGACGATCTCGTTGCTCAAGGCGTGCAGGTGATCGTGCTGGCGTGTACCGAATTGCCGCTGCTGCTGCGCGACGCGGTGCTGGCGTGTCCGGGCGGACGGGTGGTGCGGCTGGTCGACCCGACCGACGTGCTGGCGCGGGCTTGCGTGGCGCATGCGCTGGGTGAGCGCGGCGTGCGGGATGGCGGCGGCGAGACCGCGTTGACGCAAGGATCGGTCGATGCGCAAAGCGCCTACGGTTAAGCGGCGGCCATTGCGCGCTGGTTCGCGCAGCTTGCCGGCGGCGCGCTGATCGGCTGCGGTTGCTGCGCAGCGGCGGCGCGCGTGCCTGGCTGTTTTTTCTCTGCCAGGCCGGTTTGAACCCGGCTCAGCGCGCCTCGCGGATCGGCACAACCCTTGCTCCCGCCACTCGGTGGCTCTCGTGTTCGACGCCTGGCTACGGCCGTTACGCTTTCCGGGCCACGCCCGCCGGGGTCATGGAAAACTGTATAAATATACAGTATAGTATTCGGTTGCAAGCTGGGCTTAGGCGCGCGTCTGCGCTGCCGGCCAGGCTGCACCGAACTTGCGCGGTCGCGAGGCGTCCGTGAGAGGTGGCCCACTCATTCAGACATTCAGACGGTCGGAAAAATTGTCATCTAACGGCACTATCAAGATTCGCGGCGCGCGCCAGCACAATCTCAAGAACATCGATCTCGACGTACGGACCGGCGAAATGACGGTCGTCACCGGGCCGTCCGGTTCCGGTAAATCGAGCCTCGTGTTCGACACGCTTTACGCGGAAGGCCAGCGGCGCTACGTCGAAACCTTCAGCGCTTACGCGCGGCAGTTCCTCGACCGCATGGACCGGCCGCAGGTCGACCGGGTGGACGGCGTGCCGCCCGCCATCGCGATCGACCAGACCAATCCGGTGCGCAGTTCGCGCTCCACCGTCGGCACGATGACGGAGCTCAACGATCACCTGAAGCTGCTGTATGCGCGCGCGGCCGAACTGTTCGACCGCAAGACCGCGCAGCAGGTGCGCCACGACACGCCGGAAACCATCTACGCCGATCTGCTCGAACGCACCGCGCAGGACGAACCACGGCTGGTGGTCACGTTTCCGGTCGAACTGCCCGAATCCGCTTCGGAACAGGAAGTGGAGCAATGGCTGTCCGCGAGCGGCTACACGCGCGTGCAGGCACAGCGCGAAGTCGATTCGCCAACCGGCAAGCGCAAGGTGCTCGACGTGGTGGCCGACCGCTTCCGTCTGCGTTCGGTAGACAAACAGCGGGTGGTCGAGGCGATCGAAGCGTCGCTGAAGCGCGGCGGCGGCCGCGTCAATATTTACGTGCTGCCCGTGTCGCCGGACGGTGCGCAGAGCGAGAGCGCCGAGCCGCAAATCTGGCGTTTCTCCACCGGCTTGCACAATCCCGACAGCGATCTGCGCTATGCCGATCCGCAACCGGCGCTGTTCTCGTTCAACTCGGCTTACGGCGCATGCGAAGTGTGCCGGGGGTTCGGTCGCGTGATCGGCGTCGACCTCGGCCTCGTGATTCCCGACGCGCGCAAGACCCTGCGCGACGGCGCGATCAAGCCGATGCAAACGCCCGCCTGGAAAGAATGCCAGGACGACCTGATGCGCTACGCGGCAAAAGCCGACATTCGGCGCGGCACGCCCTGGGGCGAGCTGACGGATGCGGAGCGCGACTGGGTCATCAACGGTTCGCCGGACTGGAACGGCAAATGGCAAAGCCATTGGTACGGCGTCAAACGCTTCTTCGAATATCTCGAATCGAAAGCGTACAAGATGCACATTCGCGTGCTGCTGTCGAAATACCGCAGCTACACGCCGTGCGAAACCTGCGGCGGCGCTCGTCTGAAAACGGAGTCGCTGCTGTGGCGCCTCGGCACCAAGGCGAATGCAGACGACGTGCTGCCAGCCGGGCGCCGCTTCATGCCGCGCGGGGTCGAGTGGACGCGTGCGCAACTCGAAGCGTTGCCGGGTCTGACCGTGCACGATCTGATGCTGATGCCGATCGAGCGCATTCGGCGTTTCTTCGACGAAATCAGTTTGCCTTCCGCATTGCTGGACGACGCATTGAAGCTGCTGCTCGCCGAAGTGCGCACCCGTCTCAAGTATTTGTGCGACGTGGGCCTCGGTTATCTGACGCTCGACCGGCAAAGCCGCACGCTTGTCGGGCGGCGAGGTGCAGCGGATCAACCTGACCACGGCGCTCGGCACGTCGCTGACCAAAACGCTGTTCGTGCTCGACGAGCCGAGCATCGGGCTGCATCCGCGCGATCTGAACCGGATCGTGGAGGCAATGCATCGTCTGCGTGACGCCGGTAATACGCTGGTGGTGGTCGAACATGATCCGTCGGTGATGCTGGCGGCGGATCGCCTGATCGATATGGGTCCGGGCCCCGGCGAGCGGGGCGGTTCGATTATTTACGACGGCGCGCCCGAAGCGATCCGTTCGTCGGGCACGCTCACCGGCGAATACCTCGGTGGCCGCCGGCATGTGGCCGACGCCGCGCACTGGTCGCAACGTCCGGTCGACTGCAAACACGCCGCGCATCGTGCTCGAAGGCGCGACCGAACATAACCTGCGCGATGTCACGGTCGAGATTCCGCTGGAGCGGCTTGTCTGCGTGACGGGCGTGTCGGGTTCCGGCAAGTCCACGCTGCTGCAGGACGTGCTTTATCCGGCCATGGCGCGTCATTTCGGTCTGGCCACCGAATCGCCCGGCGCATTCAGAAGCCTGACCGGGGCCGACCAGGTGACCGACGTGGTGTTCGTCGACCAGTCGCCGATCGGCAAAACCGCGCGCTCCAATCCGGCCAGCTACGTCGGCGCGTTCGACGAAATTCGCAAGCTGTTCGCCAAGGCGCCGCTCGCGCAACAACGTGGCTACGGCCCCGGCATGTTCAGCTTCAACTCGGGCGACGGCCGCTGTCCGACCTGCGGCGGCTCGGGTTTCGAGCATATCGAAATGCAGTTCCTGAGCGACGTGTACCTGCGTTGTCCCGATTGCGACGGGCGCCGTTATCGCGCGGAACTGCTCGAAGTGAAGATCGAGCGCGGCCAGCCGGCGCGTGCACTCAGTATTGCCGACGTGCTGGAATTGACTGTCAGCGAGGCCGCCGCGTACTTCGAAAAGGATGCCGAAGTGTTGCGCGTCCTGCAGCCTATCGTCGACGTGGGCCTCGAATACGTGAAACTCGGCCAGCCGGTGCCCACGCTGTCGGGCGGCGAAGCGCAGCGGCTCAAACTCGCGGGCTTCCTCGCGGAATCGGCGCAGGCGCGCACGGCCCGCAGCACGAAACAGGCAGTGCCAAAACGTCTGTTCATGTTCGACGAACCGACTACCGGCCTGCATTTCGACGACATCGCCAAGCTGATGCAGGCGTTCGGCAAACTGCTGGCGAGCGGTCATTCGCTGATCGTGATCGAGCACAATCTCGACGTGATTCGCGCGGCCGACTGGCTGATCGATCTCGGCCCCGAAGGTGGCGACGGCGGCGGTCGTGTGCTGTGCGCGGGCACGCCGGAAGACGTCAAGCACTGTCCCGAATCGCATACGGGTGAAGCGTTGTTGCAATACGACCGCGCAATGGGCGCGGCGGCCGAACCCGCGTCGCAAGGCATTCCGTTGCAGAAGGCGCTGAGCGCAGCGCGCGCGCGGCGGGCGATCGAAGGCGAAGACGTGGTGCGCATCGTCAACGCGCGCGAGCACAATCTCAAAGCGCTGGACGTGGACATTCCGCACGGCAAGTTCAATGTGATCACCGGCGTCTCCGGCTCGGGCAAGTCCACGCTTGCTTTCGACATTCTGTTTCACGAAGGGCAGCGCCGTTACCTCGAATCGTTGAACGCGTACGCGCGTTCCATCGTGCAGCCGGCGGGGCGCCCGGAGGTCGACGCCGTGTACGGCATTCCACCGACCGTCGCGATCGAGCAGCGCCTCTCGCGCGGCGGCCGCAAGAGTACGGTGGCGACCACGTCGGAGGTATGGCACTTCCTGCGTCTGCTCTATGTGAAGCTCGGTTTGCAGCATTGCATTCATGACGGCACGCCGGTGACGTCGCAAAGTGTCGAGTCGATCGCGGCGCAGTTGCTGCGCGATCACAAGGGCCAGCATGTCGGTTTTCTCGCGCCGCTGGTCGTGAATCGCAAGGGCGTCTATACCGACCTCGCGAAATGGGCCAAGGCGCGCGGCAATACGCATCTGCGGGTAGACGGCGAATTCGTGCCGGTGGACCCGTGGCCGAAGCTCGATCGCTTCCGCGAGCACACGATCGAATTGCCGGTGGCCGACCTCGTCGTGTCGGCGGATCATGAAGCCGAACTGCGCGAGGCGCTCGACCAGACCCTTGAAATCGGCAAGGGCGTGATGCATCTGCTCGCGCCGCTCGACGGTCTGCACGACGCGATCAGCGGTGGGCGAGCCACGGCGAAACTCGGCACGGTGAAGGTGCTGTCCACCAAGCGCGCGTGTCCGGTGTGCGGCACCAGCTATCCGGAACTCGATCCGCGCATGTTCTCGTACAACAGCAAGCATGGCTGGTGCACGACCTGTGTCGGCACCGGGCTGTCGCTTACGCGAGAACAGCGCGCGGCCTATGACGACACGATCATCGTTGAAGACAATCGCGGCCGCGAGCAAAGCTTGCCGTCGGAGGAGCAGGAACCCGACGGTCTCGTCGACGAACCGTGTCCGGATTGCTCGGGCACGCGGCTGAATCCGACCGCGCGCGCCGTCACGTTCGACGCGCAATGCGATTGCCGACGTCGCGCAGTGGACCGTGTCCGACACGCGCGCGTGGATCGACACATTGGAGATGACGGGCCGCGACGCGGAAATCGCGCGCGACGTGATTAGCGAAATCGGCAGCCGTCTGCAATTTCTGGAGGAAGTCGGGCTCGGTTATCTGAGTCTCGATCGCGCGGCGCCGAGCCTGTCGGGCGGCGAAGCGCAACGTATCCGGCTCGCCGCGCAACTCGGCAGCAACCTGCAAGGCGTGTGCTACGTGCTCGACGAACCGACCATCGGCCTGCATCCGCGCGACAACCAGATTCTGCTGAACGCGTTGCGCAAGCTGGGCGAAAAGGGCAATACGCTGGTGGTGGTCGAGCATGACGAAGATACGATTCGGCGTGCCGATCACATCATCGATATCGGGCCGGGCGCGGGCAAACGCGGCGGTACGCTGGTCGCGCAGGGCAGCGTGGCGGACCTGTCGGCGCAGCCGGATTCGCTGACCGGACAGTTTCTCGCGCATCCTATCGTGCATCCGTTGCAGCCGCGTCGTGAAGTGGTCGCGGCCGGCAAACGCGCGGCCGCTGTGCCGGAGAACTGGCTGACCGTGCATGGCGGGAAGCTGCACAACCTGCGCAATGTCACGGTCGGCATTCCGCTGTCGCGACTCGTCGCGGTGACGGGCGTCAGCGGTTCAGGCAAGTCGACGCTTGCGCGCGACGTGCTGATGACCAATCTGCTGGATGCGGTGGGGCGCTCGGTGCTGTCGTCGCCGGCCACGCGGCGCGCGCGTGCGGCGGCCGAAGAAACAGCCGGCGGCGAACCGGCGCTCCAGCGTGCTGGCGCGCTACGCGCGCCGCGCGCGCCGCTGAACGTCACGCATGCATGGCAAGGGTGCGATTCGATCACCGGTTGGGAAACGCATCGATCGCGTGCTCGAAGTCGATCAGACGCCGATCGGCAAAACGCCGCGTTCGTGTCCCGCCACCTACATCGGCGTGTGGGACGCGATCCGCAAGCTGTTCGCGGGCACGCTCGAAGCGCGCGCGCGTGGCTACACGGCGTCGCGTTTCTCGTTCAACACCGGCGACGGCCGTTGCCCGGCCTGCGAAGGGCAGGGCGTGCGCACCATCGGCATGAGCTTCCTGCCCGACGTGAAGGTGCCGTGCGATGTTTGCCACGGGCAGCGCTTCAATCCCGAGACGCTGGCGGTCACGTGGCGCGGCAAGAATATCGGCGACGTGCTGACCATGGAAATCGACGAAGCGGTCGAGTTCTTCGCGCCGATCTCGAACATCGCGCATCCGCTGCAATTGATGAAAGACGTCGGGCTCGGCTATCTGACGCTGGGTCAGCCGTCGCCTACGTTGTCGGGCGGCGAGGCGCAGCGCATCAAGCTCGTCACCGAGTTGAGCAAGGTGCGCGACGACATCACGCGGCGCGGTCAGAAGCCGCCGCATACGCTGTATGTGCTGGACGAACCGACGGTCGGCCTGCACATGGCCGACGTCGCGAAGCTGATTCGCGTGCTGCATCGTCTCGCGGATGGCGGCCATAGTGTGGTCGTGATCGAGCACGATCTCGATGTGATTGCCGAAGCCGACTGGGTCATCGACCTCGGTCCGGAAGGGCGGAGTAGGCGGCGGAACGATTGTCGCCGCTACGGATCCCGAAGGATTGTCGCGCGTCGCGGCAAGCCATACCGGCGCGGCGCTGCGGCCCGTGCTTGCGCGTGCGCAGAACGGCGCGGCGCAAGTCGCGGGTGAGGGCACCAACGGTTGAGGTGGTGCGGAGCGGCGCGCAGCGAGTTGCGCGCCGCTCCTGCTCGTGCGACGAAGGCGCAAATAGCTGCAGCCTCTCCTCGTGCTAAACACTCCAGCGGCATAACTAAACAGAGAAACGCTTCAGACGTTACTCGGCCAATACGTCTTCGTATTCGTTGGCTATATGTAATGAAGTGGAATTAATTTGTAATTACACAGAATGGATAATTAAAGTGTGTATTAGAAGTGTCGTAAATACGCTAAATAATTTATAAGCGGTTTTTTTCTTCTGCTATCCTCCCGC
Organism: uncultured beta proteobacterium; assembly: GCA_963800185.1. Taxonomy (GTDB): domain Bacteria; phylum Pseudomonadota; class Gammaproteobacteria; order Burkholderiales; family Burkholderiaceae; genus Paraburkholderia. The sequence continues at coordinate 429,577 of CAWCZW010000002.1, read as the reverse complement.
CGCCCGGCGCCAGATCGTTTCCCGCTCTCATCCACCGATGCAAGCATGCTGGCCGCGAACTGTGGAAGCGCCTCGAACACGCCAGAAAACGCCCGCCTGGCGGGACTTTTCGGCTTCGCGTGCTGCATTCGACCGATCGCTTCGCGGCACGTCACCACAGCGCAAGCGCGTGGCGATGTCTGTCCAGGCGAGCGGCAAGATGCAAGTTCTTCTCTGCCCGAGATTCGCTTTTTCTTTTAAAGCGATACGAATTCGGCGCCAATTAGAGTCACTTCTCTAAACTTAGTATTCTCGCATCAAAAAAAGTTTGACCGTTCATTTTTTGTCCTGCTATTGTTGCCTCCCATGACGCGCATGTGACGTCCCGGGCAAAAGTTCAATCGACTCTGGCCCACGCGTCTTACGTTGTCTTTAGCGGTCATGCAAAGCGGAAAATGAACGACTCGACATTAATCTATTAGTACGTCTATCCGTACGTTCACCTGGATTGATGATTCGCCGCGCGTGCCGCGTTGCCGACGCTCGTCCCCACTTCAGCCACGATCATCCGGTCATGGCTGGGAAGGGTCGCGTCAATTTTGGATTCCGAATCAAATATTGGGTTTTGGCAAGACGGATGAAGTGGGCGTTGTTTGCGGTAGATAAGTGCACTGCAGTTTCAGAAATGAACGATTCACGCCGGAGGAGTCAAGGTGGGTACGAAAGTTGAAGGGCAATTTCCGGCAGCATCAGGCGGGATGGAACGGCCGGGACGCCCGCGCGAGTTCGGGCGTAAGCAGCAAAACCCGGTTCGCCGCTTTGGCGGTATTGCCATTGTTTTGCTGCTGCACGTCGTGCTGATCTACGCACTCATCAATGGCCTCGCGACCAAGGTCGTGCAGGTGATCCAGCATCCGATCGAAACGAAAATCATCGAACCCGTGAAGCCGCCGCCTCCGCCGCCGTTGCCGACAGTGCAATTGCCGCCGCCGAAGTTTGCGCCGCCTCCGCCGCCGTTCGTGCCGCCGCCCGAAGTGCCGGTGCAGGCGCCGCCGCAGCCGACCATCGCGCACCAGGCTACACCGGTCGTGTCCGCGCCCGCTGTGGCGCCGCCCGCACCGCCGGCCCCGCCCGCACCGACCAAACCGGTGAGCACGGAAGTTGGCGTCGTGTGCCCGAATTCAGATCAGATCCGCTCGTCGATCCGCTATCCGAAAGAGGCGCAGGAAAACAACGTGACGGGCGACGTCGTGATTGAATTCGTGGTCGACCCGCAGGGCCATATTACGAATGAGCGGGTTGCCAAGTCCGCAGACGATTCCTCACTGGATCGCGCTGCCTTCAACGCGGTCAAGCAGTTCACGTGCGTTTCCCAAGGCCAGGCTGTCCGTGTGCAAGTTCCGTTCTCGTTCAATTTGAACTGAATTCACCGGCTGTTCGGTTCCGGTAGCGATTTATCAGTCTTGGTTTAGACGTTGTACTAATGAACATGGAGCAGGCATGAAGAAGCGTACTCTCGCCGCGTTGGCGGCAAGCATGTTGATCGCCGTCACCACGGTGGACTTTGTTGCGCCGCACATGGCGCAGGCACAGGCTAGCGACGCCACTGCGTCGGCAGCCGCGCCGGCTACGGCCGCCCCGCAAACAGCGGGCTCCGCTGCCGACGAAGCCGTGCCGCCGCCGATGCCGGCTACGTCCGAAACCGTCAGCAACCCGTACGGCCTCGGCGCGCTCTGGAAGAACGGCGACTTCGTTGCGCGCTTTGTTCTGATCCTGCTGGTGATCATGTCGATGGGCAGCTGGTACATCATGATCACCAAGTTCCTCGAACAATTCCGCGCCAATCGCCGTGCGAAGAGTGCCGACGAACAGCTGTGGAGCGCACCGTCGCTGGTCGAAGGCGCGAAGCTGCTCGACGAAGCGTCGCCGTTCCGCTTCATTGCCGAGACCGCCATCGAAGCGGGCGAGCATCATGACGAAGCGCTGCTCGAAGCGGTGGACCGCAATACCTGGATCGATACATCGGTCGAGCGTGCGATCACCAACGTGTCGAATCGTCTGCAAGACGGCCTGGCCTTCCTCGGCACGGTCGGTTCGACGGCGCCGTTCGTCGGCCTGTTCGGCACGGTGTGGGGCATTTATCACGCGCTGACGGCAATCGGTATTGCCGGCCAGGCGTCGATCGACAAGGTCGCGGGCCCGGTCGGCGAGGCGCTGATCATGACCGCGATCGGTCTTGCGGTCGCGGTGCCGGCGGTGCTCGGCTACAACTTCCTGGTTCGTCGCAACAAGTCGGTGATGGAGCGTGTGCGTGCGTTCGGCGCACAACTGCATACCGTTCTGCTGGCCGGCAGCCGCCGCTCCAAGCGTGCCGCGACTCGCGAAGCGTCGCTGGCTCAATAAGCGGAGTCCGTCATGGCTATGAGCGTTGGGCAGGACGATAACGACGAGGTCATCTCCAGTATCAACACCACGCCGCTCGTCGATGTGATGCTGGTTCTGCTGATCATCTTCCTGATCACGATTCCGGTGGTCACGCACACGGTGCCGGTGCAGTTGCCGAAGGAGACGATCCAGCCGTTGCAGACCACGCCGAAAAGTATCGTCATCGCGGTCAACCGCGACGGCGACTTCTTCTGGAACGAGAAACAGGTCGACGCGCCGACGCTGCTGACACGCCTGAAAACCGTATCGGTCATGACGCCGCAACCGGAAGTCCATGTGCGGGGCGATCAGAGCACGCGCTACGAATTCATCGGCCGGGTCATTACCGCGTGCGAGCGCGCCGGTATCGCGAAGGTTTCGTTTATCACAGAGCCGCCCGCGCGCGGCGGCTAACTTTGCATGGGACCGGACTGGGCGCTAAGCTCGCCAGGTCCGGTCGACAGGAGCCGATCATGGGAATGAACGTATCGTCGGGCGCGGGTTCCGAGCCGGACGTAATGGTCGATATCAACACCACGCCGTTGATCGACGTGATGCTGGTGTTGCTGATCATGCTGATCATCACGATTCCGATCCAGACGCATGCGATCAAGATGAACTTGCCGGTGGGCAATCCGCCGCCGCCGATCACGCAGCCGGAAGTGGTGCAGATCGATATCGACTTCGACGGCACCACGACCTGGAACGGTCAGCCGGTGCCGAATCGCGCGGCGCTTGAATCCAGGCTCGCGCAAGTCGCGGCGGAGCCGGTGCAGGCGGAAATTCATCTGCGGCCCAACAAGCTGGTGCCGTACAAGGATGTCGCTGCGGTGCTGGCGTCCGCGCAACGACTGGGCGCGACGAAGATCGGCCTGATCGGCAACGAGCAGTACATGCAATAGGAAAGTGCAATGCAAACGATCCATCGACAATTCCGGCGCGCCGTCATTGCGGCCGCAATCGGCGGTCTTTCCGCACTCGCCATGTTGCCGTCGGTCACGCATGCCGCCGACACGCTGCGCCCGGATGTAGCGAAGCCGCTGAACGATGCGCAGAACCTGTATCGCGCGCACAACTACAAGGACGCGTTGACGAAGATCGATCAGGCTGCGGCCGTGCCGGGCAAGACACCGTACGAGAGCACCGTGATCGAGGAGATGCGCGGCGCCGCGGCAGCGGCTGCCGGTGATTCCGCTGTCGCGGCGCAGGCCTACGAGACATTGTTGAGTTCGGGACACCTCGCCGGTGCCGATGAACAGCGCACCACGGCGGCACTCGCAGGCATCTATTTCCAGCAGAAGAATTACGCGCAAGCAGCCAAAACCGCGCAGCGCTATCTGAAGGCGGGCGGCAACGATCCTGATATGCACACGTTGCTGGTCCAGTCTTACTACCTGTCGAACGATTGCGCGAGTGTGGTGAGCCTGCTCAAACCCGCAGTCGATGCACAGGTGCATGCCGGCCACGCGCCCGACGAATCGCAGCTGCAATTGCTCGGCACTTGCGCGCAGCGCGTGAAGGACGACGCGACTTATCGCAGCACGCTCGAGAAGCTGGTCGCGTATCACCCGAAGCAGTCGTACTGGGACGATCTGTTCTCGGCGATCCGCAACAAACCGGGCTATGCATCGACGCTCGATATCGACACGTATCGTCTGCGCCGCGCAACGGGCTCGCTGACTTCCGCCGACGACTACATGGAGATGACTCAACTCGCGATCGTCGCGGGCATCACCGCGGAAGGCAAGCAGGTGATCGACCAGGGCTTTACGTCAGGCGTGCTCGGACACGATCCGCAGGCCGATCGGGAAAAGCGCCTGCAGGCGCTGGCAGCAAAACGCGCGCAAGCGCCGGCCGATCCTGCCAATCCGGTTGCTCCAGTCGATGTCGCTTTCAACGAGGTGTTTGCGGGCCAGGCAAAGCAGGGTCTCGCGGGCATGGAGGCGGCCATCGCGAAGGGCGGGATCGATCATCCGGACGAGGCGCAACTGCATCTGGGCGAAGCCTATTACCTAGCGGGTGAGAAGACGCGCGCGGTGCAGGCGTTCCGCGCGGTCAAAGGCACAGACGGTTCGGCCGATCTCGCCCGTTTATGGGTGCTGGTGGCGTCGAAATAAAGGCACTCCTGGCCGAGGGTACTTCTTGCTTCAGGTAAAGCGCGTTTAACGCGACTGTAGTCGCAGGCGCGCTTTTACCCCCGGAAATAGCAGCCCATCGTTCTTCAGAAACACATTCATCGAGTTACTCGCGACGATTGAACAACACCTGTATCGGTGGCGTTCCAGGAGGGTGTTGCTATTCGACTAAACATAATTAGCTTTCATCAAACTATTTTTGACTACGGGATTCTGTCTTGCTATGGTTTTGCCACTCGATAACAAGGCACATATTGCAGTCGCTATAGGAAGCAAGATCCGCGCGCTTCGCCAACGGCTCAAGCGCACGCTGGATGAAGTGGCAACGACTGCGGGGATCTCGAAGCCCTTTCTGTCGCAAGTGGAACGGGGTCATGCAACGCCCTCGATTACCTCGCTGGTCGGCATTGCGCGCGCTTTAGGTGTCACGGTGCAGTACTTCGTCGATACGCCGACTGAAGACAAATCGGTGCGTCGGGCAAGTGAGTTGAAGTACTTCGGGTTCGACGGAACCGCCAATCGGTTTGGGCGGCTGACGAATCTGTCGGTAGGCAGCAAGCTGGAAGTGATTCTCGTCAGGATGCCGGTCGGGCAGAACCCGTCGGAAGTCACGACACATGCCGGGGAAGAGTTTCTCTATGTGATGAGCGGCCAGATCTCGCTCACGCTGGAAGGTACGACCTTCGTATTGCAGGCGGGTGACACCGCGCATTACGAATCCACCGTGCCACACGCCTGGTCCAATACCGCCGGCGAAGAAGCGGTGCTTGTGTGGGTGGGTACTCCACGATTGTTCTAGTGTCGCTTTGTTCTATTCGTGCTTTCTCGCAAAGGCAGTCAATCCACATTCGTAAGCATGACTGAAGGGTGAATTACGTTTGACAAGAGGGGAGCAAATGGTGTGAGCGCCACCCCGATTGAAATAGAAAGAGAAACAGAAATAAAGCGCTGCGCATTTCGTTTGTAAGAAATTAGTAGTCCGAGTTTAAATGATTTGAAGGACTCCGTCTGTCTGGGCGGAGCGGCTTTAAACGGAACGCGGCGCAAGATCGCCGTATATCGAGTGGAGAGATTCATAAGATCTCTCATCACATATAGCTGTGGCCTTACTGACGAGCGAGAAGGGGAAAAATGAAACAACGGGCATTGGCGTTGGCCATCAAAAGAATAATCTGGGCTGAACTGGCGTTGTCGGCCGCAATTGCCGTTCCGGCATTTGCACAAAGCCAGCCGGCCGCAACCGGAACGGCGGCGGGTGCGACGACGGCGGAAGCCGCACCGGCTGCTGCGGCGGCGGCATCGGGCGCGGCTGCAACGTCGTCCGCGGACAACACGACGACCACGACGGGCAAAAGCAACGTCCAGCAACTGAAGAAGTTTGAAGTGACCGGCTCGCTGATCCGTCAGTCGGACAAGACGGGCTTCAATTCGGTTCAGACCATCACCGCAAAAGACATTTCGAATAGCGGATACACGAACGTATCCGACTTCTGCGCGGCACGTCAGCAAACTCGGCGAGCAGCTGGAGCGAAGGACAGAGCAGCAACTTCGCGGCGGGCGGCGCGGGCATTGCACTGCGCGGCCTGAGCGAAAAGTACACGCTGGTACTGGTCGACGGTCAGCGTGTGGCGCCTTATGCGTTCGCGTCGAACGGAACGGATACGTTCTTCGACCTGAATACGTTGCCGCTGAACATTATCGATCGCGTGGAAATCGTGAAGACCGGCGCGGTCTCGCAATATGGCTCCGACGCTATCGCGGGCGTGGTCAACATCATTACGAAGCACGACTATCAAGGTCTGCAACTCGACGGCAGCTATGGCGGCGCGACCCAGGGTGGTGAAGGCACGACCCAGTTCAGCGTTCTCGGCGGCTTCGGCGATCTGAACTCGGACCGCTTCAACGTGACGGCGGCGGCGAGTTACTACCACTCGAACGGCTTTACGCTGGCAGACCGCGACACCACGCAGAACCAGGACTTCACCAACAAGCCGGGCGGCCTGTCGTTGCTCGCGCCGTCGTTCTGGCAAACCGCGAACGGCCCGCAGGCTTTGATCGGCGGCTGTCCGGGCGGTGGTTCGGTGCGTGATGCATCGACGAACTACTATACGCAAACGGCCGGCACGATCTGCGGCGCACAATACGGCGGAAAGCACGTCGATCTCGCCGCTGGTGGATCGCCTGAGCGCGAAGGTCCACGCAGACTTCAAGATCGACGACAAGACGACAGCGTTCGCGGATCTGTGGGAAAGCAATAACACCACGACCATGAACAACGGCTGTGCAGACCGTTCGGCAATGCGCCTTCCACGCTGATCTGGAATCCCGCGACGAAGACGCTTAGCGACTTTAATATCAACGTCCCGGCTGGCGCGCTGTACAACCCGTTCGGCGCGGCGACTCCGCTTATCTACAGCTTCCCGTACGCGACCGTCGGACAGAGACGTATTCGAACTACTGGCGTGCGTCGACCGGTCTGAAGGGCTCGTTCACCGCGCCGAACGGCGACTGGGACTGGGCAGCGTCGTATAGCCACTCGCAAAGCACGGTCGACAACACGTACAACAACGTGCTGAACGCGTCGGCGCTGGCGAACATCTATCAGGGCAACGTTTACAACTTCGCCAATCCGTGCGTCGACGCCGAACGGCCTGAACGGTCTGTTCATGCAGGCCACGAACGAACCGGCTATCTCGAAGCTCGACACGCTCGACGCAACGCTGTCGACGCCGACGCTGTTCAAGATTCCGACCGGCGATGTCGGCCTCGGTCTCGGCGCGCAATTCCTCGCACGAGAGCGAGTTCATTGGCCAGGGCGCCGAGTTCATGAGCGGTGAAGTGGTCGAACCCGCTTCTTCAATCGGTGAGCGGCGAGCGCAATGTCGCGGCGATCTATTACCAGATCGACATTCCTATTATCCGTAACCTGACGTTCAGTCAGTCGGGCCGTTACGACCACTACAGCGACTTCGGCGGTGCGTTCTCGCCGCGTTACGCGTTGCGTTATCAGCCGGTTTCGGCGCTGACGATGTACGGCTCGTTCAACCGCGGCTTCCGTGCACCGACCTTCGTGGAGAACACGGCGTCGACAAACGTAGGCTTGCAACAGAACGGCAATAACCTGGTCAGAATACACGTTGTCACGAAGGCAACCCGAATCTGCAGCCTGAGCGCACGCAAGAACTACAACCTCGGCTTCGAACTGTCGCCGACGCGTACGACCGACGTGGGCTTCGACTGGTACAAGATTCGCGTGACCAATGTGATCGGGCAGGCCAACCTGCCGACGGTGATCGATCAGAACAACCCGTCGCAAGTGGTCCGCAATCCGGACGGCTCGATTGCCTACGTCAATCTGCCGTACGAGAACCTGGGTTACCTCGACACCGACGGTTTCGAAGGCACGCTGCGTCAGTCGTTGAAGACGACTGTGGGTACGTTCACGCTGTCCGCGGACTGGGCGTATGTGAACCACTTCAAGATCGGCCTGCCGGGTCAATCGCCGCTCAACTCGGCGGGTAACAACCTTGCGATCGACCCAGCCGTTCGGTGGCAGCTTCCCGCGCTGGAAGGGCAATACCGAGCTGAGCTGGGCGTACAACAAGTGGACGACGTCGTTGACGTGGCAATACACGGGTCCGTACTCCCAGGCGATCGTTGGCGACGGCTCGCAAAGCGTGGCGTCGTACAGTCAGTTCAACCTGTATGCAACTTATACGGGTATCAAGCACTGGACCATCTACGCCGGTATCAACAATATCTTCAACAAGGCGCCTCCGTTTGACGCTGTATGGCAGAACGGTCTCGACCAGACGGGTTACGACCAGTCGCTGTATAACTACTACGGTCGTTATGCGCAGATCGGTGCAACGTACAAGTTCTGATGCTTAACGCTCCGGCTCTTTTTAACGGGAGCCGGAGCGGATGAATTTTGGTGTTGCATAGTGTGTTTGAGTGGCGCAAGCGTGATCGCGAGCGCCATCCCGTCAATTAGACGAAGCGCTCCGGACCTGGTCCAGTGCGCGTTTTCACGCAAAACTGATGATGAGACATGTGAAGTTCCGGTTATCGCGCGCCGTCCCGGCTGTGGCGATAGCGTTGTGCGCGCTCGGCGCTGTCTCGATGCCCGCGCAGGCGAAGCCGTCGATCTCACAGTACGACCAGCCGAAATACCCCGCGAATTTCACCCATTTCGATTACGCGAATCCCGACGCACCCGCGAACGGGACGCTCGGTTTTCAGAACTATAACGATCTGCAAACTTACGATTCGCTGAATCCGTTTCTCGTGCGAGGGGCGCCCGCACCGGATATCCTGAATCTGATGTTCGATACGCTCATGCAGCGTAGCTGGGACGAACTGGCTTCCGAATATCCATTGATTGCGGACGATGTCGAAGTTGCTGACGATCTGACGTCGGCGACATTTCACATCAATCCGGCCGCGCGCTTTTCGAATGGCGACCCGATTACCGCCGCCGACGTGAAGTACTCGTTCGACACGCTGACGGGCCCACAGGCATCGCCTCTTTTCAACGCGCAATTCGCGGTGATTAAAAGCGCGAGCGTCGTCGATAAAAGCACGATCCGTTTCGAATTCAAACATGCGGAACGTGACGCGCCGCTCATCGCCGGAGATCTGCCGATCTTCTCTCCCAAGTGGGGCATGCAGGAGAACGGCAAACGTCTTCCTTTCGACCAGATAGCCACAGCGCCGCCCATTGGCAGCGGCCCGTATCTGATCGAAGATCGCAAGAACGACAAGCAGATTTCCTATCGCCGCAACCCGGATTACTGGGCGGCGAATCTGCCGTCGCGGCGCGGAATGTACCGCTTCGAGCGCATTACGTTCAAGCTGTATCGCGACCAGTACACGCAAACTCGAAGGCTTCAAGGCCGGCAACGATGACGTCGACGTCGAATACAGTGCGACCCAATGGGCCCGCAAATATGTCGGCAAGAACTTCGACAATGGCTTGTTGAAGAAAGGCGACTTCGCGGATGGTCCCGCACAGATGCAGGGCTTTCTGATCAATATGCGCAAGCCTATGTTTCAGGACGTGCGCGTGCGTCATGCACTGAGCCTCGCCTTCGATTACGACTGGATGAACCGCATGATGTTCTACGGTCAATATCGGCGCACGCAAAGCTATTTCGACGCGAGCCCGTTCGCAGCCACCGGACTGCCGGGTCCGAAGGAACTCGCATTACTCGATCCGTGGCGCGCCAGCATTCCGCCGGAAGTCTTCGGTCCAATGCTGAAGCAGCCCACCACGATCGCGCCCGATTCGTTGCGCGGCAATCTGCGCGAAGCACGCGATCTGCTCGCGCAAGCCGGCTGGCACTATCGCGACGGCGCCTTGCGCGATGCTAACGGCACACCGATGACGATCGAGGTGATGGACGACCAGCCGGGCATGGATCGCCTGATTCTGCCGTACATGCAGGCGCTCGGCACGCTCGGCATTCAGGCGCATATGCGCGAACTCGACAGTGCGCTTTACCAGAAGCGGCTCGACAACTTCGAGTACGACATGACCACCTATATTTACCCGCCCGTCACGATTCCGGGTGCGGAGCTGACGCGTCGTTTCGGTAGCGCAGCCGCGTCGCAGATCGGCTCGGAGAACTATCCCGGCATCCGTTCGAAGGCGGTGGATTCGCTGATTCACTCCGCGCTTTCCGCCGACAATCTCGACGATCTCGAGGCGGCGACCCGCGCGCTGGATCGCGTGATGATCAACTCGTACTATCTGGTTCCGCAGTACTACGCACCGGGTTCGCGAATCGGCTACAAATCGACGCTCGCTTATCCGCCTATCGTGCCCATGTCGTATCAATACGAGGACTGGGTGATCGGCTACTGGTACGTCAAGCCGCCGGCGGCTCAAACCGCATCTTCTTCCACCGCTACGGCTCACTGAGGCATTGCATGCTCGCCTACATTCTCAGACGATTGCTCTTGATGGTGCCGACACTGCTCGGCGTGGTTACGCTGACCTTTGTCGTCACGCAGTTCGTGCCGGGTGGGCCGGTCGAACAGGTGATGACGCAACTCCGCCACGGCACTGGCCGTGGCGGAGAGGCAGGGGCGGGCGGCGGCGGTTATCACGGCAGCCAGGGTGTCGATCCGCAGCAACTGGAACAGATCAAGAAGCAGTTCGGCTTCGACAAGCCGCCGCTGGAGCGCTATTTTTTAATGCTCAGGCGTTACGCGACGTTCGATCTCGGCCAGTCGTATTACCAGCATGACAGCGTATGGGCGGTGATTCGTTCGAAGCTGCCCGTGTCGATAACCTTGGGCCTGTGGACGGTGTTGCTGACCTATCTGGTGTCGGTGCCTTTAGGTATTGCAAAAGCGGTGCGCAATGGCTCGCGCTTCGATACGCTCACCAGCGTGCTGGTACTCGCGGGCTATGCGATTCCAGGCTTCGTATTAGGCGTGTTATTGCTGATGCTGTTCGGCGGCGGCACGTTCTGGCAGGTGTTTCCCATGCGCGGGCTCACGTCGGATAACTTCAGCGACCTCAGTGCCTTCGGCAAGGTACTCGATTACCTGTGGCATATCGTATTGCCGGTGACTGCTTCGGTAGTGGGCAACTTCGCGATCGTCACGATCCTCACCAAGAATACTTTTCTCGAAGAAATCGGCCGTCAGTATGTGTTGACGGCGCGCGCAAAAGGTTCGCCCGAGCGTGACGTGTTGTGGAAACACGTCTTGCGCAATGCCGCGATACCACTGCTGACCGGTTTGCCCGCAGCCTTCGTCGGTGCGTTTCTGAACGGCAATCTGCTGATCGAAACACTGTTCTCGCTCGACGGCATGGGCCAGCTTTCGTACGACTCGGTGATTCGCCGTGATTATCCCGTAGTGCTCGGCTCGCTATTTCTGTTCACGCTGATCGCCCTCGTAACCAAACTCATTGCTGACGTCTGCTATGTCCTCGTCGACCCCCGCATCCAATTCAACCGCCTGGACCGCTGATTCGTCCGGCGCGGCGCACGCGGCGTCGCCGTCTCCATGGCGGCGTACGTGGCTTCGCTTCAGGCAACAGCGTCTTGGCTACTGGAGCCTGGTGATTTTCGTGTCGCTGTTTGTCATCAGCCTGCTCGGCGAGGTGCTGTCGAACGACCGTCCGCTGATCGTCCGCTATGACGGACACTATTACTTTCCGATTGTGAAGGACTATCCGGAGACGCTATTCGGTGGCGACTTTCCTGCGCGAGCGAATTACCTCGATCCTTATATCCGCTCGCGGCTCGAATCCAAAGGCAACTTCGCGATCTATCCGCCCAATCATTTCCACTACGACACGATCGACTATTTCGCCGCCCATCCTTATCCCGCGCCACCCACCACGACGAATTGGCTCGGCACCGATCAATTCGGACGCGATGTGCTGGCGAGGCTGCTTTACGGCTTCAGACTGTCGGTACTGATGGCGCTCGCGCTCACCGTGTCGGGTGTATTGGTCGGCGTATTGACGGGGGCCGTGCAGGGCTTTTATGGCGGGCGAACCGATCTTGTCGGTCAGCGTCTGATCGAAATATGGAGTTCGATGCCGGACCTGTACCTGCTGATTATCTTCGCGTCGATTTTCGAACCCACGCTGTGGCTGCTTTTCATTCTCCTGTCGATGTTCGGCTGGCTTGTGCTGTCCGACTATGTGAGAGCCGAGTTCCTGCGTAACCGCTCGCTCGATTACGTGAAAGCGGCGCGCACGATGGGCCTGAGCAACTGGCAGATCATGTGGCGCCACGTATTGCCGAACAGCCTCACGCCGGTTATTACGTTCCTGCCGTTTCGCATGAGCGCGGCCATTCTGTCGCTGACGAGCCTCGACTTTCTCGGACTCGGCGTACCGCCGCCAACGCCGAGCCTCGGCGAGTTGCTTCAGGAGGGCAAAAACAATCTCGACGCATGGTGGATTTCGATGTCGGCATTTGCCGCGCTGGTGGTCACGTTACTGCTGCTGACCTTTATGGGCGATGCGTTGCGTAACGCACTCGACACGCGTTCGCGCGGTTCGGCCTTCGGCGGAGGTCCGCGATGACAACAACGGCAATGCGCGAAAGCCGGCCTTTGCTGGAAATCGACCGCTTCTCCGTGCGTTTTGGCGCGAAGGTGGCGGTGCATGAACTGAGCCTGTCGATTGCACGCGGCGAGCGCGTGGCGCTGGTCGGCGAATCGGGTTCGGGCAAGAGCGTGACCGCGTCTGTCCATTTTGCGTCTGGTCGAACATGCGCAATTGAGTGGCCGGATGCTGCTCGACGGCGAGGACCTGCTGCAAAAAACCGAGCAACAGATGCGCGGCCTGCGTGGCGCGGATGTAGCCATGGTGTTTCAGGAGCCGATGACCGCGCTCAATCCGCTCTTCACGATCGGCAAGCAGATCGCGGAAAGCCTGCGGCTGCATGAAGGCTTGCGGCCTAACGCGGCGCGCGAGCGCGGCATCGAGTTGCTGCGCCGCACCGGCATTCCTGAGCCGGAGCGCAGGATCGACAGCTTTCCGCACCAGTTGTCCGGTGGCCAGCGTCAGCGCGCGATGATCGCGATGGCGCTCGCCTGCCGTCCGCGTCTGCTGCTCGCCGACGAACCGACTACCGCGCTCGACGTCACCGTGCGTCAGCAGATTGTCGATCTGCTGATCTCACTGCAGGAGCAGGAAGCGGCGGAGCGCGGCATGGCCGTGCTGCTGATCACGCACGATCTGAATCTGGTGAAGCGGTTTGCCCAACGCGTTGCAGTGATGGAGAAGGGCGTCCTGGTGGAGACCAACACTACGGAGGCGCTATTCTCGAATCCGCAGCATCCGTACACGCAGCGTCTGCTCGACAGCGAACCGCAACGCGCAATCGAACCGGTCGACCCGAAAGCGCGCCGTCTGCTCGAGGTGCAAGGGCTGGCCGTCGATTACCGCACGTCCGCGAAAGGCTGGCGTTCGATGTTCGGCAGTTCCACTTTCCGTGCCGTGCATGACGTCGATCTGAGCGTACGGCGCGGCGAAACGCTCGGTATCGTCGGTGAATCGGGCTCGGGAAAATCGACGCTCGCGGCGACGGTGCTCGGTCTTCAGCGTCCGGCGGCAGGTCACATCCATATTGACGGAATGCCGCTTTCGACGCTGAAGACGGCCAGTTCACGTCGCGCGTTGTATTCGCGTATGCAAGTGGTGTTTCAGGACCCGTTCGGCTCGCTCTCGCCGCGTATGACGGTCGAGCAGATCATCGGCGAGGGTCTTGCCATGCATCGCCCGGAAGTGGATGCCAAAGCGCGCCGCGCGCGCGTGGGCAGCTTGCTCGAAGAAGTCGGCATGCCCGCCGATGCGATGCTGCGCTATCCACAAGAGTTTTCCGGCGGGCAACGGCAGCGTATTGCGATCGCGCGCGCGCTGGCGGTGCAGCCCGAATTGCTGGTGCTCGATGAGCCGACCAGTGCGCTCGACGTATCCATCCAGAAGCAGGTGCTGAGTCTGCTGACGAATCTGCAAAAGAAGTACGCGCTAAGCTATCTTTTCATTACGCACGATCTGGCGGTGATGCGGGCCATGGCGCATCGCGTGATCGTGATGAAATCGGGGCGCATCGTCGAATCCGGTAACACGCTCGACGTATTGCATGCGCCATCGCATCCTTACACACGGTCGCTACTGGCCTCGTCGCTTGCCGTGCCCGAGCAGGCAGCCAGCGTGACCTCAACGGAAGACGCCAATGATTGACGAACGTTGGGCGCAAAGTGCCCTCGCGCTGAAGAGCCACGCAGCGTTCTGGTCGCTGCGCATTGTCGACGAACGGGTCGACGATCATGAGATCCGCAACGATATTGCGCAGCCGCTGCGCACCGTGCGCGATCGCGGCGCGATGTTGATCGCGTGGGTTGGTGCGGGTGCGGGTTATGCAGCAACCGCGAATCTGTCCACAGCGGGCTTGCAAGCGGCACTCGACATCGCCACCGCACGCGCTGAAGCGAGCGCGTCGCTTTCGTTGATCGATCATCGCGAGGTCGCGCGACCTGACGCGAGCGGTCGCTATGTATCGCCGAATGCGCAACACGCATTGCCGGGTCGGGCGGATTGGCTCGAGATTCTCGCAACGGAATGCGCGAGCGCGAATCTCGATGCGCGCATTGTCGAGCGGATTGCCTCGGTGCAGATTACGCATACCGACCAGCTTTATATCACCAGCGACGGCGTTCGGATCGACCAGCAGTTCCAGTTCGTGATGCCGCAACTGAGCGTGGCCGCTCACGCGAATGGCGATACGCAGACCCGCACGCTGGGCGGCAATTACGGCACGCTCGGACAAGGCGGAATCGAAGTGCTGGCGCGCTTCGGTTTTGAAGGCTCCGGCGTGCGCGTTGCCAATGAAGCACTGCAATTGCTCGCCGCGCCGAATTGCCCGTCGGGCAAGCGTGATCTGTTGTTGATGCCCGATCAGATGATGTTGCAGATTCATGAGTCGATCGGTCATCCGCTGGAGCTGGACCGGATTCTCGGCGACGAGCGCAATTTCGCGGGCTGGAGTTTCGTCAAGCAGGACATGTTTGGCTCGTACCGCTACGGCTCGGCATTGCTGAACGTCACGTTCGATCCCGATCTGCGCGAAGAAGCGGCCGCCTATGCATTCGACGACGACGGCACTGAAGCGCACAAAGCGTATCTGATTCGTAACGGCGTACTCGAGCGTCCGCTTGGTGGCGCGCTGTCGCAGCAGCGCGCGCGGATGCCGGGTGTTGCCAACTCGCGCGCGTCGAACTGGAACCGCCCGCCGATCGACAGGATGGCGAATCTGAACATCGAGCCTGGCGAGAGTTCGCTGGAGCAGATGATCGGCAATATCGAACACGGCATTCTGATGCGCACCAACACCTCGTGGTCGATTGACGACCATCGAAACAAATTCCAGTTTGGCTGCGAATTCGGGCAGTTGATCGAAAACGGCAAGCTCACCCAAGTTGTAAAACAGCCGAATTATCGCGGTATTTCGGCGAATTTCTGGCGCAGCCTGAGCGCGGTGGGCAATGCATCCACGCGCGAGGTGTACGGCACGCCGATGTGCGGCAAGGGCGAGCCGGCGCAGATTATTCGCGTTGGGCATGCATCGCCCGCTTGCGTGTTCAGCAATATCGACGTGTTCGGAGGCGCGTGATGAGCCAATTGATTTCTTCGCGTGCGGCAACGTCGGTGGACTGGCAGACCTATTTCAACGCGTTGGCCGATGCCATCGAGCGTTTGCAACAGGGCGGCGAAACCACGCTCAGTTCCTTTGCCGGCGAGCAGTCCGACTTTATCCGCTTCAACGCCGGCAAGGTGAGGCAGACCGGCAGCGTGTCGCAAGGCAAGCTGACACTGCGTCTGATCGACGGCGCACGTCAGGCGTATTCGACGCTCACGGTTTGCGGCGATCTGCACCAGGACCTCGACGACGTGAGCACGGCACTCGCCACGTTGCGCGAAGGTTTGCGCGATGCAGCCGACGATCCGCATTTGTTGTTCGATACGTCGAAATGGTCGCGTGTCACGCAACGTTCCGGCAAGCTGCCCGATCCCGACAACCTGTTGCGCATGGTGGCGGAATGTGCAAAAGGACTCGATTTCGTCGGCTTCTACGCGGGCGGCACGATTGTGCGCGGCTTTGCGTCGACGAGCGGCAGCCGTGGCTGGTATGAGGTGGACAACTTCAATTTCAGCTGGTCGCTCTATGACCCGAGTGGCCGCGCAATCAAAACGACTTACGCGGGCGACGACTGGAGCGACGCTGTATTCGTGAGTAAAGTCGAGCAGGCCGCGACTCGTCTCACCGTGCTGGCACGAACACCGCGTGCGCTGTCGCCGGGGCGTTATCGTTCATGGCTGGCGCCCGCCGCGTTGGCTGAGCTGCTGGAAACAGCTGCATGGGGCGGCTTTTCCGCGCGGGCTCAGGCGAGTTCACGCAGCCAGTTGTACAAGCTGCATACCGGAGAAGTGTCGCTCGATCCACGCGTGACGATCAGCGAAGATCTGACGCTCGGCATTACGCCCGGTTTCAACGACGACGGCTATCTGCGCGACACGGTTTCGCTGATCGACGCAGGCCGCAGCGTCGAGCGGCTGACGAACGCACGGAGTGCGCGCGAGTATGGCTTGACACCGAACGGCGCATTGCCGAACGAGTCGCCGGTTGCGCTTTCAATGAAAGCGGGCGATCTGCGGGAAGAAGAAGTACTCGCAAAACTGGGTACAGGTCTTTATATCGGCAATCTCTGGTACGTGAATTTTTCGGACCGGATGAATTGCCGGCTGACCGGCATGACACGCTTTGCGACTTTCTGGGTGGAAGACGGCGAGATCGTTGCACCGCTCGAAGCGATGCGCTTCGACGATAGCCTGTATCGCCTGCTCGGTGAAGAACTCGAACAACTCGGTGCTCAAACGGCATTGCAATTGAGCGATTCGACCTGGGGCGAACGCGCCACGGGCGGCATCCAGTTGCCCGGCATTCTGGTGAGATCGTTTGAACTGACGTTATGAGCCTATGGGTCAAAATCTAAAAGAAAAAGCAGAATCTGAGAGTTTGCCCGAGGGCCTGACGTTGCGCGCATTGCGGGTGGCCGATGCGGAGTCATTCCACGCGATGCAGCAACTGCCGGCATCCGTTCAGGGCAATCCACATGTGCCATTCGAGTCGGTTGCCATCACGCGGGCATACATCGAGAAGCTCGATGCGCGTGAAATCGCGATTGCGGCAACAGTGGGCGACACGTTTGTCGGGGAAGCCGAGCTGACTCCATTCAAAGGACGGCGAGCGCATGCCGGATCGCTCGCGATCGGTGTTCACGATGCATGGCAGCGGCGCGGCATCGGCAACGTGCTGATGACCGAATTAATCGATCTGGCCGACAACTGGCTCGGTCTGCGCCGCGTCGAGCTAATGGTATTCGCCGATAACCATGCGGCAATCGCGCTGTATCGCAAGTTCGGCTTCGACATCGAAGCGCGGCAACGCGGCGCCGTATTGCGTCGTGGCGTGTTGATAGACTGCTATCTGATGGCACGTCTTCGTGAACCTGCTCCATTGATGCCGGCACACTCCGCTCCCAACCTCGCGGCGAACTAGACCATGAACGAAGAAACGTTGCAAAGCGGCGCGTCACTCGGGAGTCGTGTGACGGTTAAGGGATGCGAGCCCGCGGATATGGAGGCGCTCGCCGCAATGATGAATCTTCCCGCCGTGCGACGCGGCACGCTGTCATCCGGCTATCGCAGGACCGAGCAGTTGCGGGCGTGGAATGAGAGCAGACGTGAAGGCACTGTGATCGTGTGCGCGTGGCTCGATGACACGATAGTGGGACACGCCAGTCTTGAAATGTATCGTCCCGGCCGTTCGCATGCCGCCCATCTCGGCCTGGCCGTGCACGATGCGTATCATGGCCGCGGCGTCGGCTCGGCACTGTTGCAGGCGCTAACCGATTGCGCCGACAATGCGCTCGGCCTGCGCCGCATCGAATTGACCGTGTTTGCCGATAATGGGCCGGCCATCGCGCTATACCGCAAGGCCGGTTTCGTCGAAGAAGGACGCTCGCGCGGTTATGCGATGCGCGACGGCGTCTTGGCCGACGCTCTACAGATGGCGCGCATTGTCGACGCGCCGCGCTTCGAGACAATCTGAACAGGGCTCTCGCGTGCCTTTCTTTTTTATCGACCGTCCGGTCTTTGCATGGATCGTTGCGCTCGCCATCGTCGTGGCGGGCGCGCTCGCCATTCCTCAATTGCCGGTCGCGCAGTATCCACGCCTCGCACCGCCGCGCATCGTCATCTCCGCCACGTATCCGGGGGCATCGACAGAAGTGGTGGACGCGAATGTCGGCAGCATCATCGAGGAGAGTCTCGATGGCGCCGACAATATGCTCTATTACGAAACCACCAGCGACAACCTCGGCGACCTGGAAATCGACGCGACCTTTGCGCCGGGCACCAATCCCGATCTCGCGCTGGTCGACATCCAGAACCGGCTCAAGCAGGTCGAGCCGCGTTTGCCGCAACAGGTCGTGCAGCAAGGCATTAGCGTGTTCAAGGCGGCCAACACGTTTCTGATGCTGGTCGCGCTGACATCGACCGACGGCACGCGTGATTCCGTCCAATTGAGCGACTATCTGAGCCGCTACCTGTTGCGCGAATTGAAGCGCGCGCCGGGCGTAGGCGCGGCCGAACTGTGGGACGCGGACGAAGCACTGCGTGTCTGGCTCGATCCGATGAAGCTGCGTGAATATGGATTGGGCGCAGCCGAGGTCAATGCCGCGATCGCCGCGCAAAATGCAGCGGTGACAGCGGGCACGCTTGGGCGATGCGCCGTTCGTGCCGGGGCAACAGATCACCGCGTCGGTGAGCGTGAAAGGGCAGCTGGTTTCGCCGGACGAATTCGGCCAGATCGTGCTGAAGGCGTTGCCGGATGGTTCGGCGGTGCGTCTGCGCGATGTCGCGCGGGTCGAACTCGGGCGGGACAATTACTCGTACTGGTCGCGCCTGAATGGCAAAGCGGCGGCGACGGTCGGCATTCAACTCGGGCCGCGCGGCAATGCGCTCGAAACTTCGAATGCGATTCGTGCGCGGCTCGCGGAATTATCGAAAGGTTTGCCGCCCGGCGTCGCGGTCGAAATCCCTTTCGACAATGCACATTTTGTGCAGATTGCAATCCGCGAAGTACTCGTCACACTGGCCGAAGCAGTCGTGCTGGTGTTCTTTGTGATGTGGCTGTTCCTGCGCGATTTACGTTATACGCTGGTGCCCACTGTCGTGATTCCGGTCACGCTGATGGGCGCGTTTCTCGCGATGTACGTGTGCGATCTGTCGATCAACGTGTTCACGATGTTTGGCCTCGTGCTGGCAATCGGCATTCTCGTCGACGACGCGATCGTAGTCGTGGAGAGCGTGCATCGCGTGATGGAAGAAGAAGGCCTCGCGCCACGCGAAGCGACGCGTAAGGCGATGTCGCAGATCGGCGGTGCAATTGTCGGCGTGACGGCGGTACTGACAGCGGTATTCGTGCCGATGGCGTTTTTTCCAGGTGGTGTCGGCGGCATTTACCGGCAGTTTGCCGTGGCGATGATCGCGTCGATGCTGGTGTCGTCGTTCCTGGCTTTATCGTTGACGCCTGCATTGTGCGCAAATCTGCTCAGGCCGCACACGCGCTCTGTCCGTCAACGCGACGCGCGTCGTGGCCTGGCGGGTTTCGCCGCGCGAGCCGCGAGCCGCTTCACCGCGGGCTTCGATCGTGCCGCGCGCGGCTATCGCGGACTTACCGCGCGCACACTGCGTCGCATCGGCCCAATGTTCGCCGTCTATGCCGTGCTGGTCGTCGTCTGCGGACTGCTCTACTGGCGCATGCCCGACGGCTTTCTGCCGAGCGAGGACGAAGGTCAGCTGCAGGTGATGGTGCAATTGCCCGCGGGCGCTACGCAGGCGCGCACGTTAGCCGTGGTGCAGCGGATGGAGACGATCCTGCATGGCGAGCCCGCCATCGCGAACGTCACGAGTGTGATTGGCTGGAGTTTTGCAGGCAGCGGCCAGAACGTGGCGATGGGCTTTGTCGAACTGAAAGACTGGAGCAGGCGCGAGACCGATGCGCTGACGTTGCGCGACCGGCTCAACGACAAATTCAGCAAGATTCTGGACGGTGACGTGGAGGCGCAATTGCCGCCTTCAGTGCCGGGCGTCGGGCATTCGGACGGTTTCGTGTTCCGTCTCGAAGATCGCGGCGGTGTCGGGCTCGACGCGCTGAAGGCCGCGCGCGAGCAACTGTTCGCGCAAGCGAAGGCGAGTCCGCTACTGGCCTCGGTGCATTCCGAAGATCTGCCGGATGCACCGCGCGTCGAACTGTCGATCGATCGCGCCAAAGCGTACGCATTCGGCGTACCGTTCGACCGCATAGCAGATGTACTGGGCAGTACGTTCGGCTCGACCTATATCGACGACTTTCCTGCCGGCGGCCGCATGCGCCGCGTGATGATCGCGGCGGAAGCCGGCACGCGTATGACCGAGACCGACCTGCTCGCGCTCGCGGTACCCAACGCGAGCGGCGGCATGGTGCCGTTGTCGGCGATTGCGGCAAGCCACTGGTCGATCGGCCCCGTCATGCTGACGCGCTACAACGGTTATCCGTCACTCGACGTAAGCGGCCGCGCGGCGCCCGGCTACAGTTCCGGCGCGGCGATGGCGGAGATGGAGCGGCTTGCCGCTACGTTGCCGGTCGGCGTGAGCTACGACTGGGTAGATGCCGCACGCGAGGAAACCGCTGCCGCACGGCTGACGCCGCTGTTGATCGGTCTGTCCTTGCTGGCCGTGTTCATGGCGCTGGCTGCGCTCTACGAGAGCTGGACGATTCCATTTGCGGTGTTGACGGTCGTGCCGCTCGGCGTGATTGGCGCGGTGGTGGCGATGTTGTTGCGAGGCATGCCGAACGACGTGTACTTCAAGGTCGGCATGATTACCGTGATCGGCCTCGCGGCGAAAAACGCGATTCTGATCGTGCAATTCGCCCGCGATCTTTATCGGCGCGGTATGCCGTTATCGCGTGCAGTGACCGAAGCGGCGGGGGCGCGCTTCCGGCCAATCGTGATGACGTCGGCGGCATTTTTGCTTGGCGTGGTGCCGCTGGTGGTATCCAGTGGCGCAGGCGCGGAAAGCCGCCGTTCGATCGGCACAGGCGTGGTTGGCGGCGTGCTGGCCGCCACGTTATTCGGGCTGGTGTTTGCGCCGGTCGCGTTTTATGCGGTCGTCTCGCTCACGCACGGCAGGCGACGGCTGCTGGAGTTGCGTCGCAAGCGTGAGCAGCGGCGGATGAGTCACGCTGATGCCGAGCCCGGTTCGCTCGACAAATCATCACTGACGTGAAGCATTTTTCGCGTGTTCGTGTGCAATCTGCTGACACGACGGGAAGCCGCATGCACGCGGCGTCGGCGCACGGATCGCACGCCGAGCGTCAACCCGAAGTTCAACCGGCCGGCTGATTGGCAGCTTGAGCCGGCGCGGTGCCACCAGACACCGGCGCGGCGCTGGCCGACACATGCGCTTGCGCCGGCAAACAGTCCGCTCGATATTCGGCTTGCAGCTTCTGTTCCGCTTTCTCGAGATCGTTCGGGTAATCGGCGTCATCGCCACTGCTGGGCTGGTAGCCGACCGACTCGAGCTCGCCGAGTTCGCGCATCAACTGCTTGTGCGTGACCTCGCCTTTCATCTGCGTGAACGGATAATCGTTGCACTGCTTCTGCGTAAGACCGGGCGCGGCCATTGCGGAAGCACTGCCAAGCAGAAGAAGTGTAGTGAGCAGGGTTCTGGTTGCGAGTTTCATTTTTTACCATCCACGAGAAGAGTCGAATCGGGCCGCGAATAGAACAGCGGGCTGAACGGAAGGCTAGTGGAGGCGATTTACCGAACCGGCGTCGGCAGAATGAAATTTGTTTTATCGTCGCCGAGGTCTATTCCGATGACGTTTTCACGGCGTTTCGCGAACTTAAATTATTCTTCATGAAACGGACGTTCATCCGCTACGAGGCCCGGCGTAGCCTGCATTCCAGCACTCTGGCAAAGCGGCGACATCCGTCGAATCGCACGCCCGTGCACTGAACGCGCAAGCCGAATATGGCATCATGTCCTTCTACTGATAACCGGTCGCGTCCGTCGCTTGCATCGGTAGAGCGGGCCGCGGCGCATGCAATGATCATGTCGCGAGTACTGACGATCGAAGATGATGAAATTACCGCGAATGAAATTGTCGGTGAATTGAAAAGCCGCGGCTTTACCGTGGATTGGGTGGCGAATGGCCGCGACGGCATGGCCCGCGCAATCAGCGAAGACTACGACGTCATTACGCTCGACCGCATGCTGCCTGGCGTCGACGGCCTCACGATTCTGACCACCATGCGCAGTATCGGGATTCAAACGCCCGTGCTGATGCTCAGTGCACTAGGCGACGTCGACGAACGCGTACGCGGTCTGCGTGCGGGTGGCGACGATTATCTGACCAAGCCGTTCGATCCCGAAGAAATGACCGCGCGTCTCGAAGTCCTGCTGCGCCGCAGTCAGACTCCTGCCGCACAACTCGACACCCATTTGCGGGTCGGGCCTCTCGAACTCGATCTGATTTCGCGCAAGGTTCAGCGCGACGGCGAAGAGATCGTGCTGCTGCCTACCGAGTACCGCGTGCTCGAATTCATGATGCGTCACGCAGGGCAGACCATTACGCGCACGATGTTATTCGAAGCGGTGTGGGGTTATCACTTCGATCCGGGCACCAATCTGATCGATGTGCATATGGGCCGGCTGCGCAAGAAGATCGACCCTGCCGGCGTGACGCCGATGATCCAGACCGTACGGGGTTCGGGCTATATCCTCGCATGAGCGAAATTCTGATGGACGCAACTTTGCCCGCTCAATCCGCGCTCGGGCGGCGCTGGCATTCGACCACGTTCCGGCTACTGGCCATTTACGCAGTCATCTTTTCGCTTTCCGTGATGGTGCTGCTGGGCGTGATCGGCTGGGCCGTGACTGGCGACATGGAACGCGAATTCGACGTGGTGATGGATTGGCAACTGATCTATTTCGACTCGCTGCCCGACGCCGACCTCGCCGACGCGATTCACCGGCGTGTCGAACGCGAACGGATGCACTCCAATTACTACGGACTGTTCGGACCGAACGGTAAGCTGCTTGCCGGAGACGTGTCCGTCTATCCTGAACACTTGCCGACCAATCGCACGGGTAAGACGCTCGATCTGACGCTGCCGATGCGGCACGACGAAGCGCCGCCACGCGTGCGCGCGATGGCCGAACAGCGCAAGGACGGCTCGACCCTCGTGATCGCACGCGACCTCACGCACGTGCTGCGGATTCGCGCGACCATCATCAAGGCGCTGGTGGGCGGCGGCATTCTGTGTCTGCTCGCGGGCACCGCGGGCGGCCTCGCACTGAGCGTGCGGCAAATGCGTCGGCTGAAGGCGATCCGGCAGGTCACGCAGCGCATTGCCCAGGGCGATCTCGCGCAGCGTTTGCCGATTGGCGGACGCGACGAAGTGGATATGCTCGCGCATCTCGTCAATCATATGCTGGCGGAAGTCGAGCGTCTGATGAACGAAGTGAAGGGTGCGTGCGACGGCATCGCGCACGATCTGCGCACGCCGCTGGCTCACGTTCGCACGTTGCTCGCGCACGCGGCGGAGCGCACCGAATTGCACGACGACGCCGAGTTATCCGCTCTGGTGGATCGCGCGCGCACCGAAACCGATGCGTTGCTCGACCGCTTTCGCGCGATGTTGCGCATCTCCGAAATCGGCACCTTGCAACGGCGCGGCGGCTTCAGCGAAATGGAACTGCAAACCCTCGTTGAGGAAGTGGGCGAGCTTTACGAACCGCTCGCGGAGAGCCGATCTATCCGGCTTTCGGTGCACACCCAGCCGGTCGATGCCATTCATGGCGACCGTGCATTGCTATTCGAAGCACTGAGCAATCTCGTGGATAACGCCATCAAGTTCACGCCAGAAGGTGGCGTGGTCCGCATGGAGTTGCGTCAGACTCCGGCAGGACCGCAAGTGGACATTGTCGATAACGGGCCGGGTATTGCCGCGGACGAACGTGATGCGGTGCTGCAACGTTTCTATCGAGGCGAGACGACCCGGCATCTGGCCGGATCGGGACTCGGCCTCAGTATCGTCTCCGCGGTGATGCGGGTGCACGACTTCACGATGAAGATCGGCAATGCGCAACCGGGCGCCAGAATTTCCATCGAATGCTGGTCGAGGACGCTTGCGTGATCCCTGTTTATTTTTTCCTGTCACCGGCAGGTGCTGAATGCGCGTTTTATTCGTAGGTCCCTCTCATCCGGAAGCGGCGTGGCTTTTCAAGGCACTTCAGGAGAGCGCGCATAGTTTGCAGCGGGCCGACGATCTGCGCGATGGTGTTTTCCTCGCCACTCAGGAGGCCTTCGACGCGATCGTGCTAATGGTCCTCGAGGTTGGACTCTATGCGCCGTTGCTAACGTTTCTCGGCGAGTTTGCCTCGACCGGGAGCGGGGCGTCGATCGTGGCCGTACTCGGCGCCGCCACCGCCCAGGATCGCACGCGTGTTTTGAGGGCGGGCGCGGATGCCTGCTTTTGCCAGCCTTATTCGTTTATCGAAATGCATGAACGTCTGCAGGTTTTGCGGCGAACCAGTGGCGCGCGCCCCGTCGCGGCGAGTCCGGGTTCTGCATCGGTTCCCGTCGCATTCGCTAGTCCTTCTCTCGACGCCGCTACCCGGGAGCTGGTCTTCGGCATGCGGCGGCTTGCCGTCACGCGGCGTGAATTTCTTTTGCTCGAATGCCTGCTCCGGCAGGTGAACGCGCCAGTGGCAAGAGATCAATTGATCCGCTATGCGTGGCCTGAAAAGGAAGATGTCGATCCGTCCAGCGTCAATCTGGTGGTGTCCCGCTTAAGAAGAAAGCTGACTGACGAAGTGCTTCGGCTCAGGATCGAAACGGTGAGCCGGTTTGGGTACCAGGTGTCGATCGATTCTTGAGTTCTTCCCAATCTCACAGTAACTCTTCCATCTCTCTTCGGTGATTACTCGCGACTGCTTTGCGTCGCGAGTGGATCTGCCTGTTCATTTCATTGGCTGATTTGCGTGAAGGAAAGTACTCATGCGCGTTGGGTCAATGAGCGATTCATGAAAATGCAACGCGTTGCTTGAAACTCAGTCTTGCAGATGCGGTCCTTTCTGGGCTCGATATATTCGTCGCGTGGTCACATTCAACGAAATGGACCTGCTGTTATCAGCCATCCTTAATTAAACGAAAGGTATTGCATGAAGCGGAAGATGAAACTGGCGCACATGGTCGGGGCACTGTTGTGTGTCGGCGTGGCAGGCGCTGCACACGCGCAAAGCAGCGTAACGTTGTACGGGCTTCTCGATACAGGGATCGATTTCGCCAATAACGTGGATGGCGGCCATCTTTATCAAATGGCGAGCGGCGTGAGCGCGGGGAGTCGTTGGGGCGTGAGAGGCAAGGAGGATCTGGGCGGCGGCCTGTCGGCGATATTCGACCTCGAGAGCGGCTTCAATTCGACCAATGGCAGCCTCGGCAGCGGGCTCGCATTCTCGCGCAATGCCTACGTGGGGATCGCCAGTCAGACGGCCGGTACGGTGACGCTCGGGCGACAGTGGGATCCGCTCGTCGACCTGATCGAACCGTTCTCGCTGAACGACAGTTACGGCGGCTGGTATTTCTCGCATCCGAACGACATGGATAATCTGGATAACGGCTTCGCGATCAGCAATGCGGTGAAGTACACGAGTCCGACGATTGGCGGCTTTACCGGCGAGGCGCTCTATTCATTCGGCGGGCAGGCCGGGCAGTTCTCGAATAACGCGGCTTATAGCGCGGCGGCGTCGTACACGAACGGGCCGTTCTCAATGGGCGCGGGCTATTTGCGCGTCAACGATCCCGAGGCGTCGATCCAGAGCTATCAGAATGGTACGGGCTTTACTAACGCGGTGTATGGCAATTATCTGGCCAATGCGCGCAGTCAGGGCATTTTCGCAGCGGGCGCGTCGTATTCGATCGGCAAGTTCAAGGTGATGGGCAACTTCACTAACGTGAACTTCCAGCAGGGCGACGACGGTCAGGACGTCAAGTTCCAGAACTACGAAATTGCCGGTACGTTTCAGGCAACCAGCCAGTTGAACCTGGCTGCGGGCTATACGTACACAGATGGCCGCAACCATGCGACAAACCAGGAGCCGAAGTACCAGCAGCTCAATCTGAGCGCGGAGTATGAGTTGTCCAGGCGTACCGCCGTCTATGCGCTTGCCGCATTGCAAAGAGCAAGTGGAGGAGCCGTCGCGCAGATTGCCGGTTTCGATCCTTCGACCACCGGTGAGCAGGTGGTCGGCCGGGTCGGCATTCGTCACTCGTTCTAACGCTTCGTTATCACGTAAAAGAGCGTGTTGCCCGATGGGTAACACGCTCTTTTTTATTACGAGCCAAAGTAGGTATTGCAGAAACTGACCGGGCCGACGCAACTGTTGTCGGCGGTGCTGGAGGGCGTCGTTGCGCAGCCGGATAACAGCAGTCCGGCTGCGACAGCGACCACGGCGAAGCGGGCCGATCGTTTGATCGCGGTGCGAAAATTCATTGAGGTCTTAAAGGAAAAGGGCTGGGCGCAACGCGCGGCGCCCAAACAGGTTAGTGCGCGTAGACAGTCGAATTCAGATACGCAAGCTGGCCGTCCTTCTCGGCATGCACCAGTTCCCGATAGACCTGGGCGCGCGTTTTCCCGATAGCCGGCTGACCGTAAGGAGCCACCCACGTGCCGGCGGCGCTGATGGAAGGCGTCGTGTTCGCGGCGACCTGCATCGACGGTGCTGCATTCTGCTGCTGGGCCGGCGCCGTGGCCGATTGGGCAAAAGCGGAAGCGGTTGCGGTAACGCCGATAAAAGCAATGGCAAGCGTCAGGGATTTCATATACGGATTCCTCACAAATCGGATTGGCTGGGGGCCGAGGCGCGAAGCGAAGAATGGCATTCGTGGATCGGTTGATGAGAAGGATAGTCAACCCGCTTTAGCGGATTCGCCGTGTGTGCATGAAAAGAAATTTATCTGTTGCAGCGTCGAACAAGCGGTGATCAGGGCGCTTCGCGAGAGCATGTCATCAACATAAAAAACGTTTCATGAAACGAGCGGTTTTGATCACGGGTGTGTCATCGCGTCTATCTAAATTGCGGCTACCCGCACGGTTTGCGGGATCGGTCCGTGGATGCGCGGATCGGCGCCTTCTTTTACCCGGAATCAAACATGAAAAAAGCATTGGCAACCACACTCGTCGCACTGGCCGGAACGCTCGGTGCGACGGCGCATGCACAAAGCAGCGTGACGCTCTACGGCACGCTCGATACCGGTCTCGACTACGTCAGCAATCAGAAGACGGCCTCCGGTGCGGGCAAAAGCAACTGGATGATGCAAAGCGGCAACCTGAGCACGAACCGCTGGGGGCTGCGCGGTAACGAAGATCTGGGCGGCGGCCTGAGCGCGGTCTTCGATCTGGAGAACGGCTTCAATATCGATAACGGCAAGATCTCGAACGGCGGCGACCTGTTCGGCCGCCAGGCATGGGTGGGTCTCGCCAGCAAGCAATGGGGCACGGTGACGATGGGCCGCCAGTACGACTTCCTGGTGGATTTCGTCGCACCGTTGTCGGCAACCGGCTCGGGCTTTGGCGGCAACATTGCCGATCATCCGTTCGATAACGACAACCTGAACAACGACATGCGCCTGAACAATTCGTTGAAATTCCGCAGCGCGACCTACGACGGCCTGACGGTCGGCGGTGCGTATGCGTTCAGCAATGCGGCGGGCGGCTTCAGCAACAACAACGCGTACAGTCTCGGCGCGCAATGGGCCGGCGGTCCGTTCAATCTGGCGGTGGCCTACCTGCAGATCAACCAGCCCGGCGGCGTGAATACGCCGGCCAATACCAGCGGCGCGGCGAGCAGCGGCGACGGCGATGCGATCTTCACGGGCGCGCGTCAACGCACGCTCGGCGCGGCAGGGCGCTATACGTTCGGCGCCGCGACGGTCGGGCTGGTCTTCACGCGCACGATTCTCAACGATCCGGACCAGATCTCGCAGGGCGGCTCGTATGCGACGCTCAAGGGTGATCTGCTGACCTTCAACAACTACGAACTCAATGCACGCTATGCGTTGACTCCGGCGCTCTCGTTGGGCGGTTCGTACACGTTCACGGACGGCCATTTCAGCGACGACGGCAAGAGCATTGCGCCGAAGTGGAATCAGTTCATGCTGCAGGCGGACTATTCGCTGTCGCGTCGCACCGATGTCTATCTGGAAGGCGTCTATCAGCACGTGTCGGGGGCGAACGGCGTGTCGGTGCTCGGCAATGCGTCGATCTATTCGCTGGCGGCTTCGTCGAACAACAAGCAGGCTGTCGTGGCGCTGGGCATGCGGCACAAGTTCTGATTTGCTTTCGCGGACGGGCGCCGGAACATGCGCCCAGAACAAAAAACGTCGCCGGTGATATACCGGCGACGTTTTTTTTGCACGCCTTCGGAAGCGGCAGGCAACCTCCAGCGAGTTCCTGAAAGCAGCGGGACAATTAACCTGCGTGCGTGACGCCAGGCGGCTGAACCATTTGTGCTTGCGCCGCCTGAACGTCAGGCGAGGCTTTGGCGCCGTCCGCGGACCAGCCACCACCCAACGCCTCGATCAACCCCACCGAAGCCAGCAGACGCCGCGTATTGAGGTTGAGCGCGGCAATCTGCGTGTCGAGCTCGGTGGTCTGCGCGGTGACTACGTCCAGATAGCTGACCACGCCGTCGCGATAACGCGACATCGACAGCGTCAGCGTACGTTGCGCGGCAAGCAGCGCTTCGTTCTGTCGTTGGGCTTCGTCGCCGAGATGGTGCAGTTGGGCGAGGTTGTCCTCGACCTGCTGGAAGGCGAGCAGGACGGCGGCCTTGTATTTCGCACCGTTTTCCGCGAGTTTCGCGCGTGCCTCGCGGGTGATCGCGGCACGGCGGCCGCCGTCGAACAGCGTCATCACGAGACTGGGCCCGACCGACCACATTTCGTTGGGCGCCATCAGCCACGGCGACAGCGTCGTCGCTTTGATAGCCGCCGTCGAGCCCGAGCGAGATGTCCGGGAAAAATGCCGCCTTCGCGACGCCGATCTGCGCATTCGCCTCGGCGACGCGCCGCTCGGCCGCGGCGATGTCGGGACGTCGTTGCAGCAGCGCAGCGGGCACGCCGGTGGGAAGGGACGGCAGATACGCTTCGCCGGTGACGGCGTCCAGCGAGAAATTCGATGCGGGTGTGCCGGTCAGGCTCGCGATCGCATGCTCGTAAAGCGCGCGGCGCGCGGCGATATCGTCGGCGGACGCGCGCGCGGTGTCGAGCTGCGTTTGCGCGCGCGACACATCGAGGTCCGACGCGATGCCGCCGGCGTGACGGCTCAACGTGAGCTTGAGGGCGCGCTGATAGGTGTCGATCGTATCGTTGAGCAGTTGCTGTTGCGCGTCGAGTCCGCGCAGATTGAAATACGCATCGGCGAGATTTGCCTGCAGGCTCAGGCGCACGGATTCGAGATCGGCCTCGCTCGCCTGCAGTGCCGCGCGACCCGCCGACACTTCGTTGCGGACCTTGCCCCACAGGTCGAGGTCGTAGCTGATGCCGACGTCCACGGTATTCGTGCCGTACACCGGAGGGCTGATCCGTGCCGCGCAGCGGACGGTTATCCGATTGCCGCTGGCGATCACCGACGCATCGGCGCCGATGGTCGGAAACAGTCCCGAGCGGGCCTGCGACAGATAGCGCCGTCGCTTCGTCGTGGCGCGCGATCGCGGCGGCCACGTCCGGGTTCGCCGCGGCCACCTGCCTTCGAGGCGATCCAGCACGGGGTCGCGATACACGCTCCACCATGCGTCGCGCGGCACGCGGTCGGCGGGCCGCGCGAGTTGCCACGCGCCGCCTTCCTTGAACGTAGTGGGAATGCTGGTGGGCGGCGCGTGATAGGTCGGCGCAAACGAGCAGCCGCTCATGAGCGCCGCGGCCGCCAGCTGCGATGCAGATACGGCGTACGTTGCGCGTTTTGTGCGCGTTGCCTTTAGCCATGAGCACTCTCCGCGCGTCGGCGTCCTGCTAGCGAAGTGCCGGACGCGCTTGCGTTGCTGCTCGCATTGCCCTGAAGCCGAACTTGATCGCCAGTGGACAGCGAATCGGGCGGATTGTCGATCACGCGATCCGTTGCGTTCAATCCCGAAGCGATCTCGACATGCGTGCCGAGATCCGTCGCGATCGACACCGGCTTGAGCACCGCGCGATTGTCGTTGCCGACCACCGCGACCTGCAAACCGTCTTGCCTGAAGATCAGCGAACTCGCGGGGATCGACAGCGAATGCGCGTTGCCCGGCAACGCGAAATGCACTTCGGTGTATTCGCCGGGAATCAGCAGGCCGTCGCGATTGTCGACGGCGAGTTGCACCAGCAGCGTGCCGGACGACGGCGTGATGGCATCGTCCGTATCGACGAGTTTGGCGTTGAATTTCACGCCCGGCCGCTCCGGCACGGTGAGGGTCGCGCTCATGCCCGGCTGGATCGCGGCCGCTTCGTCCTGCGGCACGCTGACGTACACGCGCAACTGATGCGCGTCCGACACCGAGAACAACTCGGGTCCATTGCCGCCGCCTGCGTTGATCAGCGCACCGATATCCGTGGTGCGGGCAGTGACGACGCCATCGAACGGCGCGGTAATGCGTTTGAACGATTCGAGCGCTTCAAGTCTGCGCACGTTGGCTTCGGCGGCATCGACAGTGGCCTGCTTCGCGACGAGATCGCTGGTCTTCTCGTCGGCGTCCTGTTGCGAGACGGAATCCTGCTGCAGCATTTTGCTCCAGCGTTGCGCCGTGGATGCCGCGAGTTTTTCATTGGCCTGCGCGTTCTGCAAATCGGCGCGCGCCTGTTGCAATTGCTGGTCGAGATCGGGCGTGTCGATCACGCCGAGCAACTGGCCGGCTTTGACATGTGCGCCGATATCCGCGTACCACGCATGCAGATAGCCCGACACGCGCGCATAGATCGGCGCATTGACGAACGCGGACAGATGACCGGGCAGCACCAGTGACTGCGCGTTGAGGTCGTGCTTCGGCGTGTAGGCCACCACTGTCGGAATGGCCTGTTGCGCGGACCAGGTGGTCAGTTCCTGCTTCGCGTGCACGCGGCTCGCAATGCCGCTTGCCACGATGCCCGCTGCGGCCAGCAGCGCAACCAGGCCGATAAGCTTCAGATGACGCAGCCGCTTCGGCGAATTGATCTCGATCTCAGTGGACATGATGGACTCCGGGTTCGGATGATGAATGTTCGTCAGAAGGGGCATGCGCATGTGTGTGCGCCGTCGCGGCGGTGGACGAGGCTGAACACGACGGGCACGAACAGCAGCGTGGCGAAGGTCGCGCAAATCAGGCCGCCGATCACGGCGCGGCCAAGCGGCGCGTTCTGCTCGCCGCCGTCGCCGAGACCGAGCGCCATCGGCGCCATGCCGATGATCATCGCGAGCGCGGTCATCAGCACCGGCCGAAAGCGGGTGAAACCCGCTTCCATTGCGGCGACCAGCGCGTTGCCCGTCACGGCGAGACGCTCGCGCGCGAAGCTCACCACGAGAATGCTGTTGGCGGTGGCGACGCCCATACAGAGAATTGCACCGGTCAACGCGGGCACCGATAGCGGCGTGTGCGTGGTGAACAGCATCCACACGATGCCCGCCAATGCCGCCGGCAACGCCGTGACGATCACGAACGCATCGCTCCACGAA
Organism: uncultured beta proteobacterium; assembly: GCA_963800185.1. GTDB lineage: Bacteria > Pseudomonadota > Gammaproteobacteria > Burkholderiales > Burkholderiaceae > Paraburkholderia. The sequence goes on along the minus strand of CAWCZW010000002.1, from coordinate 397,712 downwards.
TGGAAGTTCACGACGATCAGCAGAAAGATCAGCAGGATCGCGCCGACCAGACCTAAGGACAGGCCAAGGAACGCGCTGTTCATCGTCTGCACCTGGCCGCGCAGCGTGACGATCGAACCCTTCGGCAGGTCTTTCGCCGTGTCGTGCACGATGCTCTGGATTTTCGCGGACACCGCGCCGAGATCCTGGCCTTGAGTGGTCGCGAACACGTCGTAGAGCGGTTCGATGTTGTAGTGCGAGACCACCGCATTGCCGACGCCGCGCGTGATCGTCGCAATGCCGCCGAGAATCTGCGCCTGACCGTTCTTGCCGGTCACGGGCAGGTTGCTCAGATTCGACAGCGACGTCATGCGATATTGCGGCGTTTGCGCGACGATCGGATACGACACGCCGTTCTTCGGATTGAGCCAGTAAGTCGGCGACACCTGGCTCGTGCCGGACAGGCTCGCCACCACCGAGTTGGTCACGTCCTGTTCGGTGATGCCGAGTTGATCGGCGCGCGAGCGGTCGACCGACACCGTGAATTGCGGATACGTCGCGGCCTGCTGCATGCGCGTGTCGGCGATACCGGGGATCATCCGCATGCGGCGCAGCAACTTCGTTCGCGTACCGGTGATTCGCGGCCTGGTTCGGCCCCGCCACCTGCAGATCGATCGGCGCGGGTGCGCCGAAATTCAGAATCTGACTGACGATATCGGCGGGCAGGAACGCGAACGTCGTGCCCGGAAACTGACGCGGCAGGTTCTCACGCAGCTTGCGCACGAAGTCCGCGGTCGGCTGATGATCTTCGTTCAGCGAGATCAGAATGTCGCCGTCCTGCGGTCCGATCGTGCCGCTGTTGTTATACGTCAGATTGATACCGCTATTGGGCAAGCCGATGTTGTCGACGATGCTGCGCAACTGGTCAGGCGGAATCGCTCGACGCACCGCGTTTTCGATGCGGTCGAACTGGTCAGCGGTATCTTCGACCCGCGTGCCGATCGGAGCGCGTACATGAATCGCGATTTCGCCGGAATCGATATCCGGAAAGAAATTGCGGCCGAGCCAGGGCGCGAGCAGGAAAGATGCGGCCACGACGATCAGGAAGCCCGCTACGAAGCGCTTGCGATGCGTCAGCGCAAGTCCGAGCACGATCCGGTACACACCACGCACGCGTTCGAAGCGATGCTCGAAGGCGCGCTGAAAACGCACCAGCGGATTGCGTGACGCAGCGGCATGCGAGTGTCCGCCGTGCGGGTCCATCAGCGCAGCCAGTTCGCCGGACGCGTGCCCACCCGAGGCATGCGGGCGCAGCAGATATTGCGCCATCATCGGCACAAAAGTACGCGACAGAATGAACGACGCGATCATCGCGAAGATCACTGCTTCGGCCATCGGCACGAACAGAAATCGCGCAATGCCGTCGAGCAGCAGCATCGGCACGAACACGATACAGATACACAGCAGCGACACGAACGCTGGCGCGACGATCTGTGCGGCACCATCCAGAATCGCGCTTCTGACGTCCTTGCCTTGCTCGAGGTGCCAGTTGATGTTTTCGATCGTGACGGTGGCGTCGTCGACCAGAATCCCCACCGCCAGCGCGAGTCCGCCGAGTGTCATCACGTTGAGCGTTTCGCCCATCGCCGCGAGTCCGGCAATCGCCGCGAGCACGGCGAGCGGAATCGACGCGGCAATGATCAGCGTGGAGCGCCAGCTGCCGAGAAACAGCAGAATCATCAGCGACGTGAGTGCGGCAGCGATCACGCCTTCACGCGCCACGCCGCTGACGGCGCCCTTCACGAAAGTGGACTGATCGCCCATCGTGACCAGTTTGAGCCCGGGCGGCAGGGTCGCTTCGATACGCGGCAATTGCGCCTTCACGCCCGAGATGATGTCGAGCGTCGACGCCGAGCCGTTCTTCAGAATGCTCATCAGCACCGCGCGATGACCGTCCACGCGAACCACGTTGCCTTGCGGCGGATAGCCGTCGCGCACGTGCGCCACATCGCGGATATAGATGGTCGCGCCGTCCACCGTCTTGATCGGCAGCGCATTCAGTTCGTCGAGCGCGAGCGGACTGTTGTTCAGCTTGATGTTGTATTCGAAGCGGCCGATCTTCTCGGTGCCGGCCGGAATGATCTGATTCTGCTGGGCGAGCGCAGTGGCGACATCGTTCGCGGAGAGCTTTTTCGCCTGCAATGCCTGCGGGTCGAGATCGATCTGCACTTCGCGCGTCTTGCCGCCATACGGCGTTGGAATGGCAACACCCGGCACGCTCAGCAATTGCGGACGAATGAAGTTGGTCGCATAGTCGGCGAGCTTCTGTTCGTCGAGCGTATTGCTGGTGAGTGCGAGCTGCAGCACCGGCACCGTGGACGCGTTGTAGTTCAGGATCTGCGGCGGCGTCGTGCCGGGCGGCATCTGCTTGAGCACCGTCTGCGAAACGGAGGTGACCTGCGCGGTGGCGGTGCGAATGTCGACGGTCGGCTGAAAGAAGATCTTGACGATGCCGTAGCCGCGAAACGATTGCGACTCGATATGCGCGACGTCGTTGACGGTCGTGCCGAGCGTACGTTCATAGTAAGTGACGATGCGCCCGGACATGTCGTCCGGTTGCAGGCCGGCGTAATTCCACACCACGCTGATGACGGGAATGCGGATGTCGGGAAAGATATCGGTCGGCGTGCGCAATGCGGCAAGCGGGCCGATCAGCAGGATCAGCATCGCAAGCACGATGAACGTGTAGGGCCGGGTCAAAGCTAACCGGACTATTTTTAACATCGAAGGCTGCTCCGTTCAGAGGCGCGATTGAATCTGCGCGGGCGTGTGGCGATTGGGGCTCACGCGTGATGGCGCGGCCCGGTAACGGCATTCTGGGGAGCGGGTCCTAACAGGCGCGGACAAAACAAATGAAACAAGTTTTAGGAAAGCGGGCGTGGCGCGCGATTGCGCCGATCTGATTGCCAGGTGCGCACGGTGCGGCGGCTATAGCGCGGTATGCGGCGCTATAGCTCGTGGCTCGGGTAGGGAGTGAGGTGGCCGTCAGCCGAACAGATAGCCGGAGCCGCGAATCGTGCGGATCAGCGGACGCTCTCCGGGCATTTCGACTTTCTTGCGCAAACGGCCTACGTGGACGTCGATCAGGTTCGTGCCGGGATCGAAGCGGCAACCCCACACGGCTTCGAAAATCATCGTGCGTGTGAGCACCTGGCCGGTATGGCGCATCATGAATTCGAGTACGCGAAATTCGGTTGGCTGCAGGTCGAGTTCGCGCTGCCGGTGCGTGACTTTGCGACGCACGAGGTCGAGTTCCAGTGCGCCGTTGCGCAGCAGGTCGTTTCGGCTTTCGCATGACGTGGACGCCGCCGCAATAGCACTTCGACGCGAGCAAACATTTCGTCGGGCGAGAAGGGCTTGGTCAGATAGTCGTCGCCACCGGCGCGCAGCCCCTGAATGCGCTGATCGACATCGGACATCGCGCTCATCACCAGCACCGGTGTTTCCATGCCGACGCCGCGCATGGTCGCGACGATGGTGAGGCCGTCGAGGTCGGGCAGCATGCGGTCGAGTGTGACGACGTCGTAGTCGCCCGCCATTGCTTTAGCCATGCCTTCGCGGCCGGTACGGGCCACATCGACGGAAAAGCCGCTCGCGCTGAGCGTGCGCACGATGTCGCGCGCGATCAGCTCGTCATCTTCGATCGTCAATATCCTGGGCATGATGCGCGGGTCCGCTTCAGGCGACCGCGCGCAGCGCAACGGGCCGGTCCGGCGCGCGATACTGGCTGACCGCGAAGTCGATGAAAGCGCGTACGCGCATCGACAGATAATTGCGGCCGGAGTACAGAATCGAAATCTGGCGCGGACCGCCGTTGATCTCGAACTGTTCGAGCACGGGCACGAGCGCGCCGCGAACGAGATCGTCGGCAATGATCGGCTTGCGGCAGCAAGGCGATGCCCATATGGTTGAGCGCGGCGACCCGCACCATCGCGCTGCTGGTCGCCGTCAGCGCGCTACCGGTGTTCACGCGGTAGACGCCATCGGCGTCGGCGAATTCCCACGCGCGTGATGAGCCGTCGGATACCGTCAACAGCCCATGCCGGTTCAACGCGGCCGGGTCGCGCGGTGCGCCGTGGCGTGCGAGATAAGCGGGGGAGGCCACCGTGATTTCGTCGACGCTGGTGAGGGTGCGGCTGACGAGCGACGAATTCGCGAGACGGCGGTCGTCGGAAAAGCACACGTCGAAGCCGCCTTCCACCAGATCGATGTGCGTGTCGAAGGTCGTCACGTCGAAATCCACACGCGGATGCAACGCGCGATACGACGCGAGCAGCGCGCCGAGGCCCGACGTCGCGAATGTCATCGGCGTCGCGATACGCAGCGTGCCTTGCGGATCGCGCGTCGTCTCCAGCAGGTTCGACTCCATTTCGTCGAGCTTTTCGATGATCGCGCGGCAGCCGTGCAGATATTCGCGGCCCACGTCCGTCAGCGAAAGACTGCGCGTGGTGCGATTCAGCAGGCGCATGTTCAGATGCGCTTCCAGGGTGCCGACGCTGCGCGTGACAGCGGCCGCTGACATGCCTAACTGTCTCGCTGCAAGATTGAAGCTGGAGAGATCGACTACTCGTGTGAAGACACGCATCGCTTGTAGCTGGTTCATATTGGAACAGTAGAGAAGGGCGATGGATGCATCATCGGCGATCGAAGATAAATCCACGCAGCCAGCGTGGATTAAGTCTTTTTTAATTTTGTGCAATGTTCATGAACTGCGCGTGTGAACCAGCGAGGTGGTCGGCGTGCCTATCGTCGGGATGGCTAAACGACAGGCAAAAAAAGAGCGCGGACAGTGCCGCGCTTGAGAAAGTCTTGATGAAAGTTGCCGCAGTCAAGCGGCGAAGGAAGTATAGGTTGGTTGCGAGGCGAGTTGCGTGTGGAATCTGAAACGCAGTGCTGCGGGAAATGGAAGAAGCGGTGGAACAGGCGGTGGAACAAGCGGTGGAACAGGCGGTGGAAGAAGCGCGGCAGACGGCAATGCAGGATGCGATGCAACACGCTTCTTTTCAGCGGCCCTTCAGCGAGTCTTTCAGTTAAGCATCCCATGCACTTCGAGCGACGACTCCAGTTGCTGCGTCAGCGCATGATGCAGTTTGGCGAGGCTTTCGGTGGGCAGCGCGAAGCCGGCCCAGCCGAGACCCGAGTGGCGCAGAAACAGCACGGCACCGTCGTGCAGCGGATGTTTTTCGGCGTGCCAGCATGGGTCGACCTCGATCACATACTGATGCGTACGCAATGGCGCCATCGGAAGCTCGGGGCGCATCGTCGCGCGCAGCGCGCCAAGGTGTTCGATCAGCGCATCCAGATCGGCGACCTCGAGCAGCACCGCGCTGCCTTCAATGTCGATGCGAACTGCGTTCTGTCCATATTCGTTGACTTTCTCGATGCTCATGGGGCGCGACATCTTTCACTCCTTGCGGCGATCACGATACGCAAAGTATGGCGTGCGCCAGATGGTCCAATCCTGAAACAGCGCAATCCGCAGATGAAATTTTGTTTAAGGATGAGCGCCGTGCAATTGCTGCAGTGCTTTTCAATTGTCTGATGTTTCATCTCGTCTGACTAAAGCGGATTATTAACTCAGACAATATAAATAGGGATGTTTCACTATCGAAACATTTTTGTGCGGCTGCCGGATTTGTCATGGATTCATTAATTGGGTTTGCTTCACGCGTTATGCGAATAAGCCCAATCCATATGCCGATAAATTCCCGATTTGCGAATATAAATCTGAATTGAGGGCGATTATCCGCGAATATAGAAGTTCAGGTTTGAAACACTTTCTGCTTCAGGCGCAAGGGGAACGCTGACGCTCAGAACGGCGCTACGCCGGTAGCGTGAATTCTCCGGGTAAAGGCTGGAAAGCAAGGCTATATGCGGGTTGACGCTGATCGGGACGAGCCGTAACGGCATCGGCGCCAGCGGGCGGCCCTGCGGCGCACTGGCGTCATATCAAACACGCAATAGCGGTTTTCCTCATACATTGGATTTTGCGATTGAGATTTGTTTTTCAAATTTACTATAGCGAGCCATTCCGCTAACATCACGCATAATCCGTTAAACGGCGTTGCCAGCAATTTCTGCCGTAATAAATTCATTCGTTCGCTTGCGCGAACCAACGGGGCATCGGGGTCCACAACGTATGACCGTTTGGGGAAAGATCATGCCGCAAATGCACCTTGATACAGCGAGAATTACATGGCTACACACGCCGACTCTTAACGTGCGTACTGCAGCGCGGCGAATCGGCGTATTGCTGTTTGATGGTTTCTGGCTGCTCGGGCCGGGCACGGTGGTCGAAATGTTCCAGACCGCCAATGAACTCTCCGGCTCGCGCTCCGGCGAAGAGCCGCCCTACGAAGTGCAATTTCTTTCGATGGATGGCGGCAGTGTCGCCAGTTCGTCATCGGCGCGAATCTGGACCGACCGTATCGACACGCGCTTCGGCGCCGGCTTCGACGTTCTGTTTATCGCAGGCGGCTACGGTGCGCATGCGGCCGCGCGCGACGAGCGCCTGCTCGGCTGGCTGCGTTCGGTGCAATCGCGCACCCGCGCAATCGAAACGATAGGCGAGGGCCGGGTCGTGCTGGAAGCCGCCGGTCCGACCGACCACGACGGTTTGCAGATGAACCGCTATCTGGGCAGCGTGGCCAGCCGAGGCCGCGCTGAGCGCCTCCAACGATCGCCACGACTGTGCCCGCGCCGCACTGATGTTCATCAAACGCGATCTTGGCGCTGAGCTTGCGCGCAGTGTCGCTGACCGCGTCATGCCAGGCATGGCCGCAACGTGGGTGCCGTTGCCCGCCGAGGGCGGCACGCTCAGCGTGGCCGAAAAAATCCGCGCGGCGGCACGCTGGATGGAAGCGAACTGCGACCGTCCGGTGTCGGTGGCCGACGCCGCGCAGGTAGCGGCCATGAGCGAGCGCAATTTCCTGCGCCGCTTCAAGCATGAAATGCACGTCACGCCGTCGGACTATCTGCTGCAGGTGCGGCTGCGGATTGCCTGCAATTTCCTGACCGAAACCGAACTGCCGGTCGACAAGATCGCGCGCCGCAGCGGGACGGGCAATGGCGATCGTCTGGCGAAGATCTTCCGCAAACGCATGGCGCTGTCGCCTACGGAATATCGCGCACGTAGCCGGGCGACCAGTGAGGTGTAGCATTGACGAAGGCGCTCGTGCCGACGTGCGCCTGATGACCGTTGGACGCGGTCGCTGTGGCGGCCGTGTCTTTGTCGGGCGAGCTTCTTACGAGCACAGCAGCAATGGGCAACAAGGTAATTGCGACGGCATTGCCGGAGGTGAAACTCATCGAGCCCGACGTATTTTGCGACGAATTCGGTTTCTGCTTTGAGAGCTTCAGCGCGGACGAATTTACCGACGACGTCTCGCAAGGTTTCAATTTCGTGCAGGACCGCCATCTGCGCGCGGTGCGCGGCGTTCTGCGCGGGCTGCACTATCAGGTACAGCGTCCGCAAGGACGGCTGGTGCGAGTCGTGAGAGGCGAAGTATTCGATGTCGTCGTGGACGTGCGCCTCAATTCGCCGAACTTCGGCAAATGGACGGGTACGTATCTGAGCGAGATCGAATCAGCGGCAACTCTGGGTGCCGCCCGGTTTCGCACAGGGATTCGTCGTTTTATCGGACGTAGCGGAATGTTTGTGGAAAACCACCGAGTACTGGTTTCCGGAACTCGAGCGCTGCATCTTGTGGAGCGATCCCGACATCGGCATCGAGTGGCCGATCGAATTCGAGCCGATTCTCGGCACGAAGGATGCTGCGGGGCGGCGTCTTTACGAAGCGGAAAACATTGCCTGAAACGGATCCCGGTGCTGGCGGCAACTATTGCAATACGGTTCGGCAAGTATTGCAAGAGCGCGCCGTGATTCGCACCGGGACTCACTACGCAAAAACGGAAAGCGCAGCGTCGCGCGGAAAACGCGCGGTCAGCGTCGCATCACGCCCATCAGCAGGGTGATCAGGAAGATCACCACGAAGATGAAGAACAGCACTTTGGCGATTTCCGTCGCGCCTGCGGCGATGCCGCCAAAGCCGAACAAAGCGGCGATGATGGCGATCACGAAGAAAATTGCAGCGTATCGAAGCATGGGGCCTCCACCGGTAGATTGCTGATTGAATTGAAAACGGCGACTCGTTGCGGGCGCTGCGCGCCTTGACGGGTTATTTGCCGGCGAGCGGAGTACAGCAATAGGTGTGCCCAAGCGGTGCAATGTGGCGCGATGCTGGTCTGTCGAAGCGGTGGTGCCCCGCTGGCAGGCGAGGTGCAGCCTTGTCAGCGGCGTGTTGCAGGCAACCGCTACAATCGCCTGTCCATAGTCGTTCGCCCATGCGGGCGTGATCCATCTCCATGTTGAAGATCCTGCTCAGTGCCTGTCTCGCCGGCCATCCTGTGCGCTACAACGGCACGGCGAAAACCGCGCGCGACGCGTGGCTCGCGCGCTGGCGCGACGAAGGCCGGCTGGTGATCGTGTGCCCGGAAGTGGCGGCGGGTTTTCCCACGCCGCGTCCGCCCGCGGAGATCCAGTTGCGCCGCTCGGGCGCGGATGTGCTGAATCATCAGGCGTCGATCGGCGACAACACGGGCGCCGACGTCACCGCGCTTTTTATCGCGGGCGCACAGCATGCGCTCGATCGTGCAAAAGCAGAGGATTGCCGCTATGCGTTGCTGGCCGACGGCAGTCCGTCATGCGGCAGCACATTCATCTACGACGGCAAGTTCAGCGGCACGCGTCATGCGGCAGCGGGTGTCACCGCGACTCTGTTGCAACAGCACGGCATTCGCGTTTTCGCCGATTCGCAGATCGCCGATCTGGCCGACGCTATTGCACTCGACGCGGGGCGATGAACGGGAGCGCTGCGTCGAACACATGCGTCACAAGAAGCGGGGCGAAGCGGCACAAAACGGCGCGATGATCCCCGCAAGCTCAGCGCCCCAGCTGCGATGTGATGCGCTGGAACGCGGACCGGCTCAAAGAAGCACCGCGTGCAGCCAGCGATAGACGATCGGCCCACAGAAAACGCCCCACGTCACCGCGCAAATCAGCAGCGCCATCGTGACGGCGGCGCTGCCGCAATCCTTCGCCCGCTTCGACAAATCGTGCCGCTCCAGCGAAATCCTGTCGATCGCGGCTTCGATGCTCGAATTGAGCAGCTCGACCAGCAGCACCAGCAGCACCGACACGATCAGCAGCACCCGCTCGATTGCGCCGACCGGCATCAGCAGCGCGGCGGGCAGCAGGATGACCGCGAGCATGGCCTCCTGCCGGAACGAGCTTTCCTCGCGCAAGGTGGCGACGACGCCGTCGCACGAGTGCCGCAATGCAAACAGCGCGCGCAGGGGGCCGCTGCGTTTTGGCGGCGCGCTGCGCGGAGAAGAGTGGGTTGGATCGGTCATGATCGGGTTCGCTTCGGAGAAGGCGGCAGCATGCCTCAATTGCCACGCGATGTCACAGGTGCGTGATCGTGCGGCTTCGCTTGATGCACCGGCCGCGATACGGCGAGCGACGCGGTGACGCGCATACGCTTCGCACCGTGCGTAACCGCTTCACATCCCCAACGTCGTTGGTCGCTCAAGGTTCTGTCAACGCGTCCGTATAAGAGGACCAAGGGCGGAACAATTGCAATCCGTCCCATCCTGCACGCGGCCACGCAAATTACGATACGCCCGTCCGGCACTACAATGAGCGCCGCCCGCGTTCGTCCAGCGCGGCGCGGAACGCTTAAGGCTTAACGCCTCGCCTAACGCGCAATACTGGACTGGCTGTTCGACCCTTCCCGTCATCGTCCGACACTACCTCGTCCATGCCGATTTTTCCTCCCCGCCTGCCGTTCCCGCGTCGCCGATTCCTGCAGGCGGCAGCGCTGGCCGCCTGCCTGCCGCTGGTCGCGTGCGAATCCACCGTGACGACGGGCGGCACGTTTATCCAGCTCTGGCGCGAACATCTCGGCTGGACTCGAGAGCAATGGCAGCAGCGCCTTGCGACCACGCACGCGCTCGGATGCAAGACGGTCTTCGTGCAGTGGGTCGGGATCGACACAGAAGCCGGGCCCGCGTGGACCGCGCCGGATACGCTACTGCAAGGCCTGCTCGACGATTGCGCGCAGCTCGGCATGACGGTGCACCTCGGCCTGCCGTACGACGACCGGTGGTGGAAGGTGATCGGCGGCGCGGACACCGGCGCGCTCGACGGCTATCTGGCGAGCACCGCCGGGCGCACCACGGCGTGGATGCGCGACGCGCCGTGGCCGCGTCATCGCGCGTTCAAGGGCTGGTATCTGCCTTATGAAATCGAGCAATACAGCTGGTCCGATGCAGAGCGCGTCGAACGGCTGGTCCGCTGGCTCAACACGCTGTCGGAGGTCGCGAGTGCAACCAGCGGCCACCCGCCGCGCGTATCGACCTTCCACAGTCGCCTGAAGACCGACGCCACGCTCGCAGGCCTATGGAGCGTGCTGCTCGATCGGACACAGGTGTATCCGATGATCCAGGACGGCGCCGGCGCACAAGGAATAGCCGCCTATGAGCCATTGCAGCCGCTGCACGACCTGTTCGTATCGCGCGCGGTGGCGTTCGATCTGATCCTGGAACTGTTCGAAAATCTGCCGCCCGCGCAGCCGGGCGGCGACGACTTCGCGGCGCGCTCGGCGAGCTATGCTCGGGTGAAGTCGCAATGGAACATCGCGCGCAACTATGGCGCGCGCGAGATCGTCGCGTTCGCGATCGATCCGTGGGTGATCGGCGACAAGCCCGGCGCGCAGGCGCTGCTCGATGCGTGGCGGGGCGCGCTCGGCTGAGTGTGGCTGAGTGCGGCTGAGTGCGGCTGAGTTGTGACTGGGCGCGGCGGTGTCCGGCGATGTTCGGCAGAGCGCGGCGCGAAGAATCAGGCGGCTTCGATCAGCTCGATGATATTGCCGTTAAACAGCAGCACGAAGACGATGCGCATGCCGCCGAACGCGACCGCGGGTGCGGGCTCGGCCGTGCGTCGCGCGCCGAGTGCCTCGATCGCTTCGAGCGCGCGGTCGAAGGCCGGCGTCACGAAGGCCTGGTGATAGAGCTTGGTGCGCCGCTTGATGACGCCCTCCACCGGCGAGTTTTCCGCGGTCGGCGCGAGCAGTTCGAGCCGCGGTCCGGGGCCTGTGAGAAAGCGGCCGCGCACGCGTTGAACCGGGTCTTCGAACTCCGGACCTTCCTGCGCGTAGCCAAGCGCGCTCCAGCCGGCCTGTTCGGCGTCGAGGTCACGGCACGCGATGCCGATGTGATGGAACGTGCAATCGAATTCGGTCAGCATGAGATGAGCAGTGAGCGTCAGAACTGGAAGTAGAGAAAGCGCGCGGTGTGCTGCAGATTGAGCATCGCGTAGCCGAACACGAGCACGCACACGCTGGTCCACGCGAGCGTCGGGCGCCATTGCAGCCAGCCCGGCGCACCGCCGGCCGGTCCTTCGAGTGCCGGCGAATAGACGTTCGAGATCTGGTTGGAGTTCGGCGCGCACCACACGAGCGCGAGCAGCGCGATCAGCAGCAGCCCTTCGCCCCAGCGCTCGAACACGAGGCGCATGAGATCGCCCGCACTCCACGCCACGCTCGAGTGGCTGAGCGCGTGCAGCGGAAACGCGAGCGGGGCGAGCGGTTCGAGTCCGTGCAGGCCGAGCATGCCGGCGCTCACGCGCAGCGCATCCGTGGTGCTGTGCGCGCGGAAGAACAGTAGCGCGAACACCACGCAGAGGAAGGTCAGCAGTACGTAGCCCGCGCGGACCAGCGGGCTGGGTGTGGCGCGCTTCGGGCCGAACTGGCGCCATGCGTGATTGACGCTCAGATACGCGCCGTGCAGCAGACCGAAGATCAGGAACTGCAGCCCCGCGCCGTGCCAGATGCCGGCCAGTCCCATCGTGAACATGGTCGGAAACAGGATCATGCTGCCGAAACCGCGCGCGGTGGCCGTGGCCTTGCGGCCGACCGGCAGCCCCTTGCGCGCGCGCGAACGCGCAATCGCCATCGCCACCGGGTTGTACAGATACGCGGTCAGATAGCGCGTGAGCGTCATGTGAAAGCGGGTCCAGAACTCGATGATGCCGGTGGACTTGTACGGCGAATTGAAGTTGAGCGGAAAGCGTATCCCGAACATCTTGGCGAGGCCCATCGCCATGTCGGAGTAGCCTGAAAAATCGAAGTAGAGCTGCAGCGCGTAGGCGAGCGCCGTGCCCCATGCCGCGAGCAACTGAAGATCGCCCGGGTGCTCGAAACCTGCTTCGGCCCACGGCGCGATGGCGTCGGCGAGCAGCACTTTCTTTGCGAGCCCGATGATGAAAATCAGTGCGCCCACCGAGAGGTTGTCCGCCTTGAAACGATAGCTCGCGCGATCGGCGAACTGCGGCATCATTTCCTTGTGATGCAGGATCGGCCCCGCGATCAGATGCGGGAAGAACGTCACGAACAGCACGTAGCTCACGAAGCCGCGCTCGCGCACGACGCCTGCGCGGCAATCGAGCAGGAACCCCAGTTGCGTGAACGTGAAGAACGAAATGCCGAGCGGCAGGATGGTGTCCTTCATGCCGTGCGCGACAACGCCGTGCGCGGCAAGAAAGCCGAGCAGCGCGGCGAGATACTTGTAGTAGAAGAGCAGCGCGAGATTCGCGCCGATGCCGCCGGCCAGCAGCCACGCCTGCAAGCGCTGGCGCTCTTCGGTCGCGAGAAGCGCACGGCTTAGCGCATAGTTGACCGCGATCGAGCCGAGCAGCAGCGCGACGAACACCGGGTTCCACCAGCTATAGAACACCAGCGAGACGATGCACAGCCATGCCGCTGCCGCGACCGGGCGCAGCGCACCCGCGAGGTAGTAGCCGCCCAGCGAGATGGGCAGGAACAGCAGCAGAAAAGGTAGCGAATTGAACAGCATGGCGGTGCGATGTGGGTCGTGCGTGAATGTGCGTTAGCGTGCCTGAGCTGGCGTGAGCGGTGCTGACGGCGTGCCGGTCGCGGCTCGCTCAGCGCTTCGCCGCGAGCTGGCGCTGGATCAGCGCGATCAGTTCACCGACGTTGTGCAGGCCTTCGACTTCCGAAGCCTTGAAGCGCACGCCAAAGCGCATTTCCGCCGCGACCATGATGTTCACGTTCGACAGCGAATCCCACGCGTCGTAGTCGGCTGCGGTCGTTGCGGGCGTGATCGTGACGCTGTCGTCGTCGAAGACGTCGCGGAAAATATCGGTCAGGGCGTTGAGAATGTCTGCGTCGGTCATTGCATGCTCCGGATTTGCATGGGTGCGTGAGAAGGAGTGAAGCCGCCCAGATCCAGCACCCACTGCGTGGCATCCGGCGAGCTGGCCAGCGGCGCGAAGCCGAGGCCGGAGTAATGTTCCTGCACCATGCCGTTTTTCGGCGTGGGCCGATATTCGCCGATCAGGCGGCGCGCACCGGCTTTTCGCGCGGCGTCGGCGAGCACGTCGAGCGTCGCGCGTTCGACTTCGCGGCCGAGCACACGGCAGCTCATCAGCCACGTGTCGATGCGCCAGTCGCCTTGCCGGTCACCCGCGCCCGAATCGGGCAGCGCGGCGACGACCGCGATGATACCGTTGTCGCCGAAGCGGTCCTTCAGGCGGAAATGCAGCGTCACGGCCTGCGGGTCGCGCATCATCGCCTGCACGTCGGCTTCGCCGTGGCGGCGCGTGGTGAGATTGAACTGGTTGGTCTTGCCGATCAGTTGCACGATGCGCGGCAGGTCGGTCGGATTGAACGTGTTCCATTCGAGCACCATGCCGAGGCCCGCCAGATACGATGCGAGATCGCCACCGCTTTCGCGTTCCGCTTCACGTTCCGCCTCGCGCTGCTGGTTGGCCTGGTACTGGGCTGCGCGCTCGCGGTCCTCGCCGGTCAGCGCGACGCTTTCGAACCAGCCCGACTGCGCGAGCGTGGCAGCGTAGAGCGCGGGGTCCTCGGGCATTTCCAGCACACGCACCATCGGCAGATGCTCGCGCACGAGGTTGCGCTCGAACGGGTTGTCGTCGGCGAAGACGAGCGCGTCGAGGCCGAGGTTCAGGCGCTGCGCGATGCTGCGCAGATTGCTCGCCTTGTCCTGCCAGTTGGCGACGAAGCAGGCGATGTCGGCACGCTTGAGCACCATCTCCGGATGCTGGTCGAACGGCAGCAGCGCGTTCGCTTCGTCGTTCTTCGAACACACCGCGAGAATGATGCCGCGCCGCGTGAGATCGCGCGCGTAACGCTGGAACGCCGCGTAGGCTTCGCCTTCGGCGCTGCCCTGGCCGAGCACGATGCCCTCCAGACCGTCGTCGCCGATCACGCCGCCCCACAGCGTGTTGTCCAGATCGAGCACGAGGCATTTCGCGCTCGCGCCGCGCCGCGCGGCGACCAGACGCGCCGACGCGCTCGCCGTACATCGGCGCGGCCGCGGGCGAGACCTCCTGCTTGGCGCGCATGCCACAGGCGCGCGTCGTGCCACGCGGCGAGGCCGTCCTGCGCGCAGGCATCGTCGAGCGCGAGCAGATCGACGCCTGCGGCGTGCGCGGCGTCGCGCAGCGCCGCATTCACCCGGCGCAGCAGATTGAGCGGCGCGCCCGGCAGACGCGCTTCGTTTTCGCCCATCAGCGGCAGCAGCGTGGGCATCAAGGTTTGCTGGATCAGCTGCGCATCGGTGCGCTCGCGCACGCGCCGCCAGAGCGCGCGCAGATCGCCGACGATGCGCTCGACGCGCGCGTCGGCTTGCGCCGCGCTCAGCCCGGCGGTGTCGTCGCCGATCAGGTAAGGCGCGTCGAACGCGAACAGCACCACGTTCGGCGCAAACGCGTAAAGACCGGAGGCCGGATCGAGCGATTCGCGCATCGCCTGGCCGTAGGCGGGCACATAAAGCTGGGTCCACATCCGGTGACGCAGCGCGCCCACGCGCAGTCCGGGCACCAACTGATCGAGCGTCGACGAGCCGAGCACCGCGAGCCGCACCGGACGCGTTGCCAGCGCCTCGGGCGGTGTGGTGCCGTAGGCCTTCACGAGCCGCTTGTCGAGCTTGCCCGTCTGCAGGAAATCGAGGTTCTCGCCGGCCAGTTGCACGAGCGCGGGCCAGTCCGGCGCGCTATCGCGCGGCAGCGCGGCGAGACGCTGCGCCCAGTCGGGGGTGCGAGGCAGCCAGGTTAGTTCGGGCATCGAAGTATTCCGCGTGGGCACATCATCAGGTCCGCCATTACAGGTGCGCATGCACGCCGTCGCGCAGGGCCGCTTTTTCCTGGGCGCTGAGCGGCTGAACGAGCGACATCTCCGACATCTCCCAGATCACCAGCTTGAGCGTGGACGGCCAGTGCGCGCGGTCTTCCATCGACTGCATCAGCGCGTCGGCGAACTTGCCGCCGTCGCGGCTCACATTCCAGACCGGCGCGCCGAGCGACTGGCCGAGCTGCTCGGCGAAGTTGCTGCGGCGCGAATTCGAGCTGCCCGCCAGCATCACCGTGACGGCGGGGCCGGTGTCGAGCAGGCCGCCTGCGGACGGCTGCGAGAAGGTTTCGGGCACGTAGCTGTCCGGCGCGGGGCGCCAGCCGTCGGGCGCGTTCGCGAGACCGGCGAGCGTCAGCAAGTCGCCCACGCGCGGCGTCGCGGCAGCGGCGCGCGTGATGTCGTATTGCAGCGTGCCGCGGCTGCCGACCAGCGGCAGTGCCGCCGCGGCGACGGCTTGCGCGGCGGCGGCCGCGCCACGCTGGTTCAGGTGCACGTCGGTCCGGTAGAACGGCGTGGGCACGCTTTCGAGCGCGCTCGACAGATCGACGCGCGGCACGCCGGCTTCGTCGAGCGCGTGCTGCCAGCGGGGCAGTTGCGCGACGGTGCCGGCGGGGCGCGTGAGGCCGCACAGCGCGTCGCTTTCGCGGCGCGACTTGTCGGGCACCGTCACGGCGAGCATGGCGACGTGCTCGTCGCGCAACTGCGCAACGAGGCGGCGCATCAGCGCGATGCGCTCGGCGACGACCGCGTCGGCATCGGCCACGGGCGCACGTAGACCGTCCGTGTAGAACAGCCAGCCCGGGCAGCCTTGCCGCACCTGCGCGCCGAGCTGGCCGAACCCGCGATAGCGCCACGCGGCGTCCGCGGTTTCGAGCGTGTCGTGGAACGGCACGCGCAGCGTGGTGTTGAGTTGCGTTCCTGCTGCGCCGGTGAGCCACTGTGACGGCGCGAGCGAGCCGAGGCCGGCGTGCGTCGTCTGCTGGATGCCGAACAGCAGCCCGGCCGCCATCAGCAGACCGAAACACAGCGCGGTCTTGCGATGCGAGCCGGGCTGCGGATGGGTTTGCCCAGCGGACCGCGCATCGGACCGCGCATCGGCTGGCCGGTCTGACGACGCAGGCGTGGTGGAACGAGGCGAGTTCATCACGTGTTACTTCGCAATCGCGGCCTGGACGCGGCTGCGCCAGCTGGCTTCCGTCATCAGCGAGGCGGCATCCCATTGCCCGCTGGTATTCGGGCCGTACATCATCTGCACTTCATTGAGCTGCCACACGACGACCTGGGGACGCGCCTGCTGGAACGCCGGCGATTCGAGGTATTGCAGAAACACGGCCCACGGACCGAAGTTGCCGTATTTCCAGGTCAGGCCGACGTGCCGGTCGAGCGCGTGCGAGAGCGCCTCCGGATAGCCCAGGTAGGGTTGCACGAAGCTGTTGCCGACCACGTGCACCGGCGCGGCGGCGCTGTCGAGCAGATCGCCGGATTCCGGCTTGCTGGCGCGCACGACGTAGATTTCCTGGCCGACCTGCTTGCGCTGCTGGGCCGTCATCAGTTCCGCGAAATCGGCGAAACGGCGCTCCTTGATCCAGTCGCCGAGCGGCGCGCCGGTGCCCGCGTCGCCACCGAGCTTCCAGTTCTGACGGATCACGTCGGCGGTGGCGGAGGCGGCGGCCTCGGCGCTCCATGCGGTCCAGTGCGAGTCTTTCTGGAAGAACGCGGTCTGGTCGTCGTGCTCGACGCTCTTCAGCACGGGCATCAGATCGACGGTCTGGATGCCCGCGTTGTGCAGGCTCGCGACGATGTTCGCGTAACGCTCGCGCGCGGCGGCCGAAATGGCGGTGCCGGGCGGCAGCTTGTCTTCATAAAAGCGTGCCTTGAGCGGCGCGACCAGCACCACGAGACCAATACCGCGCGCCTGCAACGCGTCTTTCGCCACGCTCATCAACTGCACGGAACTGTCGATGCCGGCCTTGCCTGCGTCGCTGACGTTGTCCTGCGCGTAAAAGAGCCAGTCGTCCTTGCCGATCAGCACCGCTTGCGCTTGCGCGGCCGTGGCGGCGAGACAGGTGCCGGTGATCAGCAGGCTGGCGAGAAGATGCTTGAGTTTCATGGGGCGATTAGCGATGGAGCGGGTGAAAGGGCGGAGGGTCCGGTGGTTCGGTGGCTTGGACGCGCCCGGTTGCCTGGTTGCCTGGGTACTCGGGGTACTCGGGACCCTCGGGACACGAGGTGGCCGTCACTTGAGCATCATTTCGGCGTTGCTTGAGCGTCGCCTGAAGCGACGCGTCAGCGCGCATGCCACGGTTCGGTTCGGTTGAGCGTGCCGACCAGCACGGGCTGCTCCGCCGTGCCGACGAGGAACAGGCTGTAGCGGTCGCCGGCCTTCAGCGCGGGCAGCGCTTGCGGCGCGGAGACGTGCGTGCCGCAGGCGCCGTCGAGCGAGGCCGAGACCGGATTGATGGCCCGCGCCGCGCGCGCGCCGGAAGCGAGACTTCCGAATACGGTCGCCCCACCCGCGACGCGAATCGCCGCCGCGCACGAGGGCACGAGATTGTACGCGGAGAGTTCGGCCTTCATGCCGTCCGCGGCCGGGCTTTCGTCGACGACGAGTTGCACGCTGGCGGCCGCCTTGCGGGCGATCAGCGTGACGAAGCCGCCGTGCGGAAGAGTACCCGCGACGGTGACGGGCTTGCCGTCGATCGCGAGCGTCAGCGCACCGCCCGGCATCGCGTGATAGTCGGTGCCGATGCGGCCTGTCGCGCCGATCGCTTCGGGTTTCGCGCCCGCGCCGAGTTGCACCTTGAGCGGCGCAGCCGATGGATTGACCACGCGCACATACACCGAGCCGTCGGGCGGCAGTGCGTAGAGCTGCGCCATGTCGTCGGCGGCCGCGGCCTGGGCCGCGCTGTGGGCGCTGGCGAGCAGGGCGGCGGCGAGCGCCGCGCGGGCCGGAGCGTGCAAGGAGACGCGAAGCGAGGCACGGAGCGAGTCGCGAGACGAGTCGCGGAGCGGGTCACGAACCGAGGCACGGAGCGAGTTACGAACCAAGGCACGAACCGAGGCACGAAGCGAGTCGCGAACCGAGTCGCGAGTGGAGTCACGAACCGAGTCACCGAACGAGTCGCAAAACCAGGCCTGAATCAGCGAGCTGAAGAACATCATGGGCTCAATCCTCAATACGAAAAATAAAGACCGGCGAACACGCCGTCCGAGCGATCGTCGCCGGCCACGCGCACGCGGTACTGGACGTTCAGTTCCACGAACGACTGCGGCGCGTGATGAGCGTCCTCGCGAAACCACAGACGCATCGCGACACCCGGCCCGACGCCCGCGGTCGCGTGGCGCTCGAGCAGGCTGTCGTATGCCGCGTTCAGCGCGAGGTAAGGTATCGCCACGAGGTTGTGCGCGGTGGCGAACGCGCGTCCGTAGCGCGCTTCGAAGGTGCCGAGCGTCTGCGGATGGTCGATGAAGTAGTCGCCTTCCGCGTAGATCTGCCAGTACTGCCAGTTCGGGCGATCGACGCGCAGGCTGCCGCCTTCGCCTTCGGACCATGCGCCGCGCAGCAGCCAGTCGGTGCGGCTATCGCTGCCGACCGGCACGAAGCGCTCCACCGCGAACACGAAATTCTGCTGAGCGAGCGGCTTCCAGCGCGCGCCGAACACGGCCTGGTTGGTCGGCAGGCCGGTCGTGCCGCCGGTACCGTCGTAGAGCGCCTGGTTCATCCGCGCGTAGACCTCGAACACGCTGCCGTTGAGGTTGCCGATCACGGGCGGGCGCCGATACAGTTCCTGCGACGACTGCAAGGTGCGTCGCGCGCTCAGCGACGGCGCGAACTGCGAGTTCATCACGCCGACCGTGCCGTAGCCGAGCGCGCCGGTGAAGCCCCAGCTGCGGTCGAGGTCGGAGACGGCCTGGCGCACGTTCTGGCGCGACTGCGGAGCGAGTTCGATCTGGCCGGCCTCGGCTGCGTCGACGGCGCTCGCGAACGCATTGCGCGCCTCGCTGTTGTAGCCGAGACGCTGCGCCGTGTACGCGATGTCGAGCGATTTGTCGGGTGGCACGTCCTTGCGTTGCGCGACCGGCTCGAAGGCCGCGCGCGCTTCCTTGCGATTGCCCGCGCGCTCGAGTGCATTCACGAGCAGCAGACGGTAGGCGAGATTATCGGGGGCGGCCTGCACGGCTTCGTTCGCCGCGCTCACCGCCGCGCTGAAATCGCGCCGTGCGAAAGCCGCGTACGCGCGCGTGGCGGCGTCGTAGCCCGGACCGGCGCCTGCGAGGCTGATCCGGCCGGGAGCAGGTTGCACAACACGTCCTGCGGATCGGAGGTGCAGAACACTACGGGTGCGGATTTGGCGGGGAGCGGGTGCCGACCGCGGGCGTCGTTGTGGCGGCGGCGGCGGCTGTGGCTGCGGCGGCTATGGTCGTGGCAGCGGTCGTGGTGCTGGCCGTGGCGGAGTCTGTGGCGGCGGTCGCGGTGGTGGCCGTGGCGGGGGGCGTGGCTGTGGCCGTGGCGGCCGTCGCGGTGGTGGCCGTAGCGGCAACCGTGGTCGTGGTGGTGCTCGCGCTCGCTGCGGTTCCCGTGCCCGCGGAGCATTCCGATCACCGCTAGCCGCGCTTCCGCGCAGCGTATCGGCGGCGATGCGCTTGATGGTCGCCATCTGCTGATCGGAGAGCCAGTCCTGCTTGAGCGCCTTGTTCAGGTCCGAGCGTGCCGCCTCGGTCTGGCCGAGCTGCGCGCGCGCGAAGCCGCGCAAGGCAAGCGACAGCGCGTCGTCGCCGTCCTGCGCGAGTGCGTCGCTCGCGGCGGCGTCGGCTTGCGCGTACTCGCCTTCGCTCAGGAGCGCGCCCGTCAGCAGATAGCGATAGCTCTGCACGTCGGGCGCCTGGCGGATCGCATCGCGCGCGAGCACGGCGGCGCGGGCGTAGTCGCCCGAACGGTAAGCGTCCCAGGCCGCCTTGGCGGGCGCGGGTGCCAGCAGCCGGTGCATACGGTCGCGCAGCGCCTGCAGCGCCTCGTCGTTGGGCGACAGGCGCAGCGCGGCGTCGGCTTCGCGTGCCGCTTCGTCGTAGCGTTGCTGGCGCTCGAGCGAGTAGACGAGCAGCCCCCGCAGCCCTGGATTGTCCGGTTGCAGGCGCAACGATTCGCGCGCGTGATCGGTCGCCTCGGCGTAGTGGCCGGCGGCGTAGTCCTTGTAAGCCGCGTCACCGAACTTCCACGCAGGCGTTTGCGTGGTCGGGATGGCCGCACCCGCACCCGCGCCGTGGCTACCGGCGAGCGTGGCCCGCAGCGTGTCGCGCGCGGCCGTGAGCGCCGGGTCGCGATGGCCGTGCGCGAGCGCGGTCTGCGCGAGATTCAGCGCGTCGGCCAGGCGGTTCTGATTCTGCAGGGCGTAGACGCGCAGCAGCCACAGCCGCGTGACGTCGGGGCGCAGCGCGAGCGCGCGAGCCGCCAGCGAGTCGGCGGTGGCGTAATCCTTGCGGCTATAGGCTTTGAACGCCGCGTCGCCGAATTTCCATGCGTCGCCTGTCAGCGGCGTTTCCCTGCTGGCTTCCTTCGGCGCTTGCCTCGCCGCGTGCACTGTTGCCGCGGGGGCAACAGGCGCGGCAGGCGCAACAGGCGAGGCAGGCGCAACAGGCGAGGCAGGCGTCGCGGGCTCGCCCGCATCGGCACGACCGGCCCAGCAGGCCGCGAGCGCTGCCCAGCAGACGGCGTGCGCGATGCCCTTCACACGGCGGCCAGCCGGGCCGGCGGCGCGTCGACGATAAAACGGAACTGACTTCATGCGACGGCATCCGCAGAGGCGGCCCCGGGTGGTGGCGGAGTGCCGGTTGCATCCTGCTGGAACGTGATGGCCTCGTGCAACGTGGCTTCGTCGAGCCAGCCCTGTTCGACGAGAATCTGGCCGAGCGGCCGGCCTTCTCTGGCCTGGACGTCGAGCGCGAAGGCGAGCTTGGTCTCGTCGATGGCCTGCCACGAGAGCAGCAGTTCGCCCAGCCGCTGACGCTGCTGCGTGAGCTGATCGGCGGACGGAAAGTCGTGCATCGTCTTGTCCCACGCGAGCCGCTTGCCGGTGATCAGGTGTCCGATGAAAAGACGCCACGCGCGCGCGGCCGCCATCGCGTTGATGAAGTTGCCGATCACCATGCGCGGCACGGCGAGCAGCGCGTGCTCCCAGCCGTACATGCGGTACACGAAGTAGCTGCGTTGCGACACGCGCAGCGCGAGCGCAAACGAGTTCAGGCTCATCAGCGTCGCGAGCCAGCCGTTGGGCGAGAACAGCGACGGATAGTAGACGGTCCACCAGCCGAGCCGCGCGGCGATCCAGAAGCCGATGAAATTGAGCAGCAGCAGATACGCGAGGATCGCGACGAACGAAGTGGCGAGCCCCTTGCGGTCGCGAAACAGCAGATACTTCACCGCGAGCGATCCTTTCCAGCCCACCTGCGCCCAGCCCTGCAAGCCGATGCCGAGGGTCCAGCGCGCCTTCTGCCGATACGCGGTGCGAAACGTATTGGGAAAGTACTCACGAATCCCGAGCGGCATCGAGATCGTCGAGATCTTTTCCTTGCCGAGGCCGAACAGCGACGTGCGCCGCGTCACGTATTCCACCCTGAACTTGCCGAAGATCTGCCGCATGCCGCTGCGCGAAAGACGCGCGCCGATGTCGTAGTCCTCGGTCAGCGTGTCGGTGTTGAACGGCTGGTTGCTGGTTTCGGCCGCGAGCATTTCGAGCGCGCGCCGCGAGAAGCAGGTGCCGACGCCGGCCGAAGGCACCATTTTCGACAGACTCTCGCGCACCACGAGGTCCTTGGTGTGCCACTCCGCGAATTCGTCCATGTAGGTGCCCGCCACCAGTTCGTACCACTCGCGTTCGAGCGAGGTGACCGGCAACTGGATGAAATCCATCCGCGGCAGCAGATAGTTGTAGTACTTGAGTTCGAGCGGGTGGAGCACGTCTTCGCTGTCGTGCAGCGTCACGCCCGCGAACGGCTCGGCCTGCCGTTCGTTCTGCTGGAAGATCGCCTGCACGATCCAGTTCAGGCAGTCGGCCTTGCAGGTCGGACCGTCGTGCGGCACTTCCACGCGCACCAGTTGCCGGTAGCGGCGGCGCATGCGCTCGACTTCGTTGCGGGTCTTGTCGTCGTTGCGTAGGTGCCGACGAAGATCATGTAGTTCTTGTATTCGAGCGTGCCGACCATGCTTTCCAGCATCGGCGCGATCACGTCGTACTCGAGCCACGCAGGCACCATGATCGCGATCGGCTGTTCCGGCACTTCGCGCAACTGCGCCGCCTGCAACGGCGTGTGGCGTCGCCAGACGGTCAGCGAGCGCCACAGTTGACGCACCCAGTACCAGCCGTCGATGAACAGGTCATCGAGGCTCGACAGCAGAATGACGACGCCCACCACCACGCTCGCCATCTGGAGAGCGGAGTAGTAGTCTGCGGCGAGATAAGGCCAGTAGAGCGAGGAGATCATGGCGCGCTGCGGCTCGGCGTTACTTGTCTTCTTTCTTGCGGCGGGTGCGCCTTGCAAGGACCAGCAGCGTCAGGAACACGAACAGCGTGATCGCGATGACCGGCACGCCCCACGACACGTAACGGCGCCATTCGTAGAACGGCGATTCGCCCGCGCCCGGCGGCATGCTCGCGTCCGGATTGCCGCTATCGATCCACGCGAGCGGCCCGCTGTCGCCGATGATCGCGAGATTGCCGCGGTTCAGCACGAACGGCTGCACGGCCTGCGGCGTTGCGCGGCCGGCCTGGTCCGCGCCGATCGCGTACCACAGCAGGCCGTCTTCGCCCTGGGCGCGCACCACTTCGACGGTCGACAGATGCTTGAGGCCGGTCGCGTCGAGCCAGTCGACGGTCTTGCCGCGAATCTGCAGACGCTGGCCGTTGGTCACGCGCGCGGACGGATTGGCGCCGTCCACGCCGACCTCCATCGCGAGAAACGGTTTGGCCGGCTTGACGGCTTCGTTGCCGTTGGCCACGGTCAGTTCCGTTTGCGTCGGCGAGAGTCCGCTCGCGAGCGCGATCGCGATCACGCGCGCGAGATTGTCCGGCGCGGCGGCCAGATAGCGCTGCGGCACGATCAGTTGGGGGTGGCCCGCCAATAGCGGCAGCAGACCGATGAAGGTGCCGTCGGGATCGGCGTCGCCCGAGGTGATGTAGCTCGAGGCGGGCAGCACGTTGACCGGATAGGCCTGCGGCGTCTCGCTGCAGTCGGCGGAATACGGCTGACGCTGCACCGACAGGCGCAGATTGTTGTTCACGCCGAGCACGTAGCCCGGCACGCGGGCATGCAGTTGCTCGGGCTGGCCGTCCGCGCGAAGCTGTTTGGCGGCGAGCAGGATGCCGTTCCAGTAGATGGTCGCCACCGGACGCGACGACGAAGGCCCAGGCGCCGCCGCCACGTACAGCGTGATCTCGGAGGGCATGCGTGAATCGGCCGAGACGGCGGCGAGCGGGAAGCTCACCGTCCAGTCGCCGCGCGCGAGCACGTCGAACGCCTGCGCGGAGCCGCCGAGATTGGACAACCGCACAAATTTGCCGTTGGCGCGCTGGTCGGGCTGGGCGATCGGCGCGACAACGCTGTCGGTGGTTAGCGCGCGGCGCAACGTGTCGTCGAAGAGGCCCGCGGCCTGGGCACCCGCGTCGGCGGAGACGGCTACGACCGTGTGTTCGCCGAGCGTGGCAAGGCGGATCTGCTGCGCGCCGGAGTTGGTGTCCGCCAGCGTCGCGTGGCTCGCGCGCCAGGTTTTCAGCGCGGCTTGCGCGTCGGTGTCGCCGGCGAGTTGCGAATTCAGTGCGTCGAGCGCGCCGGCAAGCCGCGTGCGTAGCGCCGCGTCGGCCACCACCACGTCGCCGCTGACGCCGGGCGCGCCGAGCACGATCAGCGCGCCGAGTTCGGCGTCGCTGGCGAGCCGGTGAGCCGACGAGTTGTCGCGCAGCGCGGCGAAGCCGGGGATGCCGGCGAGCGCGTCGGGCACGTTCAGGCCGCGCGTGTCCACGTTCTGGCCGACGGCCGGCAGCGTATGCACCGTGACGCGCTTGCCGCCGCGTTCGAGCGCTACGCCAAGACGCCACGCGCTATCGAAGGAGGCTTTTTCGAGCTGCGAGCCGGAGACGAGCAGCACGGGTTCCCCCGGCAGCGTGCTCCAGGCGTCGTCGAGGCTCGTGACGGCGCTCGTTTCGACGCGGTAAGTGAGGCGCGTCTGCGGCGAGATGACGATCGAGTTCGCCGCCGAGTTCGGGTCTTCGCAATGACTTGCGCCGGTATTCGACAGCAGGCTGACGCCGAGGCGAACGAAGCCGCTGCCGTGCACACGCGGCGCCACCGCGAGCGCGCGCTGGATCAGGCCCTCGCCGTCCGACAGTGCCTGGGACACGACCGGCTGGCCGTCCACCGCGAGCACCGCCGACGCCGTGCCGGTTTGCCCTTTGAGGTAGTGACTGTCGAAGGCGATCGACGCGTTGGCGAGCGTGAGGTTTCTCGGCACCGGCAGATAGAAGTCCTGGCTCTGGCCGCCCGTCAGCACGACGGCATCGCTGATGCCGAGGTCGGACAGCGTGACGTTGCGCGTGACCCCCGCGTTGGCCGCGAGCTGGCGCAGGCTGTCGCCGGGCGCACTCGCGTGGCTGATGGCGGGCAGCGCGATGCCGGCACCGGCAACGAGCAGAGAAGCAAAAATACGGCGGGGCAGCGGCATGGACAGACTCTAGGAAAATCGGAAAAGCCCGAATTGGCCGCACGGCGGAGTCGGGCGGAATCGGGCGAAGGCAGGCAGACCCGGTCGCGTTGCACAAGGCAACGCCGGATCACGCGTAAGCGCTCTGACTGGCCATCTCGCCGGCAAACTCGTCGAACGGACGCCCCGTCAGACTGGCGACGATGCGCGCCGACGCGTGTCCGTCGCCGTACGGATTGACGCGGCGCGCGAACTCGCCGTACGCCTGCGGATCGTGCAGCAGCGCGCGCACCTCGCCCACGATCGACTCGCGCGCCGTGCCGACCAGGCGCACCGTGCCGGCCGCCACGGCTTCGGGCCGCTCGGTCACCTCGCGCATCACCAGCACCGGCTTGCCGAGCGCGGGGGCTTCCTCCTGCACGCCGCCCGAATCGGTCAGGATGATCGACGCGCGCTGCATCAGCCAGACGAAGCCCACGTAGTCGAGCGGCTCGATCAGATGGACGTTGCGCACGTTGCCGAGCGTTGCCTGCACGGGGCCGCGCACGTTCGGATTCAGGTGCACCGGATAGACGATCTGCAGATCTTCGCTTGCCGCCAGTTCGGCTAGCGCAGCGCAGATGTTCTCGAAGCCGGCGCCGAAGCTTTCGCGGCGATGGCCCGTGACGAGCAGCAGCGGCCGCTTGCCGTCGACGAAACTCATGCGAGCTTCGAGCGAGGCGCGCAGCACCGGATCGGCGTCGAGGCGGGCGGTGGTTTCATGCAGCGCGTCGATCACCGTATTGCCGGTGACGATCACGCGCCCGGCCAGCGATTCGCGCGCGAGGTTGGCCTTCGAACCGGCGGTCGGCGCGAACATCAGGTCGCTCATCACGTCCACCACGCGGCGGTTCATTTCTTCCGGCCAGGGCTGCTGCAGATTGCCGGTGCGCAAACCCGCCTCGACGTGGCCGACAGGAATGCGCCGATGGAAAGCGGCAAGCGCGGCCATGCTGGCGGTCGTGGTGTCGCCGTGCACGAGCACGCGGTCCGGTCTGGCGCGTTCGAGCACGTCGTCGAGCGACGCGAGCAGACGCGAGGCCAGAGCGTTGAGCGTCTGGTTCGCGGTCATCAGCGCGAGATCGTATTGCGGCGTGATGCGAAAGAAGTCCAGCACTTGCGCGAGCATCGAGCCATGCTGGCCGGTCACGCAAACAATCGATTCGACACCCCGGTCCGCTTCCAGCCGCTTGACGAGCGGCGCCATCTTGATGGCTTCCGGCCTCGTGCCGAACACCGACATGATTCGTACAGGCATTGTTATCGTCTTTCTTTTGACTTTCCCGCTGCATGCACCGGGGCTGGCCACCCCAAAAAAAACGACACGGTATGCAGACTCGGCCGGTCCGGACGCGATGCAGATCACGCCCGCCGGCTGGGTGGCTTTATTTGAACCCCGGTGTTCTGGGATGGTCCTCGTTGCTGGCCCCCGTCGCCAGCCAATCGGCCCGGATTTTAACCGGCCTTTATCCGCTAAGCGCCGTACGCAACGGGTAGTTTTCTCTCCGTGAAACGATTTCGAAAAAATAACATACTCGCCGACCCCAATTAACGTAGCGAATCGCTGTCGGCAATCGTTTGGCGTTGAACGCCGGTGCTCGAATCGTCCTGCGGGCGATTGGCCTGGACGGGCCGGCCGCCTGTTCTGCCTGAACCGCTACGTCGGGGATCGCGCCAACAATGACGAGGCGGTCGTCCCGCGTAATGGGCGGCGATCAGATCCGCACGATATGGGTTGAAATACCGCTATTCGTGCGCCTCGCGCGTAGCTAACCATAGTTAATAGTGTCGGCTGCGTTGACTCGATTTGAGGCGCCGAACAGCGGCATTAATTGCCGTTAAATCGGCGCATGGCGGGGAATATTTTTCTCAAAAGAACGGCTCGGGCGTGGCGAAGTCGCTTTCTGCGAACGGGAGGACGGCGGAAGGATGCGTCGTTCAAGGCGCGGGGCATTTAATCCAACGGGCGAGGAGGAGTGAAGAGGGGCCTGGAGCGAGGCTTGGAACGGCCACCGCCGTGGACTTTGCCTTGCCTGGCCGGGCAGACGGAGCGGGGAACAGTTCGCAGGAAAGCTATCTTGCTGACGCCTGAAGCGAATTGGGAACTGTCCCCAAGTTCATGATTTTGCGAAGAAAACTGTGTTCTTTTTGCAACGCGACACGAGCGGCGCCGGGTTGCTTCGACCGGTTCACCGCATGGATTCACCGCAACTGCGTGACCGCCAGCAGCAACACCATGCTGCCGATTGCACCGTCGAGCACCCGCCACGCGGTGGCGCGCTTGAACAGCGGCGCCAGCGCGCGGGCGCCGTATCCCACGCTCACGAACCAGACGCCGCTGACCGCCATCGCGCCGAGTGCGAACGCGGCCCGTGCGCCCTCGGGTTCGCGCGCACCCGCCGTGCCGATCAGCAGGAAGGTGTCGAGATAAACGTGCGGATTGAGCCACGTGAAGGCGAGTGTCATCAGGATGATCGGCAACGCACGCTGGGCGGGCGCGCTGTTCGAGCCCGGCGTCGCGCCGCCTGAAACGGTTCCGCCGGTTCCCGCGCCCGGGTTTGCGCTCGCATCGTTCGCGCCCGCATCCAGCACGGCATGCCCCGGCCGCACCGCGCGTCGCAGCGCGTTGATGCCAAACCATGCCAGGTACGCGAGCCCGACATACAGCATCGCGTGAACGAACACCGGGTAGCGCTCCACCAGCACCGACGCGCCGCCGACGCCCGCTCCGATCAGAATGAAGTCCGACAGTGCGCACAGCAGCACGATCTTGCCGACATGCGAACGCATGATGCCCTGGCGGAGGATGAAAGCGTTCTGTGCGCCGATGGTCACGATCAGCGATGCGCAGAGCGCCGCGCCGTGGGAAAAAGACAGCCAGTTCATAGTCGATCCAGTAGACGGGGAATACCAATGGCGCTAGTCTGCGTTTTCGCTTCTCATAAGAGAAGCTAATTCAGTTAATGCCGATTAAGGAACGCTAATGCTCGACTATGCACTGCTCGATGCGCTGGCCGCCGTCGTCCGTCACGGTTCGTTCGACCGCGCGGCGAGCGAGCTGAATGTCACGCCGTCGGCGGTATCGCAGCGGGTCAAGCTGTTGGAGGAGCGCGTCGGCAGCGTGCTCGTGAAGCGCGGTCAGCCGTGTGTGGCGACGACTTCGGGCGCGTTGCTGTGCCGTCATACCGAGCGCGTGCTGTTGCTGGAAGCCGAGTTGAGCGGCCGCCTGCCGGCGCTGCCTGGCACGCTGGTCGAGCCATGGCCGGCGCTGCGTGTCGCGGTGAACGACGACAGCGTCGGCACCTGGTTTATCGACGCGGTCGCGCCGTTCTGCGTCGAACGGGAGATGTTGCTCGATCTGGTCGTCGACGATCAGGATCACACCGCGCAGCGCATTCGCGACGGCAGCGTGCAGGGCGCGCTCACCACGCAGGCCGAGCCGGTGCAAGGCTGCCGTTCGACGCGGCTCGGGCGCATGCGGTATCTGGCGGTGTGCTCACCGGCATTCTTCGCGCGTCATTTCGCCGGCGGCGTCACGCGCGAGAGTTTGAGGCGCACGCCGTGCGTCGATTTCAATCCGAAGGACCAGTTGCAAAAGCGCTTCATGCGACGCGTGACGCGAGCGGAAATCGATCCGCCGTTGCACTGGATTCCGCATGTCGCCGGTTTTTTGCGCGCTTGCGTGACGGGCCTCGGCTGGGGGATGTGTCCGGAGCGGATGATTGCTGCGCATCTGGCGAACGGCGAGCTGGTGGAGATGGCGCCGGGCAAGCATATCGACGTCGATCTGTACTGGCAGAGCTGGCGGCTGTCGATCGGCTGGCTCGACGATTTCAGCGCGGTGTTGCGCAAGCGGGCCGCGGAGTATCTCGACTGACGACGCTGGGACCACGCAGCGAGACCACGCAGCGAAACCACGCAGCGCCGCCCCTAAAGCAGCAACTCGATCGAATGAAACAACCGTCGCTGCTCGGGATCCTGCGAGCGCGCGCCTTCATCGATCGCCTCGCGCAGACACTCGAGAAAGCACGCGGCCGCCGGGCTGGCCGGCGCACCACGACGCGACGTGATGCTGACGATGGTTTCGTCCACCGTCTCGCGCAACGGCAGCGCCCACAGATTTTCTCTGGCGAGCGTCACCTCGACGAGCGGCCAAGGAAAGATGCTGAGCATGTCCGTGTGCGCCAGCAGCCCCAGCACGATCGCCAGCGAATGCGCGAGATGAATGGTGTGCGGCACGCGCATGCCGCGCTTGCGGAACAGGTTGTCCGAGATCGACTCGCGGCTCGCCGGGTCCCAGTTCAGCACCCATTCCGCGTCTTCCAGTTCGAGCAGCGTGCGGCAACCCGCTTTGGGATGATCGCGGCGCGCGACCACCGCCGAATGCGTCGAAAACAGCGGCACGTTGTGAAACTCCGATTGCGGCGACGCAGGCGGCGGCCGCCCAATCGAGAAGTCGAGGCTGCCGTCGCGCAGTCGCGGTTGCACGAGCGCGAGCAGACCTTCGAAAAACTCCAGTTGCACCTCCGGCATGCGTTGCCGGAAGCGTTGCACGGCGGGCGGCAGAAACGTCAGCGCGACCCACGGCGTGACGCCGATCGACAGCTTGCCGGCCGCCGCGCCGCGCAACGCTTCGATCTCGGCCTCGGCGCGTTGCAGTTGCCCCAGCACCACGCGCGCGTGCACGACCAGCGCGCGGCCGAACTCGGTGAACGCCACGCCGCTCGCGCTGCGCACCAGCAGCGGCGCCTGCAGATCGGCCTCCAGCTCGCGCATTGCCTTGGTCACGGCAGCTGGCGAAATGCCGAGTGAGCGCGATGCCGCCCGGATACTTCCAGTATCGGCAATTGCCGCCAACGTACTGAGTTGATGGAGTTTCATCGGAATAACGCGGGAGGGAGGTGGCAACCGCCAGTTGCCGGTGCAACGATTTTACGCCTGCCGCTCAAAAATCGGCGTCGTTATGCTGGGTTCACTTATCGATCGACGGAGACGACACGTGAACACCATGGCTATCCCGGCGGGCATCGCCGAACTCGAAGACGAAATGATCGCGCTGCGCCATCGCATCCACGCGAAGCCGGAGCTGGCGTACGAGGAATTCGCGACCGGCGATCTGGTCGCCGAACGCCTGCAGGCGTGGGGCTATACGGTGCATCGCGGGCTGGGTCAGACCGGCGTGGTCGGTCAGTTGAAAGTGGGTAAAGGCACGCGCAAGCTCGGCATTCGCGCCGACATGGACGCACTGCCGATTCACGAAACCACCGGCCTGCCGTACGCGAGCACCGTGCCCGGCAAGATGCACGCGTGCGGCCACGACGGTCATACGGCGATGCTGCTGGCCGCCGCCAAACATCTCGCGCAGGAAAAATGCTTCGACGGTACGTTGAATGTGATTTTCCAACCCGCCGAAGAAGGTCAGGCCGGCGCGCGAAAAATGCTCGAAGACGGTCTGTTCGACAAATTTCCGTGCGACGCCGTCTTTGCGATGCACAACATGCCGGGCTTTCCCACCGGCAAGTTCGGCTTTCTGCCAGGCTCGTTCATGGCGTCCTCGGATACGGTGATCATCACCGTGACCGGACGCGGCGGTCATGGAGCCGTGCCGCAGAAGGCGGTCGATCCGGTCGTGATCTGCGCGCAGATCGTGCTCGCGTTGCAGTCCATCGTGTCGCGCAATATCGCGCCGCTCGACATGGCGATCATCACCGTCGGCGCCATCCACGCAGGCGAGGCGCCGAACGTGATTCCGCAGACCGCCGAGATGCGTCTGTCGGTGCGCGCGCTGAAACCCGAGGTTCGCGATTACCTTCAGGAGCGCATTACGGCCGTGGCGTGCGGACAGGCAGCCGTATTCGGTGGAAGCGCCTCGGTGGATTATCAGCGGCGCTATCCGGTGCTCGTCAACGACGCGGACATGACCGGGCTGGCGAGGCAAGTCGCGCTCGACTGGCTCGGTGAAGACGGCCTGATCGCCGACATGCAGCCGCTCACTGGCAGCGAGGATTTCGCGTTCCTGCTCGAACAATGTCCGGGCAGCTATCTGATCATCGGCAATGGCGACGGCGAGGGCGGCTGCATGGTCCACAACCCGGGCTACGACTTCAACGACGCTTGCCTCGCCCCCGGCGCGGCGTACTGGGTGAAGCTCGCGCAAACGTTCCTCGTCTGACGCGAGCTTGCGTGGCACTGCGGCGGACTGCATCGGGTCCGCGCAGGCAGCACATCATGGAGGAGACTCAGATGGATTATTCCGCCTCACCGCAACCCGCAGCCACCGACGCGCTCAACATGCAGCGCGTGTCGGCCCAGGTGTCCACGCAGTCATTCAACCGCGCGAGCCACGCCAAAGCGATTGCGGCGATCACGCTCGGCAACGGCCTCGAATTCTTCGACTTCACGATCTACAGTTTCTTCGCGACGATCATCGGCAAGCTGTATTTCCCCGTCGAGGGTCAGCTTGCGCAACTGATGCTCGCGGCCGGCACCTTTGGCGTGGGTTTCATCATGCGTCCGGTGGGCGGCGTGGTGCTCGGCGGCTATGCCGATCGCGCGGGCCGCAAGGCGGCGATGAGCGTGACGCTGTGGCTGATGACGCTCGGCTCCGCGATCATCGCGTTCGCGCCGACTTATGCGGCCATCGGCGTGGCCGCGCCGCTGCTGGTGATTCTCGCGCGGCTGATTCAGGGCTTTGCGCTGGGCGGCGAGATCGGCGCATCCACGTCGCTGCTGATGGAATACGGCAGCGACAAGACCCGGGGCTTCTATGGAAGCTGGCAGTTCGTGAGCCAGGGCTTGAACACGGTCTGCGGATCGCTGCTCGGTGTCGCGCTGGCGGCGACGCTGTCGGGCGCCGCGCTCGAAAGCTGGGGCTGGCGAGTGCCGTTTGTGATCGGCATGGCGATGGGGCCGATCGGGATTTATATCCGGCGTCATCTGGATGAAACGCTGCCGGGTGCGCAGGACGCTGCGGCAGGCGCGCAGCAGGTGGCCGACGTGCCCGCATCACAGGCCGCCTCGCAACCCGCCTCGCAGCCCGCCTCGCAGCCCGTTCGCAAGCTCTTTCGCGACCACTCGCGCGTGATCACGATGGGCGTGCTCACCACGATCGGCGGCACGGCGGCGAACTATATCGTGCTGTTCTATCTGTCCACGTACGCGATCCGGATTCTGCATCTGCCGATGTCGTCGGCGCTGTGGGCCGCGTGGACCGCTGCCTTCGTGACCGTGATCTGCTCGCCGTTCGCGGGCGCCTTGTCCGATCGGGTCGGACGCAAACGCGTGTTGTGGATTTCGCGCGTGCTGCTGATCGTCGCCGTGTATCCCGCGTTCATGGCGATCAACGCGGTGCCCACGGTGCCCGTGTTGTTGTCGGTGGTGGCGGGACTCGCGGTGCTGGTCGCGTTCACCGCCGTGCCGAATATCGTGATGCTGCCGGAACTGTTTCCGCGTGCGATTCGCGCGACCGGCATGTCGATCGTGTATTGCCTCGGCGTGTCGATTTTCGGCGGCTTTGCGCAGTTCTTCGCGACCTGGCTGATCCAGCTCTCCGGCAACAATCTGGCGCCGGCCTGGTATCTGATCGGCTGCGGCCTCGTGTCGTTATTGCCGCTGCCGTTCATGCGGGAAACCGCGGGCAGGGCGCTCGATTGAGTCGATTGAGTCGATTGAGCGGGCGCAAAGAAAAAGAGGCACGCATTGCTGCGTGCCTCTTTGCTTCGTGCCTCTTTCGTCGGGTCGGCGTAACGGCCGCTATCACCTCGCCGCCGTTTTCTCTCCATTGCCCACCGGCGCGTCGTCTCCCGCCGCCGACGCGTCGCGCGTCTCGGGCATCGCCGCCCACACCAGCAGCACGGCCAGCGCGCCCGCCGCCGCCAGACCGAAGAAGCTGACCGCGTTGCCGAAATGGTCGGCCACGAAGCCCGCCGCCGTCGTGCTCAGCGTCGCGCCGATCCCCGCCGCCAGCCCGAACAGGCCGATACACAGGTTGTAGCGGCCCTTGTCACCGGCGACGTCGGCGGCGATCAGCGGCAGCATCACGCCGAACACCGCTGCGCTCAGACCGTCCAGCATCTGCACCGGCACGAGCAGATAGGGGCTGCTGATACCGGCGAACAGCAGCGCGCGAATCGGCAGCGCGGAGAACCCGAGCAGCAGGATCGGCCGGCGGCCCCAACGCTCGGCCGAGCGTCCGACCCACGGCGACATCATCGCGACGATCGCCTGCGGCACGATGATGCACGCCGCGATCACGAGCTGAACGTTATCGCCCATGCCGGCAGTCACTTCGCCCGCCGCCAGATTCAACATCGCCGCATTCGACAGATGGAACAACACGATGCACGCCGCGAACAGCAGCATCCGCCGGTCGCGCAGCAACGCGCGCAGGCTCTCGCGGCGCTCGACCTGCTGCGGCGTCGGCGCGGCTTTCGGCAACTCGACGGTGTCGGTGCGCTGGATCATCGCGAGCGCAAACAGCGCGGGCACCGCGAGCCCGGCGGTCAGCCAGAACACCGCGCGCGGCGAATAGTATTCGCCGAATACGCCCATCAGCCCGGCCGCGACCGCGCTGCCGATCGACGCCCAGCGCGCGTTACGCCCGAGCCGGTCGCCGAGATTCGCACGTCCGACCAGCGCGAACGAGATCGCCGCGAGCGCGGGCGTCAACATGCAACTGGCGAAGCCGTGGAACACCTCGGCGGCGATCACCGGCAGCACGGTCGGACTGGCAGCGAGCAGCACCGCGCTCAGAATGATCGCGACGATCGCCCACGCGGCTGCGCCTTTCTTGTTGCGCAACGCGTCGACGGCGGCGCCGCCCGGCACCTGGCTCACCATCGCGCTGATCGTGCCGACCGACAGCGCCATGCCGATCTCGCCCTGGGTCCACTTATGCGACGCGAGGTACGACGCGATGAACGGCCCGAAGCCGGTCTGCACATTCGCGACGAAGAAATTCAGCCAATCGAGCGCCCGCAGACTGCGCGCCGTGACCAGAGTGCGGCCGGTCATCGGGCCGCCCGTGCGTTAGATGCCACAGCGGTGGAGGTCGCCGCCGCCGCGGGTGCCGCAGCAGCGGGCGCCGCCGCAGCCGATGCGGGCGCGGGTGCTGGCGCGGCCGGCGGCGCAGGCGACACCGCGCGGATCGGTTTATCGCTGGCATACGGCGGCGTTGCGTTGATCTGCGCGTCGCTCAGATCGATTTGCGGATGCAGTTCCTTGTCTTTCGTGACGAAGTGCAGCGCCGACCAGTTCGCGGCAATCGTGCGGCGCTCGGTGCTGACCATCCCGTTGACGTCGAGCACGACGGCCTGCGGCTGCGCATTGGCGTCGATCAGCACGTCGATCACGCGGCCCACCTTCGCGCCGTTCGAGCGTTCGACCGTGGCGTCGATCAGCGGCAACTGCACAGGCGCGGCCTTGGCCGCCGTCGCGGGGACGGCGCTCGCGTTCAGCGTGATCGGCGCGGCTTTCGCGGCCGGCGTGAAGCGGAACGAGCCCCACGGGAAATTCACCTTGCGGTCGCCGACGCCGAGAAAACCTTGCAGATTGACGACCATCTCGCGCGGCTTGCCGAGCGCGTCGGCGATCAGATCCACCGCGCGGCCGACCACTTTGCCGTCGGGTTTCTGCACTTCGCTGTCGAGCAGCGCGCGCGCTTCGTTGCGCTCGATCGTGCGCAACACGATCAGCGGCGGAGGCGGGGGCGGCGGCGGCGCGGGCGTGGCTACCGGCGGCGGGGGCTCGACCTTGTGCGGCTTGACGACCGGCTTCTTCGGCTTCTTCGGCTGTTCGGGTTCGTTCGCCTCGGTTTCGACCGGCTCGGGTGCGGACGCCGCCACCGGCGCGCTGGCCGGTTCGACGGGCATCACCGTGGCGTCGACGATCGGCGCCTGCTGCGAGCCCCATAACAGGCTCCCGCAACCGGATAGCGCGGACAGCATCAGCAGCGCGAACACAGCGAAAATCGGCAAACGCCAGGCAGGACGCGAAAAACCGCCAGTCATCAAGAAACACTCCAAGGGCCGGTGCGGACAGGCGCGAAGGGCCGCCGCAATTAGGACAGGTACGGGCCAGAGTGTAACCCGCGACGTCGGCCGGGCCCCGTTTCGGCGACGATCCGGCGCCCTATCCGGAGCACGCTTCGTGCCGCGTGCGGCTCGTGAAGAAGAGGCGCCGGACTGCGTCGTGAAGGATGCCGGGCGTATCTCTGCGATCTGCGACATGCCGTCTCCGGCCCCAAAATGCGCCGCCC
Source organism: uncultured beta proteobacterium (assembly GCA_963800185.1). Taxonomy (GTDB): domain Bacteria; phylum Pseudomonadota; class Gammaproteobacteria; order Burkholderiales; family Burkholderiaceae; genus Paraburkholderia. The sequence continues at coordinate 362,455 of CAWCZW010000002.1, read as the reverse complement.
GAACCCGTCAGATCCCTTTCAGCGCGGGCTCGCCGGCCGTAGGTGTAAACGCGCGCCACGTAGGCGCGCTTCGCCGTCCCTTGAGCCATATAAGCATCGCGACATGTCCGGCATGCCATTCATGCGATTGGACACATATTTGTGTTGCCCTACATTTCGAGACAGCAAAAAGGACGAATTCCCCATTAAACCAAAGCAACGAGACGAACCTGATGACGGCCAGCTCGACGGCCGTTTCAGCATGCTGATAAAGGAGGCACTCATCATGATGGAACCCCACGCCCAACCGATTTCCGACGTCGCAACCGAATCATTCGACGGAAAGGGCTTTCTCGACCGCTATTTCGACATCACCGCGCGCGGCAGCACGCAGCGCCAGGAAATCGTCGCGGGCATCACGACCTTCCTCGCGATGGTCTATTCCGTATTCGTCGTGCCCGGCATGTTCGGCAAGGCGGGCTTCGACACCAGCGCGGTGTTCGTCGCCGTGTGTCTGACCACGGCGTTCGGCTCGCTGCTGATGGGCGTGTGGGCGCGTTTGCCGATCGCGATCGGCTGCGCGATTTCGCTGACGGCGTTCACCGCGTTCGGCCTCGTGCTGGGCAAAGGCTTGCATCCGAATGTCGCGCTTGGCGCGGTGTTTCTGATGGGCGTCGTGTTCACCGCGATTTCGGTAACCGGCGTGCGCTCGTGGATTCTGCGCAATCTGCCGACCGGTATCGCACACGGCACCGGCATCGGCATCGGGCTGTTCCTGCTGCTGATCGCCGCGAACGACGTCGGTCTGGTCGTGAAGAATCCGGGCGCGGGTCTGCCGGTGTCGCTCGGGAATATCACGGCGTTGCCGGCGCTGATGTCGGTGGCGGGGCTCGCGGCGATTTTCGGGCTGGTGCGCCGTCGCGTGCCGGGTTCGATCCTGATCGTGATCGTCGCGATTTCGGCGCTTGCGCTGGCGATCGATCCGGCGGTGACGTTCCACGGCGTGTTCGCGGTGCCGTCGCTGAGCGCGCCGGGACACGCCTCGCTGATCGGCGCGATGGACATCAAGGGCGCGCTGTCGATGGCGGTCCTGCCGAGCGTGCTGGCCCTCGTGATGACCGCCGTGTTCGATGCGACCGGCACGATCCGCGCGGTCGCGGGACAGGCGGGGCAACTCGATGAAAACGGCCGCATCATCAACGGCGGCCGCGCGTTGACCGCCGATTCGCTCAGCTCGATCTTCTCCGGCCTGCTCGGCGGTGCGCCGGCAGCGGCGTATATCGAATCGACGGTCGGCGTCGCGGCGGGCGCGAAGACGGGGATGACGGCGGCGGTGGTCGGTCTGCTGTTTCTTGTCGTGATGTTCTTCTCGCCGCTCGCGAGCCTCGTGCCTTCGTATGCAACCGCGCCCGCGCTGATGTATGTGGGTCTGCTGATGTTGTCGAACGTGAGCAAGCTGCATATGGACGACATGGTCGATTCGATGTCGGGCCTGATGTGCGCCGTGTTCATCGTGCTGACCGCGAACATCGTGACGGGCATCATGCTCGGCTTCGCGACGCTCGTGATCGGCCGCGTGGTGAGCGGCGAATATCGCAAGCTGAATGTGGGTACGGTGGCGATCGCTGTCGTGCTGGTCGGCTTCTATCTCGGCGGATGGGCGATCTGAGTTCGAGCTGATCTATTCTTTTCACGGGACGTCACGAGACTTCCAGGTGTTTCGCGAGAGCAGGTAGTCGTTGGTCTCCCCCTTGACGCGGTGCATTGCAGAGTTCTCTCTGCGATGCGCCGCGTTTCTTTTTTTGCCTGCTGTCGTACCGTCCCGCTACCGCGCGGCTTTCGTGTGTCGATAGAAAACGCGTACCTGTCCTTGACTTTCCGGGCATCGTTTCTATGCTTAACCTCATGGTTAAGTTTAATGAAACGTTACTCGATCGCACCTTCGCCGCGCTGGCGGACCCGACGCGGCGTGCATTGCTCGCGCGTCTGTCGGAGCACGATCTGTCGATCACCGAACTCGCCGCCCCGTTTGAGATGTCCTTGCCTGCGGTGATGAAACACCTCGACGTGCTGTCCGGCGCGGGGCTGATCACGCGCAGCAAAACCGGCCGCACGGTGGCGTGCCGCCTGGCCGCCGGACCCATGGAAGAAGCGATGGAATGGCTCAACCGCTACCAGCGCTTCTGGTCCGAATCGCTCGACCGTCTTGCCGCTTTTGTCGAAGAGGAGCCCGCCTCATGTCCACCCGATCCACCCAGCCAGCCCAACCCGTCCAGCCCAGCCTCACCCTCCGGCGGCGTCTCGACGCCACGCCTGCCAAAGTCTTCCGCGCGTGGACGGAGCCGGCGCAATTCATGACATGGATGCATCCGGGCGGCTCCGACGTGATTCGCGCGGAGTTCGACGTGCGGGTAGGCGGACACTACACGATCGTGTTTCGCAAGTTGGATGGCGGCGAGGTCGAGGTTCGCGGCACGTATCTGGAGGTGGTGCCCGAGCGCAAGCTGGTGTTCACGTGGACACCGCGCGGCGGCGCTGAACACGAATCGCAGGTCACGATCTTGCTGGAGCCGGAGCAAAACGCAAACGCGACGTGGCTCACGCTCACGCACGAACGTTTCGCCGACGACGCGCAGCGCGACGATCATCGTCATGGCTGGACCGACGGTATCGATTCGCTCGAGCGCTACGTGCTGTGAGTGCGTGGAGGCGCTGTGGAGGTGCGTGGAAGTGCGTTGGAAGTGCGTGATTGATCTGATGTACGTATCTGGAAGGTTTTGGCTCTTGAGTGTGCCGGATTGAATCTGCATGACGCAGAGAAGGAGACGCAGATGGAACCGCAACACCGCATTGGCACGAAACAAGAATGGCTGGACGCGAGCCGGGCGCTGCTCGTCGAAGAGAAAGCGCACATGCGCGCCGGCGACGAAATCGCCCGCAAACGCCGCGAATTGCCGTGGGTGAAGGTCGACAAGACCTACACGTTCGATACACCTCAAGGCCGCAAAACGCTCGCCGATCTATTCGACGGACGCAGTCAGTTGATCGTCTATCACTTCATGCTGGGCAAGGACTGGGAAGAGGGCTGTGTCGGCTGCTCGTTCGTGTCGGATCATATGGCCGGTGCGCTGCCGCATCTGGAGCATCACGATGTGACCTATGTGACGGTGTCGCATGCGCCGCTCGCGAAGATCGAGGCCTTCAGGAAGCGGATGGAATGGACCTTCCCGTGGGTGTCGTCGGATGGCAGCGATTTCAATTTCGATTATCACGTGTCGTTCACGCCGGAGCAGCTTGCCAGCAAGAAAGCGTTCTACAACTTCACCGAGCAGGATGTCGGCATCGACGAGCAGCACGGTCATAGCGTGTTCTACAAGGACCACAACGGCGACGTGTATCACACGTATTCCTGCTTTGGACGCGGCGACGAACGGTTTCTCAACACGTACGCGCATCTGGATATCACGCCGAAGGGACGCAACGAAGCGCGCGGTCTGACCGACTGGGTCAGGCATCACGACCGCTATGAAGAAAAGAACGAAGCAAAGACTCAAAGCGGCTGCCCCGCATGCGGTTCGTGACGAACTCCAGCATTCACTCGCGCTTGCGCTAAAACAGCGGGACGTCATGTGCCCTGGCGTCCCGTTTCGTAAAACAGCGCGAACAGTTCCGACTGTGAATTGACGTTCAGCTTCGTATAGATGTGCTTCTTGTGCGCGCGCACGGTCTCGAACGAGATCGTCAGTTTCTCCGCGATTGCGCGCGTCGAAAATCCACTCAAGGTCAGCATCGCCACTTCCACTTCGCGCGCCGTGAGCGACGCACGTCGCCCTGTTGACGTGACCTGTTCGAAACGCGCGGCGTAGGCGGGCGTGTCCGCCGAAGCGAGCGACTCGCTTGAGAGCTCGACGGCGGCCTCGGTCCGGGGCTGCTGCGTTGTGTCGAACGCCTCATAGGGCAGGCGTTGCCGCAACAGCGCGATGACCCAGGGCGCACACAGTGCGAGCACGGCCAGATCGCGCTCGCCGTAGCGTTGCGTCGCGCCGATGGAAAAGGCGAGCGTGTGCCGCGCGTCGATCATGTAGTTGAAATGCACCTCGTCGCCGACGATGTTCTTTCTGAAGTACCGCTGGTAGTAATCGGTCATCGAGAAGTTGTCGGGCGCGACATCGGCCAGCGTGACGAAGCCCGACGCGGGCTTGCCGGTAGCGGCGATATAGAAAGGATCGAGTTGATAGAGCGCGGCCAGATAGTCCTGGAACATCGCATCCACGGTGCCGTCCGGCGTGGGTGATTCGGCGCAGACGAGCGGCGCCTCGCCGGCGGTGAAGCGCAACGCGACCCAATTGTCGAAGACCACGTAGCGTTCGAGCGCACGCGTGAGGCGAGTCCAGAATTGCGCGCTATCGAGCGCTTCGATAACCGCGCCGATCTCGCGATGAAAGGCCAGATCGCGCCATTCGAGTTCCATGCGTGCTCCGATGAGGGTAACCCAGCAGGGTAATTACAGACAAAAATATGTCTGGTAATAATAGGCCCAACCTGAAAACGCGGGCGGATGAAACTGCCGCTATTCAACGCGCAGCGAACCGGCAAGGAGACAGAATGCTTCAACTCGAACTGGCGCAGATTCCCATCGTGGATGGGGCCGTGGGCGTCGGCGGTGAGAACGTGCAGCGCGTGCTGCAAGTCATCGGCCAGCGTTCGGCCGAAACCGATCTGATCGTATTTCCCGAGACCACGCTGTCGGGCTTTCCCACCCGCGATAACGTCGGCGAAGTCGCGCAGACGCTCGACGGCCCGTCGCTGACTGCAGTGCGCAATGCCGCGCGCGAAGCCCGCGTGGCGGTGGCGGTGGGCCTCGCCGAGCGTGACGGCAGCCATTTTTTCAACACCACGGTGCTGATCGACGAACACGGCGAGATCGCGCTGCGCTATCGCAAGACCCACCTGTGGGCCTCGGATGTCGGCGTATTCGAAGCGGGCGATCGCTATGAAGTATGCAGCTTCAAGGGCATGACCGTCGGACTGCTGATCTGCTACGACATCGAGTTTCCTGAAACGGCGCGCGCAGTCGCGTCGCTCGGTGCCGATCTGCTGGTCGTGACCAACGGCAACATGGACCCGTTCGGACCGGTGCATCGCCGCGCTATCGTGGCGCGCGCGATGGAAAACCAGATGTTCGCGGCGCTCGTCAATCGCATCGGTGCGGGCGACGACAACCTCACGTTTCCCGGCGAATCGGCGCTGATCGATCCGTTCGGCGACGTGGTGTGCGACGCGCGCCAGCAGGAAACCGTGCTGCGCGCGCCACTCGATCCGGCGCGGCTCGAAGGCGCGCGTGAACACTACCGGTACCTGCACGATGCGCGCATCGCGCTCGATCTCGCTACCGTCGAGGGCGCGCAGGGCCCGCGTGCGCGGGTGATTCGCGCGCGCTGAAGCGAAAGCCCGGACAGACGCACACGAAGAGACGCACGAACAGACACGACCGGGCTGGTATGCCGCTCTAACGGCGGCGCGCATCAGCCCGGTACCTCAGGCAAGGACCGTCGGCGCGAATGTCGCGCTGCCAGCAAATCCGATCGACCCGGCTCGACCGGGGCGCATGCGCCGCAGCGCAGCGCCCGGGGCGACGCTTGTCCATTCGTAAGAGGAGACACAGTATGACTTCATCGTCCACCGCCGAACCCGCAGCGCCAGAAGGCACACAAGGCACACAAGGCAAAGGCACGCATCTGAAACGCACACTCGGCCTGCCGTCGGTCCTGCTGTTCGGCCTTGCCTATATGGCGCCGCTGATCGTCTACGGTACCTACGGTGTGCTGGCAAGCGCGAGCCAGGACACGGCGGCGCTCGCCTATCTGATCGCGCTGATTGCGATCGTGTTCACCGCGCTCAGCTACGGCAAACTCGCGCGGCTCTTCCCGGTCGCCGGTTCGGCCTATACGTACACGCGCAAAACCTTCAATCCGCACCTCGGCTTCATGATCGGCTGGGCCACCTTGCTCGATTATTTTTTCCTGCCGATGGTGATCTGGCTGATCGGCGCGGCCTATCTGAGCGCCGCTTTTCCGCACGTGCCGAGCTGGATCTGGATCGTTGCGTTCATCGTGCTGACCAGTGCGCTGAACATTCTCGGCATCGAACTCGCGAACCGTTTCAACATCGTGCTGATGGTGGTGCAACTGGCGATCGTTGCGTTGTTCGTCGTGCTGTGCTGCCACTATGTGATGGCGGCGGCCGGTCCCGGTGGACTCATTTCCGCCGAGCCGTTCTTCAAGCCGCACGTGCCGCTCTCCGCGACGATGGCGGGCGCCGCGATTGCCGCGTATTCGTATCTCGGCTTCGACGCGGTGTCGACCCTGACGGAAGAAACCATCGCCCCTGAAAAGACCATGCCGCGCGCCATCGTACTGATCGCGCTGATCGGCGGCGCGATCTTCGTGATTGCGGCCTACACGGTGCAGCTTGCGCATCCGGGCGCGGTGTTCAAGGATCCGGATTCGGCGGCCTTCGAAGTCGCGCGCAAGGTGGGCGGCGATATCTTCGTCACGGTGTTTCTGGCCGGCCTGATTCTCGCGCAGTTCGCCTCGGGCATTTCGGCGCAAGCCAGCGTGGGGCGCCTGCTCTATGCGATGGGCCGCGATGACGTGCTGCCGCGTCGCATCTTCGGCTTCGTGCATCCGAAGTTCAAGACGCCGGCGCTGAACATTGCGATCGCCGGCGCCATCGGTCTCGTCGCCTTGAAGCTCGATGTGGCCACCTCGACGTCGTTCATCAACTTCGGTGCATTCCTCGCGTTCACGGCCGTCAATCTCTGCGTGATTCGCCAGTTCTTCAACGCGAAGGGCAGTGCGAATGCGATGGGTGTGATCGGTGGACTGCTGTTCCCGCTCGCCGGCGCGCTCGCGGATGTGTGGCTGCTGGTGAGTCTCGAGAAGACGGCGCTGGTGCTCGGCGCCGTGTGGTTCGTGTTGGGCCTGTGCTATCTCGGCTGGATCACGCGCTGTTTTCGCCAGGCGCCGCCGGAAGTCGCAGTGTGATGGAGCGGTGTGCGCTCGTGGATAAGCGCAGCTTCAGCGAGCGTGAGGCCGCTACGCGCGGATGAGCGTAAGCGTGCGGCGCCGTGTGCGAGGCGCGCTGGATTCAGAGCGCCATATCGAAGGCGGGCTTGAGGAAAAACTCCATCGCCATCACGGCAAGGCCCATCGCGGCCGCGGCCAGCGTCAACGCGCCGTATTCGTCGTAGCGTGCATCGTAAAGGCACGCTACGACGAAGAGAATCGCCAGCAGGTTGGTCAGCCAGTCGAAATTCAGCGCGAAGGTCATCGATCAAAATCCGTACTCGTGTGCGGCCCGGACAGTCGGGTCGCACGGAAGGTGAGCCGGATTTTATCGAGAACAGCTTACGAATCTGCAACGGCTGCGCTTACACGGCTTACAGGGCTGGCACGCGTTCACGCGCGTTCACACCTCGTTCGGACGCATCGTTCACGCATCGTTCACATACGCTCACACGACTCACATGTCGCGTTCGATCCACTCGATCACCGAGGTGCGCGCCGGTTGCCAGCCGAGCAGTGTGCGCGCGCGATCGCCACGCACGCGGCTGTTCGAGCCGAGGCCGTACGAAGCCATTTCGTAGCCCCATTCTTTTTGCGCGTCGGCGAGCGGCCAGTCTTGCGGCTCGCCGAGTTTCATCTTGCGGGCAATCGCAGCGCTCATGTCGCGGAACGACGCTTCGCCGCTTTCGACGAAATAGAACGTGCCCGCAGGGGTTTTCTCCAAAGCGAGGCGATACAGTTCAGCGACGTCGTCGATGAACACGTTCGACCAGATGTTGCCGCCGCTGCCCACGTGACGCACCACGCCGCTCTTTTGCGCCTGACGCACGAGACGCGGCAACTGCACGCTCGCGCTGCCGGCCACTGCGCCGTGACCGTAGATCAGCGTATTGCACAGCACCGCCGAGCGGATATTCAGTTGCGCAGCATTCAGCACCAGCAGATCGATCGCGACACGTGCCACCTTGTCCGGCGTCGGCTTGGGCAACGCGTCTTCGTGATAGATGCGCGCCTCGCCCGCTTCGCCGCCCGACGCATCGCCGACGATGCTCGAACCGCTCGTATGCAGAAACGGCTTGCCGGAACCGGCGAGGCCGTCGATCAGCGCTTTGACCGCGCCTTCGTGGTCGCTGCTCGCCGCGTTGATGACGGCGTCGGCGGCTTGCGCTTCGGCGATCAGCAACTCGCGCTCGTCGAGCGTGCCGATGACCGGCTCGATGCCGAGCCGTTTCAGCTCGGCAGTGTGTTCGGCATTGCGGATCAGACCGCGTACGTGATGGCCGGCGCGCACCAGATGCGCGGCAATCGAGCCGCCGATAAACCCGCTTGCGCCCGTGATGAAAATCTTCAAGACGTTCTCCCTGAGTGGAACCCTGAGTGGAAATTAGAAAAGCACCATGACAGGCAAGCAGTATCCGCCGTCCTGATTCTCGCAAAAAGCGTGTTAGTCTCAAATCAATCTTGATTTGAATTCAACAATGAAAACTTCCACCGACGAATTGCTGGTGTTCGTCACCGTGATCGACAGCGGCTCGATCACGGCGGCCGCCGAGAAGCTGGGGCAGACCGTGTCGGGCGTGAGCCGCGCGCTCACGCGCCTCGAAAAGAAGCTCGACACCGCGCTGGTGCGCCGCACGACCCGCCGTCTGCATCTGACCGACGAGGGCGAGGCGTTCCTGCAACGCGCGCGGGCGATTCTCGACGCAATGGAAGAGGCCGAGGAATCCGTCACCCGAGGGCGCGCGCGGCCTTCAGGGCGCTTGCGGGTGGATGCGGCGTCGCCGTTCATGCTGCATTGCATCGCGCCGCATATGAAGGCGTTTTCGGCGCTGTATCCGGAGATTCGCCTGGAATTGACGAGCAACGAGCGGATCGTCGATCTGCTCGAACAGAAGGTGGATATCGCGATCCGGATCGGCGCGTTGCAGGACTCGACGCTGCACGCGCGCGCGTTGGGCAGCAGCCAGCTGAGAGTGCTGGCGAGCCCGGCGTATCTGGCCGAGTACGGCGAGCCGAAATCGGTGGAGGCGTTGCGCGCGCATCGGCTGATCGGTTTTACGGCGCCGGAGCATTTGAACCGCTGGCCGCTGCGAGAGGGGCGTGCGGGGCGTGCGGGCGGTTCCGCGTCGCTGAAGATCGAGCCCGCGATAACCGCGTCGAGTGGCGAAACCTTGCGGCAACTGGTGCTGTCGGGGTGGGGCGTCGCGTGTCTGGCCGACTTCATGACCGCCGCCGACGTGCGCGACGGACGCCTCGTGCCGATTCTCGGCAATGTGCTGGTCGACGAGCGGCAACCGGTGAGCGCGGTGTATTACCAGAGCGCATCGCTGTCGGGGCGCGTGCAGAGTTTTCTGGATTTCATCGCCGAGCGCGTGAAACTCTAATTGCGGCTTTGGCCGCGCGCCTTCGCGCACCTTCCGCACCTTGGTTTCCCGCGTCACATATCACCTAAGCCCGCTGCTGTGCGCACTCGCCGCCAGCACGCGAGCTTTTTTGCGCTGTCGGGCGCGAGGTGGATTGCTAGGTTCAGTGGGGAGCGCGGGCTTCTCCTATAACTATTCCTATCCGGCCGGTTCGGCAGGCGCGCAATGTTTTTTTGTCCGCGTGGCTTGGTGGAATGGGTGCGTGTATATACAAGTTGGGCATTCAGGCGCACTCGGCGGCGTCAAGCAGATTGCGCGCCGGAGCCCACGCCTGCAAGCTATGTAAGCCTTGTCAGCCTTCCTTCTAATGGAAAATCCCTAGCGCCGGGATTTTAAAAACAAGTTGTATATACAAGACGACCCCGCTAGACTTCCCAGAACTTGTATAGACAGGACAACATCATGATTCTGAAGCCCGGTTTTCTGACTCTCCCGCAACTGCGCCAGATCGCGCGCGAACAGGTTTCGCTGCAACTCGATCCCGCCAGCCATGCCGCGATCGACGCCTGCGCGAAAGCCGTCGCCGATATCGCCGCGAAGGGCGAGCCGGCCTATGGCATCAACACCGGCTTCGGGCGTCTGGCCAGCACGCATATCCCGCGCGACCAGCTCGAACTGCTGCAACGCAATCTGGTGCTGTCGCATGCGGTCGGCGTGGGTCAGCCGATGTCGCGTCCGGTCGTGCGTCTGTTGATCGCGCTGAAGCTGTCGAGCCTGGGCCGCGGTCATTCGGGCATCCGCCGCGAAGTGATGGAAGCGCTGATCACGCTGTTCAACGCCGACGTGCTGCCGGTGATCCCGGTCAAGGGTTCGGTCGGCGCATCGGGCGACCTCGCGCCGCTCGCGCATATGTCGGCGACGCTGCTGGGCGTCGGCGAAGTGTTCGCGAAGGGCGAGCGCATGCCGGCCACCGAAGGCCTCGCGCTCGTCGGCCTCAAGCCGCTCACGCTGCAGGCGAAGGAAGGTCTCGCGCTGCTGAACGGCACGCAGGCATCGACCGCACTCGCGCTGTACAACATGTTCGCAATCGAAGACCTGTACCGCACCGCGCTGGTATCGGGCGCATTGTGCGTGGACGCCGCGATGGGTTCGGTCAAGCCGTTCGACGCGCGCATTCACGAACTGCGCGGCCATCAAGGTCAGATCGACGCTGCCGCCGCGTATCGCTCGTTGCTGGAAGGCTCGGGCATCAACGTGTCGCACGCCGATTGCGACAAGGTGCAGGACCCGTACAGCCTGCGCTGCCAGCCGCAGGTGATGGGCGCGTGTCTGGACCAGATGCGTCACGCAGCCAACGTGCTGCTGCTGGAAGCCAACGCGGTCTCCGACAATCCGCTGATTTTCCCGGACACCGGCGAAGTGCTGTCGGGCGGCAACTTCCACGCCGAGCCGGTCGCGTTCGCGGCCGACAACCTCGCGCTCGCCGCCGCTGAAATCGGCGCGCTGGCCGAACGCCGTATCGCGTTGCTGATCGACGCGACGCTTGTCGGGCCTGCCGCCGTTCCTCGTGCGCGACGGCGGCGTGAACTCCGGCTTCATGATTGCCCACGTGACAGCGGCCGCGCTCGCGTCGGAAAACAAGACGCTCGCGCATCCGGCATCGGTCGATTCGCTGCCTACGTCGGCGAACCAGGAAGACCACGTGTCGATGGCGACGTTCGCCGCGCGCAAACTCGGCGACATCGCGGAAAACACCGCGAACATTCTGTCGATCGAACTGCTCGCCGCTGCGCAAGGCGTCGATCTGCGCGCACCGCACAAGACCAGCCCGAGTTTGCAAAAGGCGCTGGACACCGTACGCGCGGACGTCGCGCACTACGAGCTCGATCACTACTTCGCACCGGACATCGAAGCCGTCACGCGTCTCGTGCAGAACGGCACGATCGCGAAGCTGAGCCCGTTCTCGTTCGCGTCGGAACAGTGAGCTTCAGCGCAAGCGGATCACGCCAATGAACGCACCGGCTTATCAGGGCATCAAGGACTTCATCCTCGCGCGCATTCATGCGGGCGAATGGGCCGAAGGCGACCAGGTGCCCTCTGAAAACGAGCTTGCGCGCGAGTTCAGCGTGGCGCGCATGACGGTCAACCGCGCGTTGCGCGAGTTGACCTCGGAGCAGGTGCTCACGCGCGTGCAGGGCTCGGGCACCTTCGTCGCGCGTCCCAAGTACGAGTCGACGCTGGTGGCGATCCGCAGTATTTCCGACGAAATCGTCGCGCGCGGTCATCGTCATCAGGCGCAGGTGCTGCACATCGGCGCGAGTATCGCCGACGAAGCGCTCGCCGAAGAAATGCAGGTGAACGCGGGCAGCCCGGTGTTTCATTCGCGCGTGCTGCATCTGGAAAACGACGAGCCCGTACAACTCGAAGAACGCTGGGTCAATCCGGCGGTTGCGCCCGAGTACGCGTTGCAGGACTTTACGAACACCACGCCGAACCAGTACCTCGTGCGCGTGGCGCCGTTGCAGCGGGTCGAGTACCGGATCGAAGCCCTGGCAGCGGACGCCCACACGCGCGAGCTGTTGACCATGGACGAGCTCGAACCTTGCCTCGTGCTGCATCGGCGCACGTGGTCGCAGAGCCAGGTGGCGTCGATTGCGAATCTGTGGCACCCGGGCAGCCGTTATCGCTTCACCGGTCATTTCTGATTCGGCCGCTTTTACCGAGACTTTTTCGAACCTCTTCCGACATCTTCAAGCATTCCGAGGGCCATCATGAACAACCCGAAACACATCGATCCGCGACTCGACCCGACCCGTACGATCCGCGCACCGCGCGGCGCGGAAAAGACCTGCAAGACCTGGATCGCGGAAGCCGCGTACCGGATGATCCAGAACAATCTGGACCCGGAAGTGGCCGAGCATCCGCATGCGCTGGTCGTGTATGGCGGAATTGGCCGTGCCGCGCGTAACTGGGATTGCTTCGATCAGATTCTCACGTCGCTGAAAGACCTGAACGAAGACGAAACGCTGCTGATTCAATCGGGCAAGCCGGTCGGCGTGTTCCGCACGCATGCGGACGCGCCGCGCGTGCTGCTGGCGAATTCGAACCTGGTGCCGCATTGGGCGACGTGGGAGCATTTTCACGAACTCGATCGCAAGGGCCTGATGATGTACGGCCAGATGACCGCGGGCAGCTGGATTTACATCGGCAGCCAGGGGATCGTGCAGGGCACGTACGAGACGTTCTTCTCGGTCGCGAACCAGCATTTCAACGGCGATCCGCAGGGCCGCTGGATTCTGACCGGCGGTCTCGGCGGCATGGGCGGCGCGCAACCGCTCGCGGCGACGATGGCGGGCTTCTCGATGATCGCGGTGGAGTGCGACGAGACGCGCATCGACTTCCGTCTGAAAACGCGTTACGTCGACAAGAAAGCGAAGACCCTCGACGAAGCGCTCGCGATGCTCGAAGAGGCGAAGCAGGCGGGCAAGCCGGTGTCGATCGGCCTGCTCGGCAATGCCGCCGACGTGTTCGCCGAGTGCGTGACGCGCGGCATCACGCCGGATTGCGTGACCGACCAGACCAGCGCGCACGATCCGATTCACGGCTACCTGCCGCAGGGCTGGAGCGTCGAAGACTGGCGCGAACGCATGAAGACCGCGCCGGACAGCATCGTCAAACCGGCCAAGCAGTCGATGGCGACGCAGGTGCAAGGCTATGTTGACGCTGCAGGAACGCGGCGCGGCCACGCTCGACTACGGCAACAACATCCGCCAGATGGCGCTCGAAATGGGCGTGGAAAACGCGTTCGATTTCCCGGGCTTCGTGCCCGCGTATATCCGGCCGCTCTTCTGCGAAGGCAAGGGACCGTTCCGCTGGGTCGCGCTGTCGGGCGATCCGGAGGATATCTACAAGACCGATGCGAAGGTCAAGGAACTGATTCCTGACGATCCGCATCTGCACAACTGGCTCGACATGGCGCGCGAACGTATTGCGTTCCAGGGTTTGCCCGCGCGGATCTGCTGGGTCGGCGTGAAGGATCGCTATCGTCTGGGCCAGGCGTTCAACGAAATGGTGAAGAACGGCGAGCTGAAAGCGCCGATCGTGATCGGCCGCGATCACCTCGATACCGGTTCGGTGGCGAGCCCGAATCGCGAAACCGAATCGATGAAGGACGGCTCGGACGCAGTCAGCGACTGGCCGCTGCTCAACGCGCTGCTCAATACGGCAGGCGGAGCATCGTGGGTGTCGCTGCATCATGGCGGCGGGGTCGGCATGGGCTTCAGCCAGCACTCGGGCGTCGTGATCGTCGCCGACGGCACGGACGCAGCGAAAGAGCGGCTCGGTCGCGTGCTGTTCAACGATCCGGCCACCGGCGTGATGCGTCACGCGGATGCAGGCTATGAACTCGCGCAGGACACCGCGCGTGAGGCAGGCCTGAATCTGCCGATGCTGGGCCGTTGATCGTGACGGTGGCCGGCGGCATGGCAGCTGTCACGCTGATTCGCGGCGCCGACCTCGTGGCGGCGCCGTGGAAAAACGGCGGCGGAGTGACGCGCGAAGTGGCGGCATTTCCCGAGCAGGCCGGCATGGAGTCGTTCGTGTGGCGCGTGAGCGTTGCGGATGTCGCGCAGGCCGGGCCGTTCTCGCGCTTTGAAGGGGTCGACCGGACGCTGGTGTTGCTGGCCGGCGCGGGAATGGTGCTCGACGAGACGGCCGGCGCGCAGGTTTTGAAGTCGCATGCGCTTGAGCAGCCGCTCGACATCGCCAGGTTCGCGGGCGAGGTGCATATCGACGCGCGTTTGATCGACGGTGCGACGCGCGACTTCAACCTGATGGTGCGGCGCGATGTGGCGCAAGGCGAACTCGGCGTGTGGCGCGCCGACTCGACGCAACGCTCGCCACGCACGTTTTCCGCCGATGTCGTGTTGCTGTATTGCGCGAGTGGCGAAGTGACGATGACCGTTGGCGACGCGCAAGCGCATTCGCAAGCGCATTCGCATTCGCTTGAAACCGGCGACACGTTGCGCATCGACGCCCCTGATGCGCTTGCCTGCACACTGGAAGGCACAGGCGCGGTCCTGGCGATCACGCTCCGCTACACGCAACGATGACTACGATTCGCATGCGCGCCGATTTTCGCCACGAAGAACACGAAGGCGAACACGCACACCAGGCGCGTTCGCGAAACGACAGACAACCGACCCGCAACCAGCTGCAACGAGCAACAGGCACGCGATGAAGCAAACCGTCTGGCATCACCTGAAACTTTGCCCGCAGGGCGATCCTCACCACACGCTAGCCGATGCCGCGATTGCGGTCGAAGACGGCCGCATCGCGTGGCTCGGCGCAGCGTCCGACTTACCCGCTCACTACACCGCGTGGCCGCGCGAAGATCTGCACGGCGCGTGGGTGAGCCCGGGTCTCGTCGATTGCCATACGCATCTGGTGTATGGCGGCCAGCGCGCGGACGAATTCGCGCAGCGCCTCGCGGGCGTCAGCTACGAAGAAATCGCGCGACAGGGTGGCGGAATCGTCTCGACGGTGCGCGCCACGCGTGCCGCCGACGAAGCCACGCTGTTCCGTCAATCGGCCGCGCGGCTCGAACCGTTGCTTGCCGAAGGCGTGAGCGCAATCGAAATCAAATCCGGCTACGGCCTCGATCTCGCGAGCGAGCGCAAGATGCTGCGCGTCGCGCGGCAATTGGGCGAGCGTTATCCGGTGACGGTTTACACGACGTTTCTCGGCGCACACGCATTGCCGCCCGAATTTGCAGGCCGTGCGGATGCGTATATCGACGAGGTCTGCAACACGATGCTGCCCGCGCTCGCCGACGAAGGTCTGGTCGATGCGGTCGATGTGTTCTGCGAGCGCATCGGTTTTACGTTGCAGCAAAGCGAGCGGGTGTTCAATGCAGCCGAACGCTACAGGCTGCCCGTGAAGATGCACGCCGAGCAGTTGTCGAACGGCGGCGGCACGGTGTTGGCCGCGCGTCATCGTGCGCTGTCCGCCGATCACCTCGAATTTCTCGATGAAGCCGGTGTCGCTGCAATGAAAGAAGCGGGAACGGTAGCCGTATTGTTGCCGGGCGCGTACTACTTCATCCGCGAGACGCAGTTGCCGCCGCTCGACTTGCTGCGGCGCTACGAGGTGCCGATTGCGATTTCGACCGACAGCAATCCGGGCACATCGCCCGCGACTTCGTTGCTGCTGATGATGAACATGGCGACCACGTTGTTTCGCATGACGGTGCCCGAAGTGCTGCAAGGCGTGACGACGAATGCGGCGCGCGCACTGGGCAAAGCCGACATGCACGGCGCGCTGCAAGTCGGGCGCGCGGCCGACTTCGCGGTCTGGTCGGTCGATTCGCTCGCCGAGCTGGCTTACTGGATGGGGCGCCCGTTGTGCGCTCGCGTCGTGCGCGCGGGCGAGACCGTTTTTCTACGGACCTGAGAGATGACGCAATCGAATCAATCGCTGTTCGCCGCGCACGCGTACCTGCCGGGCGGCTGGCGTCGCAACGTGTTGCTGGAATGGGACGCGAGCGGCACGCTGACGGCAGTCACCCCGGATACGAAGGTCGCGCCTGCTGGTGTGCCGCAAGCCGCAGGCCCGTTATTGCCAGGGATGCCGAATCTTCATTCGCATGCGTTCCAGCGCGCGATGGCCGGTCTCACCGAATATCGCGCGCAACGCCACGGACAACTTCTGGAGCTGGCGCGACCTGATGTATCGCTTCGCCGCGCGCATCACGCCGGAAGGTCTGGCGAGCATCGCGCAATGGCTCTACATCGAAATGTTGAAAGCGGGCTATACGTCCGTGTGCGAATTCCACTACGTGCATCACACGCCTGGCGGCAGCCGTTACGCGAATCAGGCGGAACTCGCGCAACGCGTCGTGGATGCGGCGTCCGCAAGCGGCATCGGCATGACGATGCTGCCGGTGCTGTATCAATACAGCGGCTTCGGTTCGCGCGCGCCGCGTGACGATCAGGCGCGCTTCATCAATACACCGGAGAGTCTGCTCGATCTGCTTGGCACGTTGCGCACGGCGCGGCCTGAGAACGCCGCGCTGCGTTACGGCGTTGCGCCGCATTCGTTGCGCGCGGTATCGGCGGATTCGTTGCGTGTGCTGCTGGGCGGCATCGATGCGAACGGCGCCCGTGCATATCCATATCGCCGAGCAAACCGCTGAAGTCGATGCGTGCATCGAAACCGAAGGCGCGCGGCCGGTGCAATGGCTGCTGGATCGTTTCGAGGTCGACAGCCGCTGGTGCCTCGTGCACGCGACCCATGTCGACGCGAACGAAACGCAGGCGCTCGCGAAGAGCGGCGCGGTCGCCGGGTTGTGCCTGACCACCGAAGCGAATCTCGGCGACGGCATTTTCCCGGCGCAAGAATATCTCGACGCGCAAGGGCGGATCGGTGTCGGCTCGGATAGCCACATCGGCGTCGACTGGCGCGCGGAGTTGCGTCTGCTCGAATACGGCCAGCGTCTGACGCGCCGGCAGCGCAACGTGCTCGCTTCGGCGCAGGCCACGCACGTGGCGGACCGTCTGTTCGACGCCGCGCTCGATGGCGGCGCGCATGCAACGGGCCGCGCGGTTGGCGCGCTTGCAGGCAGGACGCCGCGCCGACTGGCTCGTGCTCGACGCGAATCATTCGAGCATCGCCGAGCATGCGAGCGACGCGTGGCTGTCGGGCGTTGTATTCTGCGAGCACGGCGAGACGCCGATTCGCGACGTGTATGCGGGCGGCGACAAGGTCGTCGACAACCGCAGGCATCGCGACGAAGAGGGCGCTTATGCGCGCTATCGCATGGCGCTCGCGGAGCTGCTCGACTGAGGCGGCCGACGAAGGCAGCGCAACATGAAGCGCAACATGAAGCGCGCGTGCTGCCAGAATCAACCGCTTGCATGACTTGCTAAAGTGATCCTTCGATCCAACCGATTCCGGACTGATATGACTGCTTCGAACACTCCGCCGGTTTTCTCGCTGCATCAGGGACGCCTGCCGTTGCTGATCTCGATCCCGCATCTGGGCACGCAAATCCCCGCCGACATCGCGGCGACGATGACACCCGTCGCGCGTCGCACCGACGATTGCGACTGGCATCTCGACCGTCTGTATGCGTTCGCCAAACGGCTGGGCGCATCGATTCTCACGCCGACCTACGCACGCTATGTGATCGACCTGAACCGTCCGCCCGATGGCGCGAATCTGTATCCGGGCCAGGACACGACGGGTCTGCTGCCGGTCGATACCTTCGACAAGGAAGCGCTGTATCTCGACGGACATCTGCCTGACGACGCCGAAGTTGCGCGTCGCCGCGACGCGTACTGGACGCCGTATCACAATGCGTTGAGGGCCGAACTCGCCGCGTTGAAGGCGAAGCACGGCAAGGTGCTGCTGTGGGAAGCGCATTCGATCCGCTCGCATGTGCCGCGTTTTTTCGAGGGACGTCTGCCGGATTTCAACTTCGGCACGTCGAATGGCGCGAGCGCGGTGGCGGGTCTCGGCGAGGAACTGGCTGCTCTTGTCGAGCGCGACGGCGGCTATACGGCGGTCGCCAATGGACGCTTCAAGGGCGGCTATATCACGCGGGAATACGGGCAGCCGGCGCAAGGCGTGCATGCCGTGCAGCTCGAACTTTCGCAGATCACGTATATGGAAGAGCAGATGCCCTATGCGTATGACGAAAAGCTCGCCGCGAAGATCGAGCCTTTGATGCAGGCATTGGTGACGACTGCATTGGAGCGCGTCGACGCGGCTTGATGCGTTGGGTTGACGCGCAGGTTGTGGCTCGCGCGCGGGTCTAAAAAACAGTCGCCGCGCATTCCATTCATCTCCTCTTTCTTTTCTCACGCAAAACGGCTTGACGCAATGACCGAATCTCGCGATTCGCGTGAAGCCGTTTTCGCGTCGGCTCGCACCGCCAAAAAGGTGTAACAGCATGTGTCCGGGATTGCATGCTGCGGTTTTCGCGTGGAACGTATAGAGCGTCGAAGACATTTGCCTGCGCCAGGCCAACGCGTGTTGCGATAAAAAAAGCCCCGCTGACTGGCGGGGCTCTGCGATGTGCGGCGCGCCCGGAAGGACGCCGCATCACCATTAGTGGCAGCGCTTTTCCCAGTGATCGTGGACCTTCACCTTGTGGCATACCGGGTGGTGATGGTGTTCATAAGCTTGCGCGGGAGCGACCGCGCTCAGGGCGACGACAGCTGCGGCAATGGCGAGAGCAATTTTCTTCATTACAAAACCCTTAAGTCGATGTTGTGGAGCTACCGATACAGCACGAGGCGTGCCGCATCGGTCCGCAAGCATGCCACATTGCACGTGTCGCGCGGTAGGAACGCGGCGCCAATGCGTGTGTCAATGCAACACAGTGAGTGCTCCACCACGTCGATACGGCCTAATGATGTGCAGTATCGTGTAATCCCGACAACGCGCAACGCGTGGGCAGGCCTCCAAGGCAACCGCCCGCCAGCTCGCAATCGCGTATAAGCCGGGATTGCGCGGCGAGCGATGATGCGTTTAACCTTTCAAAACGATGACGCGCATGACGAGGTTGGTCGAGCGTATCGTCATGACATCGGGCAAAAGATGGAAGACCCAGCGATGGAAGATTCCGACGAATTGCTGCTCCCGGTATGGCGGGCAAACCTGGTACTGCTGACCCGCGAGGTCGGCGCTGCGACGCGTCTCGCGCGCATGATGACTTTCTCCGCGAGTTACCTGAAATTGATGCTGGCCGGTCAGCGCGAATTCAGCGAGGAATTCGTGCGCGGGATCGAAGCGGTCACGGGCTTGCCGAACGGCTGGATGAACGCGCCGCATACCGGGCAGGACATTCCCTCCAACGCGCGTGAAGCGATCGACAACGAACAGCCGCTCGCGCGTTTTCGCGGCACTGCGCATCCGGTGCGAAAGAAGACGGTGCTGCGCCCGCCGGAGCCGATTTTTGGTCAGCCAGGCCCGGCCAAACGTGTCGAAGAAGATGCGCTCGATGCCGAGACGCATCGACGTCACGCGTATTTGCGCAAGGTCCGCGATCTGGCGATTCAGGACGTGCGGCGCTTCGAGCGGCATCTGAGTCACGCGCCGGTCGATTTCGCGACGATGCGCTCGAAGGTCGAAGAAGTGATCGCGTCGGCCGAGCTGGACGATCTGCTTCAGGCCGATCTCGCGGGACGTCTGGAGCAGATCGAAAAGCATCGTCATTTGCTGCTGCGTCATGTGGAGAGTCTGCAATCGTTGCTCGCGCAACTTGGCGAAGCGGACGAGCGCGGCGGGTGACGCATCTGATGACCAAGCGTGTCGATATCGCGTTCGATGGCCGCTGCCACGCCCGGCCGGGTTCCAGTCGCGCCTTTGGTGCGGACTTCGCCGCGAGCCCGTGTGCCTCGCCCGCGCGGGGCAGGGCGCGGGCTTCATGACAGGGCGTGGCGGGTTGATCGGGGTGGCCGCCGGTTGGGCGCTTGCCGCGCTGGTGGCGTCGCCCGCCGCGTTCGCCGACGACACCGCAGCGGTGTCTTCCTCTGACGAGCTCGCGCCCTCCACGATGGAGCGCGACGTCCACCTGTTCACGATCCAGAAAGACGGCTCGATCGAAGAGCACGACGACACGGTGCTGCGAGCCAATACGGCGAGCGGCATCGACGATATCGCGCAGCGCTACGTCTGGTTCAACAAGGACATCGAGCAGGTGCAACTGCTGCGCGCGGAAACGATCGACCCGGACGGCACCGCGCATCCGGTCGGGCCCGAGGCGATCCGCGACGTGCAGGAGCCGCGCTCGGCCGGTGCGCCGAGTTTCGAGGACGGTGTGTTGCGCACGGTGATCTTCCCGGGCGTGGAGCCTGGCTCGCGGGTGCATCTGGCGTTTCGCAAGACGCGTAGCAAGCCGTTGCAGGCGGGCACCTTTGCATACCTCGTCGAACCGACGCGCGACCCGGTCGGGCTGCAACGCCTGATCTTCGATTTGCCCGCCGATGTCCCGCTTTATGCCGACGCGCGCGGCTATGTCGCGGTGCCGCCGGTCACGGCCAACGGACGTACCCGCTACGAGTTCGACTACCGTCACGGCCCCTACGCGCCACTCGAAGCAGGCGCGGTCGGCTATGCGAACTGGGGTGACCGGCTGATGGTATCGACGGTGCCGGATTTTGCGAGCTTCGCCGCGCGTTATCGCGAGCCTGCAATCGACCCGACGATGAACGATCCCACCATCGTCCAGCTTGCGCAGACGCTGACTGCGAACGCCGCCGATCCGCGCGAGAAGGCTCGGCTGCTGTACGACTGGATGCGTCTGAATATCCGCTACGTCGCGCTGTTTCTCGGCGAGACGGCGGCGATTCCGCACAAGGCGGTCGATATCCTGCGCAACCGGTATGGCGACTGCAAGGACCACGTCGCGCTGTACGGCGCGCTGCTGGCGGCGGTCGGCATCCGCAGCGAGGCGGTGCTGCTCAACCTCGGGCCGTACTACAGCCTGCCCGACGTGCCGGGTTACGGGGCGAGCGCGATCAATCACGCGATCGTGTGGATTCCCGAATCTGTCGCTATTCGCCGATACCACCGCAGGCGGCACCGGCTTCGGCTATCTGCCGGTGGCCGTGATGGATCGTCCGGTGCTGCTGGTGGACGACGGCGTGCTCTCGCGCACACCGGCCACGCAATTGCGTGAGCGCAGCGCGCGCGTGCAGATCGACGTCGATGAAAACGGCGCGGCCAATTACGCGTATCGCGTGGAAGACGCGGGCTTTACCGCGGAAATCGAGCGCAATACGTTTCGACGTTCGACGCGTCAGCGCATCCAGCAGATTGCCGCGAACCGTCTGTTGCAGACGGGTTTGCACGGCACCGCGCAATTGCGCACGGACGACGTGAGCGCGACAGACGGTCCGTTCGCGACGTCGATGCAGGGCAGCGTCGCGCATTTCGTGTGGACCGACGGCACGACGGCGGTGCCGGCGCTGACGAGCTTTTCCGGCGGGATGAGCTCGCAGGTGCAGGGGTGGCTGGCGGAGCCTGCGCGAACGCAGCCGTGGGCCTGCATCGGCGGAGAGTTTGACGAGACGCTGGAAATGACGCTGCCGCGCTTTGTCCGCGTGACGGATTTGCCGTCCGATACGGCGGTGCAGGACCGCTTCCTGACGTTTTCGTCGCGCTATGTTTTCGATCCCGCGACGCGGGTGCTGCAGGTCGGCCGGCATCTGCGCGCCGCGTTCGGCCATCAGATGTGCTCGGCCGACGAGTTCGCCGCGATGAAGGACGACCTCGTGCGGATCGAGCGCGATCTCGATGCCGAGCTGGTGGTGAAGGCCGCGCATTCGAAGTAGTGCAGCGCTGCTAGTGCCGCTTCAGAAAAAGGCCCTGGCTAATTCACGCAGACAGTGAGCACAGCCAGGGCCTCCCGCAGACACGACTCGAATCTGGCCTAACTCCCGCTCTTGGTCACGATCGGCACCCACGCGCCGTTCTTGACCTGATACAGCGTGGACGCGCCGCTCTTCAGCGCGCCGGTGCTGTCGAACGAAATCTTGCCGGTCACGCCGTCGTAATCGATCGCCTTCAGCACCGGCCGATACACCGCCGGCGAACTCGATTTGGCCTGCTCCATCGCCTTGATCGCGACCCACGCGCCGTCGTAGCCGAACGGCGCGTACGACAGGATATCCACGCCGAAGCGCTTCTTGAACTTCGCGGAGAAATCCTTGCCGCCGGGCAACTGCGCGAGCGGGCGGCCGTATTCCCAGGCCATCGCGCCTTCCGCGGCGTCGCCCGCGAGCTTGATGAAGTCCGGGTCCATCACGCCGCCGCCGCCCACCAGTTGCGCGTTGAGTCCGAGCTGCTTCATCCGTCGCGCGAAGCCCGCCGCCTGATTGTCCAGTCCGCCGAAGAACACCAGGTCCGCATTGGTCGCCCTTGATCTTGGTGATCTGCGTGCTGAAATCGACCGCGTGATTGTCGGTGTATTCGTGCGCGACGATGGTGCCGCCGTGCGCCTTCACCGCTTTCTCGAACTCGTCGGCTTCGCCCTGGCCGAACGCGGTCCGGTCGTCGATGATCGCGATGCGCTTGGCCTTGGTCACGTCCACCGCGTAGGCGCCGGCGTTGCCGGCGTTCTGCGCATCGGTGGAAATCACCATGAAGGTGTTGGCGAAGCCGCGCCCGGTAATGATCGGATTGGTCGCGGCCGGGTCGATCACCGGAATGCCGGCCTGTTCGTAGACTTGCGACGCGGGAATCGTCGTGCCCGAATTGAAGTGGCCGACCACCACCGCGACGCCCGAATCGACCAGCTTCTGCGCGGCCTGCACGCCGATGCGCGGGTCGGCCTGATCGTCCTCGGAGACGATCTGGAACACGCGCGACCTTGTCGCCGATCTTGATCTTCTGCGCGTTGGCTTCGTCGATCGCGAGCTGGACGCCGTTTTCCAGATCCTTGCCGTAGCCGGCGTTCGCGCCTGTCAACGGCGCGGCGAAGCCGATCTTCACGGGCAGGTCGTCGGCGAAACTGGCTAGCGGCGCAACGGCGAAGAGGGCGCCCACGAACAGGGCAAGCGGTTTCAGCGTGTTGCGAAGACTCATGGTCTCTCCTTCCATCGACAGTTTCAGGGTGTGAAAGCGGCAAGGCGGTAACGCTGGGTCGATGCGCGAGTCGACGCGAGGTTGGCAGGTCGTCACGCACATCGACAGACTACGGATGATCGGTCGCCATAAACAATGCTGGAATACGCGCACTCAAGCGTCGAGGCAGTGGCGTTAGCTGGCGTTCATGCGCCGGTCAATCTGGCGCGAATATAGAAAGCCAATTTGCCGCCGTCTTGGCAGTTCGAGGCGCTTTGAATGAGCATTTCGGCATAGCCCGCGCGGCGTGGCGGGCGGGCTGGCCGGAGCGCCGCGTGTGGGGTGCGGATTGCGGCACATGCTTAAGATGCGGGGCCGATGCGGGTGCCGTGCGGGTGCCGATGCGGGTGCCGATGCGGGTGCCGATGCGGGTGCCGATGCCGATGCGGGTGCGGGTGCGGGTGCTGACGTGGATGCCGGTGCCGGTGCCGATGCGGATGCGGGTGCGGGTACTGACGTGGATGCCGAGTGCCGTGCGGTGCCGGTGCCGTTGCGGGTGCAGATGTGGATGCAGGTGCACGTGCACGTGCGCACGGAGAGGAAGCTGAAGTTGACGCAAATCCCGCCGCTGGCCCGGCTGAAGTATGCGGGGCGGTCACGGCGATAATGCTTCTGCGCCATTGCCCCGCTCATCGTGGGTATCGCGGGTATCGCCGGCATTGCCGATTCAAGCGCGCTGCCGGCTTCAACGCACTCGCGGCAGCCGGTCCGCGCGAGTGCGTCTCAAAGAAATGCTGCTTATTTGGGCCAGCACCCGAAGCGCCAGTCCGCTGCTTCTCAATGTTCGCCTTGCTGGCGCAACAACTCTTCCCGCAGACGCAGCAGCGGCGCTTTGGTTTCGTCGTCGGCCCAGGTGTCGAGGTCGTCGATTGCGCGCTGGCAGCCGTCAAGGACCAGGTCGAGATCGACCGGCACGCCGTTGTTCAGCGCGAACTCGATGGTCTCCGCGAACTGCTGGCACTCGTCCTCGCCGTACGAGATGTCGAGGTTGTCGGCGATCACTTCGGCGATATTGCTACGCGCCTTGTCGTCCGCCGTCACCATCTCGACGATGCCGCGCGCCACCGCCGGGGAGTAGTACAGCGCGATGTCGAGCCATTGCGCGGGATCGAAATCGGCCTGATCGAACTGGTTCTCGAAGTACTCGATCGCTTCCTGTTCGTGCGCTTCGTCGGCGTCGACGCTCATGCACAACTGCTCAAAAAATTCTTCCCGCTCACTGCGGATATAACCGTCCATCGATGCCTCGTCTGCTGAATTCTGCGGAATGCCTGATGCCTGAAAAATGCGATGTGGAGAGGCAGGCGCCTTATCCACGTCGCACGCGGCACGCATTATAGGACGGCCGGCTGACAGCG
This sequence comes from uncultured beta proteobacterium, assembly GCA_963800185.1. Classification (GTDB taxonomy): domain Bacteria; phylum Pseudomonadota; class Gammaproteobacteria; order Burkholderiales; family Burkholderiaceae; genus Paraburkholderia. The sequence continues at coordinate 338,059 of CAWCZW010000002.1, read as the reverse complement.
GCGGTTTGCGGGAGCCTGGCCAAACCAGCGCGGCGCTCGCGGATTGCCCGCCCAGTGCGCCACAGTGCTTTCCTCGCAAGGGAGATTTTCCGCGTCGCGGCGCTCTGCTCGATAGCCTTCTGTTGAGCGTTCAGATCGGGTCAACAGGAGAATCGGGATGAGGGCAGTCTTGGTACCGGTGTGCTTCAGCGGGGCGGCCGGAGTGGTAGCGAGCGCCGACCGACCCCGCTCGCCGCCAATGTCTACGCCGTCTCCGCGACCCACGCATCGAACCACTCGCGCGGTTGCGCAATCTCGCTCTGCGCGGCCACGAGTTCGAGTTCGTACCGCCCGGCCTGCCATGTGGTCTTGACCACGGCGTTCACCGCCGCCACCGTATGCTCGAAAGCTGCGCGAATCGAGTCGCCCAGCAGCGTGCGCGCCACGAACACCGCGCTAGTCAGATCGCCGACGCCCACCGGCTGCCGCGCGAACGGGTAAAGCGGGCGCTGCGCCATCCACGCCTCGCGCTCGGTGACGACCAGCATGTTGAAACGGTCGGCGGGACTGTTGCGATCCAGCAGATGTTTGACCAGCACGAGCTTCGGCCCGCGCGCGATCACCTCGCGGCAGGCGCTCACCGCTTCTTCCAGCGTCTCGATCTCGCGGCCTACGAGGCGTTGCAATTCGGTATGGTTCGGCGCCATTGCGTCGGCGACTTCGGGCATGGTGCGCACGAGAAATTCCTGGATGCCGGGCTCGACCTTGCAGCCGCTGGCCGCGCCCATCACCGGATCGCAGAAGTACCACGCGCGCGGATTGGCGGCCTTCACCGCCTTGACGATTTCCACCACCGACTGCGCCTGCTCAGGCGTGCCCAGATAGCCCGACAGCACCGCATCGCAGCGCGGCAGCATGCCGATCGCGCCGATGCCTTCGACCAGCTCTTCCATCTGCGACGAGCCGATCGCGCTGCCGGTCCAATGGCCGTATTGCGTGTGATTCGAAAACTGCACGGTATTGAGCGGCCAGACGTTGACGCCGAGCCGGCGCATCGGGAAGACCGCCGCGCTGTTGCCGGCGTGTCCGAAGACAACGTGGGACTGAATGCTCAGAACGCTTTTTGTCATGGTGTGGCTCGCGCAAACGGGGATGCGCGATAAAGAGAACGGTAGGGTGCGCCGCGCTGACGAGCCGGAATGGCCGGTCGCCCCAGCGGCAGAACTGCTTCAGATGATGGTGCAGGAAACATGCACGCTCTGCATCGTCAGGAAACAATACAGGAGTTTCCCGCGCGCGAGTCGATCCGTCCCCGTGTTGTTGCGTCGAACCATCAGACGGATGGGGAAGGTTTTCACGCCAGCGGCGACGGCTCAGCGGCGGAGCGGCTCGGAGCAAGCCTGCGCCGCTCAGACCAACTCGCGATACAACGCCAGGTAGCGCTCCGCCGACGCGCCCCAGCCGAAATCCTGCTGCATCGCGCGCCGCTGCGTCGCTTTCCATTCGGTGCGCCGTCCGTAGAGCGCGAAGGCCCGGCGGATCGCGGCGGCGAGCCCCTGCGGCTCGAATCGTTCGAAGACGAAGCCGGTGGCGAGATCGTCGGCGAGATTTTCGAGCGACGCATCCACCACGGTGTCGGCGAGACCGCCGACGCAATGCACCAGCGGCAGCGATCCATACGCGAGCGCGTATAACTGCGTGAGTCCGCATGGCTCGAAGCGCGACGGCACGGCGATCACGTCGCTGCCCGCGACGATCGTATGCGCGAGCGTTTCATCGAAGCCGAGTTCGACCGCCACCGACTCCGGATGCGACTGCGCGACGCGTTTCAAACCGTTCTCGAGCGCCGGGTCGCCGGTGCCGAACACGACCAGCTGGCCGCCGCGTTTGACGATCTCAGGCACGCCGCCAAGCAGCAGATCGAGGCCTTTCTGTTCGGTCAGGCGGCTCACCACGCCGAACAGCAGTGCGTCGCTTTTCTGCGCAAGGCCGAAGCGTTTTTGCAGCGCTTCCTTGCAGGCCGGCTTTGCCGGCGAGGCGCGTGGCGCTGTAGTGAGTGCCGAGCAGCGCGTCGCTGGCGGGGTTCCACACGGCGTAGTCGACGCCGTTCAGGATGCCGCTCAGATCGTGCGAGCGATGCCGCAGCAGTCCGTCGAGCCCGCCGCCCTGCGAGAGCGTCTGGATCTCGCGTGCGTAGGTCGGGCTGACGGTCGTGATCCGGTCGCTATAGTAAAGGCCCGCTTTGAGAAACGACAGTTGTCCGTAGAACTCGATGCCGGAGATGTTGAAAAAATCGTCCGGCAGCGCAAGCTGGCCGAACTGATGCGCCGGAAACACGCCCTGATAGGCGAGGTTGTGCACCGTGAAGACACTGCGCGCGACGGGCCGGCCATGCTGGCGTTCAGCCGCTTTCAGATAGGCGGGCGCGAGCCCCGCGTGCCAGTCGTGCGCGTGGACGATCTGCGCGCGACCACGCCGGGTCCAGTTGCTGCGCGAGTTGCGCGGCGACCCAGCCGAGCAGCGCGAAACGCTGCGCGTTATCGCCGTAGGGCACATGCTCGTCGTTCAGATACGGATTGCCGGGCCGGTTGTACAGCGTATCGGCGCGGATCACGTAGACGGTCAGCCCGTTCGACGCCAGCGTGCCGCGTTCGAGCGTGACGCCCGGCGTGTCGAAGCGGCGTCCCAGTTGCGCGACCGGATGCAGGTCCGTCAAGCCGGCCAGCACAGCGGGAAAGCCGGGCAGCAGCACCCGCACATCGGCGCCGCGCTCGATCAGCGCGGGCGGCAACGCGCCCGCGACGTCGGCGAGACCGCCCGTTTTGAGGAGGGGATACAGCTCGCTTGCGACGTGCAGGGCGCGAATCGTCATAGGCCAGTCTCACTCCGGTAGGTCGATGTTGCTCGTTCAGGTGCCAGGGGTCGTCGGTGCGTCGTTTCAACGGATTCTTGAAGCGGCGCCGCGACGTATATTGCGCGCAACGCGTTCGCCGCTTGCAGGCGTCGAACCCGCGGGGTCAGGGCGCCGCGTCATTGCGTCATCGCGTCATTCGCGGCGTGCCAGCGGCACCGCCACGCCGCAGCGAGTGCCCCAGTCCCGGTCGACGAACTCCGCGCAGTCTTACTTCGATTTCGGCCGCAACGCCTCGGGCGTGACCAGCACGACGCCGTCGTCGGTGCGATAGAACCGCTCGGCGTCCGCCACCGGATCTTCGCCGATCACCGTACCGTCCGGTATCGCGCAGCCGCGGTCGATCACCACCTTCTGCAACCGGCAACTCGCGCCGACCGTGACCTGCGGCAACAAGACTGCCTCATTGATATTACAGAACGAACTCACTTTCACGTTCGACGACAACACCGAGCGCGAAATCTGCGAGCCCGAGATCACGCAGCCGCCGCAGACGATCAGATTGTTGCCCGAGCCCTGCAGGCCCTTCATATCGCGGACGAATTTGGCCGGCGGCAACTGTTCCTGATAAGTCCAGATAGGCCAGTTGCGGTCGTACAGATCGAGCGTAGGAATCGTCGACGCGAGGTCGAGATTGGCCGCCCAATAGGCGTCGATCGTGCCGACATCGCGCCAGTAGGCTCCACGCTCGGGTCCGACGACACGCACGACATGCTGAACGGATGCGCGATCGCCGTTCCCTGGGTGACGACGCGCGGCAGGATGTCCTTGCCGAAGTCGTGGTCGGTATCGATCGACGAGATGTTTTCTTCGAGCAGCGAATACAGGTAATCGGCATTGAACACGTAGATGCCCATGCTGGCGAGCGCGATGTCCGGGCGCCCGGGCATCGCGGGCGGGTCGGCGGGCTTTTCGACGAAGCCGGTCACGCGGCGGTTTTCATCCACCGCCATCACGCCGAACGCGACGGCGTCCATGCGCGGCACCTCGATACAGCCGACCGTGCAGTCCGCGCCGCTTTCCGCGTGGTCGGCGATCATGCGCGTGTAGTCCATCTTGTAGATGTGGTCGCCCGCCAGCACCACGACGTATTTCGGCCGGATCGAGCGGATGATGTCGAGGTTCTGGAACACTGCGTCGGCAGTGCCGCGATACCAGTGAGCCCCTTCCACGCGCTGCTGGGCGGGCCACAGGTCGATGAATTCGCCGAATTCGCCGCGCAGGAAACTCCAGCCGCGCTGCAGGTGGCGCAATAGCGAGTGCGCCTTGTATTGCGTGACGACCGCGATGCGCCGTATGCCGGAGTTCAGACAGTTGGACAGCGCAAAGTCGATGATCCGGTATTTGCCGCCGAAGTGCACCGCGGGCTTCACGCGCTTGTTGGTGAGCGGCCCGAGCCGCGTGCCTCTGCCGCCTGCGAGGACGATGGCGAGGGTTGTGCGTTGCACATCGTTCAGCCGTGACGGAGTGTCCATGTCTGTCTCCTTGTGATTGAGTATGCCCCGGATGATCTGGTTGTCTGTGGTCTGTGTCTGGTTTGCGATCGCCGGCTTCGTGCTGATGTCTCGGGCGGATGATTCGTCCTGCCGGGCGGCTCCGTCTTCGCGAGCCCGTCAGGTAGTTCTAGCACCGAATTGCCCACAGCGCGAAAGCCTGAATTGTCGCGGATGCCGCCCAGGTGCCCCACTTGCGCACAATCGGCTGTTGCAACGCGGCTCATCCGTGCGGCACGACACATAGAGGGCAAGGTGTGGTCGCCGCAATATGCGTGCCAAAGGGAAAAGGCGTGCTTGTGTCCGATACGGACTGGGCCGCCAAAGGCTGAACGGCCACGGCAGCCGCGGCGATAAGGGCGGACAGCATGATCAGGCAGATCGCCGCAGTCTCATGCCTGCGCGATTGGCGGCACAGTCGGGCGGTGCGTCGTAGAATCGTGCGCTTCTGATCGTGGCAGGCGCGGTCTACCGCATTCGTACACCCACACGTTCTTCGCAGTTTTCTTTTTTGCAAAACATCTCGATGAATTTTCGCCGCCATTCCCTGCTTGCCCTGCTGAGTCTCTGCGCGTGCGCCGTGGCGCCCGCCGTTTCCTCTGCTTCAGCCGCCACGCCGGCGGCCGCCGCTGCTGCGGCGATGAGCGAGGCGAGTCCGGTCGCGGCGAGCGCCGCCGCCGCGGACAACGGCGGCCCGGCTTATGGTCCCGAGTTGCAGGGCTTCACCTATCCTGCACCGGTCGAGCGGTTCGACTTCACGTCGCAAGGCGTCGCGCTGCATATGGCGTATATGGACATCAAACCGGCGCATCCGAACGGCCGCACGGCGGTGCTGCTGCACGGCAAGAACTTCTGCGCGGCGACTTGGGACGCGACGATCCATCGGCTGAGCGACGCCGGATATCGCGTGATCGCGCCGGACCAGATCGGCTTTTGCAAATCGAGCAAGCCCGAGCATTACCAGTACAGTTTTCAACAACTGGCACGCAATACCCACGCGTTGCTCGACGTCGCTGGGCGTGACCGACGCGACGATGATCGGCCATTCGACCGGCGGCATGCTGGCGATCCGCTATGCGCTGATGTATCCGCGTGAAACGCAGCAACTGGTGCTGGTCAATCCGATCGGTCTGGAGGACTGGAAGGCGAAGGGCGTGCCGTCGCTGTCGGTGGATCAATGGTATGAGCGCGAACTGAAGACGACCGCCGACGGCATTCGTCGCTACGAGCAGGCCACCTATTACGCCGGCCAATGGCGCGCCGACTATGAGCCGTGGGTGCAGATGCTGGCGGGGATGTATCGCGGGCCGGGCAAGGACCTCGTCGCGTGGAATTCCGCGCTGCTGTACGACATGATTTACACGCAGCCGGTGGTGTACGAACTGGGCCAGCTGAGCATGCCGACGCTGCTGCTGATCGGCCAGAAGGACACCACGGCGATCGGCAAGGACGCGGCGCCGCCCGACGTGCGCGCGAAGATCGGCCATTACCCGGAGCTCGGCAAGGCTGCCGCGAAGGCGATCCCGCACGCGACGCTGGTCGAATTCGCCGGCTTGGGCCACGCGCCGCAGATGCAGGACCCGCAGGCGTTTCATAAGGCGCTGCTGGATGGGCTGGCGGCGGTGCCGGCGAATCGGTGAGCGGGGGAGAGTGGGCTAAGGCCACTTGACGAGGTATTGAACGTTGGGATCGACTCAAATCGCAGGGTGTCCAGAAACCCTGTGATCCGGGTTGCCAAATGTCGGATGATTCTTGGAATGAAGAGGTAGCCTGAGCCACTACCCATCCTTTCGGCAACCCGCCTCAATCACTTCCGTCCAGCCAGCTCCTCACGCACCTGCGCGCCGATCTCGAACGAGCGCAGCCGCGCCTTGTGATCGTAAATCTGCGCGGTGAGCATCAATTCGTCCGCGCCGGTTTGATCGATGATCGACTTCAGTCCTTCGCGCACCGTGTCGCGATCGCCGAGCACGGTGCAGGCGAGCGAATGCGCGACGCCATTCAACTCCATCTCCGACGCTTCGAGCCGCTCGACCGGCGGCTGCAACTGCCCCGGCGTGCCGCGGCGCAGATTGATGAACTGCTGCTGCAACGACGTGAACAGATGCTGCGCTTCTTCGTTGGTATCGGCGGCGAACAGATTGACGCCGACCATCGCATACGGCTTGTCGAGTGTCGCCGACGGCCGGAATTGCGCGCGATAAACCTGCAACGCGGTGAGCATGTAATCGGGCGCGAAGTGCGACGCGAAGGCGAACGGCAGACCGAGCGCCGCGGCGAGTTGCGCGCTGAACAGCGACGAGCCGAGCAGCCACAGCGGCACATGCAGCCCCGCGCCCGGCACGGCGCGAATGCGCTGACCCGGCACCGGATCGGCGAAATAGCGCTGCAATTCGACGACGTCGTCCGGGAACGAGTCAGCGCTGTTTTGCAGATCGCGGCGCAGCGCGCGGGCGGTGCTCTGATCGGTGCCGGGCGCGCGGCCGAGGCCGAGATCGATCCGGCCGGGATAGAGCGACGCGAGCGTGCCGAACTGTTCCGCGATCACGAGCGGCGCGTGGTTCGGCAGCATGATCGCCGCCCGAGCCGACGCGGATGGTCTTCGTGCCGCCGGCCACATAGCCGATCACCACCGAGGTCGCCGCGCTCGCGATGCCCGTCATGTTGTGATGTTCCGCCAGCCAGAAGCGGCGGTAGTTCCAGCTTTCCGCGTGCTGCGCGAGGTCGAGCGTGTTCCTGAATGCGTCCGCCGGCGTGGCGCCCGCGTTGACCGGCGACAGGTCGAGGACTGAGAAGGGGATCATTGTCTGTTCACTTGCTGTTTCTGGCGCTTTCACGCGATGGCGCATTGTGGCAAAGGTTGCGGTTTTCTGCTGACGGTGCGGGGATGTCCACGTTTGCGAAAGGGGGTTTGTGTGCGGCGGGCGTTTTTTCGCGCCACAGTTTCGTATGAGGACTGCAGCACATGCCGTGGCGCGGAAATTGCACGCGATCGAGTATCCAGCCGGATCGTTTAAGCGCATCGAGCAACGGAGCCGGTGCGGGAAATACCTGCAAGCGTCTTCTGGCGATCGTACGCAGATCGGCATTCGCGTGTACGGTTGAAGCATTGGTGCGGTGACACGCGCGGTCACAGCGTCGACCAGCGTGTTTTCAGGCCACTCGAACGACGTGCTGCCCAAGCATATGGACTGTCTCGAAGAACGTCGAAGGAGTCTGCTATCTCATGACTTTCGTTAAAGAGTTTCGTACCCGATCATTCGAAGACGTGCGCGCGTCACTGCTCGAGCGCGAGGAAATCGCGCTGTCGACGTGCGGGAAGAAGATCCGCACGCGCAGCGGCCATCCGCTGTTTGCCGCCAATCTGCCGTTGTCGCGGCTCGAACTGGACGCGCCCGTGCGTCTGCCGCGTCTCGCTGTGCCGATCGTCCTGTTCGACGCAGGCGAAGGTCTACGCCGAACGCGCCGCCGACCGTCTGACCGAACTGGGCTACACCCATGTCGCGTTGCTCGAAGGCGGTCTGCAAGGCTGGCGCGAGGCCGGCGGCGAACTGTTCCAGGACGTCAACGTGCCGAGCAAGGCGTTCGGCGAACTGGTGCGAAAGCGTGCGCCATACGCCGTCGCTGAGCGCGCAGCAGGTGCAGGCGTCTGCTCGATCGCGAAGCCAACGTCGTCGTGCTCGACGCGCGCCGCTTCGACGAATATCAGACCATGAATATTCCCGGCAGCATCAGCGTGCCGGGCGCGGAACTGGTGCTGCGCGCGCGGCAACTCGCGCCGGACCCGGCCACGCGGATCATCGTCAATTGCGCGGGGCGCACGCGCAGCATCATCGGCGCGCAGTCGCTGATCAATGCGGGCGTGCCGAATCCGGTCGCGGCGCTGCGCAACGGCACGATCGGCTGGACGCTGGCGGGTCAGGCGCTCGCGCACGGCAGTTCGCGCCGCTTCGACCCGGCCGCCGTCGACGACACGCTGCGGCTCGCCGCCGCCGATTCCGCGCGCGCGCGTCGCCGATCGTGCGCGGGTAGGCCGCACGTCACGCGACGAAGCACGCCGCTGGGCCGACGAAGCGGTGCGCACCGTGTATCGCTTCGACGTGCGTACGCCGGAAGAATACGAAGCGGGCCACGTGCCCGGTTTTCGCAGCGCACCAGGCGGCCAGCTGGTGCAGGAGACCGACATGTTCGCACCGGTGCGCGGCGCGCGCGTGATCCTCGCGGACAACGACGGCGTGCGCGCGAACATGAGCGCGTCGTGGCTCGCGCAGATGAACCTCGAGGTGTACGTCGTGGACGGCCTGATGCCCGTCGACTTCGCCGAGAAAGGTCGCGGCGCCGGCTGCGCGCTACGCGCCTACGCGCGCCCGCCGTCGACGAAATCGCGCCGGCCGATCTGGTCACGCTGCTGCAATCGCGCGGCACGGTCGTGCTGGATTTCACGTCGCAGCGCGAACTATGTGAAGCGGCATATTCCGGGCGCGTGGTTCGCGATTCGCGCGCAACTCGACGAGGCGTTGCACCAGCTTGCCGGATGCGCAGCGCTATGTGCGTGACCTGCGGCAGCAGTCTGCTTGCGCGCTTTGCCGCGCCCGAAGTGGCGGCGTTGACCGGAAGCCCGTGCAGGTGCTCAGCAGGCGGCACGGCGGCGTGGATCGACGCGGGCTTGCCGGTCGAAAGCGGCGAGACGCGCATGGCGTCGCCGCGTATCGACCGTTATCGGCGTCCTTATGAGGGCACCGATAACGCGCGCGAAGCGATGAACGCGTATCTGGAGTGGGAGTACGGTCTCGTCGCGCAGCTTGAGCGCGACGGCACGCATGGCTTTCGGGTGATCTGATTCGCTTGTCGCGAGCCGTTGTTCTGCGCAATTGCCACGCGCGAAATCATCTGCCGATTCGGTGTAAACGCGCTCTCGTCTAAAGCCGTCAATCCGTTTAGATTATCTGCCATCTGGAAGGCTTATCGAGGGACCAGGGCGGCCAGACAAGCAGCGGTTTGCCATTCCGGCGATGGCGCAAGGTGAGTTGCCAAGGTCGCTCACCGCTTCGCCGGAACCGGACCGCTGCGTGTCGTCCGCGGTGCTTCGAGCTCTTCACGGCGGCTCACTGACCTCGCCGCCTTCCGCTTTCATTTCCGGTTGACCGTATCGACCGACCCGGCGACGCTTTGCACAGCGTCGCTTTTTTGCTTGTGGCGACGGTTTTCTTCAGCGCTCGCAACGTTGTTTGCCACACGTATCCACGCTATTCCAGCCTCACCTTCCACGCGTGGCCGCACGCCCACACACCTCGCACATCCGCAGCAAAACTTGCGTTTGTCGCGGTACGTCCTGGTGTTTTTCCGCCTTCGCTCTCCCGACCGGTCACTCGCCGCGCACGGTGTTGCCATTGTGCCCGCCTCGCTCGCGGTTTTCGTGACGCGCGGTTATCCTGTAGCACGACCCTACACACGTGTGTCGGGCCAGCGTGCCACAACACTAAACCGCGTGCCGTGTCGGGCACGCACCCGAACAGGAAACTCGCTGTGAGCCTCAAACTGCTTACTGCCGCCATGCTGGCCGCGTGCATCGCACTGACCGGCTGCGACGAACAACAGAGCGACCAGCGCCGTGCAAAAACTCAAGGAATTCTTCAACGCCGTCAAGCCGGATGCGCTGTTGCTCAAGGACATGACGCCGGGCGTCACGACCGAGGCGCAAATCCGCGATCAGATGGGCAAGCCGGAAACCGAGCGCACCTTCACCGACGGCTCGAAACGTTTCGAATATCCGCGTGGTCCGCAAGGTTTGAATACGTACATGGTCGACATCGATCGTGACGGTAAATTGCAAGCCATCACTCAGGTGCTGACGGCCGCCAATTTCGGCAGGATCCGCATGGGCATGACCGAAGACGAAGTGCGGCGCCTGCTCGGCAAGCCGGGCCAGGTCGCGGTGTTTCCGCTCAAGCCGGAGACCGTGTGGAGCTGGAAGTGGCGCGAAGGCGGCGTCACCGAAGAGGGCATTTTCAACGTGCATTTCGACCGCAATCAGAAGGTGTACACGACATCGCGCTCAGACGTGATACGCGGGCGCTAGCAGGCAGTCAGTCAAAGAACGAAGCAGTGAACAAGACAGTGAACAAGGCAGTGAACAGTAAGCGGGGTAAAAAATGATACGTCGACGTCGATACAGCCGTATCGGGCTGGTATTGGGGGGTGGCGCCGCGCGCGGCTGGGCGCATATCGGGGCGATTCGCGCGTTGCACGACGCGGGCATCAAGCCCGACGTGGTGTGCGGCACCTCGATCGGCGCGCTGGTGGGAGCCGTGTACGCGAACGGCGATCTCGACTGGCTCGAAGAGTGGGTGTCGCGGCTCAGCTGGCAGACGGTAGTGCGCCTGCTCGACTTGCGCATCTCGGGCGGCCTGCTCGGCGGACGCAAGGTGATCCAGCTATTCGCGGAGAAATTCGCCGGCTGCTCGATCGCGCAATTGAAAATGCCGTTCGCGGCGGTCGCCACCGAACTCGACACCGGCCGCGAAATCTGGCTCCAGGACGGCAGCACGATCGACGCGGTGCGCGCATCGATTGCGATCCCCGGCATTTTCACGCCCGTGTGGCACAACGGCGTGTGGCTGGTGGACGGCGGCCTGAGCAATCCGGTGCCGGTGTCGGTCGCACGCGGCATGCGCGCGGACTGCGTAATCGCCATCGATCTGAACAACGACATTCTGAACGGCCGCGATTTCGGCGGCGCGGTGGTCGAAACGCCCGCGCTCGATCCGGCTGCGCCGCCGCCAGTCGTCGCTGCGCCGCAACGGCAAACCGTGGCCGCGCTGGCTCGCGCCCGCCGACACGCCTGTCACCGACGACGTGCGCGTCGCCCCGCCGCGCAGTGCGCGCGTGCCGTCGATGCTGAGTTCGGTCGCGCAAAGCATCGACATCATGCAGGTGCGGATCACGCGCAGCCGCCTGGCGGGAGAACCGGCGGATATCCTGATTCAACCGCGGCTCGGCGGGATGGGCATTTTCGATTTTCACCGCGCGGCGCCGGCGATCGAAGAAGGGCGCGCGGCGGTCGAATACATGCTGCCGGCGATCCGCGCGCGTCTTGGGATGGATTAGGCGACGAGCGCGGCTGCAGTCGACCGCGCTTCGACGAATCTGATGAGTCGCGGATGCCGGTCCCGAGGCCCCGCGTCTATCGAAAAAGCGACCCGAAACTTGCTAAATCGCGGCAGCGCGTGCCGCCCGCGAGGCGCCTTACAAAAACATATCACCCGCAAAACCAAGCGCTACGAGCGGCGACAGCGCCTCGCGCGCCGCTATGTTGCGACGCAGCATGACTGCCGGCTGCTGTTTGAGCAATTGATTTTCGCTTGCGAGACTCCGCGCCATGCCGGATGAGTCGGGGCAGGCGCGCAGCATCGCCGGCCACGCCGACGCCATCCGTGACATCCTCAAAAACCTGGATGGAGACACGCGTGTTCCTTTACGGCTTTGGTCCGGTATTGCTGGCCGGCACGATCCAGACGATCGAGCTGTCCGTTCTGTCGCTCGCGGCAGCCGTCCTGCTCGGCCTCGCGGGCGCGGCGGCGAAACTGTCGTTCAACCGCCCGCTGCGCGCCATCGCGACCGGCTATACGACGCTGATCCGCTCGGTGCCCGACCTCGTGCTGATGCTGCTGCTGTTCTACAGCATCCAGATCGCGGTCAACAATCTCACCGACGCGCTGAATCTGCCGCAGTTCGATATCGATCCGTTCGTGGCCGGCGTGCTGACGCTCGGCTTCATCTACGGCGCGTATTTCACCGAGACGTTTCGCGGCGCGTTTCTCGCCGTGCCGCGCGGCCAGCTCGAAGCGGGCAGCGCATACGGCATGAGCGGCGTGCGCGTGTTCACCCGCATCCTGTTTCCGCAGATGATGCGCTTCGCGCTGCCCGGCATCGGCAATAACTGGCAGGTGCTGGTCAAGGCGACGGCGCTGGTGTCGATCATCGGTCTCGCCGATATCGTCAAAGCCGCGCAGGACGCCGGCAAGAGCACCTTCAACATGTTCTTCTTCATTCTGGTCGCCGCGCTGATCTATCTGGCGATCACCATCGGTATCGAATCTCGTGCTGATCTGGCTGGGCCGGCGCTATTCGATCGGCGTACGGCACGCGGAGCTTTGAGACGACCATGATCGACATCCTCAATCAATTCTGGCGCGCGTTCCTGTACTGGGACGGTCAGCGCATGTCGGGTCTCGCGGTCACGCTGTGGCTGCTGGTGGCGTCGATCGGCATTGGCTTCGTGTGCGTCGATTCCGCTGGCCGTGGCGCGCGTGTCGAAGAACCGCTGGCTCTCGACGCCGGTGCGCCTCTACACCTACGTGTTTCGCGGCACGCCGCTCTACGTGCAATTGCTGCTGATCTACACCGGCATGTACAGCCTCGAATTCGTGCGCTCGCATCGATCTGCTCGACGCGTTTTTCCGCAGCGGCTTTCACTGCGCGATTCTCGCGTTCGCGTTGAACACCTGCGCGTACACCACCGAGATTTTCGCCGGCGCGATCCGTTCGACCTCGCACGGCGAAGTGGAAGCGGCCCGCGCCTACGGCATGAGCGGGTTCACGATGTACCGGCGCATTGTGATACCGTCCGCGCTGCGCCGGGCGTTGCCGTTGTACAGTAACGAAGTGATCCTGATGCTGCACGCCACCACGGTCGCATTCACGGCCACGGTGCCGGACATCCTGAAGGTCGCGCGCGACGCGAATTCGGCCACCTATCAGTCGTTCGACGCATTCGGCCTCGCGGCGCTGATTTACCTGGTGGTGTCGTTCGCGCTGGTGGCGCTGTTCCGCCGCGCCGAGCGTCACTGGCTGGCTTATCTGGCGGTGCGCACGCATTGAGCGTGCCGACGTTGCGAACCGGTCGGCATCGCGGCGTTACGCATCGACTGCCGTACGAGCGCCATCAAGGATTGATCCGCATTTTCAAAGGGAGAGCATCTTGCTCCACACGACTCAAACCGAAGCTTGCAAGCTCGCCGTACAGGACATCCACAAGCGCTACGGCGACAACGAAGTGCTCAAGGGCGTGTCGCTGAACGCGAACAAGGGCGACGTGATCAGCATCATCGGCGCGAGCGGGTCGGGCAAGAGCACCTTCCTGCGCTGCATCAATTTTCTCGAACGGCCGAACGCGGGGCAGATCGTCGTCGACGGCGAAGCGGTGCAAGACGAAAGCCGATCGCGCGGGCAATCTCGAAGTCGCCGATCACAAGCAGTTGCAACGCATCCGCACGAAGCTCGCGATGGTGTTCCAGCACTTCAACTTGTGGGCGCACATGAACGTGATCGAGAACATCGTCGAAGCGCCGATTCATGTGCTCGGCATGTCGCGTCGCGAAGCCGAAGAACGCGCGCGCGAATATCTGGAGAAGGTGGGTCTCGCGCCGCGTCTGGAAAAGCAGTATCCGTCGCATCTGTCGGGCGGCCAGCAGCAGCGCGTGGCGATTGCGCGCGCGCTGGCGATGAATCCCGGACGTGATGCTGTTCGACGAACCCACTTCCGCGCTCGATCCCGAACTGGTCGGCGAAGTGCTGAAGGTGATGCAGAAGCTCGCCGAAGAAGGCCGCACGATGATCGTCGTCACGCACGAAATGGGTTTTGCGCGCAACGTGTCGAACCATGTGATGTTCCTGCATCAGGGCCGCACCGAAGAAGAAGGCGCTGCCCGCCGAGGTGCTGACCACGCCGCGCAGCGAACGGCTCAAGCAGTTCCTGTCCGGCAGCCTGAAGTAACGCGCGGCTCGCGCGCCGCGTTTGCTCATCAGCGATGCCTCCGCACGTCCAGTCCGACTCGCACCACGCAGGTCGCCATCGTCGCGTTGCCGCCCGTGTCGATGTCGGGCGTCGGGCCGATTGTCGACGCGCTCAATCTCGCCAATGAAATCGACGGCCGCGCGCTGTATCGCGTGCAGGTGTGTTCGTGGGACGGCCGCGCGGTGCCGCTCGCCGGCGGCGCGCACTGGCCCGCCGACGCCGCGTTCGGCGACGCGATTGCGTGCGACTGGCTGATCATCGTCAGCGAACGGTTTCAGCAATTCGCCGACTACCGGCTGTTTCTCGCGAGCCTGTCGCGCGTCGGCGCAGCGCACGCCGCTCGTCACCGGCATTCATCACGGCGTGTGGTGGCTCGCGATGGCGGGGCAGTTGTCCGGCTATCGCGTGAGCGTCAACTGGGAAACCTATCAGCAGTTCTCCGAGCAGTTCGAGCGCTCCATCGTCACCCAGCAGATCTTCGAAATCGACCGCGATCGCGCGACCTGCGCGGGCGGTCAGGCGACCGTCGACTTCATGCTCGCGATGATCGGCCGCGAGCACGGCCCCGAACTGGCGGACCGGATTGCCGATACGCTCGGCGTCGGCGTGTTGCGCGCGGGCGAAGAGCGTCAGCGCATTCCGTTCGTGACCGCGCCGGGCGAGCGGCATCCGCGTCTGAACGACGCGTTGCTGCTGATGGAAGCGAATATCGAAGACCCGCTCACCACCGATGAAATCGCCGGTCTGGTCGGCGTTTCGCGGCGGCAGCTGGAGCGGCTGTTTCGCCAGTATCTCGGCTCGATGCCGTCCAAATACTATCTCGGGCTGCGGCTTTCGAAGGCGCGCACGCAATTGCAGCGCACCAGCAAATCGGTGGTGCAGATCAGCCTCGCGTGCGGATTTTCGTCGGCGGCGCACTTTTCGAATGCGTACCGCGAACGTTTTGGTGTCACACCGCGAGAGGATCGTCGCAACTGGATCGACAAGCAGACCGGCGCGAGCGGCAACGTGGCGAGCGAGCCGCGGCCGGGCGCGCTGATCGAGCGGCCGGATCAGGCGGATTGACGCGTCGCACTGCGCGAACTGCCGCGCGAAGCTCGCCAGCCGTTCGCGCGCGCGCGGAACCTCATAGAAAGCGTCGCGTATGCGCAAGACGTATCGCGTGCGGTTTCCTACACTACTCGTATTACCTCTCACCTGTAACGAGGATTTGCCATGAACGACCTGACTGTGACACGCCAGACCTTCGACGAAGTCATGGTGCCGGTGTTTTCGCCCGCCGCCTTCGTGCCGGATCGCGGTCTCGGCTCGCGCGTCTGGGATACGCAAGGCCGCGACTATATCGACTTCGCCGGCGGCATCGCCGTCACCGCGCTCGGCCATGCGCATCCCGAGCTGCTGAAAGTGCTGCACGAGCAGGGCGGCAAGCTGTGGCACATCGGCAATGGCTACACCAACGAGCCGGTGCTGCGTCTCGCCAAACGTCTCGAAGACCTGACGTTCGCCGACCGCGCGTTCTTCGCGAACTCCGGCGCGGAAGCGAACGAAGCCGCGCTGAAGCTGGCGCGCCGCGTCGCGTTCGACCGTCATCGGCGCGGATAAAGATCGAAATCATCTCGTTCACGCAGTCGTTCCATGGCCGCACGTTCTTCACCGTGAGCGTCGGCGGCCAGCCGAAGTATTCGGAAGGATTCGGCCCGGTGCCGGACGGCATCATCCATCTGCCGTACAACGATATCGCAGCGGCAAAGCAGGCCATCGGCGCGAAAACCTGCGCGGTGATCGTCGAGCCGATTCAGGGCGAAGGCGGCGTGATCCCGGCCGATCCGGCGTTCCTGAAGGCGCTTGCGCGAAGCCTGCGATCGAGCACGGCGCACTGCTGATTTTTGACGAGGTACAAACGGGTGTGGGCCGCAGCGGCTACTTCTACGCGTATCAGGACACCGGCGTGACGCCGGACATCCTGACCACCGCGAAGGCGCTCGGCAACGGTTTCCCGATCGGCGCGATGCTGACCACGAACGAACTGGCCGCGCATTTCAAGGTCGGCGTGCATGGCACGACTTACGGCGGCAATCCGCTGGGCGCGGCGATCGCGGAGAAGGTGGTCGAACTGGTCAGCGACCCGAAGCGTGCTCGAAGGCGTGCGCGCTCGCGGCGAAGCGTTGAAGGGCCACCTCGCGAAACTGCAACGAACGCTTTGGTCTGTTCAAGGAAGTGCGCGGCAAGGGTCTGCTGATCGGCGCCGAATTGACCGATGCCTTCAAGGGCCGCGCGAAAGATTTCGTCACCGCGGCGGGCCAGCATGGCGTGATCATGCTGATGGCGGGGCCGGACGTGCTGCGTTTCGTGCCGTCGCTGATCATGCCGCTCGACGATATGAACGAAGGCTTCGCGCGTCTGACGAAGGCGTTCGACGAAATCGTCGGCGCGCAAGCAAGCAACGCGCGCAATACGGCGGCGCGTTGATTCAGCAGCATGCAGTCAGGCACTGAATCATGCGTCACATTCAACAGGAACGATGATGCTCTTCGTACGCCCCGGCCGCCTCGCCGATCTCGACGCGCTCGAACAGATGGCGCGCACCGCGCAACCGGTGCTGCATTCGCTGCCGCACGACCGGCGCGCGCTCGAAGCGCGCATCGCGTTGTCGGAAGACTCGTTTCGCGCGGAAGTCGATTTTCCGGGCGAGGAGTTCTATCTGTTCGTGCTCGAAGACTGCGCAGAGCGGCAAGCTGATGGGCACGGCGAGCATCGTCGCCGCGGCGGGTTATTCGGACCCGTTCTACGCGTTTCGCAACGACGCGCTGATTCATGCGTCGCGCGAATTGCAGGTGAACCGCAAGATTCACGCGCTGACCATGTCGCATGAACTGACGGGCAAGAGCCGGCTCGCGGGCTTATTACATCGATCCGTCGCTGCGTGGCGACGCCGCCGCGCATCTGATGTCGCGCGCGCGGATGATGTACATCGCCGCGAATCGCAAGCGCTTCACGCCCGAGGTGTTCTCGCTGCTGCTCGGCGTCACCGACGAAGCCGGCGTGTCGCCGTTCTGGGAAGCGGTGGGGCGCAAGTTCTTCGGCCGCGATTTCGCGCGACATCGAAATCGAATCGGGCGGCCGCAGCCGCACGTTTCATCGCCGAAGTCATGCCGACGTATCCGATCTATGTGCCGCTGCTGCCGGAAGCGGCGCAGCGCGTGCTCGGCGAGCCGGATTCGAAGGCGCTGCTCGCGTATGACATTCACCTGGAAGAAGGCTTCGAGACGGATCGCTTCATCGATATTTTCGATGCGGGCCCGGTGCTGACCGCGCAGGTGGATCGCAGCGCGTGCGTGACGCGCAACGAAACTCGCACGGTGCGCGAAGCGGCCGGCGTCAGGCTGCGAGTGCGTCGACGTATCTGATCGCGCATAACGGCGCCGACGGCGAGTTCCGCTGCGTGCTCGGCGAACTGCCGGCGCGGTAAGGAAGCGGGCGCCTCGCTGCCGCACGCGGCGCGCGCCGCGCTCGGCGTGCAGGAAGGCGATGCGGTGCGCTGCGTGCCGCTGCATCAGCCGCATCGAGGATGAACTGATCGGGAGAGGCGCAATGATCGTCGTTCGCGTTGTGCAACGAGGCGATGTGGACGCGCTGATGCGGCTCGCGCAGGAAACCGGCCCCGGACTCACCACGTTCAAGCCGGACCGCGATGCGCTCGCGGCACGCGTCGAACGTGCGCGCCGCACGATGGAAGACAAGGCCGAGCCGCACGAAGCCGGCTACTTCTTCGTGATGGAAGACACCGATACCGGCGACGTCGCCGGCGTGTGCGGCATCGAAACGGCAGTCGGGTCTGCAGCAGCCGTTCTACAACTATCGCGTGAGCACGGTGGTGCACGCGAGCCAGGATCTCGGCATCTGGACGCGCATGCGCGCGCTGAACATCTCGCACGACCTGACCGGTTACGCGGAAGTGTGTTCGCTGTTTCTGAGCCCGCGTTATCGCACGAGCGGTGTGGGCGGTTTGCTGTCGCGTTCGCGCTTCATGTTTCTCGCGCAGTTTCGCGAGCGTTTTCCGCAGCGTCTGTGCGCGGAATTGCGCGGCCATTTCGATGCAGAAGGCACGTCGCCGTTCTGGCGCGCGGTCGGCTCGCATTTCTACCAGATCGATTTCAACGCGGCGGACTATCTGAGTTCGCACGGCCGCAAGTCGTTTCTCGCCGAGCTGATGCCGCGTTATCCGGTGTATGTCGAACTGCTGCCGGAAGAAGCGCAGAAATGCGTCGGCCTCACGCATAACGACACGATTCCCGCGCGCCGCATGCTCGAAGCGGAAGGGCTGCGCTACGAGAATCACGTCGATATTTTCGACGCGGGTCCGGTGCTCGAATGCCATATCGCCGATTTGCGCACGGTGCGCGAAAGCGTGCTGGTGCCGGTCGAGATCGCCGATATGCCGCGCGGGCGCGTCGCAGGATGCACCGCAGTTCCATGGTGTCGAATACGTCGCTCGGCGATTTTCGCGTGGGCGTGGCGGCGGGCGTGCCGCAAGACGGCGTGTTCCGGATGAGCGCCGCGGAAGCCGCCGCACTCGACGTCAAGACTGGCGACCTGGTGCGGGTGCTGCCGCTGAAACACAAACAAGGATGATCATGAGCGAGCTTTTCATCGACGGCGAATGGGCCGCCGGCACAGGACCCGCATTCGCGTCGCGCAACCCGGGTACGGGCGCGACGGTGTGGGAAGGCAACAGCGCGTCGGCGGACGATGTCGATCGTGCGGTGCGCAGCGCGCGCCGTGCGTTCGCGCGTGGTCGGCGTTGAGCCTCGACGAGCGTTGCGACGTGGTGCGCCGCTTCGCCGCGCTCGTGACCGAACGCAAGGAAGTGCTCGCCGAAGCGATTGGCCGCGAAACCGGCAAGCCGCTGTGGGAAGCGCGCACGGAAGCGGCGTCGATGGCGGCGAAGGTCGAGATTTCGATTCAGTCTTATAACGAACGCACCGGCGAAAAGCGTTCGGCGATGGCCGACGGCACGGCGGTATTGCGGCATCGTCCGCATGGCGTGGTGGCGGTGTTCGGGCCGTACAACTTTCCGGGGCATTTGCCGAACGGGCATATCGTGCCGGCGCTGATCGCGGGCAACGCGGTGGTGTTCAAGCCGTCCGAACTCGCGCCAGGCGTGGCCGCCGTCACCGTGCAGATCTGGCGCGACGCGGGCTTGCCCGCTGGCGTGCTGAATCTCGTGCAAGGCGAGAAAGACACGGGCATTGCGCTCGCGAATCACCGGCAGATCGACGGGCTGTTCTTCACCGGTAGTTCGGATACCGGAACATTGCTGCACAAGCAATTCGGCGGACGTCCGGAGATCGTGCTCGCGCTGGAAATGGGCGGCAACAATCCGCTCGTGATCGGCCCGGTCGCGGATATCGACGCCGCCGTGCATCACACGATCCAGTCGGCGTTTCTGTCGGCGGGGCAGCGTTGCACGTGCGCGCGCCGTATCTTCGTGCCGAACGACGCGTACGGCGATCGCTTCTCGCGCGGCTTGACCGAGGTCACGTCGCGCATCAGCGTCGGCGAATACAACGCCGATCCGCAGCCGTTCATGGGCGCGGTGTCTCGGCGCGTGCCGCTGTCGCGACTCGTCGCCGCGCAGGAGCGTCTGCTTGCAGACGGCGCGACGGCGCTGCTGAAAATGGAGCAACGCGATCCGAAGCTCGGCTTCGTCACGCCGGCCATTCTCGACGTGACGAACGTGAAGAACCTGCCTGACGAAGAACACTTCGGCCCGCTCGCGCAGATCATCCGCTACGACAGCTTCGACGAAGCGATCGACAAGCGCCAACGACACCGAATTCGGTCTGTCCGCGGGCCTGCTCGCCGACGACGAAGCGCTGTGGACGCATTTCCAGCGCACCATCCGCGCGGGCATCGTCAACTGGAACCGGCCGACCAATGGCGCGTCGTCGGGCGCGCCGTTCGGCGGCCCGGGCCGCTCGGGCAACCATCGTCCGAGCGCGTATTACGCCGCCGACTACTGCGCGTACCCGATGGCCTCGGTCGAAAGCGCGCAACTGCACATGCCCGCGAGCGTCTCGCCGGGCCTTCAATTCTAAGGATCGACGATGCAAGCCACTGAAGCCAATTTCGACGGCCTGGTCGGCCCGACCCACAATTACGCGGGGCTGTCGTTCGGCAACGTCGCGTCGCAGAACAACGAGAAGTCGGTCGCGAATCCGAAGGCTGCCGCGCGGCAGGGTCTGCGCAAGATGAAGCAGCTGGCCGACCTCGGTTTTCATCAGGGCGTGTTGCCGCCGCAGGAGCGTCCGTCGATGCGGCTGTTGCGCGAACTCGGCTTTTCCGGCGACGACGCGACGGTGATCGCGCGCGTGGCGAAAGACGCGCCCGAGTTGCTGGCCGCCGCGAGTTCGGCCTCGGCGATGTGGACCGCGAATGCGGCGACCGTGAGTCCGTCGGCCGACACGCAGCGACGGCCGCGTGCATTTCACGCCGGCCAATCTGTGCAGCAAGCTGCATCGCGCGATCGAGCATGAATCCACGCGCCGTACGCTTGCGCGCGATATTCAACGACAGCGATCGCTTCGTCGGTGCACGAAGCGCTGCCCGGCACGCCCGCGCTCGGCGACGAAGGCGCGGCGAATCACACGCGTTTTTGCGCGGAATACGGCACGCGGGGCGTCGAATTCTTCGTGTACGGACGCAGCGAATATCGTCGCGGACCGGAGCCGAAGCGCTTCCCGGCGCGCCAGACTTTCGAGGCGAGCCGCGCGGTCGCGCATCGTCATGGCTCTGCAGGAAGCGGCCACCGTGTACGCGCAGCAGAACCCCGACGTGATCGACGCGGGCGTGTTTCATAACGACGTGATCGCGGTCGGCAATCGCAACACGCTGTTCTGCCATCAACTCGCGTTCGTCGAACAGAACGCGGTGTACGACGAACTGCGCTCGAAGCTCGACGGGCATGAAGGCCGGGCTTCAACGTGATCGAAGTGCCCGACGCGCAGGTCAGCGTCGCCGACGCGGTCACGTCGTATCTGTTCAACAGCCAGTTGCTGACGCGCCCGGACGGCAAGCAGGTGCTGGTCGTGCCGCAGGAATGCCGCGAAAATCCGCGCGTCGCCGCGTATCTGGACGATCTCGGCTCGCATGCCGGTCCGATCGACGACGTGCTCGTGTTCGACCTGCGCGAAAGCATGAAGAACGGCGGCGGCCCGGCGTGCCTGCGTTTGCGGGTGGTGCTGGACGACGCGGAGCGCGCGGCGGTGACGCCGGGCGTGTGGATCAACGACACGCTGTTCGGCCGCCTCGATACGTGGATCGAAAAGCACTATCGCGATCGTCTCGCGCCGTCCGATCTGACCGATCCGCAATTGCTCGACGAGTCGCGCACCGCGCTCGATGAACTGACGCAGATTCTCGGCCTGGGTTCGCTCTATGACTTCCAGCGCTGAGCACGCGCATGCCGGTCTCGATGCTCGGCGATTTTCTCGCCTATACGCTGGCGGGAACGCGGCCGTCGCCGAGCGAGGCGCACGGAGTGTGCGCCAACGGCGCGTGCGCTGGTCGTGGCTCGACGACGGCGTGCTGCTCATGGAGCCCGCGAGCCGCGAGGCACGCAGTGCACGCCACAGCGTGCTGGTCTCGGCCGGCGTGCACGGCGACGAAACCGCGCCGATCGAACTGCTGTCGTTTCTGGTCGCGCGATATCGCGCAGGGCGCGGCCGCGCTGAAGTGCCGCCTGCTGGTGATTCTCGGCAACGTCGACGCGATGCGCGACGCGTGCCGCTATCGCGACGACGATCTGAACCGCCTGTTCAGCGGCCGTCATCTGCAAGTGCCGGCAAGCCACGAAGCGCCGCGCGCGGCGGCGCTCGAACAGGCCGCGCATGCGGTTCTTCGCGGCGGCGTCGGATGAACCCGGCGCACGCTGGCATATCGACATGCATACGGCGATCCGCGCGTCGGCCTTCGAGCAGTTCGCGTTGCTGCCGCACACCGGCAAGCCGTTTTCGCGCGCGATGTTCGAGTGGCTCGGCGAGGCGCGCATCAGCGCGGTGCTGCTGCACACCACCAAGGGCCAACACGTATTCGCATTTCACCGCGGAGGCATGCGGCGCGCGAAGCGTGCACGCTCGAACTCGGCAAGGTGCGTCCGTTCGGCGCAGAACGATCTGACGCGTTTTGCGGGCGCGGACGCAGGCGCTGCGTCATCTGCTGGCCGGCACCACGCGATGACGCAGCCGCGCGCGATGCCGCGCGTGTTCACCGTGATCGACCAGATCACCAAGCAAAGCGACGCATTCGAACTGCTGCTGGCGCGGCGACGTGCCGAATTTCACGCCCTTCGCGAAGGACACCTTGCTCGCACGCGACGGCGACTATCGCTACACCGTGCGTCACGACGAGGAGCGCATCGTGTTTCCCGAACGCGACGGTCAAGCCGGGTTTGCGCGCCGGTCTGCTGGTGATCGAGACGACTGCAGGACACGCTGTCGAAGCTCGTTTAGACGGTTCGCGCCGGTCGCCTCTGCACGCGCTATCGCCTTGCCTGAACGCGACACGAATTTGCACCTTCGCCGTGCATCGATCCGGACGTCGCGGCAGAACGGCGCGCTTCGCGCCGCCCGCCAGGCGCGCCTTCCGAAGCCTGTACAATCCCGCCCTCGCGGCTGTTGCGCTGCACCAAACCGGCCGCACGAGTTTGAATCGCATTTTTGGCGCGGCAATCATGCCTGCGCGGATTCGGCTCCGTTTTATTCAATACCGTATAGGAACACCCGTAATGAAGATGAATTGGCGAAACATGGCTGCGCTCGCGCTGTTCGCGACGGCAACGGTCGCGGCTGGCACTGCATCGGCGGCGGATATCAAGGAAGTGCGCTTCGGCGTCGAGGCGTCGTATGCGCCGTTCGAATCGAAGTCGCCGTCGGGCGAACTGCAAGGTTTCGATATCGACATCGGCAATGCCGTGTGCGCGAAGCTGAAGGCGAAATGCGTGTGGGTCGAGAATTCGTTCGACGGCCTGATTCCGGCACTGGAAGCGCGCAAGTTCAACGCGATCAACTCGGACATGACGATCACCGAGCAGCGCCGCCAGGCGATTGATTTCACCGATCCGATCTACACGATCCCGAATCAGATGATCGCGAAGAAGGGCAGCGGTCTGCTGCCGACGCCGGCCTCGCTCAAGGGCAAGCACGTCGGCGTGCTGCAAGGCACGATTCAGGAAACGTACGCGAAGGCGCGCTGGGCGCCGGCCGGCGTCGACGTCGTGCCGTATCAGACGCAGGACCAGATTTATGCCGACCTCGCATCGGGTCGTCTGGACGCGTCGTTCCAGGACGCGGAAGCGGCCTCGAAGGGCTTTCTGAAGAAGCCGCAAGGCGCGGGCTTCGAATTCGCCGGTCCGGCCGTCACCGATGAGAAGCTGCTCGGCGCAGGCGTGGGCTACGGCATCCGCAAGAACGACAAGGCACTGAAGGACGCGCTGAACCAGGCGCTGAAGGAACTGAAGGCGGACGGCACGATCGACCGCCTCGCCGCGAAGTACTTCGACGTGAAGGTCGTGTTGAAGTAAGACCTTGCGTATTGAGCGCATGCGTTTCGCTTGATGACAAACGGCCGCTGATGCGGCCGTTGCTTTTGATGCGGCGTGAAGACGGGCTTGATCCGGATCACGTCACACACAACGAAGTTCGCTTATATCAACGCGCGTTCTTCGCTTCCGGCTGGTCGAGATAATCGAACACGACTTCGCCGAGGCCGAGCGTCAGATCGGCAATCAGATGGCGCGCCTCGACGACCTCCAGCACCGGCAGTTCCGCCACCGGCGCCAGCGCGTGGTGCGCCAGTTCGAGCGCCGCTGGACCGGTCCATGCGCCCTTCAGATCGATGTCCTGCAAGTAGTAGCGCACCAGTTCGCAGATACGCGGCGTGCCGTCCACATGCGGGATCACCTTGAGCAGGAAGTTCGGCGTTTCGAGCCGTTTTTTCTGCTGCGCGAGATCCAGTTGACGATGCTTGTAGCCCATCGTGCCGGTGGCGATGCGCACCGGGCCGTAATCGAGCGTGCCGACCAGGGTGTCGGTATGCACGGCGAGCACCGGGTTCGCGAGCTTCTTCGGAAAGCCCCACAATTCGCGGCCCCCGGCGATCGGCGGATGATCGTCCAGATACATGGCCAGCGTGTAGCCGCCCGCGACGCCGTTGTACGACACCGGAATCACCTGGCCGCTTTCCGTGTAGTCGCCGAAGCCGGTCGAATCCGGCATGCGAATGAATTCGTAATGCACCAGCGGCTCGCCGATCTGCATCGGCTCGGGCACCACGGCGCGCAGTTTGTCCGGGTCGGTGCGGTAGGTGATGATCAGAAATTCGCGGTTGATGAAGCGATACGGGCCCATGGGAAATGCCGGGCTGGTGATCGGCATCGCGAAGGCATTCGACAGCACGCTTTTGACGTCCATGTTTTTCCTTGGTGGCTAACTGGGTGGTTGCACGGGACAAATGGGACAAATCGGACAAACGAGGAAAGCAAGGTAAGGCGAGGTTGGAACGCTTTTGCACTGCATCAGAGTATCGTCGATTCCTCGCGCGCTTGCAGTCAGACGGTACGGCAATTATTTCGAGATATTGCGTCGGCAGCATGTCGGCTACGGATGGGCTGCGATAAAATCGCCGGGTTACACCGCAGGCGCGACGGGCCTCACAGCGAGAAACACGCTAACGGTGCAGCAAAACCAAATACAGCGGCACGCGCCAGGGCGGCGCCCAAGCGGGGGACTGGAATGACCACCATCGCAATCGAGAACTGCGACGCAGACCGGCACCGCCGACGACGCGCAACTGATTGCCAGTTTTGCACGACAGCCGATTCTGAATCGGGACGGCATGTTGTGCGGTTACGAAATCAAGGTGCGCGCACCGGCCTTGCCTGCGGCCGAAGCCGACGGAGGTGCCGACGAGCATGCCGACGCAGCTGCGAACGACGCGCGTGCCGAAGCGGACGCGGACTCGCCTGACGGCAAGCTCAGCCCGGCACAACGCGTGGCGCGAGCGATCCTCCGCGGGCTGACTCAGGACGATGTGCGCGGCGCACTGACCGGGCATCCGGCGTACGTCGACGTCAGCCGCGAGATGCTGTTCGACGACGCCATTCTGCGTTTGCCCGCCGATCGCTTCATGTTCGAACTGCCGCCGTCGATCGAGGTCGACGACGAACTGATCGCGCGCATCGTGCATCTGCACGGGCGCCGCTATCGCTTCGTGCTTGACGAAGTGACCCAGCCCAACGAGACCTTCGCCAAACTGCTGCCTTACGCGGAAGTCGTCAAGATCGATTTCGCGCGCGCGCCTGCCGCGCTGCTGCCCAAGCTGGCGAGCGTGCTGAAGTCGGCGGGCAAGCTGCTGCTCGCGCTCGGGGGTCGATGCGCAGGACCGATTTCGAAACGGCGCGCGGGCTCGGCTTCGACCGTTTCCAGGGCTACTACTTCGCGCGCGCGCAGAACCTGACGACGCGCCGTGTCAGCGCGCCGCGTCATGCGTTGCTGAACCTGCTGCAATTGCTGGCCGGCGACCCGACCGTCGCGCAACTCGAAGCCGAACTCAAGCTCAATCCGGTGCTGGTGATGCATCTGATGAAGCTGGCGAATTCGAGCGGCCTCGCGCTCGGGCACCAGGTGACCACGCTGCGCGACGCGATCAACGCGACCGGCACCAACCGCATCGCGCGCTGGACGCAGTTGCTGCTCTACGCAGACGGCCGCAAGGTCGCGCTCGAAGACGACCCGCTGCTGCAACTCGCGGCGACCCGCGCGCGTTTCATGGAACTGGCGATCGAGCGCATGCCCGACGCCGGTCGCGATGAAGCGGACGCGGCGTTTCTGACCGGCGTGTTTTCATTCGTCGACGCGGTGTTCGGCGGTTCGCTCGAAAGCACGTTGAACGTGCTGACGCTGTCGCGTCCGATTCAGGCCGCGATCCTGCATCGCGAGGGCATGCTGGGTGTGCTGCTGAGCGCGGTCGAAGCACTGGAGCGCGGCGCGTGGGATCAGATCGAAGCGCTGTGCGCGCGCCTGCAACCGTTGACGGTGGAGGAGGTCGCGCAGACTGGGACTGGCGGCCGGCGGCATGGGCCGGCGTCGCGGATCGCAGCGCGGAGGGATTGGAAAGGATCGAGGACTGAGAGGACTGAGCAGCGTCCCGAGTAAGACTGGAAAAGCGAGCCTTGAAAAATAAGGCTCGCAGAAACAGCGGGTCAGGCCGAAGGCCGCGATCGACAGACTGCTACCCAAGACCGCCAATAAACGCCAGAACCTGCGTCGCAGGCTCGAGAACGTCAAACTCGACTTAGGGCAAATGCAAAACGGGTGAGTGTGAAGCGCGGTGATCAACGATCACGCCACGTCTTCACATCATCTCCATTTCCCGCATCTGCCCCAAGCCGAAAAAACGCCCTAACTCCTTGGCCATTTCGTTCAACACGCTCATCTCCTTCTGCGAGATGCGGCGCGGCTCCTGCGTATGCGACCAGTCGCCGTATAACAGCGCCACCGTCTGATCGCTTTCATCGACAACCGGCAGCAGCACGAACGCGCGGGCGTCGTCGAATGAACGGCGGAACCACTCCGGCAATCGCGCGACCATTTTCGGATCGCGTGCGTTCTCGATGAAGATGCCCACCGAATTCGCAATCGCGAGATGAAACACGTCGGGCTCGAACGCGGTGTTGAAGGTCAGCTTCGGCAGCGCCGCGTCGATCTTCGGACCGAGGCCGAGGCGCGCCTTGAAGGTCCCGTTGCTGTGTTTGACGAACACCACGGTGCGCGCAAAGCCGAGAGCCGGCCAGCACGGTTTCCGACGCCATTGCGAGGGCCGGCGCGAGCGGACTGCCGTCGGGCAGACCGCGCAGGTCCTTCGACCCCCGCCGCAATGCGCGCTTCCGGACTGAGCGCCTCGCGCGCGATCGCGTCCGCATTCGCGCGCAACTCGACGATCTCGCGCCATCACGCCGTCGCCGCCTTCTTCGCGGGCGAGCGCCACGCTCATTTCGAGCAGCACTTCGGGGTCGGTGTTCAGCACGACGCTATATTCCTGCGCGAGTTCGGCGATGCTGCTGCTCGCGCTCCCAGTCCGGCATGTTCTGCTGCGTGAGCACGTCGGCGACGGCTGTCGAGTAATTGGTGATGGCGCGCAGCCATTGCACCTGGCGCGGCTGCTCGGTGTCCTGCGGATCGAATTCGCCCATGCCCGAGCGGATCATGTCGGGCAGGCGCCAGCGCACCGCGGCTTCCGCGCCGATTTCGTCGAAGGTCACGCCGAGCACCAGCACGCACGCATCGGCTTCGAGCGTGCCGCCTTCGATATGGCGGCGAATCTGGTCCCATTCGGCGTCGAGATAGAACACCACCAGCAGCTTGCCGATCTGCCGCATCAGCGTGCAGACCACGGCTTCTTCGCCGGCGCGCAGATCGCCGCGCTCGGTCAGCTTGCGGGCGACGCAGCCCGACAGCAGCGTGCGGTTCAATTCGAGTTTCGCGTCGATGCGGCGCGGCGCGCTGTGATGAAAGTGATCGACGATCTTCAGACCGACCACCAGATGGCCGACCGCGTCCATGCCGAGCACCATCAGCGCGCGCGACACGGTGGTGATGTTGCCGCCGAACGCCATGTACATCGCCGAGTTGGCGAGCCGCAGCACCTTTTGCGTCAGCGCGAAGTCCGACAGCACCACCTGCACGAGGCCGGTGAAGTCGAGGTCGTCGTTGTTCATCGCCGCCATGGTGGTGCGCAGCGACTGCGACAGCATAGGGAAATCGCCGCGCTCGCTCATTCGCGTCCAGAGCCGGTCGAGCACTGCCGCCTTTACCATGTGAGTCCCGCCAAAGCCATACATGTTCCAAAGAGTGCCACGCCGGCGCGAGGCCGGCTTGTTCCGCTGCGCAAAGCGCTTCGCCTGCATCGCTAGGCGGTATGCAGATGAAGCGTGCGCGCTTCGAAACGCTGCGCGAGTTCGTCGGAAGGCAACGCCTTGCAGACGAGCCATCCCTGAATATGGTCGCAGCCCATCTCGGTGAGCAGAGTGCGTTGTGCTTCCGTTTCAACGCCCTCGGCAACCAGTTCGAGATCGAGTGTCTGTGCGAGCCCGACGACCGCGCTAACGATTGCCTGATCGTTTCGCGAGGTTAGCAGATTCTCGACAAAACTCCGGTCGATCTTCAGCTTCGCAAGCGGGAAGCGTTGCAGGTAAGCCAGGCTCGAATAGCCGGTGCCGAAGTCGTCGACAGCAAAGCGTATGCCCATCGCCGTCAATTCTTCGAGCAGACCCTTCGCATGCGCGGGGTCGTGCATCAGCAGACTCTCGGTGATCTCGAACACGACGCGGCGCGGATCGATGCCCGTCAATTCGATCGCCTCGCGCACCGAATCCTTGAAGCGCGGATCGCGGAACTGCTGCGGCGACACGTTCACCGCCACGTATTGCAGCGAGATACCTTTTGCGTCCCACTGGATCAACTGCATGCACGCGACCTTCAACACCCAGTTGCCGAGGAAGTTGATCAGGCCGATCGACTCCGCGAGCGGAATGAACATCGAAGGCGGCACGAGCCCGTGCACCGGATGCGACCAGCGGATCAACGCCTCGACGCCGACCACGCCATGCGTGCGGCTGCTCGTGATCGGCTGGAAGTGTAGCGAGAACTCGCCGTTGCGCACACCGTCGTAGAGGTCCGCCTCGAGCTTCAGGCGCTCGGCGTCGGCGGGGTTGTCGTCCGGGACGTAGAACGCGAGCGTGTTGCCGCCGGCCGCCTTGGCCTGCAGCAACGCATGGTCGGCCCAGCGCAGCAGGTGGGTGTCGTGCGCGGCGGTGTCGTTGGCGTGACGCACGTCCGGATAGAGCGCAATGCCGATGCTCGCCGACAGATGCACCTGCTGGCCGCTTGAACACATACGGCTGCTGGATCGCGGTCAACAGGCGGCGCGCCAGCGCTTCGGCGGCGGCCGCCGCGTCGGTGCGGCTGGCGGCGGGCTTCACGAGGATCGCGAACTCGTCGCTTGCCACGCGCGCCACGGTCTCGCCCGGGCTCGTCATGTTCAGCAGACGCCGCGAGGTGTCGCGCAGCATCTCGTCGCCGGCGTCGTAGCCGAGCGCGCGGTTCACGCGCTGATAGTCGTCGAGGTCGAGCAGCAGCAGCGCGGCCGGCGTGCCGTGCGCGTCGGCCTGCTGCTGCGCGTCGAGCAGCGCGGGGATCAGCGCCGACTGATTGGCGAGGTTGGTCAGGCGGTCCAGATGCAGCGCCTGGGTCAGACGTTCCTCGGTGGCGCGCCAGGCCGACACGTCGAAGCCGGCAATCGCATAGCCGTCGATGCCGTCGTGGCTGCTGCGCACCACGCGCAGCTCGACGGTGATCGGATAGGTCAGCGACTTGATCAGCCCGAGCGTGGCCTTCTCGACGTTGCCCGAAGCGGCGGCGCGCGCCAGCAGCGCGTCGAGGCGCGGCACGTCGGCGGGCGCGACGAGATCGTGCAGCGTGATCGTTTCGAGATACTCGCGGTGATAGCCGATGAAGCGCAGGCTGGCGTCGGACACGTAAATGAAGCGCAGTGCATCGTCGACGTGCGCCAGCAGGTCGACGGCGCCGACCACCTGTTCCAGTTGCGCAGCGCGGCTCGCGCCGGTCTGCGGTGTGTCGTCCACGCGCCGGCCGAACGCACGAAGCCGGTCCATGACCGTGCGCAAGGAGCCCCGGCGGGGCGCGGTGATCCTGTTCGCTTCCATGTTTGTCGCTGGCAACCTGTATTCGTCTGCAGGCGGGGCGGCTCGCTGTCCGCCGGTCGGGCGGTCGAGAGGTATCAGGCCGCCCCATCAGAACGAGATAACGACCCGCTGCGAGAAATCTTTAGCGGCTACTGCAAAAAACAAACCTGGTAAGGAAGTCGCGCGTGGCGCAGCGGCGCCGCCTGCGGATCGATTCGGTTAAAGTGGCAGCGCTTCGCGTCCGTTAATACGGCAAACCTGTTGTGCAGTGCCGGCTGTGACGTCGCTGCTGCGTAGCTTTTCCGAACACTTGCACCGATGATCCATGTCCGAACGTCATATTGCCAGGGCCACCCCCCGGCGCATCGAGGTGCTTGAGTCATCCGCCGAAGGCGCCGAACCGGCGTCCGCCGCGCAGTTCGTCTATCTGGGCCGCCAGCCGATCCTCGATCGCGACGGCGCGCTCAATGCCTACGAGCTGCTGTTTCGCGCCGGCGCGCACAACTACGCCGAAATCAGCGACGACGCCCAGGCCACGGCGCAGGTCGTGGCGCGCACGATCGGCGGGATCGGCGTGCCGGCGGTGCTCGGGCAGTCATCGCGGCTTCGTCAACATGGACCGCGCGCTGCTGTTTAACGACATCGTCCATCTGATGCCGCCCGAGCGCTTCGTGCTCGAAATCCTCGAAACCGTCAAGTTCGACGCGCATCTGGCGCGCCGGCTCGGCGAGTTGCGCCGCGCGGGCTTTCAGGTGGCGCTCGACGACGTCAGCGAACTGTCGGACGAGCTGATCGCGCGCGCTGCCGTACGTCGACATCGTCAAGATCGACTTTCTGCAGACCGGCCGCGACGCGCTCGCCGAAGCTGGCTGTCGACGGTGCGCAGCCATGGCAAGACGCTGCTCGCCGAGAAGGTCGAGACGCGCGAGGACTTCGCGCTCGCGCGCGATCTCGGCTTCGATCTGTTCCAGGGTTACTTCTTCGCGCGGCCGCAAGTGCTGGCCGCGCCGCGCAACCGCTCGTCGCGGCCCGGGTCTGCTGCGCCTGCTGGCGCTGCTGTCGCGCGATGCCGGCATTGTCGAACTCGAAGCGGAACTCAAGCTGAACCCGAGCGTGGTGGTGCAATTGCTGCGCCTCGTCAATTCGAGCGCGTTCGGGCTGGGGCGCAATATCGCGTCGCTGCGCGAGGCGATCATCGCCACCGGCACGCGGCAGATCGCGCGCTGGGCGCAACTGCTGCTTTACGCGGACAGCGGCGATCTGCCGTGGCGCGCCGATCCGCTGGTGCAACTGGCCGGCACGCGCTCGCGCTTCATGGAACTGGCCGCGAGCTGGCTGCGTCCGTCCGACGACGAATTTCGCCGATGCCGCGTTCATGACCGGCATCTTTTCGCTGGTCCACGTGGTGGTCGGCAGCACGCCGGGCGACGGTGCTGGACAAGCTCGGCCTCGCGCCGCAGATCCGCGATGCGATCGTGCGGCGCGACTGGCGCGCTCGGCGCGCTGCTGCGTCTCGCCGAAGCGGCGGACGAGGGCGCGATGCGGCGTCGATCGCGCTCGGCTCCGACGCGCCCGCCGGCTTCGAGGCGCTGACGCCCGATGTGCTGTCCGAGCTGAATCTGTCCGCGGCGGCGTGGTTCGGCGCGCATATCGCGGAAGTGGCGCGTGAGAGAGGCGCTTCGCCTCGCTGCGAGCGGTAGCAAGCTGCATCATGCACGGCGTGGCTGTCGCTACGGTATCGACTGCACGTGCGATGGGCGCGGCGGGCTGTCGCCCGTTCGCAGTTGCGCGGCTGTTGCCGGTTCGTACGCATCTCTGTCGTCCGTGTTCCAATAGCGGGCAGAGGCGGCCGGTCGTTCCGCCGAAGCCGCCTCCCGCCGATTCATTGGACGACAGCGCGAGCACTCACGCATGGAGGAGCAACAGATGAAAAGGAAATTCATACCGGCGGCGTTGGCCGCTGTGCATGTCGGCCGGATTCGCGATGTATTCGCTGACGGCCTCGGCGACGCTCAAGCCGGGCGACGACGCGCCGCCGTTCACCACGCAGGCTTCGCTGGGCGGCAAGACCTATACGTATTCGCTCGCCGATGAGCTGAAGAAAGGGCCGGTGGTGCGTGTATTTCTATCCGGCGGCGTTCACCAAGGGCTGCACGATCGAAGCGCATGAGTTTGCCGATGCCGTCGACGAATACAAGAAATATGGCGCGACGGTGATCGGCGTGTCGCACGACAACATCGACACGCTGACGAAGTTTTCCGTGAGCGAATGCCGCAGCAAATTCCCGGTCGCCGCGGACGCCGACTCGAAAGTGATCGGCGCCTATGACGCCGGCATGCCGATGCATAACTCGATGGCCAATCGCGTGTCGTACGTGATCGCGCCGGACGGCAAGATCATCTACGAGTACACGAGTCTGTCGCCGGAGAAGCACGTCGAGAACACGCTGAAGGCGGTGAAGGATTGGGCGGACGACGCATAAGCCGCAGTAACGCGTGCGCTAGCTCGGCGCTCGATGACTCGCGCGGGGCATTGTTTCGCAATGGTTTTTTGCGCGGCGTTTGCAGGCAGGGATTGGGCGTCGCTCATGCTAGGCTGGTTTTTTTGTCTGGTGAGTTTGCGATGCCGATTATTGTTGCTTTGTTTGCGTTGATCGCGCTGGTGTATGGCGCAGTGCGGGCGTTCTATGCCTTGCAGGCGGCTTTTGGTCTGGCCGTTGCGGTTGGCGTGGCCGTCGTGGTCGCGTTGCTGGTGATCGCTGCGATGGTTTACTGGTGGCGGCGCCGAAGGAAGTCGCGCCGAATATTCGCGACGGCGACTGGACTCACGAGCTTAAGGGCAAGTTGGGGCTCGGTGCGGCTCGCGGCGGGCAAACGGCTGTGTGAGATCCGGCTCGGCGGCGAGCAGGGCGCCTATATTTTTGCCGATCTGCGCGGCGCCGAGGCCCGGAACGCAGTGCGCCGAACTCGGAAGCGTCGCGGTGCAGGTCAAGGACCCGACGCATGGCGACTGGCTTGTGCCCATGCAAGGCGAACGGCAAGCCCGGCAATGGCAGCGGATTTTCCTGCTGGCGATGGAGCAGAAGCTTTAAGCGCAACCGGCGCGCTCGCAGGCGTGGCGTTCGATCGCTTCGCACAACCCGCGGCGCATCCGTCACGAAGAAGGCGCGATGCCCGCTCTGCGTGCTTTTCTCGACTCCCACCGCACGCGAATCCGGTCCATGTACAGATAGACCACCGGCGTCGTGTAAAGCGTCAGCATCTGGCTCACGATCAACCCACCCACAATCGCAATCCCGAGCGGCGCGCGCAGCTCCGCGCCTTCGCCGCGCCCGAACGCCAGCGGCAACGCGCCGAGCAGCGCCGCGAAGGTCGTCATCATGATCGGCCGGAAGCGCAGCAGACACGCCTGGAAAATCGCATCGCGCGACGACAGTCCATGCCGCGACGCCTCGATCGCGAAGTCCACCATCATGATCGCGTTCTTCTTCACGATACCGATCAGCAGGATCACGCCGATCAACGCGATGATGCTGAACTCCGTCTTGAAACAGCAGCAACGCGAGCAACGCGCCGACACCCGCCGAAGGCAGCGTCGACAGAATCGTCAGCGGGTGGATGTAGCTCTCGTACAGCATCCCCAGCACGATATACACCGCGGCGAGCGCGGCGAGAATCAGGATCGGCTGGTCGGACATGGACTGCTGGAACGCCTGCGCCGTGCCCTGGAAACTGCCGTGGATCGTGCCCGGCATGCCGATCTGCGCCATCGTGTCGTAGATCGCCTGCAGTCGCCGTCGACAAGCGACACGCCCGGCGGCAAATTGAACGAAATCGTCGACGCCACGAACTGGCTCTGGTGATTCACCGACAGCGGCGTCGTTGCCCGGCCCGAAGCTCGCAATGGCCGACAACGGCACCATCGTTTCCTTCGACGTCGACACCGCCGCGCCCGACGACGCGCTCGACTTGCCGCTCGCCGCAATCGAGTTGATCGCCTGGTTGCGCGCGGAGTCGGCGGCGATGCTCGCCGCGCTCGAGGCCGTCGTGCCCGCCGCGCCGCCCGTCGTCGCGCTCGTCGTGGACGACGTGGCCGCCGCGTTGGATCGTCACCGTGCCCGCCGGCGCGTTGGTGGTCTGCGCGCCGCTCGCGCTGCCGCCCGACGTGCTGACGTAAATCTGGTTCAGCATCTCCGGGCTCTGCCAGTACCTCGGCGCGACTTCCATCACCACGTGATACTGGTTCAGCGGGTTGTAGATCGTCGACACCTGGCGCTGGCCGAACGCGTCGTACAGCGTGTTGTCGATCTGCGCGGGCTTGATGCCCAGGCGCGCGGCGGTCGCGCGGTCGATCGTCACCATCGCTTCGAGACCGCCTTGCTGCTGGTCGGAGTTCACGTCCGCGAGTTCGGGGCGCGCCTGCAGCGCTTCGGTCAGCTTCGGCCCCCACAGGTAGAGGTCGGGCGTCGAGTCGGCCAGCAGCGTGAACTGGTACTGCGCGTTCGATTGCCGGCCGCCGACGCGAATGTCCTGCACCGCCTGCAGGAACGTGCGCGCGCCGGCCACGTCGCCGAGCGGCGCGCGCAGTTGCTGGATCACCTGATCGGCGGAGAGCCTTGCGCTCGGTCTTCGGTTTCAGCGAGACGAACATGAAGCCCGAGTTGGTCTGCCGGCCGCCGGTGAAGCCGACCACGCTGTCCACCGCCGGATTCTTGCCGACGATCTCCATCATCTGCGAGAACTTGCCTTTCATCGCCTGGAACGACGTGCTCTGGTCGGCCTGAATGCCGCCGACGAGCCGCCCGGTGTCCTGCTGCGGGAAAAAGCCCTTCGGCACGATGATGTACAGCCAGACGTTCAGGCCGATGGTCAGCAGCAGAATCGTCACGATCAGCCGCGGATGCAGCAGCGCCCAGCCGAGCGTGCGCTCGTAGCCGCGCTGCATCGACGTGAAGCCGCGTTCGAGCCAGCGCCCGAAGCGGCCTTCTTCCTTCTTCTCGTGCGGCTCGCGCAGCAGGCGCGAACACATCATCGGCGTGAGCGGTGAGCGAGACGACCAGCGACACGCCGATCGCCAGCGACAGCGTCAGCGCAAATTCGCGGAACAGCCGCCCGACGATGCCGCCCATCAGCAGAATCGGCAGGAACACGGCGACCAGCGAAATGCTGATCGACAACACCGTGAAGCCGACTTCCCGCGCGCCGAGGAACGCGGCCTTCATGCGCGGCACGCCGTTCTCGATATGCCGCGAGATGTTCTCCAGCACCACGATCGCGTCGTCGACCACGAAGCCGGTCGCGATGGTCAGCGCCATCAGCGAGAGGTTGTCGATCGAAAAGCCCGAGCATGTACATCGCGCCGAACGTGCCGATGATCGAGATCGGCACGGCCACGCTCGGAATCAGCGTGGCGCGCCAGTTGCGCAGGAACAGGAACACCACCATCACCACCAGCGCCACCGCGATGATCAGCGTGCGCTCGGTGTCGCTGCAGCGACGCGCGGATCGTGGTGGAGCGGTCGGCGGTCGGCGCGATGTCGACGTCGGCGGGCAGCGACGCATGCAGTTGCGGCAGCATCGCCTTCACGCGGTCGATGGTGTCGATGATGTTCGCGCCCGGCTGGCGGTACAGGATCACCAGCACCGAACGCTTGCCGTTGAAGAGGCCGAGATTGCGCAGGTCTTCGACCGAATCGACCACTTCGCCCACGTCGCGACAGCTTCACCGCCGCGCCGTTGCGATAGGCGATGACCAGGTCCTTGTATTGCGACGCCTTGCTCGCCTGGTCGTTGGTGTAGATCTGCACGCGGTTGGCGCCGAACTCGATCGAGCCCTTCGGGCTGTTCGCATTCGCCGCGGCGAGCGCCGCGCGCACGTCTTCGAGACCGATGCCGTAGTGCGACAGCGCATTCGGTTCCAGTTCGACGCGCACGGCCGGATTGGCCGAGCCGCTCACGTCCACTTCGCCGACGCCGTCCACCTGCGACAGCGACTGCTGCAGCACGGTGGCCGCCGAGTCGTACAACTGGCCGGCGGTCAGCGTTTTCGACGTGAGCGCCAGAATCAGGATCGGCGCGTCGGCCGGATTGACCTTGTGATAGGTCGGGTTGCTGCGCAGGCTGGTCGGCAGATCGGCGCGCGCGGCGTTGATGGCCGCCTGCACGTCGCGCGCGGCGCCGTCGATGTCGCGGTTCAGGCCGAACTGCATCGTGATGCGCGTCGAGCCGACCGAACTCTGCGAGGTCATTTCGGTGACGTCGGCGATCGAGCCGAGATGCCGTTCGAGCGGACTCGCGACGCTGGTGGCCACCGTCTCCGGGCTCGCGCCCGGCAAGCTGGCCTGCACCGAAATGGTCGGGAAATCGACCTGCGGCAGCGGCGCGACCGGCAGCTTCGTGAACGCGAACACGCCGGCCAGCGCGATGCCGATCGCCAGCAGCGTGGTGGCGACCGGGCGGGAGATAAACGGACGCGACAGGTTCATCGCTCAGTTCCCTGCATCGGTGGCGGGCGGCGTGGCGGCTTGCCGCGATTGAAGCGCTCACGCGCGCGGCGGCCGAGCGAGTCGAACGCCAGATAGATCACCGGCGTGGTGAACAGCGTCAGCAACTGGCTGACGATCAGACCACCCGCAATCGCGATACCGAGCGGACGGCGCAGTTCCGAACCGGCGCCGGTGCCGAGCATCAGCGGCAAGGCGCCGAGCAGCGCGGCGAGCGTGGTCATCAGGATCGGCCGGAAGCGCAGCAGACACGCCTGGTAGATCGCTTCGCGCGGCGGCTTGCCTTCCTCGCGCTCGGCGTAGAGCGCGAAGTCGATCATCATGATCGCGTTCTTCTTCACGATACCGATCAGCAGCACGATGCCGATGATGCCGATGATGTCGAGATCGTGCCCGGTGATCAGCAGCGCGAGCAGCGCGCCGACGCCCGCCGACGGCAGCGTCGACAGAATCGTGATCGGGTGGATGAAGCTCTCGTACAGCACGCCGAGCACGATATACATCGTGACGATCGCGGCGAGGATCAGGAACAGTTCGTTCGACAGCGACGCCTGGAACGCCAGCGCCGCGCCCTGGATAGCGCGTCTGGAACGACGCCGGCAAGCCGATGTCCTTCTCCGCCTGGTCGATCGCCTTCACCGCCGCGCCGAGCGACGAGCCGGGCGCGAGGTTGAACGAGACCGTGGTGGCCGGGAACTGGCTCAGGTGCGTGACCAGCAGCGGCGCGGGCTTCTCGATGAACTTCGCGATCGACGACAGCGGCACCTGGCCGCCCGTCGACGTGGAAGAGGGCAGATAGATCGAGTTCAGCGACTCGGTGTAGTGCTGCATCTGCCGGCTGCGCTTCCAGAATCACGCGGTACTGGTTCGACTGCGTGAAGATGGTCGAGATGATGCGCTGGCCGAACGCGTCGTACAGCGCGCTGTCGACGGTGGCCGGCGTGATGCCGAAACGCGACGCGGTGGCGCGGTCGATTTCGATGTACACCGACTGGCCGTTGTCCTGCAGGTCGGTGGCGACGTCGGCGAGTTCCGGCGACTGCTTCAGCCGGTCGACCAGCTTCGGCACCCACGTCGTGAATTCGCTGATGTTCGGGTCGGTCAGCATGAACTGGTACTGCGTCGGGCTGACGGTCGAGTCGATCGTCAGATCCTGCACCGGCTGCATGTACAGCGAGGCGCCCGGAATATGCGCGACGTCCTGCTGCAACTGGCGGATCACTTCGCTCGCGGTGTTGCTGCGGTCGTCGCGCGGCTTCAGGTTGATCAGCATGCGGCCGCTGTTCAGCGTGATATTGCTGCCGTCCACGCCGATGAACGACGTCAGGCTTTCCACGTCCGGGTTCTTCAGGATCTGCGCGGCGAGCGCCTGCTGACGCTCGGCCATCGACGCATACGACACCGACTGCGGCGCCTGCGTGATCGCCTGGATCACGCCGGTGTCCTGCACCGGGAAGAAGCCCTTCGGAATGAACATGTAGAGCACGCGGTCAGCACCAGCGTGAGCAGCGCCGACGAACAGCGTGGAGCGTTGCCGGTCCAGCACCCACGTGAGCGCGACC
This sequence comes from uncultured beta proteobacterium, assembly GCA_963800185.1. Lineage (GTDB taxonomy): Bacteria > Pseudomonadota > Gammaproteobacteria > Burkholderiales > Burkholderiaceae > Paraburkholderia. Next base: position 300,055 of record CAWCZW010000002.1, on the reverse strand, counting down.
GCGTAACGGGCGATCACCCAGTCGATCGCGCGGTGCGCCTTGCGCTTCGAAACGGTGGCTTTCGTGCGGCGGCGTGTGGCGCAGCAGTTTCGCGCACATCATCGGCACGAGCGTCAGCGAGACGACCGCCGAAATCACGATGGTCACGGCGAGCGTGATCGCGAATTCGTGGAACAGCCGGCCGACCACGTCGCCCATGAAGAGCAGCGGAATCAGCACGGCGATCAGCGAGACCGTCAGCGAAATGATCGTGAAGCCGATCTGCTTCGAGCCCTTCAGCGCGGCTTCGAGCGGCGCTTCGCCTTCTTCGACGTAGCGCGCGATGTTCTCGATCATCACGATCGCGTCGTCGACCACGAAGCCGGTCGCGATGGTCAACGCCATCAGCGACAGGTTGTCCAGCGAGAAGCCGCACAGGTACATCACGGCGAGCGTGCCGATCAGCGACAGCGGCACCGACAGGCTCGGAATGATGGTCGCGTAGACGTTGGCGAGGAACAGGTACATCACCAGCACGACCAGCACGACCGACATCGCCAGTTCGAACTGCACGTCGCGCACCGACGCGCGGATCGTGGTGGTGCGGTCGGTGACGATGCGCACGTCGAGCGCGGCGGGCAGCGACTGCTGCAATTGCGGCAGCAGCGCCTTGATGCTGTCCACCACCTGGATCACGTTCGCGCCCGGCTGGCGCTGCACGTTCAGGATGATGGCCGGCGTGTTGTTGACCCATGCGCCGAGCTTGGTGTTTTCCGCGCCTTGCACGATGGTGGCGACGTCGGTCAGCATCACCGGGCGGCCGTTCTTGTACGCGATCACGGCGCTCTTGTACGCGTCGGCGTCGGTCAGCTGGTCGTTCGCGTTGATCGTGTAGTTGCGCGTCGGGCCGTCGAAATTACCCTTCGGCGTGTTGACGTTCAGGTTCGAAATCGTGGTGCGCAGGTCGTCGAGATTCAGACCGTACGCGGCGAGCGCGCGCGGGTTCGCCTGAATCCGCACGGCCGGGCGCTGGCCGCCCGACAGGCTGACCAGACCCACGCCCGCGACCTGCGAGATTTTCTGCGCGAGACGCGTGTCGGCCAGTCCTGCACCTGGGTCAGCGGCAGCGTCTTCGAGGTGATCGCGAGCGTGATGATCGGCGCGTCGGCCGGGATTGACCTTCGCGTAGATCGGCGGCGCGGGCAGGTCGGACGGCAGCAGGTTGCCCGCGGCGTTGATCGCGGCCTGCACTTCCTGCTCGGCGATGTCGAGCGGCAGGTCGAGGCTGAATTGCAGCGTGATGATCGACGAGCCGGCCGAGCTTTGCGACGACATCTGATTCAGCGACGGCATCTGCCCGAACTGCCGTTCGAGCGGCGCGGTGACCGACGAGGTCATCACGTCCGGGCTCGCGCCCGGATAGAAGGTCTGCACCTGGATCGTCGGATAGTCGACCTCGGGCAGCGCGGACAGCGGCAGAAAGCGCAGCGCGACGAGACCGACCAGCATGATCGCCGCCATCAGCAGCGCGGTGCCGACGGGACGCAGAATAAAAGCGCGGGATGGATTCATGCGGTAAGTGCCGTGCCTTTATTGCGAGGCTTGCGCGTCGTGTTTGTGGTGATGTCCGTGTGCGCCCGAAGCGCCCGATGCCGCGCCGCGCCGCTTGCACCGCTGCGCGCCGCTTGCGCCATGCGCGCCCGAAGCGCCGCGCGGCCGATCGGCCGGAATCGTGATCTTCGCGCCTTCGCTTGCAGCCGGTCCGAACCGTCGATCACGACGCGCTCGCCCACCTGCAAGCCGGACTTGATGCTGGTGCGCTCGCCGTCCACCGGACCGATCTTGACCGGGCGCACGGTCACCGTGTTGTCCGGCTTCACGACGTACACGAACTGACCCATCGAGCCGTTGAGCACGGCCGTGGTCGGCACGATCACCGCGTCCTTGATCGTATCGACCAGCAGGCGCGTATTCACGAACTGATTCGGGAACAGCAGGTTGCTTCGTTGTTCTGGAAGATCGCGCGCAGCTTGACCGTGCCGGTGGTGGTGTCGATCTGGTTGTCCATCGTTTCGAGCGAGCCGCCTTCGAGCGGCGTGGTGTTGCGCGGTCGTACGCGGTGACCGACAGCTTCGCGCCGTTCTGCGTGTGCTGGATGATCTGCTGCAGGTTGTCTTCGGAGGTCGTGAAGATCACGCTGATCGGCTGCAATTGCGTAATCACGACGATGCCGTTGGCGAGGCTCGGCGTCACGTAGTTGCCCGGATCGACCTGGCGCAAACCGACGCGCCCCGACACCGGCGCGGTGATGCGCGCATAGACGAGGTCGAGCTTGTAGGTGTCGATGTTCGCCTGGTCGGACTTCACCGTGCCTTCGTATTGCCGCACGAGCGAGGCCTGCGTATCGACCTGCTGGCTCGCGATCGAGTCCTGCGCGAGCAGCGTCTGATAACGCTTCAGGTCGAGGCGGGCGGTTTGCAGCAGCGCCTGGTCGCGCGCCAGCGTGCCTTGCGCGTTTTCGCAGCGAGATCTGATAGGGACGCGGGTCGATCTGGGCGAGCACGTCGCCCTTCTTGACCATCTGGCCTTCCTTGAAATACACGTCCTGCAACATGCCGCTCAACTGCGGCAGCACGGTGACGGTGGCAAGCGGCGTGACCGTGCCGAGCGCGGTCAGCACGACCGGCATTTCGCCTTGCGTGGCGGTCGCCACGTGCACCGGCTGCGGCATGTTGGCCATGCCGCCGGCCCGCCGCGACCCGCGCGGCCGCCGCTCGCGCCACTCGCGCCGCGCGCGTCGGACGCGCCGCTGCTCGCCGAGGCCGCCCCACGGATGCCAGCGCCACAGCACCACGCCGAGGATGACCAGCGCCGCCACGATCAACGCGATGTTGCGGCCGCGATGCCGTTTGACGGCGCCACGGCGGACCGCCTGGCGTACCAGCCGGAGCGCCGGCTGGGGCGCGAGTTGGGAAGCCGGAGCGGCGGGGCGTGAGGTTTCCGAATGCTTTTGTTGTTCGTCCATCGGTTCGGTCAGGTGGCTGGCTTTGATGTGAGCCGCTCGCGCGATCGTGCCGCAACGCAAGTTCGGCGGACCGGCACGCGGGCGGCATGACAGGCGGTTTCGACAGCGGACGCGCCGCGCTTGTTCAGCGCGATGCTACCCGAGGCGCGGGACAGAGATGTTAACGCAATGCGGCCACGCAGCATGCCGGGAACGTTGACGCAGATCGGCCGTCCGGCAGCTCGCCGACGTTATCAGGCAACGCGGCGATAACGGCCCGCCGGGCGAGCGCCCCGCGCACGGAAACGCATGATCCTACGTTGCGTGGCTCCGTAACAGTCCACCCGCGTATTTTTCTTTTGATTACGAAGGTTACAGGATGGTCTGCGCACGGCCACGGCCATGTCGGGGCCGCCGACCGGCGAGCCTTGGCGCGGCTCAGTTGTCGAGCCGGCGTCCCGGCGTGCCGCCGATTTCGAGAACGATCTTGCTGATGCATTCGAGCAACGCCGGCGCGGCGCGCGAGATCAGCCAGTCGCGCGGACACTGGTCCGCCGAGCCGCCGCAATTGACCGCATAGCGTTCGCCGGACGGGTCCGACGAATCCCAGCGCGATCGCGTTCAGGCCGTTGTGCCACTCGCCCGTGGCGATCGCGAAACCCTGTTCCGATGGTTTCCTGCAGCGCGCTTTCGAGCCGGCTGCCGACGTGGCCCCAGTCGTCGCCTTCGGCCGCCTGCAGGCCGATCAGCAGTTTGTCGCGTTCGGGCTCGGCGAGCGCCGCGAGATACGCGCGGCCGACCGCCGTGCGGCTCAGATTCATGCGCGAGCCGATTTCGAGGCGCGACACCAGCACCGCCGAACGCGGCCGGATCGCGTCGATTACCACCATGTCGAGGCGATCGCGCACGGCGAGGTGGACGGACAACGCGTGCGTTCGGCGAGTTCGATCAGGAAAGGCCGCGCGCGCGCCCGAATGTCGAAGTTGCGCAGAAAGCCGTTGCTCAATTCCAGCACCGACGACGTCAGCACGAAGCGCTCGCTGTCGGGCAGCCGGAACAGGAAACCGGCTCCAACCAGAGTCGCGGTGATGCGCGACACGGTGGGTTTGGGAATGCCGGTCAGTTCGGTCAGTTCGCGGTTGCTGAGCGGCGCGTCGGCGGCGGCGATCGAACGCAGAACCGTCAGGCCGCGGGCGAGAGCGGTGACTTCGTCGCCCGAGCTGTCTTTTTCTTTGAGCTGTATCTGCCGCGGTTGGGACGGACGAGCGGTCGGTTCATGTGATTTTTTTGGAACTGTATTTCAATTTATTCGTTCTGCAATCTGCTGATAGCTCATACCAGCAAGGCCTGCCGGTGGCCCCGATCTAGGGGCATGCCGATTCCATTTTTCATCAGAAGATTCATTGTATCGGAATATTTTTCCGAGCCATATGAGTCCGCCTTTTAGATTTTGCTTGACTTAGTCAGCATAAGCATAAAAAATGGAATCTCATTTCGAAAGACGGTTTCAAACTCGGTATTTGCAATGGGTTTGAACTCACCGTGGACTCACTTTGTGTCGATTGTCTTCACAATTCCACGTCACCGTCTGTAGTCGAGGCGCCGTCATTGCGCTCTAACTTTTCGAATACCGTCTCTCAGGTTCTAGCACGGCCCTCGGAATGGCTAGAACTTTTTAAGGCGTCACGGCAACGTGACGCCTTTTTTTTCGTCCGGACTTTCCAGTTCGTGCGCACTCATTCACCCGGCATCTGTTAGCCCGGGTGAGTGAGATGGGTTTCGACGAATTGTCGGCTGCAGGAGCTTTAACGCGACAGCAATGACACGGTCGCAATGCCCAGAATCGTCATGACGAGCGATGCGCCGACGTGAATCACCACTTCACCCGCGGCCCAGCCGAGCCGTCCGTCCTGCAGGCGTTGCACGACTTCCGCCGAGAAGGTCGAGAAGGTAGACAGGCCGCCCATCAGGCCGGTAATGACGAAAAGCCGCCATTCCGGTGCGATTTGCGGCGCGCGCGCAAAACCCGCGACCGCCACGCCGATGATGTAGCCGGCAATGACGTTGGCTGCGAGCGTGCCGAGCGGCAAGCCGCTGAACACGCCGTTCAGGCGGATGCCGAGAAACCAGCGGAACAGCGAGCCGAGTGCGCCGCCGATGGCGACTGCGAGAAAGGACCAATACATGGGAAGGGCCTGGCGAAACCGGGGTGTCGACAAATCGGACTGGGCGGGCAGCGCGATGCCGCGTCCGCGGTGGTCCGGGCGAAGCAGGCATCATCAGCCACGATGGGCGGTTAGGGAGAATGCCATCTCCAGCGCGCGAGTCTAACATCGGCGGGACGTAGGGGCACATTGGAGGGACAGGTCGGCGCTGGGCCGCTGGGCTCGCGCCGCGGGGATCACAGCCGGGCTCTGGGCCTTACCTGCAGCGGCCAGGCGCGCCGATTGAACAGACCACTCGACGCGGCCACGCGTTGCCGAACGCGCACGACGCTCCGCACGCGTTCAGCCGGCTGCAGCGCTCAGGCACAGAGCAAGTGGCGGGTCACTCCGAAGTCGCCGAAATCCTGTGGATCGACAGATCCGCGCCGTTATATTCGTCTTCCTGATCGAGCCGCAAACCGACCGTCAGGCGGATCACGCCATACACCGCCGTGCCGCCGAGCGTCGCCACGACGATCCCGCCGAGTCGTGCCGATCACCTGCGAGCCGAACGACAACGCCGCCCATCCCGCCAAGCGCGCGCTGAGCCGAAAATGCCCGCGGCGATCCCGCCCCACGCGCCGCACAACCCGTGCAGCGGCCACACGCCGAGCACGTCGTCGATGCGCCAACGGTTTTGCACGCACGTGAACATATAGACGAACAGCACGCCCGCGATGCCGCCCGTCACGAGCGCGCCCAGCGGATGCATCACGTCGGAGCCGGCGCACACGGCCACCAGCCCGGCCAGCGGCCCGTTATAGGTGAAGCCCGGGTCGTTGCGGCCCGCAAGCCAGGCCGTCAGCGTGCCGCCGACCATCGCCATCAGCGAATTGACTGCGACCAGACCGCTGATCTTGTCGACGGTCTGCGCGCTCATCACGTTGAAGCCGAACCAGCCGACCGTCAGCACCCACGCGCCCAGCGCGAGAAACGGAATATTCGACGGCGGATGCGCGGCGATGCCGCCGTCGCGGTGATAGCGGCCGTGCCGCGCGCCGAGCAGCAGCACGGCCGGCAACGCGACCCAGCCGCCGAACGCATGCACCACCACCGAGCCGGCGAAGTCGTGAAACTGCGCGCCGAACGCCTGCTGCAGCCAGTTCTGGATGCCGAAGCGGCCGTTCCACGCAATCCCTTCGAAGAACGGATAGATGAAGCCGACCAGCACGAAGGTCGCGAACAGCTGCGGATTGAATTTCGAGCGCTCCGCGATGCCGCCCGACACGATCGCCGGAATCGCGGCGGCAAAGGTCAGCAGGAAGAAGAAGCGCACCAGCGCATAGCCGTTGTGCGCGGCGAGCGACTCGGCATTGCCGAAGAATTGCACGCCGTAGGCGATCGTGTAGCCGATAAAGAAATACGCGATGGTCGAGACCGAGAAATCCACGAGGATCTTGACGAGCGCATTGACCTGATTTTTTTTGCGGACCGTGCCGAGTTCGAGAAACGCGAATCCCGCATGCATCGCCAGCACCATGGCTGCGCCCAGCAACAGAAAGAGCGTATCGGTGCCGGTTTTAAAGCTTTCCATCGAAGTGTCCCGCTTATGCCAAAAAAACGGGCATTGAATGCAAGAAGTGGGCCAAACTTGTGCCGTCAGGCGTCGATGAGGTGCAAACCGGCACCGGTATGGGATTCTTTATGCACACGACTTAAGTCATGCCTCTTTCTCCCATTTTTGATGCACCTTAAAAAAGCATCAATAAGCACATTTATAGTGCACAAGATCAACGTGTGATTTTTCGTGATCCAGTTAAGGGCGAAATATTCGATTTTAATTACATTTAATTCAAAAACCTGACGCTATTTCCTTTGATAAGGTTTGTGCGTTTCACAACTGTTTTGCGCGGACGAGGTCTGACGTGGCCCGCTTTGTTTCCTGCTGAAACGCCGACATAATGTGCCGTTCCCGCGCCTGATCCGCGGGCCCTCGACCCCAATGCGCATCGCATGAGACTGACCACTAAAGGCCTGCTGCTGATCGCCATTCCGGCGTTTTTCGAACTGGCGCTGTTGTCCGGACTGGTCAAGGCGCAGTCCGACGCAGCGCTGGCGGAGCGCTGGGCGATCCATAGCGAGGACGTGCTGCGCCAGACCGCCGCGATTCTCGATCCGGTGATGGGCGAATCCGTGGCGCTGCGTGGCGCGGTGCTCGCTCAACGACACCCACTTTACGACGCCGGTGGCGGTGTGGATGGACGTCGACCGCCGCATCGACCAACTGGCCGAACTGGTCGCCGACAATCCCGCGCAGGTCGAGCGCGTGGTGCAGATGCGTCAGGAAGTGCAGGCGTATCGCCAATGGTCGGACCGGATTCAAGACATGCTGCATTCGGGACGGCGGCACGACGTGGTCGAGCGCTTCCGCGATCTCGCCGAAGCCGATGTGCTCGATCGCTTCCGTTTGCAGGTCGCTCGCGTTCCAGGCCGAAGAGCGGCGGCTCGACACGCTGCGCTCGAGCGCAGCAGACGAGCGCGCGCGAACGGCAGCAGACGCTGATCGTCGCGGCGGCGCTCGGCTCGTTGCTGTTCGTCGCGCTGGCCATCTGGCTGTTCACGCGCGGCGTGCGGGGCCGGCTCGCGCTTGCTGTCCGACAACGCGGGGCGCCTCGCGGGCAATGAGCCGCTGGCGCCGATCGACGACCGGCCACGATGAGCTCGCGCGGCTCGATCAGACCTTGCATGTGACCAGCCGCCGACTGCTCGAAGCCGAGCGTATCCAGGCCCGTTTTCAGGCCGATCTCGCGCGCCGCGCCGGCGAACTCGCGCGTATCAACGAGACGCTGCGGCAGCAGACCCAGGAAAACGAGATGTTCATCTACAGCGTGTCGCACGATCTGCGTGCGCCGCTGGTGAACCTGCAGGGCTTCTCGAAAGAGCTGATCCGCGCGTGCGACGAACTGCGCGCGACGGTTCGCGAGTCGTCGCTGGCGGCGGCGACGCGGCAGCGCATCGAGCGGGTGATCGACGAGGACATCGGCGAAGCGCTGCATTATCTGCAGACCGCCGTGCTGCGGGCCTCGCACATCATCGACGCGCTGTTGCGGCTGTCGCGGGTCGGCCGCGTCGAGTATCGGCGGCAAAGGTAGAGGTGCACGATATCGTGCAGCGCGTGATCGACGCCATGCAGGGGTCGATCCGGGCAAAGCGCGCGCAGGTGAGCGTCGACGAGTTGCCGGCGGTGTGGGGCGACCCCACCGCGCTCGAACAGGTGTTCGCGAATCTGGTGGGCAATGCGGTGAATTATCTGGATCCCGCGCGCGACGGGCGAATCGAAATCGGTACGTCGATGGCGCCACCAGGCGTTCAGTCGCTACGGATTTTCTATGTGCGGGACAACGGCCTGGGCATCCCGGAAATCGCGTTGCCGCGTCTGTTCAATGCGTTTCAGCGCTTGCATGGCAATTCGCGGCGGGCGAGGGTATCGGTCTTGCGCTGGTGCGCCGGGTGGTCGAGCGGCACGGCGGGCGGGTTTGGGCGGAGTCGAAAGAGGGCGTGGGCACGACCTTTTATCTGTCGCTGCCCGAAGCCGAAATGCGCAGTGTCGAGACTGCTGCAGGGCCGCTCGCGATTGCACTGGCCGACGTGAGCGAGGCGCAGGAGAAGCGCGATTTACGCGACTGGCGAGCCGATCCGGAGCGTCGTGAGATGAGCCGTGCGAGTGGTCACGCGGCAGCGCATTCCGCCGATACGGAGCGGCGAATCGGTACGCGGTGAGTGTCGCGTCTGGATGTTCGGCGCAGACGTGCCACGGACCACGCACCACGCGCCACGCGCCACATCCGCGTGCCGGCGACAATCGCCACTCGCCCACTCGCCCATTGCGTACTAAATAACCGCCATGATGCGAGCAGCTTGCTGCCGCAAATCGACCAGTAGCGCTCGCAGGCAATCAGTATCGCGACGAGCGTCAAGCGCGTGCAGCGGCTTCGCGCGCAACCCTGCAAGACCGACGTTCATGAACAGGCCGCGCGTGGGGATCAGCAGCGCGACCCACATTGCGCGAGCCGCCAGTGTCAGCATGCGCATGCACGCGAGACGCCGTGTACGGTTCTCGCGCGACCTGTGGGGCGACCGTGCGCGCGCAGAAAAAAGCAATCGCCATCAGGATGACGGCGAGGATGCCGCTCCAGTCCACCAGTTCCATCGAAAGACACTCCTAAAGTGAGCTTGCGACTATAGGAAAGCCCTTGCGCAGGAACAATCGGACCCGTCTCAATTGCGCAGTGATTGCTTCATTCAGGCGAGCGCCTGTGCCGTGACGGCATGGCGCTCGCCGTTGAGTCAGACAGATGCAGAGTCAGAACCGGCCCAAGCCCGGTTCAACGCCGCTCAAAGTTCGATGCGCGTGCCGAGCAGCACGAGGAATTGACGCAGCCATTCAGGATGCGCGGGCCACGCGGGAGCGGTCACGAAGTTGGCGTCGGTGATCGGCCGCGTCGACCGGGATGTCGGCATATTCGCCGCCCGCCAGTTTCACTTCGGGCGCGCATGCCGGATAAGCGGAAATGCGCTTGCCGCGAATCACGTCGGCGGCGGCGAGCAGTTGCGCCGCGTGGCAGATTGCGGCGATCGGCTTGCCTGCTTCGGCGAACTGCCGCACGAGTTCGATCACCTTGTGATTGAGCCGCAGATATTCCGGCGCCCGGCCGCCCGCGATGGCGAGCGCGTCGTACTGACGGGGATCGACGTCGTCGAACGATGCGTTGAGCGTGAACTGATGGCCGGGCTTTTCGGTGTAGGTCTGGTCGCCTTCGAAATCGTGGATCGCGGTCTTGATCCGGTCGCCCGCTTTCTTGTCCGGACACACCGCATCGACGACATGGCCGACTGCCTGCAGTGCCTGAAACGGCACCATCGTTTCGTAATCCTCGGCGAAATCGCCGGTCAGGAACAGAATCTTCTTTGCTGCCATCGTATGCCTCCAGTTGATCAACGGAACACAGCGAACGACTTCAGTCGTGATGCTCAGGCAGTCTACTCCATCGCGTTTGACAGTATCGCGACGACTTGCGCGATCGATCCCGGCCGCTCGATGCACCTTTGAACGGGTCGACAAAGCGGCTGAGGCGCATTTAGCGCGCGCCTCACCTGCTTCTCACGCGCACCTCCTATTCGCAGCCGAACTGCGTCTGGCGCGCTTGCCGGCACGAGCTTGTGCCGCAACGGCGTATCATGGGCGCGTTTTCGCATGCGGAAGCCGCTCGGGCGGCTCACATACAATCATGATTTCATCTATTCGTTCATCTTTGCTGCGCCGCGTCGCGTTCGTGGCTGTCGTGTTCGGCGGCCTGGCCGCGTGTCAGAAGAACGACGCCTCGGCCGGGCAGGTCGCCGGCAAGCTCAACGACGCCGCGCAAGCCGCCGGTCAGAAGCTCGACCAGGCGGCGAGCTACGTCGGCCAGCAGGTCGACGCGACCAAGACACCGCGCGAGCAGAACCTCGAATCCGCGCTCGGCGCCGTCGATCAACGATCGATCCCAGTGCGCTCGCGTCGACCGCGCAAGCCAATCTGCAGAGCGCGGCCAGCGCGACCAAGGCGCAGACTCGGCAAGGCGGCGTCGCTGACCGGGCAGGGGCTCGAAACGGCGGGACGCAAGCTGCAGGAATGGTCGGCGCAGAGTTCGGCGTCGTCGGCCAATGCGTCGGCTTCGTCTTCGGGCTCGAGCGATTCGCAGCGATGCACAAAAGCAGATGGACAAGTGATATGCGAGCCACGTCGCGGTGCATCAGCCGGCGGTCACGTAGTTTGACAGCCGGATTAAATGTAATTACCATGGTTACATATTGTCGTTGCCGGGCAGGTTCGCTGTGAATACGAGTAGCCGGTTTGCATTTGCGGTGCACGTGCTCGCGCTGCTGTCGTTGCAGGAGGGCGTGCCGCTCTCGTCGGACATGATCGCGGGCAGCGTGAATACGAATCCCGCGCTGATCCGGCGTCTGCTGACCATGCTGGCGGAAGCGGGCCTCACCACCTCGCAACTCGGCGCGGGCGGCGGCGCGCTGCTTGCGCGCGCGCCTGAGCAGATCACGCTGCTCGAGGTGTATCGCGCGGTGGACGACGCGCAATTGTTCGCGCTGCATCGCGAGGAGCCGAATCCGGCGTGCATGGTGGGGCGCAATATTCAGGGCGTGCTGCGCGGTATCATCGACGAGGCGCAGCAGGCCATGGAAGCCTCGCTCGGCGCGCGCACGCTGGCCGATGCCACCGCAGACCTGGTGCGCGCCGAACGGGCAGCGCGAACGCAAGCGGCGGCAGCACGGCTGAACGCAGCGAAGAAGCAGTGCGGCAAAGTGCGTGACGGCGTCGTGCGGGACTCGCGCGACATGAAAATCGGACGGGGGCGCCAGCCCCTCTTTTTTCCTCTATTATATGTAATCAACGTGGTTACATATAATAGCCTAATCACAGGAGCAGGAGTATCGAAATGAGCAAACAATTGAAGATCGCATTGTTCGGCGCCACCGGCATGATCGGTTCGCGGATCGCCGCGGAAGCGGCGCGTCGCGGGCATCAGGTGACGGCGCTGGCGCGCAATCCGGCGCGCGTGCCGGCGGACGTGCGCCAATCTGAAAGCGGCGCAGGCCGACCTGCTCGACGCCGCGAGTGTCGGCGCGGCAGTGCGCGGTCATGACGTGGTGGCGAGCGCCTACGCGCCGCCGCAAGACGACCTGCGCCGTCTGACCAAAGCGACCCAGGCGCTGGTCGAAGGCGTGCGCGCGGCGGGCCTGAAGCGCCTCGTGGTGGTGGGCGGCGCGGGCTCGCTCGAAGTGGCGCCGGGCAAGCAACTGGTCGACACGGAAGGTTTCCCGGACGCCTACAAGGCGATCGCGCTCGCGCATCGCGACGCGCTTGGCCTACTACCGCACGCGTCACCGATCTCGACTGGACCTTCTTCGCGCCTGCCGCGCTGATCGCGCCGGGCGAGCGCACCGGCACGTTCCGCACGGGCGCGAATACGCTGCATCGCCGACGCCGAGGGCAATAGCCGCATTTCCGCGGAAGACTACGCGATCGCGTTCGTCGACGAACTGGAGCAGGGCCGTTTCGTCCGGCAGATCGCGACGGTGGCGTATTGAGTCGCTGACGATCCGGCGAGGCAGACGTGGCGCATGCGAGCGTGAAGAGCCGATACGGTTATCTGCAGCAGCCGAGCTGCCAGATGGTGAGCCTGGCCCTGCAGCGACCATCCCGGCCGGTTTCGCCGAATTCCAGTCCCCGCTGATTGCGCAAGCGTCCTAACATTCGGTTACGCATGGTCGGTCGCGCCGGGTAAAACTGCGGCTACACTTGGCGTCTCCCGTTTTCTCTACGGATTGCCATGCAGTCATGCCCATCGCGGCGTGAGTCCGAGGCTGCGCCGTCTATCGGCGGGCAGCCGGCGACTCGCGCCGTCCTTGATTTTTCCTCCGATCAATGCGCTCCCGACGCGCGGCATCGCGCGCGCACGCCATTGCGGACGAAGTCGGCGTGCGGCTCGGTGCGTGGGCCGCCGCGCTCTGTGTCGCGCTGATCCTCTGCGCTGGCTGGCTGCCCTGGAATGCGCAGCGGCCGCCGCGCGGCGCCGGCACCAGCACGCCGGTCATCCCGGCGTTGCAAAGCCTGATCAACAGCGCGACGGCGACGCCCGCAGCGGCGTCCGGCGGCGTCAGGCGCCTCCGCCGCCGATGCGGCTTCGGCGCCGTCGCCCGCCAGCCAGGCGGAACTGGCGCGCTCGCTCGACAGCGTGATCGCCACGCTCGACAACGACCGGCAGCGCACCGCGCTCGTCGCCCAGCTCAAGAAACTGCGCGACGTCTCGCAAAACGTCGCGCCGCCCGCGCCCGCGCAGCCGAGCCCGGGCTTGCTCGGCGCGATCGCGTCCGGGATCGCGTCGTTCGAATCCGATGTGCATCAGGGCCGCACGCCGGTGCGCTATTGGGGCGGACGCTTCAATGCGGCCGGCAACGAGCTCTACACGATCGTTTCACGGCCAGGGGCACGAGAGTTTCGGCCGCATTCTGCTGTCGATGCTCGGCATGCTGCTCGGCTGGGGCGCGTGCGCCGGCGCGCTGATCTATCTGCAACACCGGCTCGTACACGGCGCTTCGGCATCGTCATGGGACTGCACCCGAATCCCACCACGCGCGAGCTGCTGATCTTCGCGCTGCGCCGGGTCGGCCCGTGGATCATCGCGTTTCTCGCCGCGCTGCTGTTCGTGCGCGCGATGCCCGACGCGCTCGGCCGCACGCTCGGCATGGTGGTCGCCTATGCGATCGTCGCGGGCGCGGTGTTTTCGGCGATCTGCCTGATCATGTTTTCGCTGTTCGGCTCGGGGCATCGGCGCATCGCGGTGCGTCTGCTGATCGATCACGCGCGGCGCGCTGCTGTTCGTGGTCGGCGTGTGCGGCGCGCTCGGCGACGCGGCCGTCAACTACGACGTCGCGCATCAACTCGGCTCGAACCTCGCCGCGCTGATCTCGACGGCGGCCAACATGACGGCCGCCGTGCTGACCGGCTATTTCGCGCTGGCGTTTCGCCGGCCGGTCGCGCATCTGATCCGCAACCGGCCCTACGAGCAGCGCACCGACCACAAGGCCGCGACCGACGCGTTCGACGTGCTCGCCGCGCTCTGGCACGTGCCGGTGCTGGTGCTCGCCACGGCGTCGGTGGTCGCGACGCTCGGCGGCTCGGGTTCGAGCGAAAACGTGCTGCAGATTTCGGTCGTGACGGCGCTGTTGCTGGTGCTCGCGTTCTTCCTGTCGGCGATCGTGTTGCGCGTGACGCGGCCGCGCAGCGCGCGCGGCACGCCGCCGCTCGCCGTATCTGACGCGGCTGCTGCGGTTTTTCGGCACGCTGCTGACGCTCTTCATCTGGCTGTTTTTCTTCGAACTGGCGGCGCGCTTGTGGGGTGTTTCGCTGGCCGCGATGGTCGAGGAAAACGTGGCGGCGCGCGGCATCGCGCACGCGGTGACGGCGATCATCGCGACGGTGTTCATCGCGTGGCTGCTGTGGATTCTGGTCGATACGGCGATCACCGAAGCGCTCAATCCCGGCGGCCCGCGCAACAAGTCGCGCAGTGCCGAGCATGCGCGCGCGCACGATGCTGCCGCTGGTGCGCAACGTCCTGCTGGTCGACGATCATGACGATTGCCGGTATCGTCACCGCGGCCAATCTCGGCATCAACGTGACGCCGCTGCTGGCCGGCGCCGGCGTGATCGGTCTGGCGATCGGTTTCGGCGCGCAGTCGCTCGTGACCGACCTGATCACGGGCCTGTTCATCATCATCGAAGATACGATTTCGGTGGGCGACTGGATCGACGTCGACGGCGGCCATGCGGGCACGGTCGAGCATCTGTCGATCCGCACCGTGCGGCTGCGCGACGGCCAGGGCGCGATTCACGCGATTCCGTTCTCGCAGATCAAGATCGTCAAGAACCTGTCGCGCGATTTCGCCTATGCGGTGTTCGAAGTGCGCATGTCGTTCTCGACCGACGTCGATCAGATCACGCAACTGATTCGCGAAGTCGGCGCCGATCTGATGGCCGACTTCCGCTACCGGCGCGAGATGCTTGGGCCGATCGAGGTGTGGGGGCTGGACCGGTTCGATCCGAACTGGATGGTCGTGAAAGGGCAGATCAAGACGCGGCCGTTGCAGCAATGGAGCGTGGCGCGGGCGTTCAATCTGCGGCTCAAGCGCAAGATGGACGAAGCCGGCATTGAGATTCCGGTGCCGCAGATGCGCGTGTATACGTCGTCGAAAGATAAGCGAAGGTGCAGCCTTTGCCGGACGATGAGATGTCCGGATTCGTCGGCGCAGCATGGTCTGCAGCGGGCATGGCGCACGCGCCGGGACGAGCCGGGCGGGCATCGGCGCGCGGCGCGCTGCACGCGTGCCGACTCGCGCGTGGCGCGCGATGTGTCGCACGAACCGCGTCCCGCGCCGCCGCCGACCGGACAGACCGCGCCGATTCCGCCGCAGATTCCCACGGCGAGAGCGGAAGCGGGCGGGAAGAGCTGTAGCGAGTGGCCGATCGCTGGATCGATGTGGCGCGACATTCGGCGGTGCGTGCGATTGTTCGGATGTCGAGCGGCCAGGCAGTAGTTGGACCTGCCGCGCGGCCTTAGTATGAATTTGCCAGGCTGTCAGCCTGTGCACGGCAAGCGCTCAGGCCAGCATTGGCAGGTCCGCCTGCACGATATCGTTGACGTGGGTGGCGATCTGCGCGCCCGGCACGCCGTAGATATGCAGTGAGACAGCGGGCGCGTCCGCTGCGATTGCCCAGCTGATGAATGCCACCCCGGCCGCCGCCGCACGAACGACACGGCGCCGGCGTTCGCGCGCCTGGTGCGCGTCGCGCTCGCGCAGTGCCGCGCGCCGTTCCATTCGAATACCGTTTCGCTCAGCGTGCCGTCGAGCACGGCATAGCCGCACCACGTGTGATGTGCATGCACGGGGCTCGCCTGCCGCGGCTGCCAGACCAGCGCGGCGATCGCATAGCGGCCGTGTGGATCGGCGGCGAGCAGATGACGGCGGTAGTCTTCCGTTGAGCCTTCGCGTTGCTGCGGCGCGAGCAACGCCGGGTTCGGCGGCCGCCTCGGCGAGCGCGATGCGCATGCTGCGCGCGAAGAAGGTCGAGTCCGACGGCTCGGGGAAATTTTGCGCAGGCTTCGAACATCGCGTCGAGCGTATCGCACAGGCGCGCGAGCGGCGCGCTGCGTGTCGCTCGCACGGGCATGGCTACTTCGGCGATGGCTGCGCGGGGCCTGAACTGCAGCGGTGCTGGGTCGCGAGCGCGCGGACTCGGGCGATGCTGAACGGAAGATCGCTGGCTCATGGTGGCGTCGCAGCTCGGCTGCTTTTCGGTATTGTCGGAATAGCCATATTTATACCGGTTTGACCTGGAGAAAGAGTTTCCATATAATTCCCCTCGAGTTCTTAAAAGTAGAATAATTTCCTATAGGGGTGCGAGTGATGGGAATGGATATCATCGATCGGAAGCTGCTCGAACTGCTGCAGGAAGACGCGACCATGCCGATCGCCGAGCTTGGCGCAGCGCGTGAATCTGTCGCAAACGCCTTGCTGGAAGCGGCTGCAGCGCCTGAAAGAGACCGGCGTGATTCGCGCGCAGGTGGCGCTCTGCGATGCGCGCAAGCTGGGCGTGGGCACGACGGTGTTCGTCGCGGTGCGAGACCAATCAGCACACGGAGGCCTGGGCGCAGACATTTACGCGCGCGGTGCAGGATATTCCGGAGGTGGTGGAGGTGTACCGGATGAGCGGCGAAACCGATTACCTGCTGCGCGTGGTGGTGTCCGATATCGACGACTACGACCGCGTGTACAAGCTGCTGATCGCCGCCGTGCCGCTGTATGACGTGAGTTCGAGTTTTGCGATGGAGCAGATCAAGTATTCGACGGCGCTGCCGGTGCGGCCGGCCATGCTGACCTGACATAGCGTGCGGTGTCGTGCTGCGTTCTGGTCGCAGCGGGTTCGATGCTTGCTGCAGTGAGAAGGTGGGCGCTGATTGTTTCAAGATTTGCGCCGAGACTTGACGTCGGCTGGGCCCGGCAATGCCTGCCCTCGCAGGGCGCGTTGCAAGATGCGTTATGCCGCGCGTGCTCTGCACTGTATTGCAAGCCGTGTGCAAGCTCAGTCAGCGTAGAATGCCGCCTTCCCAGACACCATCCGCGACTGCCTCGCGAACCGAGCCCGCCTCATGAATAAACCGCCGCGCAAGAAGAACCCGACCTTTGGCATTGCCGTCTTCATCGTGGTCGCGGTACTGCTGGTGATTGCCACGCTCTTCTATAACGCCATCAAGGAAAAGCACGAATTCGACAGCCAGAACGCAGCGGCGCCGTCGATTTCATCGGATGCGGCGGCGGCGGCGACTGTGCTGAAGCCGGCGAGCGGCGCGGCGCAATAAGGGGCTCGGTAGCGGCGTCTGGCGCTGGTGATGTGGCGGGCTTGAGTTAGCGGGCTTGCGAAGCCGCTTCACGGCTTGGAAGCGGACTTGGAAGCGGGTTCAGAAGCGAGTTCAGAACGGGCTCAGCTGCGGCGGCATTCACAGGGCGCCGCATCAGTCACAGGCATGCCGAGCCGCCTTCGCACTCCGCAACGCCTCAGATGGCCGACCACGCTGACAATAATCGGCTTCGCGCGGCCATGCGTCGTCGCCGCCATTTCACGCGTCACGCCGCTGACAACCTGCCCGTCGCCATTTATCACGCATCCGGCAGACGGATCACGCTCGCATCTTTGCGAATCAGCGCCGATGCCGTCAGCATCTGCTTGCACTGATGCGCGAGCAATTTCATGTCGTGCACGGCGTCGGCCGAATAGTCCGGCGATTTTCCGTTTCGACCACCATCGCATCCAGTTCCCGACTCAGCTGTTTGATCTGCTCGCCCTGATCGGCGGGCGGCGCGTTGCCGGCTTCGGCTTCGGTGAGATTGTCGCGGACCACGCTCAGCGCGCGTTGCAGCGGCTGCAGCGAGACGCTTTCGGCCTGTTTGCGCTGCGCGGAGGTGCGCAGCAACGGCGCGGCCGCCGTGATCTGCGATGCGAGCACGTGGCTGCGCACCAGCAGGCCGTTCAGTTCCGGCACGAACTTCTGCGCCGACTTCGGCTCGAGCATCATCCGCTGAAACGCCTGCCCCAGATTGGCGAACGCCACGTGAACGTTCTTGCGCGCGAGACGGTAGCGGTAGTCGCGATCGAGCGCGGTCGCCGCCGCGGCTGGCCGCAGCGGATGCGCCCGCGACGCGGCCTGGCGGTGGCGTTGCTGACCGTGGTAGTGCCGGCACTGGCGCTCGGCGTCGGCGATCGGCTTGACGGTCGACGCCAACAGTGGGCGCTCGCGATGGCGGCGCCAGCGCTCGCAACAGCGCCCATCGCACGGCGTCGACGTCTCCTTGCGCCACCGCCCCAGCGCCGTCGCCATCGCGGGCGCGCGCGAATTCGACCGCCGGATCGGCCATCGCCGCAGCCGGGCGCGCGCGCACCGGCTTCGGTCACCGTCGCCGACCACCGCGGCGGCCGGCTTGCCGCTCCACCACCAGCTCGCTTCCAGATACTGCCGGGTCGCGTTGATCATGTTGTTGACGAGCTTGCCCATCAGCCGGTATTCCCAGTACGGGAACAGATGGCTTGCGGCAATCGCGATCGCGCAGCCCACCACCGTATCGATCGCGCGTTCGCCGATGATGCGCATGCTGCCCGGCGCGAGCAGATGGAACATCAACAGCACATACGACGACGTGAACACCACGCTCGCCGTGTAATTGAACAGCAGCAGGCTGTAGCTCATCACCATCGACGCGAACATCACCACCAGCAGGATGTGCGGGTTCCTTGACGAAGATGATCAGCGCGATACTCGCCGCGCAGCCGATCAGCGTGCCGACAATCCGCTGCCCGTTGCGCTGTTTGGTCAGCGAATAGCCGGGCTTCAGAATGATGACGGTGGTCATCACGATCCAGTAGGCGTTGGTGAGCGGCAGCAGGCGGCCGAGCCAGAAGCCCACGGCGACCGCGATCGTCACGCGCAGCGCGTGGCGGAAGCTCGGCGAGGCCATGGTCAGGTTCGAGAAAATCTGCCCGAACGGCACGCGCCGGCTCGATACGAAACGGCGTCAGCGCCTGGTCGAGACGCAGTTCGGTTTCGGTCGGACTGCGGCGTCGCTCGACAGGCTCTTGCGCATCTTGTCGATCAGACGCGTCGCGCTCCAGATGCGCCTGAAGTTCGACGACACCGCCGAATAGGCCTCGGGGCTTTTGGCCGGCAGATCCTGCTTGCGCATCAGTTCGATTTCGAATTCGATCGCGCGCAATTCCGCCTTCACGTTCACGCGCGTACGCGGCGCCTGGTTCTGCAGCACCGCGAGCCCGATTTCTTCGAGATCGGCGGCGGACTTGCGAATCAGATCGCGATAGAACACCAGCAGATCCGAGCCGCCGAACGTGTTGCGCACCATCGGGTAATCGGTGTGCGCGCCGACAAACAGTTCGTGCAGATCGACCGTGTTGATGAACAGATTGAACAGCATCGCGCGGCGCGGTTCGAGCTTGCCGCGTCTTCAGTTTCGGCAGATTGCGCAGCACGATGTCGCGCGCGGCGTCCTGGCGCTCCACCGCGGCGATCTGCTTGTCGACCAGATTGCGGTAACACTCGTCCAGATCGTTGTCGAGATCGTAGAACGCGGCGCGCGCGAGCAGATAGTCGGCGCACGCGAACACGCTCTCGGCGAGCGCCTGCTGCTCGATGCGATGCATCATCCAGCGGCTCACGAAAGTCGACCAGTAGGTGTACCAGAGGCCGCCCAGCAGAATCCACGACGCGTTGACGAGCGCCTGCATCGGCGTGAAATGCTCTTCCAGCGTCATGATCATCATGAACAGCGTGGCGAAGCTGATCTGCGGCCAGCGGTTGCCATACACGACGATCAGCGAGAGCACGAAGGTGAGCGGCACGACCGTGCACCACAGCGCGACCGGATTGACCGTGGCGAGCCCGGTGGCGAGCGCGGACAGAAAGCCGATCACCGTGCACGCCAGCATTTCGTTGTGCTTGTACTTGAGCGGCCCCGGCATGTCGACCACGCATGCGCCGAGCGCGCCGGTGGCGATCGTGAAGCCCAGTTCGCGGTCGTGAAACACGATCAGACACAGAACGGCCGGTAACGACACGCCGACCGCGATGCGCAGGCCGCCATAAAAGTACTGGCTGTAAAGGAATTTTTTTATTTCAACCGAATAGCGCATCGACTGCCTGGATTCCATTCACTGAGAAAATGCGGTTGAAGGGGAGACGCGGGGGCAGACCCAAACTGCCGTCGAGTCTAACTGATTTTGTGTCCGATCTGACCTCGTCCGATCTGGCCAGGTTCTGCCCTGGGAGCGCGTTTGTTATGCTGTCGCTTCAATGTCTGTGCGGTTGCAGGGCGCCTGAGTTCGCGTTCTCGCTCTGCGCCGCCCGCCCCATCCGGAATCCATGCTCCAACTCTTCTATTCGAACCGCTACGAAACCCTTGTCGGCGCGCTGCTCGACGACCTGGCGCAAGCGCCGTCCGATCCTTGGGCCGCGCAGCCCGTGATCGTTCCGAGCGCGGCGGTGCGGCGCCGGCTCGAGCTCGATATCGCCACGCGCCAGGGCATTTGCGCGAACGTCAATTTTGGTTATCTCGCGCAATGGCTGTGGGCGCAGATCGGCGGCGTGATCGAAGTGCCGCAGACATTCGCCGTTCGCGCCGGACCGGCTCGTGTGGCGCTGCTACCGGCTGCTGGGCGATACGGACGAAGCGCTGCCGTGGAATGCGTCGCCGCGTCTGCGAACCTATCTCGATGCGGCCGACGCGTCGATGCGCTATGAACTCGCGCGGCGCGTGGCGACCGTGCTCGACCACTATCTGACGTATCGTCCCGGAGTGGTTGCTGCAATGGCAGAAGGGCGGTTCGATCTTCGCGAGCGGCGCGGCTGGACGACACCGGTCCGCGTCTGATCGGCGCGAGCGAGGCCGCGCGTGAAGACGAGCGCTGGCAAGCCGCGCTGTGGCGCGCGGTGCTCGCCGAAGTGGCGGGCAACGCGCAAACGCCCGCGGCCGCGTTGCCGCCCGCGTATCGCTTTCTGGAAGAGATCGGCACGCTCGATCTCGAGGCCATCTCGAACGCACAGTGGCCGGAAGCGGTCAGCGTATTCGCGCTGCCGACCATGCCGCCGTTGCACGTCGCGTTGCTGCGCGCGTTATCGCGCTGGGTCGATGTGCGTCTCTATGTGATGAACCCGTGCCGCGAGTTCTGGTTCGACGTGGTCAGCGAAGGGCGGGTTCGAGGCGCTCGACGCCGCCGGGCAACTCGACTATCAGGAAGTCGGGCCATCCGCTGCTTGCCGAGTGGGGCCGTCAGACTCAGGCGCAGTTGCACATGCTGCACGAGCTGACCGAGAGCGCCGCCTCGGGCGAGACCGGCGACTTCACCGAAAACCCGGAGCCGAGCTGGCTTGCCGCCGTGCAGAACGGCATTCTCGATCTGCGCGCGGAAACCGACACGGACGAATTGCCGATCGAGCGCGGAATCGAAGTTCACGTCTGCCACAGCCTGTCGCGGCAACTTGAAGTGTTGCACGACCGCCTGCTTGGCTGGTTCGACGAGTTCGACGATCTGCAGCCGTCCGACGTGCTGGTCGCCGTGTCCGATCTCGCGGCAGCCGGGTCCGTTGATCGACGCGGTATTCGGCACCACGCCGCCCGGCGACACGCGCCGCATTCCTTATCGGATCACCGGCTTGCCGCCTTCGCAGGCCAATCCGGTGGCGCGTCTGCTGCTGGATTGGCTGGCGTTGCCCGAGCGCAGCGTCGGGCGCCCGGATCTGATCGAATGGCTGCGTGTCGATGCGATCGCCGTGCGTTACGGCATCGACGCCAGCTGCGCTCGAAGCCGCGCAGGAGTGGCTCGCGGCAGCCGGCGCGCGGCGCGGCCTCGCGCCGGTCGAACCGCACCGGCGAACACGTGCCGGTCGCCCGTCATACGTTCGCCGATGCGCTCACGCGTCTCTATCTCGGCTACGCGATGCCCGACGGCGGCGAGCCGGTCGACGCGTGGCTGCCGGTCGAAGGCGCGGACGGCTCCGACGCTGAACTGCTCGGCCGCCTGTCCCGTTTCGTCGACGATATCGACAGCTTTCGCCGCGCGTTGCGCGATCGAACAGACCCCCGCCGAATGGTCGCAACTGCTGCTCGAAACGCTCGCGCAGTCTTTCGACGGCGGCGTCGAGTTCGCCGATTCGCTGGCCGCCGTGCGCGACGCCATCGACAAGATGGGCGACGCGATGCAAGCGGGCGCGCAAGACGTCGCTGCTGCCGGCCGCCGTGGTGCGCGGCGCGCTCACCGAAGCGCTCGACGACCCGGCGCGCGGCGGCGTGCCTTGGGGCAGTGTGACGTTTTCGTCGCTGACCAGTTTGCGCGGCTTGCCGTATCGGATCGTCTGCCTGCTCGGCATGGACGACGGCGTGTTGCCGAGTCTCGCGCGTGCCGACGAATTCGACCTGATGGCGGCGTTCGGCAAAGCCGGCGACCGGCAGCGCCGCGACGACGAACGCAATCTGTTCCTCGATCTGCTGCTGGCCGCGCGCGACCGGCTTTTCATCGCCTACACCGGGCCGCAGCATTCGCGATAACGCGCCGTTGCCGCCGGCCGCGCTGGTCGACGAACTGCTCGATCATCTTGCGCAAGTGTCGGCGGGCGAAGGCGCGAGTCCCGCGGAAGTCGAAACGGCGCGGCATGCGTTCATCGTCGATCATCCGTTGCAGGCGTTTGCGTCGGACTATTTCTCGTCGCAGCGCGAGCTTGTTCACCTACGACGCCGATCGCGCGGAACTGGCGACGCTTGCTGGCCGCGCCACAGCATGCCGGCCGCCGCGCCGTTCTTCGATCAGCCGTTGCCGCCGGAAGACGACGTCGCCGGTTGCGTTCGACGAATTCGTGCGCTTCTGGCGTCATCCGGCGCGTGCGTTGTTGCGCGACCGGCTGGGCATCGTGTTGTCGGACGCGCAAGGCGAATTGCTCGACACCGAGCCGTTCGATCTGGACTACGCGGGCCGCGACGCGTTGGCGGATCGCCTGCTGCCGGTGCTGCTCGACGTCGATACCGAAGACGACGTCATGTTCGAGCGCGTGCGCCGCGTGGCCGCGGCGAGTCCCGAATTGCCGGGCGGCGCGACCGGCGCGGTGTGGCGTGCGACGCGAGCTAGGCGCGTTGCGCCAGCTTGCGGCACAGCGTGCGCCGCGAAGTGGCTTCGGGTGTCGAGCGTTTGCCGTTCGTGCTCGATATCGCGCCGCGCTGGCCGGACAGCGCGGATCTCGCGGGCGCGCTGTTCGGCCCGCACGACGCCGCGCTTCGCGAGGCGGCCGAAACGCCGCTGCAACTGCACGGCACCTTGAATCTGCTGACCGGAACAGGACAAGTGATTTTCCGTTACGCCAAACCCACCGCGCGCGACTATCTGTCCGCGTGGCTTGCGCATCTGGTCTATTGCGCGGCGCGGCCGGATGGCCCGCGCCGCACGCGTCTGGCATGGCAGCGGCGAGAGCTTCGAACTCACGCCGGTCGCCGCGCCGCTCGACGAACTCGCGCCGCTTGCCGCGTTGTTCAGGGCGGGGCGCAGGCTGCCGCTGCGCTTTTTCCCGAAGAGCGCGTGGACGCGAGTCAGCGAAAGCGATTCGGCGGCGCAAGGCGTGTGGATCAACGACCGCGTGCGCGGCGAATCCGACGACCCTGCGTTGCGCATCGCGTTGCGCGGCACGCCGCTTACGCTCGACGAACCGTTCGGCAGTCTTGCGTCGATCGTCTTCAAGCCGCTGGTCCAGCATCTGCGGAGCGCATCATGAGCGGCGCTGCGCACAATCACGCGCTGGTCGCCGAAGAGCTCGACGTCTTCGCGTGTTCGCTCGACGGCGTCAATCAGATCGAGGCATCGGCGGGAACCGGCAAGACATGGAACATCTGCGCGCTGTACGTGCGGTTGCTGCTCGAAAAGAATCTGAACGCCGACCAGATTCTTGTCGTCACGTTCACGAAGGCGGCGACCGCCGAGTTGCACGAGCGGATTCGCGGGCGTCTCGCGGAACTGCATCGCGCGATCGAGATGGACGACGACGGCGGCGATCCGTTCATCGCAGCGTCTCTTTGAAACGACGCTGGCGCCGGAGCGCGGCATCGATCGCGACGACGCGCTGAAAGTGGTGCGCCGCGCGCTGCGCACGTTCGACCAGGCCGCGATCCACACGATTCACGCGTTCTGTCAGCGCGCGTTGCAGGAAGCGCCGTTCGCCGCCGCCATGCCGTTCGCGTTCGAGATGGAAGCCGACGACGCCGCGTTGCGTTTCGAAATGGCCGCCGATTTCTGGCGCGAGCAGGTCGAGCCGGTGGCGTATGCGCATCCCGCGTTCGCCGCGTGGCTGGTGGCCAAACGCGCCGGTCCCGCATCGCTCGACGAGCAACTTGCGCGGCGTCTGAAAAAGCCGTTGGCGCAGTTGCGCTGGGGCACGCTCGATGCGAGCGGCAGCGGTGCCGATCCGCAAGCTGGTTTCGACGCCGCGTGCGCACTGTGGCAAGCGGAGCGCGACGCGATCGTCGGTCTGCTTGCTGCAGGCGCAGGAGCGCCTGAGCAAGACCACGCACAAGCCCGATCACGTGAGCGCGGCGATTGCCGCGTGGACCGATTATTTCGCGCAGGGCGATTGCCATGCGCCGCCGCCGAAGGCCGCGCTGAAGCTGACGGCGTCGCGCGTTGAAGAAGGCCACCAAGGTCAAGTTCGAACCGCCCGAGCATCCGTTCTTCGACCACGCCGAAGCGCTGGCCGCGGCCGGTGGTCGCGGCCGAAGCCGCGCAACGCGCGCGCTGGCTCGAACTCGTGCGAAAGCTGGCTCGACTACGCGCCCGCCGAACTGGTGGCGCGCAAGCGCACGCGCCGGGTCGTCTCGTTCGACGATCTGCTGTCCAACCTGTATCGCGCGCTCGCCGCGCATCCGTGGCTCGCCGATGCGTTGCGCGCGCGTTATCCGGCCGCGTTGATCGACGAGTTTCAGGATACCGATCCGCTGCAGTTCGCGATTTTCAGCCGCATCTTCGCGCCGGCCGGACCGCTGTTTCTGGTCGGCGATCCGAAGCAGGCGATCTACAGTTTCCGCGCGGCGGATCTGCATACCTATCTGGCGGCGCGTGCGGCGGCTTCCGCGTGCTACACGCTCGCGGTCAATCAGCGCTCGACCGCGCCGATCGTCGAAGCCTGCAACCGGCTGTTCGAAGCCAATCCGCAGGCGTTCGTGCTCGATGGCCTCGACTATCAGCCGGTGCGCGCCGGCGAGCGGCGCAGGCCGCCGTTCTACCGATCCCGACGCGAGCGCGGGCGACTTCCGCATCTGGACGCTTGCCGCAAGGCGACGCCGCGTTGACCAAACGCGAGGCGCAGCGCGAAGCGAGCGAAGCCTGTGCCGCCGAGATCGTGCGGCTGTTGCGCGGCGCGCGCGAGGGCAGCGTGACGATCGGCGACGCGCCGCTCGCGCCCGGCAACATCGCCGTGCTGGTGCAAACGCATAAGCAGGGCAGTCTGATCAAGCGCGTGCTGGCGGCGTGGGGTGTCGGCAGCGTGGAACTGGCGCAGGCGTCGGTGTTCGCCACGCTCGACGCCGAGCAGATCGAGCGCGTGCTTGCCGCCGTCGATACCCCGGGCGATCTGCGCCGTCTGCGCGCGGCGCTCGCCACCGACTGGCTCGGCCTCGACGCCGCCGCGCTGTGGCGCCTGGAGCAGGTCGCCGACGCGCCCTCATCCGCCGACGACCCCGCGCACGCCGCGGACGCGATGGGCTGGGTCGAACGTTTTTCGCGCTATCGCACGCTGTGGCACGAGCGCGGTTTCGCGGTGATGTGGCGCACGCTGATGCGCGAGCTGCGCGTCGCGCAGCGGCTCGTTGCCGGCGTGGACGGCGAACGCCGCCTGACCAACGTGAATCATCTGGCCGAACTCGTGCAGGCGCGTGCCGCCACGCAACCCGGCATCGCGCCGACCTTGCGCTGGCTCGCCGCGCAACGCGCGCAGGGCGGCGGCGAAGACGCGCAATTGCGGCTCGAATCGGATCGCAACCTCGTGCAGATCGTCACCGTTCATAAATCGAAGGGGCTCGAATATGCGGTGGTGTTCTGTCCGTTTCTGAACGACGGCGCGCTGCGCGAGCCGCCGTCGTCCGGCTTGCCCGATGCCCGCGAATATCACGACGAAGCCGGCGACGCGGTGCTTCACTACGGTTGCGACGACGAAGAGGCCGAGCGCGCGTCGCGTTACGCGTCGCGCGAGCAGGCGGCGGAGCGGGCGCGGCTCGTCTACGTCGCGCTCACGCGCGCGGTGTACCGCTGCTATCTGGTGGCGGGCACGTATCTGTCGTCGACGTTCGACGAAGGAATCGCGCCGCAGCGTGTTGAACTGGCTGGTGGGCGGCAGCGGCCATGATTTCGACGACTGGCTCACCGAGCCGCCCGACGAAGCCGTCGTTGTCCGCGCGCTGGCAGGCGCTGGCAGGCGGCCCGGTCACGTTGCAGGCGTTGCCGACGGTCGAGCGCGCGCGAGCCGCTGGAAAGCCTCGCAGGATCAGCGGCGCGCATATGCAGGCGCGAGCCAATCGGCGGTTGTTGCGCGACCAGTGGCGCATGGCGAGTTTCAGCGGCTTGATCGCGGCCGGGCAGTAAAGCCGAGGAGTCGCACGCGCCGGCGGAAGACGTGCGGCCCGATCACGACGAGATCGCCGACGCGATCGCCGCCGGTGCCTGCTGCCCGTACCGCAAGCGCCTTCCTACGCGGAGGACGACATTCTCGGGTTTCCGCGCGGCGCGGCGGCGGGCGACTGTCTGCATCGCATGTTCGAGCTCGCGCGATTTCGACGATCCGCGGCACGTGGCCCGACGCGATCCAGGGCGCGTTGCGCGAGCGGCCCGCGCCGGCCGCGCCCGAACTCGCGCGCGCGTTTGCCCGCGATGATGCACAACCTGATCGCCGATGTCGTGACGACCGAACTCGTGCCCGGCATGGCGCTCGCGAAGCTCGATCCGCGGCGGCGCCTGAACGAACTGGAGTTTCTGTTCGCGGCGCCGTCGCTCGGATTTCCCTGCGCTGCGCGAGCTGCTGATCGAACACGGCTATCCCGACGTCGCGCTGGAGCCGGGCGTGTTGCGCGGTTTCGTCAAAGGATTTATCGACATGATCGTCGAGCACGACGGGCGCTTCTGGATCGTCGACTGGAAGTCGAATCATCTCGGCGACACCGCCGCCGATTACGCCGCCGCGCCGCTCGAAGCGGCGATGGCGAGTCATGCGTATCACCTGCAGGCGCTGCTCTATACGGTCGCGCTGCATCGTTATCTGAAAACGCGAGTGCGCGATTACTCGTACGACACGCATATCGGCGGCTATCTGTATCTGTTCGTGCGCGGCGTGCGTCCCGCACTGGCGCGACGCAGATGGGGCCGCGGGCGTGCATCGTGCGGCGGCCCGCGTTCGAACTGGTGGCGCTGCTCGATGCGGCAATGATCGGAGGTGTCGCATGAGCACGCTTGAGCAGGACTGCTCGACGCCGCCGGAGCTCGATGACATCGGCGTCAATGCTGCCCGCGCCGGCCGATTTCAGTATCGCGCTCGCCGAAGGGTTCGCGCGCCGCATCGGTGCGCTGGCGCGGCGCGGCGGAGCGTCGGCCGAGGCGGTGAAGTGGGCGGCGCGCGCCGCGTTCGCCGCGAGCCGCGCGACGACCGAAGGTCACGTGTGCGTGCCGCTTGGCGCGTTGGCGCGGCGCTTCGACGCGTCGGTCGCGCGAGGTGCGCGCGGCGTTGTTTGCAAGCGGCATGGCCAGCGACGGCACGCCGAGCGCGGCGGCTTTGCGGCCCTTGTGATCGACGGGCAAGGGCGGTTGTATCTGGCGCGGTATTACGATTACGAGCGGCGGCTGGCGCGCTCGCTGGTGGCGCATGCGGGGGCAGGAGGCGAGCGGGTCGACGCTGCCGGTGCGTCACTCGCGGACACCGTTGCGCACGCCAATGCGCAAAATCTGTCCGGCCGCCTGCTGCGCTTTTCGGGCCGCCCAAAGGACGACGAAGTCGACTGGCAGCGCGTCGCGGCGGTGATGGCGTTGTCGGGACGGCTTACCATCGTCAGCGGCGGGCCGGGCACCGGCAAGACGACGACAGTGGTCGGCGTGCTCGCGTGTCTGCTCGATACGCGAGCCGATCTGCGGATCGCGCTCGCCGCGCCGACCGGCAAAGCCGCGCAGCGCATGCAGGAAGCCTTGCTCGCGCGTGCCGGCGATCTGCCGCCCGAACTCGCCGCGCGCTTGCCGCAGACGTCGTACACGCTGCATCGTCTGCTCGGCTCCGGACCGGGCGGGCGCTTCCGGCATCATCGCGACAATCCGCTGCCGTACGACGTCGTCGTGATCGACGAGGCATCGATGATCGACGTCGCGATGGCCGCGCATCTGCTCGATGCCATCGCACCGCAGACGCGTCTGGTGATGCTCGGCGACAAGGACCAGCTCGCCGCAGTCGAAGCCGGCGCGGTGTTCGCCGAACTCAGCGCGCGGCCGACCTTCACGCAGGAGGGCGTGCAGCGGATTGCGCAGGCGCTTGGAATCGACCGGAGGCGGCTCGCTCAAGCATTGCCGGCGTGCATCGCGTGATTTCGACGAATCGACCGGCGACTTTTTCTCGCCGCCTGATTTCGAGCCGACCCGGCGGCAACTTCGCTCCGCCGCCCGACGACCTGTTTGCGTCGCTCGATCCGCGCGATGCATTCGATCCGCCATTCACTGGCGATCTGTTCGGAGACGAAGCGTCGGCGGCAGGCGGCAGCGGATCGCTGCCGACCACGCGTCGATGCGTTCGGTCGCCAATTCGCAGAGTCCGCTCGCCGATTGCGTCGTCTGGCTCGAGCGGAACTACCGGTTTGGCCTCGATTCGCCGATCGGCCGTCTGTCGCTCGCGATTCGCAGCGGCTCAGCCGAGCGAGGCGCTCGATGTTCTGCGCATCGATCCAGCCGAAGCATGCGCGGCGGCTCTGCACGAAGACACGCACGCCACGCTGACCGAGCGCACGGTCGCCCGGCTCGCAGCAGGCTTTGCGCCGTACGCCGATGCGCTTGGCGTCGACGCTCGCCATGGACACGCCCGATCCGCTGCCGCTTTTCGATGCGCTGAACCGTTCCGCATTCTGTGCGCGACGCGTTCCGGGCCGCGCGGCGTCGATCAGGTGAACGCGGCGCATGGCGGCGCAGGTGCGGCGCGCCGCAGGCGTGACGCTGGCGGTCGGCGCGCAGTGGTTCGCGGGACGCGCCGATCATGGTCACGCGCAACGACTATGCGCTGGGTCTGTTCAACGGCGATATCGGCATTGCGCTGCCGGGCGCGGGCGGCGCGTTGCGTGTGTACTTCCGCACCGGCGACGGCGGGCTGCGAGCGGTATCGCCGGCCGCGCTGCCGCCGCACGACACGGCCTTCGCGTTGACGGTCCACAAGTCGCAAGGCTCGGAGTTCGAGCACGCGGTGCTGATGCTGCCGTCGGTGTTCAGCCGGGTGTTGTCGCGCGAACTGGTGTACACGGCGATTACCCGCGCGCGCGATCGAGTGGAGGTGATCGGCGCGCGGGCGGTTTTGGCGCAGGCGATTGCCACGCCGACGCAGCGTGACTCCGGGCTGGCCGCGCGAATTGCGGAGGCCTGGCGGTGCGGGGTATAGGGCGTGACAGGAGCGGTTGCTTGCGGCAGCGTTGGGTAGCGCGAAGCGGGCTACGAGTGGCGAAAGGTAGAAGCGAAAGGTTCAGGGTGGTGCGGGTGGTGCCTTGGCGATGCCGCGTAATGCTAACTACGCCGACGCACTCCAAGGTATTCCAATGCGCCGGGCGGCGAGCAAACGATGACCGCCCAAGCTGAAAAGTACGCCGCAAACCCGCGCGCTATACGAGCATTGCTCGCCGCGCGTCAACCGCTCTCAAGCGCTCTCAAGCGCCCTCAAGCGCCCTCAAGCGCCCTCAACCGCTCACCTTGCCATCTCACCCGATTGCACCCGCGTCGCCGCCCGATGACTCAAAGTTTTCCGATACCACAGCGTCCAGAGCGCAAGGCCGCCGTAAATGCCGTAACCGATAAACGGCGAGACCACCAGAAACCGCTCGATCGGCCACGTCAGCGCCATCCACGAGCGCAGTGCGGTCTCGGCGGTCAAGCCGATGCCCCACACCAGCGTCATCAGCCGCATCGACGTGGCGAGGGCAGGCCGCTCGCGCCACAGCGCTTCGAAATGTGCGGCGCCGCCTTCCATCTCGCGAGCGACCGTGGCGCGCGCGAGATAGAAAATCAGCGGACGGCGCATTGGCAGCGAGAGCAGAAACACCACGCCGACCGCGCCGGACACCAGCGATTCGCGCAACAGCAGTACGCGCGGGCTGCCGCCCAGCGCCATGGCTGCGACCGAGAGCACGATCCCGGCCACTACCATCACGCTGAGTGCGTCGATCCGGCGAAAGCGCGCGAGCTCGATCAGACTCCAGACGATGGGCGGCACGGCGGACGCGATCAACGCGCCGGTCTCGCCGAGATGCGGCAGCGTGAAGCGGTAGGCAAGCCAGGGCAGCACAAAGTTGACGGCCATTTCCACCACAAGACCGGGGCGCAGTTTCATATGACTTTAAACAGTAAGCGGGACAACTCAGTATCGATGAGCGGATCGTGCCGGGGCAAATGGTTTTTCGCATCGGGGGCACCGGGCGATTCGACTTTGAAAACCGCAAGTGCTTAGCCCGTAGCCAGCCGGCGCCGCTCGGCCCGCACCGCCGGGTACACTGACGCTTCTCAGCCAGAACAGCCTCATGACATCCCGTTATCCGATCCCGCCCAACGAAATCGAACTGACCGCAGTGCGCGCGCAAGGAGCGGGCGGTCAGAACGTCAACAAGGTGTCGAGCGCCATTCATTTGCGTTTCGACGTGCAGGCCTCGTCGCTGCCGGACGTGCTGAAAATGCGTCTGCTCGCGCTGTCCGATCATCGGCTCACGCGCGACGGCGTGGTGATCATCAAGGCCCAGCAGCATCGCACTCAGGAGATGAATCGCGCGGCGGCGCTCGCACGGCTCGACGAGCTGATCGAAAGCGTCAGCGTGACGCGCAAGCCGCGCGTCGCGACCCGGCCGACGCGCGCGTCGAACCGGCGGCGTCTCGACAGCAAAGCGAAACACAGTGAGATCAAATCCGGCCGAGGCCGCGTGGTTGATTGACGGACGGGGAACCGGCAAACCGGCAACCGGCAACCCGGCAACCGGAAACCGGCAAACCGGCACCCGGCAACGCACCGGCAAACCCGCGCAAACCCGCAACGCAACCCCGCAACCGCCCGCAACCCCGCAACCCACCTACCGCTTGCCGCGTCCCCGTGGTCGCGCTTCCGTCTCGGCAGTAGCCGGCACGAAATCCACACACAGCACGTGCATGCCGTCGCGCTCGAACGCGAGCGCCGCGGTGTAGCAGTCCTGGCCGTCAGCCAGCGAATAATGCGGACCCATCATCGCGACCCGTCCCGGTGCGGCGAGCGCGTGCTTGAAATACGCACGCCGCGACCAGTTGCTGCGCGTTTCGGTGTAGAGCGGCGCGAGCCGCAGCGGAGGCGGTGGCACCGAGGCGGCCGTCACGGAAGGCTGGGTTTGCTCGCCTTGTCCGTCGGTAAGGAAAACGCGGCGCGCTTCGCGCAAATGCCACACTTTTTGCGCGGCCTGGCGCAGATCGCCGGTTGCCTTGTACGTGTCCGCCGCGGCCAGTACCGCTTCGGCGAAGCCCTCGAAGCCGAGCCGCTGATGACCGGCGACCTCGCGTTCGTATGCGGCAAACTTGTTCCAGATCGAGTCGACCAGCGTCGGCACGCGAGCGCACGCTGCCTGTATCGAAGCTTTCGGTTGACCAAGCCAGAAACCTTGCACGAAATCGACGTCGGCCTGCATCAGGATCATCAGTTCCTCGTCGGTCTCGACGCCTTCGGCCAGAACCAGCGTGCCGGACTGGTGCAGCATCGCGATCAGATGGTCGATCATCGAATCGTCGCCCTCGCGCTTGCCCGCGCGCGCCACCAGCGAGCGGTCGAGTTTGACGATGTCGGGACGGAAACGCCACACGCGGTCGAAGTTCGAAAAGCCGGTGCCGAAGTCGTCGATCGCGATCAGAAAATCGCGCGGCTGCGACGCGGCGAGCATGCTGGCGACGGCGGATTCATCGTCGGCGGGCTGCTCCAGCACTTCGATCACGATGCGTTCCTGCGGCAGTCCGAAATGCGCGGACAACTCGTCGATAAACGTGCGTTGCGGCCAGCCGGTTTCGAACACTTGCGGGCGTGTATTCAGAAACAGCCAGCCGGTGCTGATGCCTTGCTCCATGAAATTCGCGACATGCAGGCAGCGCGCAATGCGGTCGAGTTCGCGCGCGTCCGCTGCCGAACGCGTGCCGGAAAAAAGGACTTCGGGCGAGACCGGCAAGCCGACTGGATCGAACGCGCGCAACAGGCCTTCATAACCGACCACGCATTGATGGGTCACCGATACCACCGGCTGGAACACGCTATGCAGCGTCAATGCGCGCCACGTCGCGGTCCAGCCGGATTCGTCCCGCACCAGATGCGGGAGCAGGCCGCTCAGGGTCAATTCGCTGACGGTTGGCATAGGGGCGGAGCATGAGAGCACACAAGGGAGCATCGCGACCAGCGCACGACGGCTCGCGCAACCCGGCGCAGCGCGTAATGCAGGCAGGGTCCACGCGTGAGCAGGGCGTAATCGATAAGGCCCGGAAACGCGGAGAACGATGCCAGTCATGCTGGACTCCGGCAGATTAGTCAAACCAGTCTAGCAGTTTGCAATTCGCATGAATGTGCGGGTTATCACAGACGCGCGACACCGAAATCTGCCATGCCAGAAAACTCTGCGGCGGTCTGGCCCGGACTCGGATTTGACGGCGTGTCGCACCGGTGGCCGGTGCGCTGCGTTGCAAACCGTCCCAAGGCGCTGGTTGCAATCGATTGCCTGCATGAAATCGAGCGTAACAGGGCGGTAAGCGGCCACCCGCCAAACTCCAGGCAACGGACGGTGCTCAGACGTTATCGCGCGTCAATCACGCGTTGGCGGATTCTTTCCGAGGCGCACCGGAAGCTGTCCGCGCGATGCATGCACGCGGTTTGCGGCGCCCGGCAGCAGATTTGGCAAGCGGCAGGTATGCTGCTGCTTTTGATTTTTCAGACAAAGGAGCGCAGGCATGTCGGAAATCGCGGTGGTCGCAATCTCGGTGGCCAAAGCCGGGCTATGAAGAGCAACTGCGCGAGGCGCTCGAAGGTATTGTCGGGCCGACGCGCAAGGAGCAGGGCGCGCTTCAGTACGATCTGCATCGTGACGTGCAGGAGCCGCGCCGTTTTGTGTTTGTCGAGCGTTGGGAAAGCCAGGAAGCGCTGGCGGCGCATGCGAAATCCGCGCATCATGGAGGCTTACCGGAAAGCTGTCGGCGGACTGGGTCGAACACTCGGAAATTCGCGTCGTGTCGAAGATCGCCTGATTTGGCTGATTCGCCTGGATCGGGCCGCTCGCGCGATCATCGCGGCCCGATAACAGCAACGGCGAGCGAACCGCGAGGCCCGACCGGCCTGCGCGGCTCGCTCGCCGTCATTTTTTTCTGATGCTGTGCAAGCGTTTTAGTGCGTCGCTTGCGGCACGTCGAGGATCAGGATGATGGTCCAGTCCGCATCGCCATCGTGGTGATACTGACGTTCCGCGACGATGAACGGTTGCTGCTTGCCATCCGGGCCGAGAAACAGCACGTCGCCTTCCATCGGCAGGCATTCGACGGGCGGCAGCGCCAGAAACGCTTCCTGACCGCCGCGCGGCATCAGTTTTTCAATTTTGCGGGATGCTGCTTCCGTCCATTCGATATCAAGCTGGATGTTGCTCATGCTGTCCTCCGCACCAAGGTGCGCACGGGTTAGGGGATTCCGGCCGGGCGCCGGTCGGTGCGCGACTTTAGCATACCGAAAGCCGGGCGCGCCGTGGCTGACGTCGGCGCGGCGCAGCGCGGCGCTGACGCACGAGAATCCATTAAACAGCAAAAAAGCCGAAGCCGGCGATGGCCGGCTTCGGCTTTTCACCTTCGCGGACGTGGCCACGGAGTGAAGCTGATCGTTGCCCTCTACAGAGCTGACGTCCAACCGCAGGCTTACTGGCAGCGGGCTTCTTGTGATGCGGCCTTGTGATGTTTCTCCGACATGGCCGGTGCGCGTACCATTGATTGCTGGCGGTTTTGCAAATCTTGCGCGCGTTGTTCGATGTCGGCGGCTTTGGCCGGATCGGTGCTCATCATGATGCCGTTGTCCTGCGCGTAAGCCGCGCCCGCTACGGCACTGAGAGAAACCAGGATCGCCAGGGACACTTTCTTCATCGCTACCTCCGCAGAGTGGTTGTGGACCCGAGTATTGCCTGTCCAGTCGGAAAGACAATGCATTCTAGTCAGCAATATCCGCTCCAGCAGATGCTTTTGTAACTGCAATCACAATCTGTTACATCTCGCAATGCCGCGGCCGCATTAGCCAAATTGATTAATCGATTTGCGCCGCATTCACGTGCATGTCACGTCAATGCACTTCTCTTATAGAATTCGGATGGCTAAATAACGGCCTCTCGGTGAATCGAATATCAGAACCAGCCGAGTGCGCGATAGACGTGAAATTGCGCAATCCCAATCAGTTCATGCAATGCGATCTCCGCACTCTTCAGATTTTCATAGCGCGGCAGTACTCCCAGTTCGGCGTGCCGGGCGCTGGAGATCAACGGCTGCGGCGCGAGGCCGAAGCGATGGAAGTCGAGCAACGCGCGCGGCATGTGGTACGCGGACGTGACGAGGATCAACGTGTCGTAATGCGATTGACCGAGAATGGCCGATACGTTGCGCGCGTTTTCATACGTCGTGAGACTGCTGGTCTTCAAGCACGATGTCCGCGCGCGGCACCTTCTGGCGCAGTAGATAGGGCAGATAAGTTTCGGCTTCGGTCGCGGTGTGCCGCTGCGGATTGCCGCCGCTCACGATCACCTGGCAACTGGCCGCGCGTGCGTTTGCATTCGACGTAATTCTCCGCGCTTGCCGAAATGCGGGTGAGCACGTCGCGCGGCGGCACGAGCATGCGGTTGTGGTCGTAAATCGTGCCGCCGCCCAGCAACACGATCGCCGTGCGCGGCGCAAACGTGGCGGGCGTCACGCTCTGCCGGATGCGGTTGCGCGAGATCGAGCAGGGGCGCTGTCAGCCAGCCGGCGGCGAGCAGCCAGAACAGAATGACCGTACAAAGGATGAGGGGGCGGCGGGCGCGCTTCCATCGCACGATTGCTGCAAAAAAAAGCGCTAATAAAGTGAATAGAATCAATTTAAATGGGGTAACGTATGTCTTTCGGGACAAATCTACGGGCTTGCTATCGCGCCGCAGCGGTTGCATCGTCGGCACGTAGACAGAACGCTACCATGCCGTTCGAACGGGGGTTCCGAAACCGAGACCAGGCAACACCTGGTGGAATTCGGCTGCGAGAGGCAGCCAGCTTCCAGCCAAGGCGGGTGCTACGCGCGTCACTGGTGGCGCGGTGACGTGTTGGGCATAGATGTGTCATAGCTGCACTTTAAGAAAGAAGTGAGATGACCACGTATTCCAACGAAGCGGTACTTGAAGCGCTGCGGCGGGCGCAATATCGCCAGGTTCCATGGGCCAGACGGCCGGGCGTTTTCCAATATCTTCGCGCATTAGGCCTGATGGACACCGTTCGGCAGCGCACCGTCGCACCGGCGCCGGGCTTTCATGCACCGGTCGACATCGCCGTGCTTACGGATCGGGGCAGGGCCGAATTCGCGCGGCTCGCTCATGATGAACGTCTGCTTAGCTGGACCGCGCAGCGAATGAACGACTACGTTCTGGCCACGGCCGAAGCGCGGCCGGCGGCAGCGCTCGAGGCGCGACCTTAGGGCGCCATCGCGCCGTTCGGCAGGCTCGTGCGAGTTTCCCGGCCGCTTAGGCGGCTGGCGAAGATTCTTTTCTCTGACGATCAATGACCGCATAGGCAGGCCGATGCTTGAAGCATCGGCTTTTTGTCGTTGAGGCGAAAAAAAGCCCGTATCACGAGGATACGGGCATACCGGAATTACTACTGCCACGCTGTGCTAATGGCAGTTAATGAGACTGGTGCCGCGCCGGGTGGTTCCCTGATTATTCGATTCGCCTGCGTGGCGTTTATCTTATCGGCGTTCGGCGATAGAACGGCTCGGCAGCGTCCGTGATTCAAACGCGGGTCGATCTGCATAAATCTATGCAGCACCCTGAAAACAGAAACGGGATCTACCAGATAGATCGTCTGCTCCCCTGTCCTACCTGCGACGCGCGAAATCCTCCCGCGGCGCCTCCGGACGCGTCCGAACATTGCTGGCGATATCGCCGCGCAAATCTCCGCGCGGCGCAGGCGGCGTGAAATCGCGGCTTTGCGTCTGGCTCTGCTGCCACGACTTCAAGGCTGGCCGTGCGATCCGGCCGCCAGTTCCATGCCTGCTGACGCTCCTGTGCGAGCGCCGGTGCGGCCATTGATGAAATCACAATGCCGCACAGAAGCAGTGACATTGGTTTCATGCTGAGCTCCCGTCAAGCCGATCGACTCAAGGCCTGTTTGCATACGTATAAACGGTATGCCGAGTAGCGAAAGCACGCTGTAAGTAATAGTAAATGGATGTTTCATCGGCGATCAGTCGCGCTGCTTCAGGTGTCTGAAGCAGCGCAAAACGGGCTGATGCGACGATAACGAGAAGGGGACGACTGCGTTGGGCGCGCCGGACGGCGGTGCCCATGACGGGTGCAGCGAGTGGTGAATTCGCAACGACGCCGGACCTCAGAAAGTACGCCGGGCGCCCGCAGGCGCCCGGCGGCAGAACAATTCGCGTCAGGCCATCTTGACCGGCGCGCGCCACGATTCCGGATTGGTCCAGAATGCGCCGCGCAGGCGGTCGCGGCTCGGCGGTGCCGGCGGTTTCGCCGCAGTCGCGCCAATCCGGCCGCGCAGCGAAATTTCGCGGCCGCTCGTGCCGAGTCGCTTAACTATTTCGGCGAGCGTACCATCGGCTTGCCATTCGTCGAAGCGACGGCGGCAAGTCGGCGGCGACGGATAGCGGCCCGGCAGTTTGGACCAGCCTTCGCCCGTCGACAGCACCCAAAGCACAGCATTGACAACCGCGCGTGCTTCCACGCGTGGCCGACCGCGCCGTTCGCTCCGTGCCGGCTCGGCACAGAACAACGCCTCGACCAGCGCCCACTCGTTGTCTCTCAAATCGTCGAACAGCATCATGTTTCACCTCAGCGAAGCTAACTCCGGTGCGCTGCCCCGCGCCGCGCACTCTCCATGCACTCGATAGGCGAGTGCCAAGGGGGTCGGGCTTGCCACGGTTCTGCAATACAGTCAGAAGTCATGGCGCCGACCCTGTGTGCATGTAAATGCAGGAAGTGTGCCAAGTTGATTCCAACCGCCTGAAAGCCCCGTGGCAGCGGGCCAGCGCGGGCGCTAGCTAGGGGCGTATGAGAATCCAAAAAACCCATCCCGCAAATCGGGACAATCACCAATCTTGTGCAATCAGGCCCGACCAGCGTGCGCTTGCGCCTTATTGCTGCATTGCAGCGAAAACACGGAGATAACCCGCAAGAGGTTTTTTGGCCCTACAATGCGCATCAAATGAGGCTATTGATGAGGTTGGTAAATGAATGTGACGCTGCGTCAGCTAAGGGTTTTCATTGAGGTGGCCCGCCTGCAGAGCTTTAGCCGGGCCGGCGATGAAATCGGCCTGACGCAATCGGCGGTGAGCCGCTGCGTGCGCGAGCTGGAGGGCGAGATCGGTCTCAAGCTGATCGACCGGACCACGCGCGAGGTGCAACTGACCGATGTCGGCGGCAATCTGGTTTCGAGCGTGTCGCGGCTGCTGACGGATCTGGACGACGCGTTGCGCGAAATCCGCGAAATCGGCGAGCAGCGCCGCGGACGCGTGGTGGTGGCCGCCAGTCCGACGGTGGCTTGCCGGCTGATGCCGCGCGTGGTGGCGTCGTGCGTGCGGCAGTTTCCGTACATCACGTTGGGCCTGCGCGACGACGTGCAGAGCGACGTGGTGCGCAAGGTCAAGTCGGGCGAGGTCGATTTCGGCGTGATCATCGGCCCGTTTTCCGCCGACGATCTGCTCAGCGAGTCGCTGATGACCGATTCGTTCTGCGTGGTCTGCGCGCGACGATCATCCGCTGGCGGCGCAGGAGCAGGTGGCATGGGCGGACCTCGAAGGCCAGCAGCTCGTGATGCTCGATTACGCGTCCGGCAGCCGGCCGATCATCGACGCCGTGATGCAGGAGCACGGCGTAAGCGCCACCGTGGTGCAGGAGCTGGGGCATTCGGCGACCGTTTTTGGGCTGGTCGAGGCGGGCGTCGGCGTGAGCGTGCTGCCGTGGCTGGCGTTGCCGCTGCCGGCGGGCGCTGCGCTGGTGGCGCGGCCGCTCGTGCCGCGGGCGGAGCGGACGGTCGAACTGGTGCGACGGCGTGACCGGTCGCTGTCGCCGGCGGCGGAGGCGGTGTGGGGTCTGATCCGGCAGCTGCCGGCGCGGGCCGAGGATTTGAGTTAGACTGACGGTGCCGGCGCGTGAGCAGTCGTCGTCGGACCGAGATGGCTTGCGCCTTGCCGCCACAGACGACGGTGCGGGCTGCAACGAAGCCTTGGTCGCGGTGTTCATCTATGCGACTGCTCTCGAATGCCATCCGCGAATCCGTTCGAACCGCAGCGGTGACTTCGCCGCTCCAAGACAGGCGCCGCGCTAAACTCCCGCTTCCCGAGCGTCAACTTTTTACCTCTAACCCGTCTGGAAGCCTCGATGAGCGAGTCGGACCTGCCTGTGCCCTCCATCCCGAATGCGCGTGACGCCGTGCGCGCGCTGCGTCCTTCGCAAATCCGCGAAGTCGCCAACGCCGGTTTCGGCGTCGCGGACGTGCTGCCGTTCTGGTTCGGCGAGTCCGATCGGGTCACGCCGGCCTTCATTCGCGACGCCGCCAGCGCCGCACTGGCCGACGGCGCGACGTTCTACACGCACAACCTGGGCATTGCGCCGTTGCGCGCGGCGCTGGCGGACTACGTCAGCGAACTGCACGGCGCGACGTCGCCGGACCACATCGCGGTGACGAGCGCGGGCGTCAACGCGCTGATGCTGGCCTCGCAACTGGTGGTGGGCGCGGGCGACCGGGTGGTCGCCGTGACGCCGCTGTGGCCGAATCTGGTCGAGATTCCGAAGATTCTCGGCGCGCATGTCGAAACGGTCGCGCTGAGCTACGGCGAGCGCGGCTGGCAGCTCGATCTCGAGCAGCTGCTGGCGGCGCTGACGCCCGACACGCAGAATGCTGCTGATCAACTCGCCGAACAATCCGACCGGCTGGGTGATGAGCCGCGACGAGCAGCGCACCGTGCTGGCGCATTGCCGTCGCCACGGCATCTGGATCGTCGCCGATGAGGTCTACGAGCGTCTCTATTACGCGGACGCTGAACCCGGCGCGGACGGCGCACCGGTCGCGCACGGCGCCGTCGTTTCTCGATCTGGCCGGCGCGCGACGAGCGTGTGATCTGCGTGAATTCGTTTTCGAAGGCGTGGCTGATGACCGGCTGGCGGCTCGGCTGGATCGTCGCGCCGGCCGGCGTTGATGGACGATCTGGGCAAGCTGGTCGAGTACAACACGTCGTGCGCGCCGGCGTTCGTGCAGCAGGCGGGTATCGCGGCCGTCCAGCAGGGCGAGCGCTTCACGCAGGAACTGGTGCGCGACCTGAAAGCGTCGCGCGACCATCTGGTGCGGGCGCTGTCCGCGCGTGCCGGGCGTCGACGTGAAGGCGCCGCCCGGCGCGATGTACCTGTTCTTCTCGATGCCGGGCGCCGACGCGCAGTCTGGAGCTTGTGCAAGGCCATGGTGCGCGAAGTCGGGCCTGGGCGTGGCGCCCGGCAGCGCGTTTGGCCCGCAAGGCGAAGGCTTCGTGCGCTGGTGCTATGCGTGCGACACGGCGCGGCTGGACGCGGGCGTCGAGCGTCTGAAGCAGTTTCTGGCGCGGCACGGCACGCTGTGAACGCGACTGAAGTCGGCGCAGTGCTGGCTGGAAACGACGGCGAAAAGTCCGGTTCAACACGGCGGCGTTTCTGCCGTCGCGACCTGCTTTTCCGCTAAAGCACGTGGGCCAGCGCCCAGCCAGAAAATGCGCGGGGGATTTCGTCTTTACGCACTGATTGTTTTTGCGTAATATGGCGCTCAGTCACGCGATTCCTTTCAGGAATATCGCTGCTCCGTCCGGCTGGGTTTGGCTCGATAGTCTGTTTCGCCTCCCCCCGGTGCGTGCTCCCATCAATATGACCGATCAGAATCGGGCGAGCGCGTCTTCAGTTCCACATCGTCTGTTTGATCCGGTTCTTTGACCACAGGGTCTGACCTAGCTGCATGAATACCCAAGAGGCGAAGATCGTCCTCGAGACTGCCTTGATCTGCGCGCAGGAGCCGTTAAAGCTCGGCGAGTTGCGCAAGCTCTTTGCCGACGGCGTGTCGGCAGACACCGTTCGGACTTTGCTCGAAGACCTCAAGCAGGACTGGTCTGGGCGCGGTGTGGAGCTGGTCGGGCTGGCGTCGGGCTGGCGATTTCAAAGCAAGCCCGCGATGCGTTCGTATCTCGATCGTTTGCATCCTGAAAAGCCGCCGAAATATTCGCGCGCGGTGCTCGAAACGCTCGCGATCATTGCGTACCGGCAACCGGTCACGCGCGGCGATATCGAAGAAATTCGCGGCGTCACGGTGAATACGCAGGTCGTCAAGCAACTCGAGGACCGCGGCTGGATCGAAGTGATCGGCCATCGCGATGTGCCGGGCCGTCCGGCGCTGTACGCGACCACGCGGCAGTTTCTCGACGACCTCGGTCTGAGGGCGCTCGACGAATTGCCGCCGCTGGCCGATCCGTCGGCGCAGTTGAACGCGGATCTGCTCGGTCAGCATGCGATCGAATTCGCCGATGCCGAGGTTGCGCAGAATCTCGTTTCAGGCGAGGAAGTCAACGTCGCGAATTTGACGGGTGATGCATCTGAAGAAGGTGCGCTCGCAATCGATGCGGCGACCGAAGCCGGGAGTTGCAGCGTTGCGGCCACGGAATCCGAAGAGGGCGACAGGGCGAAAGCCAGGCTGACGCAGCCGGCGCTGCGGCAACGACAGCGCAGCGCGGAACGACAGGGGCAACGACAGCGGCAGCAGATGCCGAAGTCGACGCAATCGCCGACGCTGCCATCGCGCCGAAGCCGGAATGGCGCCCTGGAACCCGAGCTCGACCGATAGCGCTGCAGAAGCCGCCGTGCCGGCAAC
This sequence comes from uncultured beta proteobacterium, assembly GCA_963800185.1. Classification (GTDB taxonomy): domain Bacteria; phylum Pseudomonadota; class Gammaproteobacteria; order Burkholderiales; family Burkholderiaceae; genus Paraburkholderia. The sequence continues at coordinate 258,906 of CAWCZW010000002.1, read as the reverse complement.
GAAGCCGCATGTCGATGTCGCCAGCGCACCGGCCGCGCCAGAACACGCCGAAACGGCACATGCAGCACCGCAGGCCGGCATCGCCGAGCCCGCACTGAATCACGATCCGGTCTCCCAGGCCGATCCGGCAATACCCGCGCACGACTCGGGCGTACTCCGCGATACGGAGCACGCCGCCGAGCCGAACCCGACCACGGCGGCGCACGGCGATCCTGAAGATCGTCGCGATGCCGCGCAGGACGCAGGCATTCTGACCGACGACGAACCCGAGTCGCGCAGCGCCTGACGTAACCGAACTTTTTTGCCACGCCCGCAACGGGCGTGCGCGACCTGACATTTTGAGGTTGTTTTGACACATACCCACGACACCGATTCGTCCGAATCCGAGCGCGCCGTGCCGTCGGCACGGGCCGACGAAGCGCGCACCACGCAAGCGTCGGCCGGCGAGGGCGAGCGCCCGGCGCAGACCACGGAAGCAGACGGCGAAGACCGTCCGCGCCGCGGCTTGCGTCGCGGGCCGCGCAGCCTGATCGCGCGACGCCGCGCCGGAGCGAAGACGAAGGGCGCCGAAGGCGCGCCCGCGCAAGGCGCGCCGGTCGTCACCGAAGCGCCGCCGGACGGCGAAGTGGTCGCGCAAGTGCGCATGCCGCGCAAGGAAGCGGGCGCCAAGGGCCAGGGCCCGCGCCGCAATGCGGCAGGCGGTGCGAAGCGCGAGGGTGGTCAGCGCGAGGGCGCGCCTCGTGAAGGCGGTCAGCGCGAGCGTCAGCCGCGCGAAGGCGGGCAGCGTCAGAACAACCGCCGTGGCGGCGAAGCGCCGGCGGCAGCGGCAACGGCCGGAAGCCAGGTCAGGACGACCTCTTCTCGTATGTCACGTCGCCCGCATTCGACGCGGATAACAGCGCGACCGGCGGCGTGCGCGCGCCGATGCTGCGCCGTGGCAAGCCGGCCGCGCCCAAGCGCGTGCTCGCCGCCGACGACGACGCGCCGAAGCTGCACAAGGTGCTCGCCGAAGCGGGCATGGGCTCGCGTCGCGACATGGAAGAGCTGATCGTCGCCGGGCGCGTTTCGGTGAACGGCGAGCCGGCTCACATCGGCCAGCGCATCATGCCGACCGACCAGGTCCGCATCAACGGCAAGCCGGTCAAGCGCAAGCTGGCCAACAAGCCGCCGCGCGTGCTGCTGTATCACAAACCGACCGGCGAAATCGTCAGCCATGCCGATCCGGAAGGCCGTCCGTCGGTGTTCGACAAGCTGCCGCCGATGAAAACCGCCAAGTGGCTCGCGGTCGGCCGCCTCGACTTCAATACCGAAGGTCTGCTGATGCTGACCACCTCGGGCGATCTGGCGAACCGTTTCATGCATCCGCGTTACAGCGTCGAGCGTGAATATGCGGTGCGCGTGGTCGGCGAACTGGCTGAAGGCATGCGTCAGAAGCTGCTGCACGGCGTCGAACTGGAAGACGGCCCGGCGAACTTCCTGCGTATCCGCGACGGCGGCGGCGAAGGCACCAATCATTGGTATCACGTCGCGCTGGCTGAAGGGCGTAATCGCGAAGTGCGCCGTATGTTCGAAGCGGCCGGCCTGATGGTCAGCCGCCTGATCCGCACGCGTCATGGCCCGATCTCGCTGCCGAAGGGCCTGAAGCGCGGTCGTTAGGAAGAGCTCGAGGACAATCAGGTGCGCGCGCTGATGGCGTCGGTCGGCCTGAAGGCGCCGGCGGAAGAGAAGGGCAGCCGCAACGCGGCGCCGCGAGCGCAAGCAGCCGGATCCGATGCAGACGTCGATGGGCTTCATCGGCCGCGAACCGGTGTTGATGTCGCACAGCCGTTTCGAGCAGCAGCCGCGTGGCGCAGGGTCAAGGCCGTCGCGGTGCGGCGGGCGGCGGCTTTGGTGGCGGCGCCGGCGGTAGTTTTGGCGGCAGCGGTGCGGGTGGCGGCTACGGCAATCGCGGTGCTGGCCGCAGCGCGGCGGCTTCAGCGGCCCGATGGGCGGCGGCGCGGCGGGTCCGCGTGGCGGCCGTGAAGTCGACGGCAATCGCGCGCCGTCGGGCAACGGCAATCGTGCGGGCGGCGGCAAGCGCGCTGGCGGGCGGCGCCGAATCCGGGTAACGGCGGCGGCAGCCGTGGTCCGGGCGGCAATCGTGGCGGCAACGCGAACCGTGCCGGGGCGGCAATGCCAACCCGGCTGGCGGCAATCGCAGCGGTGGCGCGCCGCGCGGCCGCTCGCGTGGCCGTTAAGTCTGGCCGCAAATCCGCCCGTTTCAGACCGGCTGGCAGCTGAACAGGCGGTCGGCGACGAAGCTGCAATCCATGGCGGTCGATCGCCAATCGCTTTTATCGATTTTCGAGAACGACCGTCAGATTCAATCGATGAGCGCCACGGTTTCATGCAACGCATAAAACCGCGGTGCAGCCGAAAGTAGGGGCAGATTTGATTTGTCCTGCTGGAACGGCGCTGGCAGCAGTGCCGTCGCGAGCCGCCTTGCAAAAGGCTCCGCAGCGCCGCCATATCGTCGAAAGATTCCCATGAAATCAAGCGGAAATGCGCTTTGCGCGGCGTTCTGCGGTTTGCGTTTGTCCTGAAAAATGGCTACAATCGCGGAGTCGCTGGGCGTGCGGCTTTTCATGTGCGGCTCAGGTGCGACCACCGGTAATAAGATGATGGGCGTTTAGCCCATTTTTTTTTGCCGCTCAGTTAATCGTGGTTCGGCATCTCGGGTACGCACGAACGTGCGCCGGCTTGGCGCGCGGCCCGCATTGGTTGTTTGCAAAACAAGCGGCAGGCTCGCTGCGCGAACATCTAAGAGGGCACTGTGCAACTGACGGAACTGATTGAAACCACGGTCGTGGGACTCGGCTACGAGCTCGTCGATCTCGAGCGCACCGGGCGCGGCATGATGTGCATTTATATCGACCAGCCGGCCGGCATCGCGATCGAAGACTGCGAGAAAGTCACGCGTCAGCTCCAGCACGTTCTGACGGTCGAAAATATCGATTACGAGCGGCTTGAAGTGTCGTCGCCGGGTCTCGACCGCCCGCTGAAAAAACTGGCGGATTTCGAACGCTTCGCAGGCAGCGAAGTGGTAATCACATTGAAAAAGCCATTGGACGGACGGAAATCGTACCGGGGCATCCTGCATGCTCCGCAAGGCGAGACGATCGGTCTGGAATTTGAAGGGAAGGAAGGCGCCGCGATGCTCGATTTCACGCTCGCGGACATGGACAAAGCACGCCTCGTTCCGAAAGTTGACTTTAGGAGCCGCAAACAATGAGTCGCGAAGTGTTGATGCTGGTGGATGCGCTGGCACGCGAGAAGAATGTCGACAAAGACGTGGTATTTGCCGCGCTCGAAGCGGCTCTCGCTTCGGCCTCCAAGAAACTCTTCGAAGAAGACGCGGACATCCGCGTCCATATCGACCGTGAAAGCGGCGAGCACGAAACGTTTCGCCGCTGGAAAGTGGTGCCGGACGAAGCCGGTTTGCAGGAGCCGGATCAGGAAATCCTGCTGTTCGAAGCACGTGAACAGCAGCCCGAGATTCAACTCGACGAGTTCATCGAAGAACCGGTGCCGTCGATCGAATTCGGCCGTATCGGCGCGCAGGCCGCCAAGCAGGTCATCCTGCAGAAGGTGCGCGACGCCGAGCGCGAGCAGATCCTGAACGACTTCCTCGAGCGCGGCGAGCACATCATGACCGGCTCGGTGAAGCGCCTCGACAAGGGCAATTTCATCGTCGAAACCGGCCGTGTCGAAGCGCTGCTGCGCCGCGATCAGCTGATTCCGAAGGAAAACCTGCGCGTGGGCGACCGCGTGCGCGCCTATATCGCCAAGGTCGATCGCACCGCTCGCGGTCCGCAGATCGAACTGTCGCGTACGGCGCCCGAATTCCTGATGAAGCTGTTCGAAATGGAAGTGCCGGAAATCGAACAGGGCCTGCTGGAAATCAAGGCGGCGGCTCGCGATCCGGGCGTGCGCGCCAAGATCGGCGTGGTCGCTTACGACAAGCGCATCGATCCGATCGGCACCTGCGTCGGCATTCGCGGTTCGCGCGTGCAGGCCGTGCGCAACGAGCTCGGTGGCGAAAACGTCGACATCGTGCTATGGTCGGAAGATCCCGCACAGTTCGTGATCGGCGCGCTCGCGCCGGCAGCCGTCCAGTCGATCGTCGTCGATGAAGAAAAGCATTCGATGGACGTCGTCGTAGACGAAAACGAACTGGCGGTCGCGATCGGCCGCAGCGGCCAGAACGTGCGTCTTGCCAGCGAACTCACCGGCTGGCAGATCAACATCATGACGCCGGACGAATCTGCGCAGAAGCAGAATCAGGAGCGCGGTGTACTGCGTGACCTGTTCATGGCGCGTCTCGATGTCGACGAAGAAGTTGCCGACATCCTGATCGACGAAGGCTTTACGAGCCTCGAAGAGATCGCTTATGTGCCGCTCAACGAAATGCTCGAAATCGAAGCATTCGACGAAGACACCGTTCACGAACTGCGTAACCGCTCGCGCGACGCGTTGCTGACGCAGGCGATCGCGAACGAAGAAAAGGTCGAAAATGTAGCGCTCGACCTGAAGAGCCTGGACGGCATGGACGCCGACCTGCTCGCAAAGCTGGCCGAACATCAGGTCCAGACGCGCGACGAACTCGCCGAGCTGGCCGTGGATGAACTGGTCGAGATGACCGGAATGGAAGAGGATGCCGCTAAGGCGTTGATCATGAAAGCACGTGAACACTGGTTCCAGTGAGAAATGACCATGGCGCACTAAATTGAACGCGGCCGTTAGGCCGCATGACACGATGCTAACCGCAAGGAATCGGTCCTTGCATTAAGAGGAATGAATGGCGAGTAACAACGTAGCCCAATTTGCCGCGGAACTGAAAATGCCTGCAGGCGTGCTGCTCGAGCAGCTGCAGGCGGCAGGCGTCACCAAAGCGAGCGAAGACGACAACTTGTCCGAAACGGACAAGGCGCGTCTGCTCGACCACTTGCGCAAGTCTCACGGCTCGACTGATGCGGACAAGCGCAAGATCACGCTGACCAAACGGCATACGTCGGAGATCAAGCAATCCGATGCGACGGGCAAAGCTCGCACCATTCAGGTCGAGGTGCGGAAGAAGCGCACTTTCGTCCGCCGCGACGAAGCCTCGGCTGAAGGCGGGGATGCATCGAATCATGTGGCCGAAGGCACCGAGGTCGACGATCTCGAACTTCAGCGTCGTGAAGAGGAAGCTCGTCACGAAGCCGAGCTGCTCGAAAAGCAGGCTCAGGAGCTGAAGGCGCGTCAGGAACAACTCGAACGCGAAGAAGCCGAACGTCAGGCGCGCGAAGCAGGCTGCTGAAGCCGAGCGTCGTCGTGCGGAAGAAGAAGCGGCGAAGAAGCGCGCTGCGGCTGCGGCCGAGGCGGCAGCTCGCGAGAAGGCCCAGCAGGCCGCGCAAGCTGCGCAGCCGGTTGCCGCGAAGGTTGAGAACCGGCGGTCGCAGCCAAGGCTGCGGAGCCGGTGGTCGCCAAGGAAAGCGAGCAGGACGACGAGCGCGCAGCCGCCGAACGTGCTGCACAACGCGAAGCCGCGAAGAAGGCAGAAGACGCAGCGCGTCAGGCTGCCGAGAAGGCGCGTGCCGAGCAGGAACAAATCGCGAAGCGCCGTGCAGCGGCTGAAGCCGAAGCAGCGGCGATCCGCGAAATGATGAACACGCCGCGCAAGGCGCAGGTCAAGGCGCCGGAACCGGCACCGAAGCCCGCTGAGCCGGCCAAGGCCGCCGAAGCCAAGGGCACGCTGCACAAGCCGGCACGTCCGGAAGGTGCAGCGCCGGCGCGTCCGGCTGCGAAGAAGCCGGCGGCTGCGGCTCCGGCAGCCACGACCGCGCCGTCCGCTGGCGACAAGAAGAAGCCTGGCGGCGGCAAGGGCGGCTGGCAGGACGACGCAGCGAAGCGCCGCGGTATCAAGACGCGTGGCGACACGAGCGGCGGTGTGGATCGCGGCTGGCGCGGTGGCCCGAAGGGTCGCGGCAAGCATCAGGATCAGAACACCACGTTCCAGGCGCCGACCGAACCGATCGTGCGTGAAGTGCACGTGCCGGAAACCATCACGGTCGCCGATCTGGCGCACAAGATGGCGGTGAAGGCCTCGGAAGTCATCAAGTCGATGATGAAGCTCGGCCAGATGGTCACGATCAACCAGATGCTGGACCAGGAAACGGCGATGATCATCGTCGAGGAACTGGGCCACCACGCGGTTGCGGCCAAGCTGGACGATCCGGAAGCGATGCTGGTCGAAGGCGAAATCGTCGGATGCGGAAGCTCTGCCGCGTCCGCCGGTCGTCACGGTCATGGGTCACGTCGACCACGGCAAGACCTCGCTGCTCGACTACATCCGCCGCGCGAAGGTTGCAGCGGGTGAAGCCGGCGGCATTACGCAGCACATCGGCGCTTACCACGTCGAAACGCCGCGTGGCGTGATTACGTTCCTCGATACGCCGGGTCACGAAGCCTTTACGGCCATGCGTGCTCGCGGTGCGAAGGCAACCGACATCGTGATTCTGGTGGTCGCAGCCGACGACGGCGTGATGCCGCAGACGAAGGAAGCGATTGCCCACGCGAAGGCTGGCGGCGTGCCGCTCGTCGTCGCGATCAACAAGATCGACAAGCCGGATGCGAATCTGGAACGCGTCAAGCAGGAACTCGTCGCGGAAGGCGTCGTGCCGGAAGAATACGGTGGCGAATCGCCGTTCGTGCCGGTGTCGGCGAAGACCGGCGCGGGCATCGACGAGCTGCTCGAAAACGTGCTGCTGCAAGCCGAAGTGCTGGAACTGAAGGCACCGGTCGAACGCGCCGGCCAAGGGTCTCGTCATCGAAGCGAAGCTCGACAAGGGTAAGGGTCCGGTTGCAACGATCCTGGTCCAGTCGGGTACGCTGAATCGCGGCGACGTGGTGCTGGCAGGTAGCGCTTACGGTCGTGTGCGAGCCATGCTCGACGAAACCGGCAAGCCGACCAAGTCGGCAGGCCCGTCGATCCCGGTCGAGATCCAGGGTCTGTCGGAAGTCCCGCAAGCTGGCGAAGAAGTCATCGTCATGCCGGACGAACGCAAGGCGCGTGAAGTCGCGCTGTTCCGTCAAGGCAAGTTCCGCGACGTCAAGCTGGCCAAGCAACAGGCCGCGAAGCTCGAGAACATGCTGGAACAGATGGGCGAAGGCGAAGTGGCGTACATGCCGCTCATCGTCAAGGCCGACGTGCAGGGTTCGCAGGAAGCGCTGGTGCAGTCGCTGCTCAAGCTCTCGACCGACGAAGTGCGCGTGTCAGATCGTGCACGGCGCGGTGGGTGGCATCAGCGAGTCCGACGTCAACCTGGCAACGGCATCGAAGGCGGTCATCATCGGCTTCAACACCCGTGCGGATGCGCAGGCTCGCAAGCTGGCGGAGTCCAACGGCGTCGATATTCGCTACTACAACATCATCTATGACGCAGTGGATGAGGTGAAGGCGGCGATGTCGGGCATGCTGGCACCGGAGAAGCGCGAAGTCGTGACGGGTACGGTCGAAGTGCGTCAGGTCTTCAAGGTACCGAAGATCGGCGCGGTGGCCGGCTGTATGGTCACGGACGGTTTCGTCAAGCGCTCGTCGTCGGTGCGCGTGCTGCGCAACAACGTCGTCATCTTCACGGGCGAGCTCGATTCGCTCAAGCGCTTCAAGGACGACGTGAAGGAAGTCCGTCAGGGCTTCGAGTGCGGTATGTCGATCAAGAACTTCAACGATATCGTCGAAGGCGATCAGTTCGAAGTCTTCGAAGATCACCGAAGTCGCGCGTACGCTGTAATTCACGCGGCACGGCTCAACGGGCGGAGCGGGCTTTAACGCCCGCTCCGCCCGTTGTTTTTGGGCCTGCGCGTTTCGCGCAGGCCGGTTGCTGTCCAGTCGCGGCCATTTGCCGATTGGCCGCCCGGTTAGCCAACAGCCAGGGCCGCGCGAACAACTTTTTTGCATCCGTCAGATCGGATCACACAACACCATGCCTAAGAAACGTACTTCCCCTAATCGCAACGTGCAGATCGCCGATCAGATCCAGCGCGATCTGTCCGAGCTGCTGCGCGAGGTCAAGGATCCGCGCATCGGCATCGTCACGATTCAAAGCGTCGAGCTGACGCCGGATTACGCGCACGCGAAAGTCTACTTCACGACGTTGACCGGCGATCCGCAACAGACGCTCGAAGCGCTGACATCATGCGGCCGGCCATCTGCACAATCAGCTGTTCAAGCGCCTGCACATCCATACGGTGCCGACGCTGCATTTCCACTACGACAAGACGATCGAGCGTGCTGTCGAAATGTCGCGTCTGATCGACGAGGCGAACGCCACGCGCGCGAAAGAAGACTGAGCGCGGCGTGAGCCGCAATCGCGGACGTGATTGCCTGCGCAGCGGCAATGCGCCGCTGTTTAGTGCTGTTTTCCGTATCCATCGAAGTCTCTGCTTTCTGACATGACCGCACCTCAACGCCCCCGCGTGCCGCGTCGCGCGCTCGACGGCGTGCTGCTGCTCGACAAGCCGCTCGGCCTGTCGAGCAACGACGCGCTGATTCGCGCGAAGCGTCTCTATCTGGCGAAAAAGGCGGGCCACACCGGCACGCTCGATCCTCTCGCGACCGGCTTGCTGCCGCTGTGTTTCGGCGAAGCCACCAAGTTTTCGCAAGACCTGCTCGAAGCCGACAAGACCTACGAAGCCACCATGCGCCTCGGTATTCGCACGACCACCGGCGACGCCGAAGGCGAAGCGATCGACACGCGCGAAGTGACGTGCGACGAGGCGGCGGTGCAGGCGGCTCTGCCGCCATTCCTCGGCGAAATCACTCAGGTTCCGCCGATGTATTCGGCGCTCAAACGCGACGGCAAGCCGCTGTACGAATACGCACGCGCCGGTCAGACGGTGGAGCGGGAAGGGCGTCAGGTGACGATTCTCGCGCTCGAACTGATCGCGTGTGCGTTGCCGGACGTGACGTTTCGCGTGACGTGCAGCAAGGGCACTTATGTGCGCACGCTGGCCGAGGATATTGGCGAAGCGCTGGGTTGCGGCGCGCATCTGGTCGCGCTGCGGCGCACGGGTGTCGGCGCGCTGACGCTTGAGACATTCGGTGACGCTCGACGCGTTGTCCGACGCGACGGAAGCCGAGCGCGATACCTGGCTGCAACCGGTCGACGCGTTGCTGTCGACATTCCCGCGCATCGAGCTTGAACGAAGATGCAACGCGGCGGTTTCTGCACGGCCAGCGTCTGAAGCTGTCGGAGTTGACGATTTCGGCCGACGCCGTGAACGCGCCGCGCGTGAGGGTGTACGCCGCGCAGGGCCGGTTGCTGGGTGTCGCGAAGCAAGGCGAGGGCGTGCTGGCGCCAGAACGGCTGGTGGTGACGGCGGCGAGCTAGGGTTATCGCCGGCGAATTATCTGGGCCATGAAAAAAAGGCGGGACCGCTCGAAAGCGGTCCCGCCTTTTTTCATGCCGTCGTCCGATCAAGGAGACGGCGGCTTCTGGTCCTCAATGCGCCGCCGCTGCCGCCGCACCCGCATCGCCACCGGCGCGTTCCGGCTTGGTAATCCAGATCAACGCGATCAGCGCGACGAAAATCCCGGCTGATACGAAGAACAGATCGTTCACGCCCAACTGCGCGGCCTGCTGCGTGGCCATCGTGTTGAACAGCCCGTACGCCTGCGACTGATCAAAACCCGCCGCACCCATCTGCCGGATCGATTGATCGAACACCGGGTTGTACGCGTTGGCCTGTTCTGCCAGTTGCGCGTGATGCATGATCGAGCGGTGATCCCAGGCGGTCTGGAAAATCGACGTGCCGATACCGCCGCACATGATCCGCACGAAATTCGACAGACCCGATGCCGCCGGAATCCGGTTGCCCGGCAGCCCCGACAGCGTAATCGACACCAGCGGGATAAAGAATCCGGCCATGCCGATGCCCTGAATCAACGTGGGCATCAGCAGCGAGTAGGTGTCCACGCCGGTCGTATAACGCGAGCGCATCCAGAAGCACAACGCGAACACGAGGAACGACAGCGTCGCGATATAGCGCGGATCGGTGCGCGGCAAAATCTTGCCCGTAATCGGCGAGAGCAGCACCGCGAACAGACCGACCGGCGCCATCACCAGTCCGGCCTCGGTCGCGGTGTAGCCGATATCGGTTTGCAGCCACAGCGGCAGCAACACGAGGTTGCCGAAGTAGAGCCCGTAGCCGATCGACAGCGCGACGGTCCCGCCGGTGAAGTTGCGCCGCGCGAACAGCGACAGATCGACCACCGGATGCTCTGCCGTCAGCTCCCACACGATAAAGAACGCGAGCGCAATGACCGCGACCAGCGCCAGCACGACGACCGTCGTCGACGCGAACCAGTCGAGGTCCTTGCCCTTGTCGAGCATCACCTGCAGCGAGCCGACCCAGACGATCAGCAGACCGAGACCGACGCCGTCGATCGGCGCTTTTCTGATCACCGAATCGCGGTTGCGGAAGATCATCCACGTCGCGAGAGCCGCAATGATGCCGACCGGAATGTTGACGTAGAAAATCCACGGCCACGAGATGTTGTCCGAAATCCAGCCGCCGAGAATCGGGCCGGCCACTGGCGCGATCAGCGTGGTCATCGCCCACATCGATAACGCCATGGGCGCTTTCGCACGTGGATAGCTGGCGAGCAGCAGAGTTTGCGACAGCGGAATCATCGGACCGGCGACCGCGCCTTGCAGCACGCGCGACGCCAGCAGGAACGGCAGGGTGGGTGCGAGCCCGCACATCCACGACGAGATCACGAACAGCACGATCGACGCCATGAACAGACGCACCTGACCGATGCGGTCGGTGAGCCAGCCGGTCAGCGGCACCGAGATCGCGTTGGCGACCGCGAACGACGTGATGACCCACGTACCCTGGTCGGACGAGACGCCGAGATCGCCCGAAATCGACGGGATCGACACGTTGGCAATCGACGTGTCGAGCACGTTCATGAAAACGGCGAGCGACACCGCGATGGTGCCGATCACCAGTTGCGCTCCCTCGAGCGGCGGGTGAGGGAGTTGCGCCTGAGCCTGAGCCATTAAAAAAGCCTTGTTTGAATCGTCACGCGGCCGGGATCAGCTCTTGGCCGGCTTCGCGGCCGCGACAGCAGCGTCGGCACCGGTTTGCGCCGACTTCTTCGCGCCGCCGTTCGGACCTGCGTTTTCCGCGATGATGCGGGCCATTTCGGCATCGGCTTCGTCGCCGAACTTCGCGAACACGTCGGTCTGGTAGACCGTGTTCGGCGCTTCGCCGAGATGGCCGCCGTTGTCGTCCTTGATGCTCACGTCGACCTGCATCGACAGACCGATGCGCAGCGGGTGCTTCTCGATATCCGCCGGATCGAGCGAGATACGCACCGGCAGACGCTGCACCACCTTGATCCAGTTGCCGGTCGCGTTTTGCGCGGGCAGCAGCGAGAACGCCGAACCCGTACCGGCCGAGAAGCCGATCACCTTGCCGTGATACACCACCGACGAACCGTACACGTCGGCCGTCATTTCGACCGGCTGGCCGATCCGCATATGACGCAGTTGCACTTCCTTGAAGTTCGCGTCGACCCACACGCCGTTCAGCGGCACGATCGCCATCAGCGGGGTGCCCGGCGACACGCGCTGGCCGACCTGCACCGAGCGTTTTGCGACGTAGCCGGTGACCGGCGCCGGCAGGTTGTTACGCGCGTTGTTCAGGTACGCGTCGCGGACCTTCGCGGCGGCGGCCTGCACGTTCGGGTGGTTCGCGATCGTCGTGTTCGCGGTCAATGCGCGGTTCGACGCCAGTTGTTGCTGGGCGGCGTCGACGGAGGCTTGCGCGCTCTTCACGGCGTCGCGGGCGTGCGAGATTTCTTCCTGCGACACTGCGCCGGTTTGCGCGACCGTCATGCGGCGCTTCAGGTCGTCCTGAGCGCGCGACAGATCGGCTTGCGCTGCGCGACTTGCGCTGCGTACTGGTTGTCGTCGACGAAAATGCCGCGCACCTGACGCACCGTCTGCGCCAGATTCGCTTCGGCCTGCTCGAGCGTGACGCGTGCGTCGGCCGGATCGAGCACGACGACCGGGTCGCCGGCCTTCACGGTTTGCGTGTCGTCCGCATTCACGCTGACCACGGTGCCGGTCACTTGCGGCGTGATCTGAACGACGTTGCCGTTCACGTACGCGTCGTCGGTGCTTTCGGTGAAGCGCGCGACGAGGAAGTAGTAAAGGCCGTACGCGATCGCGGCAATCAGGATCACGATGACGAGCAGCGTCATCATGCGCTTGCGTTTGCCGTTGTTCGCCGGCTGTTGCGGGGCGGCGGGCTGCTGGGGGGTGCTCATTGATGTGCTCCGGGTTCTCTCAAGCGTCGTCGTTTATTCGGATGTTCGTGCGTGTGTTCGGTGCGGTCGGTGCGTTTCGCGCGCTCAGTTCGCTGCGGCGGTCGCGGCGGTGGCCGATGCCGGGGCATCGGTCGGCACCACGAGGCCGGTCTGCGTCGCGTCGAAACCGCCGCCGAGCGACTTGATGAGGCCGATCTGCATATCGCGGCGCTTCATCTTCAGGCTCGTCACCGTCTGTTCGGCGGAGAGGCGGTTCTGGTCGGCGGTCAGTACCTGCAACTGCGGCGACAGACCCGCCTTGTAGCGGATCACGGCCAGCTGGTAGGCCTTCGTCGACGCGTCGAGCGCGCGTTGGGCGTCGCCCGATTGCTGGTCGATCGAACGGATCGACGAGACTTGCGTCGCGACGTCCTGCAGCGCGCCGATCAGCGTCTGGTTGTAGTTCGCCACGTCGAGGTCGAAGTCGGCGAAGCGGCCTTTCAACTGCGAGCGCAACGCGCCGGCGTCGAAGATCGGCAGATGGATTGCCGGGCCGAACTGGATCTGCCGGCTCGACGCAGTCAGGAAACGGCCCCAGCCGAACGCGTCGAAACCGAAACCGGCGGCGAGGTTGACGTCCGGGAAAAACTCGGCCTTTGCTTCCTTCACGTCGTGCATCGCGGCTTCGACCTGCCAGCGCGCGGCGACGATGTCCGCACGGCGTGCGACGAGGTCGGCCGGGATGTTGTCCGGCAGCGCCACGATGTTGCCGCTGCCGAGCGTCGGCTGCGCGATTTGCAGGCCGCGGTCCGGACCCTTGCCGAGCAGCGCGCCCAACTGGTAACGCACAGTGGTGATCTGGCCGTCCAGCTCCGTCAAATTCGACTGGCTGGTCGCGATATTGCCGCTTGCCGTTTGCCGCTCGACGTTAGTGTCGAGGCCGGCGGCCACGCGGCCGTTGGTGATGCGACCAATATCCTGACGATTGGCGATTTCGCGTGCGGCGATATCGCGGAACGCGTAGAGCTGCGCGAGCTGGTTATAGGTGCTTGCCACCGACGCGGCGAGCGTCACGCGCGCCTGCTGCATGTCGGCTTCAGCGGCCTTTTCCTGCGACACGGCCTGGCCCAGGCGCTGACGGTTCTTGCCCCACAGGTCCAGATCCCACGACGCGCTGGCCAGCACGTTGTTCTCGCTATACCAGGTGCCGCCGTACGGAGGCGGGTAGAGCGAGTTGGCCGAATAGAGTTCGCGGGTCCACGAATAGCTGCCGTTGACCTTCGGGAACAGTGCCGAGCGCGAGGTCTCGATATACGACGAGGCCTTCGCCAGACGCGCCTGCGCCTGCGCGATCGACGGGCTGCCTTCCAGCGCCTCCGCGATCAGCTTGGGCAATTGCGGGTCGCCGAACTGGTTGGCCCAGTCGAGCGACGGCCACTGGCCGCCCTGGCCGGGCAGGCTTTGCGTGGACTCGTACTGAGCCGGCGACGAGATCTGCTTGTCGCTTTTCATACCGAAGTAGTTCGCGCACCCCGTAAGGGCGAGCGCCGTCACCGCAGCGGCGACAGCGGCCCGGCTCGAAAGCGCGGGCGCGGACAGGGAAAGGGATTTCATCGCTCGACTCTTTGAGTGGAATGTAATGATGGACGCTGCAAGCAATTTCTTACGATTTGCTATCAAAATTGCTTGCTGCATCACGGGTTAGTCCCGTTTGTTCGCCGGAATTGACGAGCACGCGGCGCAGCATGCTCTTCAGGAAACCCACCTCTTCGGGGGTAAAGCCGCCTCAGCAGATCGTCCAGCACGCCATTGAAAATGCCCGGCATTCTGGCTGCGATCGCGTGACCTTCCGGTGTCAGCGCGAGGCGGACGACCCGCCGGTCTTCATTGCTGCGCACCCGGGTCAGCAGGCCACGTTTCTCCAGCCGGTCGACCAGCCGCGTGACCGCGCTGGCGTCGATGCCGTATTCGCGGGCCAGTTCGGCGGCCAGCAGGCATTTGCCGCTCGCCACCATGAACAGGATGCTGCCCTGCTGGCTGGTGATGCCCAACTCGGCCATGCTGCGCTGGGTGACCAGGTTCGACATGGTCGACTTCACTCGCGAAAGCAGATAGCCGACGCTTTCGCCTAGCTGATACTCGCTGAGGTCCGGCGCGGGGGTGGGGGACGGCTCCGTCATGATTCTCGTGCGAATGCAATGGTTGACTAGGCAGGATTATAGTCAGCGGTTGATTGACGCGGCAAGCGTTATTACAGCTTAGGCAAGGATCTTTTTCTTCCAATGGCTTTAATGAGGGCCGGGAGCAGGAAGCTTGCCGTAGGGCGGGGCCGGCATCCGCGTAAGCGTTGTTCCTGCTTGCTGCTGCACCGAAGTTGTCCGGGCTATCAGGGAATACCAGATAGCTTCATTCTCCCGTGCTACAATATTGGGTTCCCAAAAGTGCGCTTTGGGCTTGTCGTGGTTTCGTGGTTGTTTAGAAGCAAGCAAGTAACCGTAAGCAACCGGCATAAGCAAGCGGCGCACTCAACTGTCTCCAGGTTTCCTATGACCCGCGCCCTACGCAACATCGCCATCATTGCCCACGTCGACCACGGCAAGACTACGCTCGTCGACCAGCTCCTCCGCCAGACCGCCACGTTCCGCGACAACCAGGCGGTTGTCGAGCGCGTGATGGACTCGAACGACATCGAAAAAGAACGTGGCATCACGATTCTTTCGAAGAACTGCGCGGTCGAGTACGAAGGCACGCACATCAACATCGTCGACACCCCGGGCCACGCCGACTTCGGCGGCGAAGTGGAGCGCGTGCTGTCGATGGTCGACTCGGTGCTGCTGCTGGTCGACGCCGTCGAAGGCCCGATGCCGCAAACGCGCTTCGTGACCAAGAAGGCGCTGGCGCTCGGCCTGAAGCCGATCGTCGTGATCAACAAGGTGGACCGCCCGGGCGCGCGTATCGACTGGGTGATCAACCAGACGTTCGACCTGTTCGACAAGCTCGGCGCGACCGACGAGCAGCTCGACTTCCCGATCGTCTACGCATCGGGCCTGAACGGCTACGCCGGCCTGAGCCCGGACGTGCGCGAAGGCGACATGCGTCCGCTGTTCGAAGCCGTGCTGCAACACGTGCCGGTTCGCCCGGCCGATCCGAGCGCGCCGCTGCAATTGCAGATCACGTCGCTCGACTATTCGTCGTACGTCGGCCGTATCGGCGTTGGCCGCATCACGCGCGGCACGATCAAGCCGGGCATGGCGGTCGCCGTGCGTTCGGGTCCGGACGGCGCGATCCTGAACCGCAAGATCAACCAGGTGCTGTCGTTCAAGGGCCTCGAGCGCGTGCAGGTCGACTCGGCTGAAGCCGGCGACATCGTGCTGATCAACGGTATCGAAGAAATCGGTATCGGCGTGACCATCTGCGCACCGGAACAGCCGGAAGCGCTGCCGATGATCACCGTCGACGAACCGACGCTGACCATGAACTTCCTCGTCAATTCGTCGCCGCTGGCCGGCCGCGAAGGCAAGTTCGTCACGAGCCGTCAGATTCGCGACCGCCTGATGAAGGAACTGAACCACAACGTCGCGCTGCGCGTGAAGGAAACCGGCGACGAAACCACGTTCGAAGTGGCGGGCCGCGGTGAACTGCACCTGACCATTCTCGTGGAAAACATGCGTCGTGAAGGCTACGAGCTGGCCGTGTCGCGTCCGCGCGTGGTGATGCAGGAAATCGACGGCGTGAAGCACGAGCCGTACGAAAACCTGACCGTCGACATGGAAGACGGCCACCAGGGCGGCGTGATGGAAGAGCTGGGCCGCCGCAAGGGCGAAATGCTCGACATGGCGTCGGACGGCCGTGGCCGTACGCGTCTCGAGTATCGTATTTCGGCGCGTGGCCTGATCGGCTTCCAGTCGGAATTCCTGACGCTCACGCGCGGCACGGGCCTGATGAGCCACACGTTCGACTCGTATCAGCCGGTTCAGGGAAGGCGCGGTCGGCGAGCGTCGCAACGGCGTGCTGATTTCGCAGGACGACGGCGCGGCAGTCGCGTACGCACTGTGGAAGCTGCAGGATCGCGGCCGTATGTTCGTGTCGCCGGGCGAGCCGCTGTACGAAGGCATGATCATCGGCATTCACAGCCGTGACAACGACCTGGTCGTGAACCCGATCAAGGGCAAGCAGCTGACCAACGTGCGTTCGTCGGGTACCGACGAAGCGGTGCGCCTCGTGCCGCCGATCCAGATGTCGCTGGAATACGCGGTCGAATTCATCGACGACGACGAACTCGTCGAAGTCACGCCGCAATCGATCCGTCTGCGCAAGCGTTATCTGAAGGAACACGAGCGCCGCAGCGCAAGCCGTAAGGGCGCGGTGGACTAAGCAGTCCTTCGCCTGAGCGGATTCGCGATGCTTCTTTCGAGGCATCGCGAGACAGACAAAAGCCACCCGCGGGTGGCTTTTGTCGTTTCTGGCGCGGCGTGTCGCGAGCTTGCTCTGTTGCCTGTTTGCTACAGTCTGAGCGCGTTTCGATGCTTGTCCCCATTTCCCGCAGAAGACTATTGCGGACAGCGCAATCAGCCCGGAAATGCCCGCTGCGGCAGGCTTGAGCGGCAATTCGTCTGCTATCTGCGGTATTCGTTCTGTGCTATGCTCCCCGGGTGCAAAGTTTTAGGTCCTTCCAAGCAAGACTTGATTCGCGCAATCCGCTAAACGGTCAGGCCGTGTCGCGGAAGGTTCTGTAACCCGCTATTTCTCGAGAAACTCGAAGAAAGGTGAGCGTAAAAATGATGAAGCAATTCCAGTCGAACTCTTATCTGTTCGGCGGCAATGCTCCGTACGTCGAAGAAATGTACGAAGCGTATCTCGATAATCCGGCGTCAGTGCCCGAGAACTGGCGCAGCTATTTCGACGCGTTGCAGAACGTTCCGGCATCGGACGGCACCAATGCCAACGACGTGGCCCACGGCCCGATCGTCGAATCGTTTGCTCAACGGGCCAAGGCTAATGCCTTCATCCCGCGCACGGCAGCTGGCGGCGAAGACCTCGCTACGGCGCGCAAGCAGGTCTATGTGCAATCCCTCATCGGCGCATATCGCTTCCTCGGCTCGCAATGGGCCAATCTCGATCCTCTGAAGCGCCGCGAACGTCCCGCTATTCCCGAACTCGAACCCGCGTTCTACGACTTCACCGAAGCCGACATGGACCAGGAGTTCAGCGCAACGAATCTGTATTTCGGATTCGAGCAGGCGTCGCTGCGCGAGATCGTCAAGGCATTGCGTGACACGTACTGCGGCACGATCGGCGCCGAGTACATGTACATCAGCGATCCGGAACAGAAGCGCTGGTGGAAGGAAAAGCTCGAGTCGATCCGCTCCACGCCGAACTTCAGCAACGACAAGAAAAAGCACATCCTGAATCGCCTGACGGCTGCTGAAGGCCTCGAGCGCTTCCTGCACACCAAGTACGTCGGCCAGAAGCGCTTCTCGCTGGAAGGCGGCGAAAGCTTCATCGCGTCGATGGACGAAGTCGTCCGTCACGGCGGTGCGAACGGCGTGCAGGAAATCGTCATCGGCATGGCCCACCGTGGCCGTCTGAACGTGCTGGTCAATACGCTCGGCAAGATGCCGGCTGACCTGTTCGCCGAATTCGAAGGCAAGCACGTCGACGACCTGCCGGCCGGCGACGTGAAGTACCACAAGGGTTTCTCGTCGGACGTCTCGACCGACGGCGGCCCGGTTCACCTGTCGCTCGCGTTCAACCCGTCGCACCTCGAAATCGTCAACCCGGTGGTCGAAGGTTCGGCGAAGGCCCGTATGGACCGTCGCGGCGACGACAGCGGCCTGCAAGTGCTGCCGGTGCAGATCCACGGCGACGCGGCTTTCGCGGGCCAGGGCGTCGTGATGGAAACGCTGAACCTCGCGCAAACGCGCGGTTACGGCACGCACGGCACGCTGCACATCGTCATCAACAACCAGATCGGCTTCACGACGTCGGACCCGCGCGACTCGCGCTCCACGTTGTACTGCTCGGACGTCGTCAAGATGATCGAAGCGCCGGTGCTGCACGTGAACGGTGACGATCCTGAAGCGGTCGTGCTGGCTACGCAGACTGGCTATCGACTTCCGGATGCAGTTCCACAAGGACGTCGTCGTCGACATCGTCTGCTTCCGCAAGCTGGGTCACAACGAGCAGGACACGCCGGCCGTCACGCAGCCGCTGATGTACAAGACCATCGCGAAGCACCCGGGCACGCGCGCGCTGTACGCTGAAAAGCTGGTGCAGCAAGGCGTGATCACGGCGGCAGAAGGCGACGAATTCGTCAAGGCCTACCGCAAGGCGATGGACGAAGGCCATCACACGGTCGATCCGGTGCTCTCGAACTACAAGAGCAAGTACGCGGTCGACTGGGTTCCGTTCCTGAACCGCAAGTGGACCGACGCAGCCGACACGGCCGTGCCGCTCGCCGAACTGAAGCGTCTCGCCGAGCGCATCACCACGATCCCGGAAAACTTCAAGGTGCACCCGCTGGTCGAGCGCGTGATCAACGACCGTCGCGCGATGGGCCGTGGCGAAGCGAAGCTCGACTGGGGCATGGGCGAACACCTGGCATTCGCGTCGCTGGTCGCATCCGGCTACGCGGTGCGCCTGACCGGTCAGGACTCGGGCCGTGGCACGTTCACGCACCGTCACGCGGTGCTGCACGATCAGAACCGCGAACGCTGGAACGACGGCACGTACGTGCCGCTGCAGAACATCGCCGAAGGTCAGGCGAAGTTCACGGTGATCGACTCGGTGCTGTCGGAAGAAGCGGTGCTGGGCTTCGAATACGGCTACTCGACCGCTGAACCGAATACGTTCGTCGCGTGGGAAGCGCAGTTCGGCGACTTCGTGAACGGCGCGCAAGTCGTGATCGACCAGTTCATCTCGTCGGGCGAAGTGAAGTGGGGCCGCGTGTCGGGTCTCACGATGCTGCTGCCGCACGGCTACGAAGGTCAGGGTCCGGAGCACTCGTCGGCACGTATCGAGCGCTTCCTGCAACTGTGCGCGGACCACAACATGCAGGTCGTTCAGCCGACCACGCCGGCGCAGATTTTCCACCTGTTGCGCCGTCAGATGATCCGCCTGTTCAGCAAGCCGCTGATCGTCGCTACGCCGAAGTCGCTGCTGCGTCACAAGGAAGCCGTGTCGGATCTGTCGGAACTCGCGAAGGGCGCGTTCCAGCCGATCATCGGCGAAGTGGACGAAGCGATCGACGCGAAGAAGGTCAAGCGTGTCGTCGCCTGCTCGGGCCGCGTGTACTACGACCTGGTCGCGCATCGCCGCGAAACCAAGGCGAACGACGTCGCGATCATCCGTATCGAACAGCTCTATCCGTTCGCGCACAAGCAGTTCGAAGCGGAAATGAAGAAGTACGACAACGCGACCGAAGTGGTCTGGGTGCAGGACGAGCCGCAGAATCAGGGCCCGTGGTTCTACATCGAGCACCACCTGAAGGACGGCATGAAGGAAGGACAGAAGCTGGCATACAGCGGCCGTCCGGCTTCGGCCTCGCCGGCAGTCGGCTACTACGCGAAGCACTACGAGCAGCAGAAGGCGCTGATCGAAGGCGCGTTCGGCCGCCTCAAGAGCGCGTCGATCGCTAAATAACAGCACAGACCGAACCGGGAAGGCGCAGTTGCGCTTTCCCGTGCCGCATCGGTGATCATGAAGATTCACGTCGCGGCACTTCATGGTTCGCAGGCGGTCGTCGGGTCTCGGATCCGCGCCGTCACCCGATACGTATTCAGGACAATTCATAATGGCTATTGTTGAAGTCAAAGTTCCCCAGCTTTCCGAGTCGGTTTCGGAAGCCACGATGCTGCAGTGGAAGAAGAAGCCCGGCGAAGCTGTCGCTGTCGACGAAATTCTCATCGAAATCGAGACCGACAAGGTCGTGCTCGAAGTGCCGGCACCGTCGGCCGGCGTGCTCGCGCAAGTCATCGCGAATGACGGCGACATCGTCATCGCCGATCAGGTCATCGCCAAGATCGACACGGAAGGCACCGCAGGCGCCGCTGCTGTCGAAGCCGAAGTGAAGCCGGCTCCGGTAGCCGCACCGCACAGGCTGCTGCACCGGCCGCTGCACAGGCTGCATCCGCAACGGGTGCGAACACCGCGGCTTCGCCGGCTGCCGGCAAGCTGATGGCCGAGAAGGGCCTGTCGTCGGGCGACGTCGCCGGCACGGGCCGCGACGGCCGCATCACCAAGGGCGACGTGCTGAGCGCGGGTCAAGCCGCGCCGGCGCCGGCTGCCAAGGCTGCACCGGCACCGGCTGCCCGCACCGAAGGCTGCGAAGCCGTCGCTGCCGGACGTCAAGGCGCCCGGCATCGGCCGACCAATGGCTGAAGGACCGCCCGGAACAACGCGTGCCGATGTCGCGTCTGCGTGCGCGTATCGCCGAGCGTCTGCTC
The DNA here is from genome assembly GCA_963800185.1 of uncultured beta proteobacterium. Lineage (GTDB taxonomy): Bacteria > Pseudomonadota > Gammaproteobacteria > Burkholderiales > Burkholderiaceae > Paraburkholderia. Next base: position 238,125 of record CAWCZW010000002.1, on the reverse strand, counting down.
GAGTCGCAGCAAACCAACGCCATCCTGACCACGTTCAACGAAGTGAACATGGCGCCGGTGATGGACCTGCGCAACAAGTACAAGGACAAGTTCGAGAAGGAACATGGCGTGAAGCTCGGCTTCATGTCGTTCTTCGTGAAGGCGGCCGTTCACGCGCTGAAGAAGTTCCCGCTGGTGAACGCGTCGATCGACGGTAACGACATCGTCTATCACGGCTACTTCGACATCGGTATCGCGGTCGGTTCGCCGCGCGGTCTGGTGGTGCCGATCCTGCGCAACGCGGATCAGCTGAGCCTCGCCGAAATCGAGAAGAAGATTGCCGAATTCGGCCAGAAGGCGAAGGACGGCAAGCTGTCGATCGAAGAAATGACCGGCGGTACGTTCTCGATCTCGAACGGCGGTGTGTTCGGCTCGATGCTGTCGACCCCGATCATCAACCCGCCGCAATCCGCGATTCTCGGCGTGCACGCCACCAAGGAACGCGCTGTGGTCGAAAACGGCCAGATCGTGATCCGCCCGATGAACTACCTGGCGCTGTCGTACGACCACCGCATCATCGACGGCCGCGAAGCGGTGCTGTCGCTGGTCGCGATGAAGGATGCGCTGGAAGATCCGGCGCGCCTGCTGCTCGACCTGTAATTGCCAGGTTGGCGCGGCTGTCAGTGCTTGTCATTGCGCAAACCGGCACCATCTGAGCAGTACGTCTTTCGCATTCCGCAGTACAGGAACGGCGCGCGCCACGAAGCGTGGCCGCGCGCCGTTCCGCCATCAAAAGGATTGTCATGTCCAAAGAATTTGACGTCGTCGTGATCGGCGCAGGCCCTGGCGGTTATATCGCCGCCATCCGTGCAGCGCAGCTCGGCAAGACCGTCGCATGTATCGAAAAGTGGAAGAACCCGGCCGGCGCGCTGAAGCTCGGCGGCACGTGCCTGAACGTGGGCTGCATTCCGTCGAAGGCGCTGCTCGCGTCGTCGGAAGAGTTTGAAAACGCATCGCATCACCTCGCCGACCACGGCATCACCGTGGAAAACGTCAAGGTCGATATCGCGAAGATGCTGGCCCGCAAGGAAGGCATCGTCGAGAAGATGACGAAGGGTATCGAATTCCTGTTCCGCAAGAACAAGATCACGTGGCTCAAGGGCCACGGCAAGTTCACCGGCAAGACGGACGCCGGCGTGCAGATCGAAGTGAGCGGCGAAGGCGAAACCGAAATCGTGACGGCGAAGAACGTGATCATCGCGACGGGTTCGAAGGCGCGCCATCTGCCGAACATTCCGGTCGACAACAAGATCGTCGCCGACAACGAAGGCGCGCTGACGTTCGACGCCGTGCCGAAGAAGCTGGCCGTGATCGGCGCGGGCGTGATCGGTCTGGAACTCGGCTCGGTGTGGCGTCGTCTGGGCGCGGAAGTGACCGTGCTCGAAGCGCTGCCGGAATTCCTCGGCGCGGCTGACCAGGCGCTCGTCGAAAGAAGCGGCCAAGCAGTTCAAGAAGCAGGGTCTGGACATCCACGTCGGCGTGAAGGTCGGCGAAGTGAAGACGACGGACAGCGAGCGTCTCGATCGCTTACACGGACAAGGACGGCAACGCGCAGACGCTCGAAGCCGACCGCCTGATCGTGTCGATCGGCCGCGTGCCGAACACCGACAACCTCGGCCTCGAAGCCATCGGCCTGAAGGCGAACGAACGCGGCTTCATCGACGTCGACGACCACTGCGCGACGGCTGTGCCGAACGTGTACGCGATCGGCGACGTGGTGCGTGGCCCGATGCTCGCGCACAAGGCTGAAGACGAAGGCGTGCTGGTGGCCGAAATCATCGACGGCCAGAAGCCGCATATCGACTACAACTGCATTCCGTGGGTGATCTACACCGAACCGGAAATCGCGTGGGTCGGCAAGACGGAGCAGCAACTGAAGGCCGAAGGCCGCGAGATCAAGACCGGCCAGTTCCCGTTCATGGCGAACGGCCGCGCGCTGGGCATCAACAAGGCGGATGGTTTCGTCAAGATGATCGCCGACGCGAAGACCGACGAACTGCTCGGCGTGCACATCATCTCGGCCAACGCATCGGACCTGATCGCGGAAGCCGTGGTGGCGATGGAATTCAAGGCGGCGTCGGAAGACATCGGCCGCATTTGCCATCCGCACCCGTCGCTGTCGGAAGTCATGCGCGAAGCCGCGCTGGCCGTCGACAAGCGCGCGCTGAACATGTAATCACGCGCACGCCTGACTGAACGCATTCTGGCATCACCACAAAGGCGGGCGGGTTCACTCCCTCCCGCCTTTCTTTTTGCAGCAACACACATGAACGTCACCGAATACTACGAAAAAGAACTGCAGACGCGGGGTTATCAATCGGACCCGGCGCAACGCGCGGCGGTCGACCGTCTGCAGCGGTGCTATGAAGAGTGGGTCGAATACAAATCGCGCCGCTCGAACGCGTTCAAGAAGCTGATCAATCCGCCCGGACCTGCCGCGCGGCGTGTACATGTGGGGCGGCGTAGGGCGCGGCAAGAGCTTCCTGATGGACAGCTTCTACATGATCGTGCCGCTGCAGCGCAAGACGCGTCTGCATTTTCACGAGTTCATGCGCGAAGTGCATCGCGAACTGGAAGAGCTGAAAGGCACGGCCGATCCGCTCGACGAACTCGCGCGCCGCATCGCCAAGCGCTACCGGCTGATCTGTTTCGACGAATTCCACGTGTCCGATATCGCCGACGCGATGATCCTGTATCGTCTGCTCGACAAGCTGTTCGAGAACGGCGTGCAGTTCGTGATGACGTCCAACTACGATCCGGACACGCTGTATCCGGACGGCTTGCATCGCGACCGCATGCTGCCGGCCATCGAGCTGATCAAGTCGAAGCTCGACGTGATCAACGTCGACGCCGGCATCGACTACCGGCAGCGCACGCTGGCGCAGGTCGAGGTGTATCACACGCCGCTCGGCGCAGCCGCCGACAAGGCGTTGCGCGACGCTTTCGCGCGTCTTGCCGCGGTGCCCGACGAAAGCCCGATCCTGCATATCGAGAAGCGCGAGCTGAAGGCGCTGCGCAAGGCCGACGGCGTCGTCTGGTTCGATTTCGCGACGCTGTGCGGCGGCCCGCGCTCGCAGAACGACTATCTGGAACTGGCGAGCCGCTTTCACGCGGTGATCCTCTCCGAGCGTGCCGCAGATGTCGGCGCGCATGGCATCGGAGGCGCGCCGCTTCACGTGGCTGATCGACGTGTTCTACGACCACAAGGTCAAGCTGCTGATGTCGGCCGCGGTGCCGCCCGAACAGCTGTATGTGGACGGTCCGATGGCCAACGAATTCACGCGCACGGTGTCGCGCATCGTCGAGATGCAGTCGAAGGAATATCTCGACACGCCGCGCCGGATCGTCGATACCTCGCTGACCTGAGCGACGCGTGACGCGGTCGCCGATGCGAGCTTATGCGAGTCGATTCATGCGTGCCATGACTTCGCGCGAAGACGGCGGTGTCCGCAGTCGTATTTTCAAGATTCGGATTGGTCTTATATCTCCGCTGCGCGGACGGACTGGATATCTTCTTTGTCATGGTTCTGACAAAGGAGAAACCATGAATCCGTACCGCGATATCAACGACGAAGAATGGCAACGCGTCGCACCGTTGCTCCCTGAACTGCGTCCGCGCTCCGAACTGCGTGGCCGGCCGCTTGCCAATACGCGCTCGGTGCTCAACGGCGTGCTGTGGGTGATGTACAGCGGCGCGACCTGGTCGGCCATGCCGCGCAAATATCCGTCGTATCAAACGTGTCATCGCCGCTTCAAGGCATGGTATGAATCCGGCGTGCTCAAGCGCGTCATGGATCAACTGTTCGGCGCGGCAAGCGAAGAACTTTGCAATCTGATGGAAGCGCGCATGCGCACGCATGTGAGCGCCGAACAGAAGGGCGCTTGAAGCAGAGAAGGCTCGCGGCCACGGCGCCTGCCGTGTACAGCCCGGCATCGGTCAAGCCGTTGCCGTCCTCGCCGTTCGCTTACGTGTCGCCCTTCAAGCACGCTGCATGACGAGTCCAATCCAGCCAGACGTCAAAAAAAAACGGCCGGACGATGGCGATCGTCGGCCGTTTTTTCTGGTTCTATCGCGCTGACGCAGCGGGCTCGCGTGAGTCCCGCTGACTGGAACATCATGCTGGTCCGCATCGTCAGGCATCGGCGCCTGAACCGACTCGTGCACTATTGCTGACGAACCCACGTCTGCGAGCGGCCCAGCAGCGACACGCCAATATAGCCGCGCACCACCAGCTTGTTCCCACCGTCTTCAAGGTGCATCTTGCACTTGTAGACCTTGCCGTTTTCCGGGTCGAGAATCTGCCCATGATCCCAGCCGTCGCCATCCTTTTTCATGTCGTTGATGATGGTCATGCCGAGAATCAGCTGATCCTTGCGTGCGTCGGTACAGGCCGTGCAGCGGCGATCCGGCTGATCGTTCGCACCGAGTCCCTTGATGACCTTGCCGTTCAGCGAGCCACCGCTGTCCTGCGCGATTTGCACGAGCGCCTTGGGCTGGCCCGTGCTGTCGTCGATGGTTTGCCATGTGCCGACCGGGCGTGTCGGTCTGCGCCATCGCGGTGACGGCGCTGGCGAGCAGCACGCCGGCAAGCGCGGCATGTCTGGCGGTGCGAAGCGCGAGGGTGCGCGCGCGTTGAGTGAATTGCATCATTGTCTTCCTCCTTGATGAAAGACGGCGCGATCATGGTCGCGCAGCGTTATCGGCATCTCGGGCGGTGCTCAGCTGCCAGGTCGCCGTGATGCCCGGTACTGCCTCTCAGGTCTGCTTCAGCTACATCGGTCGATGATGTGCAAGCCTCACGCGGGCCGTGACCCGCTGACCATCGCGGTCGCTCGAGCGTCGTCAGCGCAGAATACGGGAAAGTGCGCGCGACGTTTGATAGTGGAACCTCTAATCAGGTCGCGGCACTTCTAACGAACGTCAATTCAACTGATACGAGAACGTCGCGTTGATACGCGGGCTGCGCGAAGGGCTTTCCACCGGCGCATCGCCGACCGCCTTCGCCACCGACAGATCCAGGCTGTAGTACTTCGCATCCGAAATGCCGGAAGCCGAACGCGATCGACGACAGCCGCGACGGCGACGGCGTACCCGCATGCAGATAAACGCGCGCCATGTCGAACGAGACATACGGCACGAGCGTGCGCAGATAGGTGAAGCCCGGCGTGAACGGGCGATTGACTTCGAAAATCGCGCCCCAGCCCGAATCGCCGGATGCTTCGCCCGGCTGATAGCCCTGCGCGAAACGTTGCGCGCCGAACGAAATCTGTTCCGACGTCGGCAGAGATACCGCGCTGTACTGGCCCGTCAGCGACACGGAGGTGCCGATCTTCATCGGCCATTCGTTGGTCTGCGAAAAACTGGCGGCGCTCTTGCACGAAGTTGATCGACGCGGGATTGGTCACGGGCGAGCCGGGCACGTTCGAGTCGCCGGATTTCGACGCGCCGAGTATATCGAACGCCTTCGCCACGTTGACGCTCGCGCGCCGCACCTGGCCGGTATCGACAGCGGTGTAGTCGGCTTGCAACTGCATCACGCGCACTTGCGAGCGCAAGCCGAGTTGCGCGCCGGTCAGCTGGTTGTTGTAGCGATCTTCGTCATGCGACGCATAGACCGATGCCGTGCCGATCACGCTCTGCGTGTTGCTCAACATGAGCGGATACGCGAGCGAGCCGCCTATCCTGTCGTTGATCACAGTGCGCTGAACGTAGCAGGGCAGGCCGGGGTTGTCGACCGGATTGCCGCGATAATGCGACGCGTCGATCTTGCCGATCAGGCCGTTGCTGCCGATCGGCACCGCGGCGTGGGCAGCGAGATAGGTGACGTTGTCGCGTCCTTTCGGCAGCAACGCCGACACGCTCAACTGTTCGCCGAGAGAGGTCAGCCCGTTTTCGGTGGCGGTCAGCAAACCCTGCACGCCCGGCTGATTGAAGTTGACCCCGGCGCTGAAGTCGAACGGCTTGCGATCCACCTTCAGTTCGAGCGTGGTCGCGCCGTCGGTGTTCTGCGGCGGCGCCACGTTGGCCGCGACCTTGATCCCCGGCAATAGACCGAGCACGTTGATGTACCGCTCGAAGGTTGCGCGCCGCAACGGCCGGTCGGCGACGATGTGATCGGCGATCGCGCGAATTTTGTCTTCCACCGCGCCTGGCCGGCCGGTCACCTTGACGGCAGACACGTAACCTTCGACCACCGTCACGCGTACCACGCCGTCCGCGAACGATTGCGCCGGAATGAACGCGAACGAGAGCGCATAGCCGCGCTCCTGGTACAGCCTGGTGACGCCATTGGCGACTTCGATCAACTCGCCGATCGTGATGTCCTTGCCGACGAGCGGCGTGAAGCGTTGCGCGACTTCATCGAATGGAATGGACTTGACGCCCTCCACCTGCACGCGCGTCGGCGTCAGATGGCGGGCGAGCAGTTCCTGAAGTTGCGGGGCTTGTTGCTCGACCTGCACGGTCACGCTCGGACCGCGATCGGGAGCCTTGACTTGCGGCAGCGAATCGAGCGGATTACCGCCGACTGCGGTACCGCCGGGACGGGACTGCGCCTGTGCTTCCACCTGCAAGGTACTCGCCGCGAGCGCCGCGAGCAAAAGGGTGCATTTGCTGCCGTACCCGAGTTTCATCGGATTTTCCTCGTATGCCGTTCTTGTGTTGCGGGCGTGCCGCCTGGCCGGGCTGGTCGCGATCGCTTATGTGAGGCTCGACGCATACTGCCATGCTTGCATGTATTACGTCACGCGCTCCGCGCAGCTTGAGCATGCGCGAAACAAAGCGGAATACGTGATGCGTTGGATCGTTGATGCGCGATACATGGGTGGTTTGAAAGCGCGTCCGGCGAGACGCACTACGGTACATCTCGCCGGACGGTGCGAGCATGCGCATTGCATCGTTACGACCGATGCTTAGGCAAACTACTTATGGCTCACCGGCAACAGGCTGCCGAGCAGAGTCGTCAAGCCGTTCGTCGCGCTGCTCGAGCTGCTCGAGGTGCTTGTCGAGCCTGCCGCCGAGCTGAGCGTGCCGGTCAACGTGCCGACCAGCGAGGTCACGGGCGACAGCAGTTGTCCCGCGCCGCTGCTGCTTGAGGTGCTACCTGCGGTGCTGCCTGTCAGACCGGTGAGGGTGCTGGTGAGCGTCGTCAGCGGATTAGATGTGCCGGTGGTGCTGGTCGTGCCGCTCAACACTGAAGTCAGCGAACTCAGTGGCGACCCGTTTAGCGCGGAGGTCAGCGAACTCAGCGGCGTGCCGTTCAATGCCGAGGTCAACGAGCTCAACGGCGTGCCGCTCAGCGCCGATGTCAGGCTGGAGAGCGGCGATCCGCCGAGCAGCGTCGACAGTGAGCCGAGCGGATTGTTGCCGAGTCCGAGGCTCGCGAGCGAGCTTTGCAGCGGGCTCAGCGGATTGACGCTGGTGGCCGTCCCACTTGCAACGACCACGGTCGTGCCGCCGACCAGACTCACGATCAGACCAGGGAATCGGATTCGCACCATTCGGGCCGTTCGGATTGACGAGGCCACCCGCGTTCGTCACCGTATTGCCAAGCGAGCTGACCAGCGTGCCGACATCGGTGCCCAGCGGGTTGCTGGTCGCCGAGCCGACTTTCGATCCCGCCGAACTCAACGCGCCACCAACCTGGCCGAGCACGCCGCCGAGCGGTGCGCCGAGGCCTGTCTGCGTGCCGACGGTTTGTGTGACGAGGCCGACGGTTTGCACGATCGGCGTGATCGCGGTGCTGATCGGCTGGGTAACCTGCTGCACCGGCGCGGACGCCAGCACGTTGCCGAGCGTCGCGCCTCCCGCGTTCAGTGCGCCGGCGGTGGTCGACAGAACGCCGGCCAGCGGCGTGGTTACCGGCGAGAGCGGCGCGAGATTGCCCGCGCCGAGGCCGCCGACCGCCGTGCTCAATCCTTGCACGACACCGCTCGTCGAACTGACTACCGAGCCGAGTCCGGCGACCGTCGTGCCGACCGGGTTCGCGGTGGTGCCGGTCTGGCCGACTCCGTTGCTCACCGCGTCGGCGAGAGAATTCAGCGTGCCGCTCGTGCTCGACACGGCATCGCCCAGACCTTGCGTGACCTGCGGGCTGAGGCCCGGAATGGTTTGCGAGGAGATCGCCGTGCCCAGGTCGCTGGTGGTTTGCGCGGCGGCGGTAGCGAGGCCCGTGGTGCCCTTCGTCGTGGTGGTGGTCGTGCCGGTGGTGGTTGTACCGCCGCCGCTGCCGCTACCGGTGCTTGAGGTGGTCGGCGGCGCGCTGACGGTGCTGCCGCCACACGCCGCGAGCAGGCCGGCCACTGCGACGGAGACGGCGACCAACGGTGCGCGCAACGACGACACGGTCGCGCATGCCGCAGGGAGAGTAAAAAAACGTTGGGTGGACATGTGTGCTCCTCTGTGTCTATCAGTTGTCATGTGCGGATGTTTCAGTGCGCCGTTGCCACGAATATCTGAGCGGCGCGGCCCAGGTCAGGCGGAAGGCCTGGCGGATCCGGGCGCGGCTGGCGGGCCGCGTTCCGGAACCGGGTCACAGCAGCTGGTTCGCGAGTCCTGAGAGTCGCTAGAGGGCCGCTTACTTCTTCGTCAGTCCGCCGAGCAGGCCGGTGACGAGCGAGGTCACCGGCGACAGCGGATTGCTCGCGGTTCCTTTGCCGCTGGTCGCCGACAGTGCCACGCCGGTGCCCGAGCTGGTCGTGGCGGACGCGGTCGCCGACGAGGTCGTCGCCGCTGCCGTGGTGGTGACGCCGCCGAGTGCGCCGGTCACCGAAGTGAGCAGGCCGGTAACCGGGGCGAGCGGGCTGCTGGTGCCGCCGGTCGCGCTGCTCAGACCGCTCGTCACGGTGGTGAGCAAACCGGTGACTGGAGCGAGCGGGCTGCTACCGGTGCCGGAGCCGCTGGTGGCGCCGCCGAGTGCGCCGGTCACGGAAGTGAGCAGGCCGGTGACCGGGGCGAGCGGGCTGCTAGTGCCGCCGGTTGCGCCGCTCAGGCCGCTCGTCACAGTCGTGAGCAAGCCGGTGACCGGAGCGAGCGGGCTGCTGCCGGTGCCGCCGGTGGCGCCGCTGAGGCCGCCGGTCAGGCCGCCCAGCGCGGTGGTCAGCGAGGACAGCGGGTTGGTGCTGGTGCCGCCGGTCAGCAGGCCGCCCACTGAGGCGACGGTCGTGCCGGTCGCGGTGACCGTCTGGCCGAGCGCGGTGGTGACCGGGTTGTTACCGGTCGAGGCGAGCAGCGAGCCGGCTTTGCCGAGTCCGCCGCCGACTGTGGAGAGCAGCGTGTTGACCGGTGCGCCGAGGCCTGTCGCGGTGCCGACCGTTTGCGTGGTGGCGGCGACCATCGACGTAATTGGGGTGATCGCAGTGCTAAGCGTCTGCGTGACCTGCTGGACCGGCCCCGTCGAGAGCGCGGTGCTGAGCGTGCTGCCGCCGTTGGTGACCGCCGTGCCGAGCGTGCTGACGACACCGCCGAGCGGCGTCGTCAGCGCGGACAGCGGCGCGAGCGGGCCACTGCCGAGGCTCGTCACGAGGGTGCCGGTATCCGTCACCGCGTTACCCACTTTGCCGACCACGCCGCCCACACTCGCGACCGTCGTGCCGACCGCGTTGTTGCCGGTGCCGAGCTGGCCGAGTCCTTGCGACAGACCGGTCGCGAGCGTCGACACAGCCGACCCCACGTCCTGCACGACCTGGCCGGTGGCCTGAGTGGTTTGCGTGCTGACGACGGGCAGGCTCTGCGAGCTGATCACCTGGCCGATGCCCGACACAGTCTTGCCGAGGCCGTCGACAATGCCGCTCGCGTCGTTCGTCGTAGTGCCGAGCGCATTCGCGACCGGCGTCGTGGTGGTCGTGGTAGTGCCGGTGCCCGAGGTGCCGCCGGTGTCGGTCGTGGTGGTGGTTGTCGTGGTGGTCGGATTGGAGCCGGAACCGCCCGAACCCGACGAACCGCTGCTGCTTCCCGTCGTGGAAAGCGTGCCGCTATCGGATCCGCTGCCGCTGCTGCCGGTGCCGGAACTGAGACTTCCGGAGCCGCCGCAGGCGCCGAGAGAGAGCATCGCGGCGATGCTCGCCGCAATGAGAGTTGCCCGTACTTTGGTGTTGGTCGTTTGAATGGTCATGTCGCCCTCGCATCGCATGTGTTATTGGGTGTCGCTGCGAGCCTATCTCTGCATGAGCCGTGCCATTTCGACAGACCAATGCAGAGGATTTTTTGGCGATGCAGCGCTCGGCCCAGTGCGGCTTGGCTTTGCGAGAATTCGATGGAGTGGGCGCTAAACGGGAATCCGTTCTTTAAACGCGTTCTGGCGGCGCGTTATGTGGTCCGCGTAACGTAACGAGCCGCGCGCGCCGTTACGATGTACTGCGTAACGCAAACGAAACAGCAGGGGCTGAGTGCTTGAAACGTTCTGTTCAAACAGTTATTTAGTGCAGCGAATCTAACTAATGGTTATTCCTATGTGCTCAAACGCGCGAACTGCCGTTAACCCGGGTAAGACTACAAAACGCATACTGTTGGTGGCTTCGGGCATAGGACAATTGCTTAAATAACATTGTTCGGCTATAAAACCCAAAAGCATCACGGATTGACGAGGGAGGTGCGTTATCGAACAGACTGACTACAGGACATCCGTTTTATTGAAGCGCGGCCGCAAGGTGAGGCCATTGCGGCGCAACACGCAGGACCGGGAATGAGAGACCAGGGTCCGCAGCGCTGGCAAGGTTCGATCGGTGGAAGCAGCACGCAAACGACACGAAATTAAATGAAGTTCCGAGGGTAAAAATGAAAAAATTCACACAACGCTTCCTGAGAGATAACAAAGGCGTGACGGCCATTGAGTACGGGCTGATCGCGGGGTTGATTGCACTGGCTATCGTTACGGCGGTGACGAATTTGAGCTCGGAGCTTTCCACCGTGTTCGGCGCCATCACGACGGCGATCACACCGACATCGTAGAGGCGACAGGCAAACTCTGAACGTTCCGCGAGGCGGTTGGCGTATTTACGTTCATCCGCTTCGCTGGCGTTTTAACGCATTGTTGTATTGATTAATGCGAATCGCATAGCGGTTCGCATTGCGTTGCTTCGCCTGTCGAGTGTGAAATGAATAACTCCGCCGGTATTTTTTTATTTCTTGCCTGGGCCGTGGTTGTCGCAATTAGCGACTGCCGCGCCCGGCGCATTTCTAATTCAATTGTTGTCGCTGGTTTAGCGGCGGCATTCGGCTGCGCGTTATTTCAATGCGGGCCTTTTGACATCTCATTACTTCATTCGGGCATCGGTGCAGCGGTCGGTCTGGCAGCCTTGTTGCCGTTCTTTGCACTGGGTGTGATGGGCGGAGCTGACGTCAAAGTCTTCGCCGTACTGGGCGCGTGGTGCGGCATGCAGGCATTGCTTGGTCTGTGGGTCGCCGCGAGTCTCGCGGCCGGCGCGCATGGTCTGTGGCTCGTCATTACGACGTACGTGAGCCGATCGAGCCGTGCGCAGCTTGGGGGCCCGGTTCGTTTAACGGGCGCGACGTTCGAGTTGGGCGGTAAAACGTCCACGCCGTATGCCGCGTGTCTCACGGTCGCCGGAATCGGCTGGCTCGTACTGAACGCAAGCGGCGGAGCAGTGCGATGAATTCGCTCGCAACCCAGGCCAAAACAAGGCTCGCGGGGCAAGTCACAACCTGTCCGTCAAAACCCTCGGTAAGCCGGCACGCGAGCACGTCGCTCAAGCATATCAAGGCGCGTCGCGCGCACGCGCAGCGCGGTGCGACAGCGGTCGAATTCGCAATGGTGTTCCCGCTGTTTTTCTCCGTGTTGTACGCAATTGTCATGTTCAGTCTGATTCTGGTTGCGCAGCAGAATCTCACGCTCGCGGCGTCGGAGGGCGCGCGGGCCGCGCTGAACTGGCAGGCTAACTCAGGATACAGCGACGCGGTCAGCAAGCGCACCAGCGCGACCTGTACGGCGGCGAAGCTGGTGACCGCGTCGCTCGTGCAGAAAATGCAGTGCCAGTCGTCAAACGCGACCTGCAACGGCGGAATGCTGTGCGTGACGGTGACGCTCAGCTACGACTACTCCACCTATCCCATTGTGCCGACCTTGCCGCTGCTGAGCTTCGCAGTGCCGTCCTCGCTGACAAGCACTGCCATGGTCCAACTCAACCCGGAGAACATTCAGTGATGTACGCGCCGGCTTCCAGCCTTCCAGTCCGTGAGCGCGTGTCCGCACGCGTCTCGCGCGCGGCTTCGGGCGCTGTCTTGCCCAGCATCGCGCTCACGGTCGCCATTAACCGACGCAGCCCATCGTCATGCCGAATCTGACCAAAATTTTCGCCGGTGTTCTGATCGCCGTGGCGCTCGTTCTTGGACTTTTCGCGTGGTCGCTGTCACGCCGTCCGGCGCAGGTGGCCGTCGCGCCCGTCACGCCCACGGCTTACCAGGTCGTGGTGGCAAGCAAGCCGTTGCCGGCCGGCAAAGCCATCACCGCCGATCAGCTGCGCGTGCAGTCGCTGCCGATCAACCCGGGCGGCGCGTTCACCGATCCGTCGCAACTCGTCGGCCGCGTGCCGGGCGTCGAGATCGGCGCGGATTCGCCGGTGCTGGAGTCGCAACTGTCGTCGGGTCTTGCCGAGCGCATCGAACCGGGCGAGCGTGCGCTTTGCCGTGCGGGTGGACGAGGGCAATGCAGTAGGCAACCGCCTGCGGCCGGGCAATTTCGTCGACGTGTTTTTCACGCTCAAACGCGACGGCAACGCCGGCATGGGCGGTGAGATCGATCGTACCCAGGCGCGTCTGCTGATGTCGAAAGTGCGCGTGCTGGCGTTCGGCAATGCGACCACGACCGGCGACACCGGCGGCGATCCGAACGGCATGGTGCGCACGGCGGTGCTGGCGGTGCCGGTCGCCGACGTGGACCGCCTGACGCTCGCCGAAAGCGCCGGCCGTCTCGATCTTCGCGTTGCGCAATCCGAAGGATGCCGAAGTTGTCGATCCGAGCGTGCTGCCGGTTTTGCCGGGCGTGCTGAAGACGGCGGCGCACGCGGGCGAGCCCGCCACGCTGCAGGACTCGACGCGCGCCGCAGCCGGCGTCGCGCTCGACACCTTGTCGGGCAGCACCGCCGCAACCGGCGCGGGGGCCGGCGCGCGTGCCGCCGTTGCCGCAGATGCGCGATGCCGGCCACGCGCGTCGCGGCGAACACGAATAGTACAAACGGCGGTATCGAAGTGATACGGGGTGGGCGCGCCGAAACGGTCGCCCGATAAGCAGTTTCAGGGAGCGGGCGGCCAATCGCCTCCATAACTACATGACAGAACGGATTTTTGGTTTCAGAAAGGCGGTATGGCTTGGCGTTGGCTTTGCTGGGCGTATCGGCTGCGACTGACGCAGCGGGCCCGGTGCAGCGCGCGCAAACCGCGCATACGGGGCAGTCAGGCGATCGGCTGCAGACCGCGTCTGCCATGCCCGCGCAGACCGTCGATATGATGGTCGGCGCGCAGCAGCAGGTGGCGATCGGCCATACGTTGCAGCGGGTCGCGATCGGCGACCCGGCGGTGGCGGATGTGCTGATCATCAAGGGCGACAAGCGCGGCGGCGTGCTGCTGGTCGGCAAGGCCGCGGGCACGACCAGCCTGATGGTCTGGACGCGCGATCGCGACGCGCCGCTGAACTACACGGTCAACGTCGTCACGCCGGCGGCCGCGGCGCTGCTCGGACCCGATACGTCGGCGGTGAAGGTGCTCGGCAAGACGGCGGTGGTGTCCGGCTCGTCGAGCACGACCGAAGCCCACCAGCGCGCCGTGGTCGCGGCGGAAGGCTCGGTCGGCAAGGACGGCTGCGGTGTTCGACAGCTCGACGGTGGCGAGCCGCGCGGTGGTGCAGGTCGACGTGCGGGTAGTCGAGTTCAGCCGTTCGGTGCTGAAGGAGGTGGGCTTCAACTTCTCCAAGACAGAACAACGGCTTTACGTTCGGCTCGTTCGCGCCGTCCGCGTTGACCTCGGTGTCGGCGACCGCGGGCGCGGCGCCGACGGTCGCGGCGACGTCGCCGATCTCGTCGGCGTTCAACCTGATCTTCAACTCCGCCACGCACGGGTTGTTCGCGAACCTGAGCCTGCTGGAGACGCAACAACCTCGCGCGCGTGCTCGCCGAGCCGACGCTGGTCGCGCTGTCCGGGCAGAGCGCCAGTTTCCTCGCCGGCGGCGAAGTGCCGATTCCGGTGCCGCAGGCGCTCGGCTCGACCTCGATCGAATTCAAGTCGTACGGCATCGGGCTCACGCTGACGCCGACCGTGCTGAGCCCGCAGCGCATCGCGCTGAAGGTGGCGCCGGAGGCGAGCCAGCTCGACTTACACGAACGCGGTGACGATCAGCGGCGTGTCGGTGCCCGCGTTCACCACGCGCCGCGCCGACACCACCGTCGAACTCGGCGATGGCGAGAGCTTCGTGATCGGCGGCCTGATCGATCGCGAGACGGCGTCGAATGTGTCGAAGGTGCCGATGCTCGGCGATCTGCCGGTGATCGGCGCGTTCTTCAAGCAGTTGAACTATCAGCAGAACGAGAAGGAGCTGGTGATCATCGTGACGCCGCATCTGGTCTCGCCGATCGCGAAGGGCGCGACCCTGCCGACGACGCCGGGCGAGCAGTCGGAGCAGCGCAACGCGCCGGTGTGGCGTTCGCTGATCGGCGGCGTGGCGGCGACGCGCGACACCGTCCCGGGTTTTTCGAAGTGACGCCGGCAGGCGCCCGCGGGGCGCGCCGGTTGAATACGGTCTTGAGCCGGCGTGCGTGCGAACCGCGTGCGCATGCCGGCAGGCAGTACGACGCGGCGGCCTCACGGCCCATGCCGCAAAAGGATGTCCAACATGAACGCGAGAACGCATTCATTGACTGAACGGGCGGTCACCGACCATTTCGTGTTTGCGTCGCTAGCCGACGGGCACGTGCATTGGCTCGCCGATACGCTGATCGAGCGCAGGCGCGGTCGAAGCGGCCACGCTCGATCCGGCGATGCTGATGCAGCGCATCGCGACGCTCAATCCGTCGCTGGTATTCGTCGACTTTTCCGGCGGCCACGCGGCGGCGGCAAGTGCGGCGGTCAGCGCGGTGCGCGCCGGCATATCCGGGCATGCAGATCGTCGCGCTGGGTTCGCTCGCCGAGCCGGAAAGCGCGCTGGCCGCGCTGCGGGCCGGCGTGCGCGATTTCATCGATCTGTCGGCGCCCGCCGAAGACGCGCTGCGGATCACGCGCCAGGTGCTGGACAACATCGTCGAGCCGGTCAGCCGCCATGGCCAGGTCACGGCGTTGCTGGGCGCGCGCATCGGCATGGGCGTGAGCACGCTGGCCGCGAACCTCTCGGTCATGCTGCAGCGGCGCGACGTCGCGCAAGGGCGGCAAGGCGGCGTTGCTCGATCTCGGCCTGCCCGCCGTCCGACGGCTCGCTGCTGCTGAACACGCGCAGCGAATTCAATTTCGTCGAAGCCGTGCGCAATCTGCGCCGCTTCGATCAGACTTTCGTGCATACCGCGCTGTCGCATCATTCGAGCGGTCTCGCGCTGACCACGCTGCCGCCCAATCTCGCCGACATGCGCGAGGTGTCGTACTCGTCGTCGATCGGTTTGCTGAACCGTCTGCGCGCGTTCTTCGACCAGCAGATCATCGACCTCGGCGGCTTTACGAACAGCGAGTTCATCGCGCATGTCGTGCAGGCCTCCGACGAAACCTGGCTGCTGTGCGATCAGGGCGTCGCGTCGATCGTGTCGGCCGTCAGCGTGCTCGATGCGTTGCGCGAAGAAGGCGTGGACACCGCCAACGTGCAGCTGATCGTCAACAAGTTCGACGCCGATCTCGGGCTCGCCGCCGCGCAGATCGCGCAGCGTCTGGAAATCCCGCTGCTCGCCACCTTGCCGGAGCGGCGCGTCGCGCTCGGCCAGGCGGTCAATCAGGGGCATCTGCTGGCCGACGTCGCCGCGCGCGACCCGTACGTGCGCGCGCTGGAGCCGTTGATCGAGCGGCTCGGCGGCGCGCAGCGCGATAACGCGCAGGCGCGCGGCGGCAAATCCGCGTTCGGCGCGCTCAAGCGCTTCATTCCCACTACTCACAAGCGGTCATAGACGATGGCAAAAGAGATCGAATTTGCCGACGACGCGCCTTCGTTCGCGCATAGCCAGCAGTTCCAGGACATCAAGAACGCTGCGCACGAACATCTGCTGACGCGTATCGAGGAACTCGGCTCCGAGTTCGGCCGCTGGTCGCGTAACGCGATCAACCAGTTCGTCGATCTGGAGATGGACAGCTTCGTGAGGCTGCGCCGGATTCCGATCAACGAGAGCGAAGTGCGCCTGATTGCCGAGGCGCTGACCAAGGAGCTGGCGGGTTTCGGTCCGATCGAGGACCTGCTCGCCGATCCGGCCGTCGAAGACATTCTGATCAACGGCTACAACGACGTGTACGTGTCGCGCCACGGCATCCTGACGCGCATCCAGGTGCGCTTTGCCGACAACGCGCATCTGCTGCGGATCGTGCGGCGCATTCTCGCGCCGATCGGCCGGCGGCTGGACGAATCGAATCCGATGGTCGATGCGCGCCTGCCGAACGGCGGCCGCGTGAACGTGGTGATCGAGCCGCTGTCGATCGACGGGCCGATCGTGTCGATCCGCAAATTCCGCAAAGATCCGATGCGGCCCGACGACCTGCTCGCGAACGGCACCTACAACGCCGAAATCGGCGCGCTGCTCGAAGGCCGCGGTGGCCGCGCGCTGCAACGTGCTGGTGTCGGGCGGCACGAGTTCGGGCAAGACCTCGCTGCTGAACGCACTGGCGTTTCACGTGCCCGACGGCGGAGCGGGTCGTGACGATCGAGGACACCGCCGAGCTGTCGCTGAATCACCCGCACGTGGTGCGGCTCGAAAGCCGTCCGGGCGGTTTCGACGGCGCGGGCGTGGTGACGATTCGCGACCTGTTGCGCAATACGCTGCGGATGCGCCCGGACCGCATCATCGTCGGCGAAGTGCGCGGCGGTGAAGTGCTCGAAATGCTGCAGGCGATGAACACCGGCCACGACGGCTCGATGGGC
The DNA here is from genome assembly GCA_963800185.1 of uncultured beta proteobacterium. Taxonomy (GTDB): domain Bacteria; phylum Pseudomonadota; class Gammaproteobacteria; order Burkholderiales; family Burkholderiaceae; genus Paraburkholderia. The sequence continues at coordinate 221,035 of CAWCZW010000002.1, read as the reverse complement.
ACCGTGCACGCGAGTTCGCCGCGCGAATGTCTGTACCGGCTCGAAATGCTGGCGGGTTTCGCGGGCTTTCAGGGCACCGAGTCGAGCCTGCGCCGGCAGATCGCCAATGCGATCGACTTCATCGTGCAGATCGGCCGGCTCTCGAACGGCCGCCGGCGGATTCTGTCGATCACCGAAGTGACCGGCCTGTCGGACAACATCATCGCGACGCAGGAGCTGTATCGCTACGAGCCGATCGCTGACCGCCGACGGCGACGAGCTGGACAACTGGGTGTCGCTCGGCATTCATCCGCATTCGCCGAAGCTGGCGCGTTTCCGTCAGGCGCTGGGCGGCGCCGAGCCGAACAACGCGTTCGGCAATGCGGGCTTTGGCGGCGGTGGTTTGGCGGCTCGGGCAGCGGCGGCTTCGGCGGAGGCTTCAATGTCTAGCGCGGCACTGGTCTTCGTGGCGCTCGCGCTGCTGTGCGCGGCGCTGCGCGTGCTGCTCTGGCAGCGCGGCACGCAACGCAAAGGCCAGGCCAGCGCCGAGCGCTATATCGACAGCCGCATGGCGCCGGCCGCACCGGCCGTCGCGGCGGGCGGGATGACGGGTGGGCGAACGCGCGGATGGCAGCCGCGCCGCGCGGGGCACAGGCACGCTCGGGCGACGGCGGGGTCGCCAGCGGCGGCATGATCGCGCCGCAAGCGCCGCCCGCCGACGCGGACTGGCTCGCGCGCTGGCGCTATCTGCAGGCGCGCGCGCGCTTCATGCTGCGTCACGTGATAGCGCGCGCGGGCATTGCGAACCGCGCGAAACGCTGTCGATCACGGTCGTCGCTCGTGAGCGTGGCTGCGCTGTGCGGCTGGGCCGGCGATCGTCGGCGGCCTGCTGGCGCGGCCTGCGTGATGCTGATCGCGTGCGCGACGTTCGTTTATTTTCTGCTGTCGATGCGCGCGAACAAGCGCCGTCAGCTGATCGTGCGGCAATTGCCGCTGTTTCTCGACGGCATCGTGCGGTTGATCACGCTCGGCAACAGCGTGCCCGCCGCGTTTCCAGGCCGCGCTGCAAACCACCGAAGCGCCGCTGCGCGAATGTCTGGACTACGTGTCGCGGATGCTGCGCACCGGCGTCGAAATCGATCGCGCGCTGTCCCAGGTCGCGGCGATCTACTGGCGTGCGCGAACTCGAACTGGTGGGCGCGGTGCTGCGGCTGTCGGTCAAATACGGCGGCCGCGCCGACGTGATGCTCGACCGCATGTCCTCGTTCATGCGCGATCTCGAACAGGCCGAGCGCGAACTGGTGGCGATGTCGGCGGAAACGCGTCTGTCGTCGTGGGTGCTGGCGTTGCTGCCGGTCGGCATCGGCGGATTTCTGATCCTGTCGAATCCCAAGTATTTCGCGTCGATGTGGTTCGATCCCGACCGGCCGGCAACTCGTCTATCTGGCGTTTGGCTTGCAGGTGTTCGGCGCGTATCTGCTCTACCGTCTAGCGAGTCTGAGGACTGACCATGCAAGTCCATCAACTCGTCGCACTCGCGCTTGCTCTGGCCGCGCTCGCCGTGCTGCTGATCGGCCGGACTGGCTGCTGGCGCGCGTGGACGCCGTGCGGCGCAGCGAACGCACGCTGCGGCACGCGCTCGACGAACGGGCGCTGCAGAGCGCCGCGCTCGCGGCCGCGGCGCGCGCAACGTGCGACGCCGCGCAAGGCAACGCGAAAGCGGCTCGCGAGCCGCGCAGCCGCAGGGCTTCAAGGGACTGCTCGAGCGTTTTGCGCACACCGGGAGTTCGCTGGCTCGACACGCCGTTCGGCCGTCAGATCGTCGCGGACGAAGACCGCCGGCTGCTCGAGCAATGCGGTTTCGTGGATACGCGCACGCGTGGGCTGTTTCTGGTGGCGCGGCTACTGGCGGCGCGTTGCTGTTGCCGATGGTGGCGGGCATGCTCGCGACGCGGTCATCGTGGAGCGGTCCGCGGTACGTGGCGATCTTGCTGATCGCGCGCTGATGGCCGGCTTCATGGTGCCGAAATTCATGCTCGCGCGGCGTGCGCGCCGGCGTCGCAACGGCGTAGTCAACGAACTGCCGTTGCTGGTCGATCTGCTGCGCCTGCTGCAAGGCGTGGGCTTGTCGCTCGATCAGGCATTGCAGGTCGTGGTCAACGATTTCCGCGGCATGTTGCCGGTGCTGTCGAGCGAACTCGAAATCGCGCAGCGCCAGTTCGCCACCGGCCGCACGCGCGAACAGTCGTTCAACCGGCTCTGCATCGAGCTACGACAACGAAGACCTGCGCGCGGTCGTGCGTCTGCTGGTGCAGGTCGACCGTCACGGCGGCGCGGTGCAGGAGCCGCTCAAGCAGTTCGGCGACCGCCTGCGCGAAACGCGCCGCGCGATGCTGCGCGAACGCATTGGCCGCCTCACCGTGAAGATGACGGGCGTGATGATCGTCACGCTGCTGCCCGCGCTGATGATCGTGACCGCCGGGCCCGGGTGTGCTGTCGGTCCAGCATTCGCTGCAGCAGGCGATAGCATGAGGTAAGGATCATGCAATGACGCATGTCTATCACTCAAGCTCGGTACGCGACGGCAGCCGCCTCGCGTGCACTGCCGTGGCGCTCGTGGCGCTGTCGCTGCTGGGCGCATGCGCATCCAAAGGCGTGTCGGGCTACGGCGTCGGCGCGCAGGCCGAGCGCGCGATGATGGCGCAGCAGTCCGATAAGGACGCCGCACCGGACACGCCCGGCATGTATCTCGGGCTGATCGACCAGATGCAGTCGCAAGGACTGTACTTCGCCTCGCTCGCGCATATCGACGCGTACGAAAAGCAGTACGGCGCAAGCCCCGACACGACTCTTTCTGCGCGCGGACGCGCTGCGGATGACCGGCCAGCCGGCCGCCGCGTCCGCAGCCTATGGTCAGCTTGCTGCAAGACGCCGCTCGCTGCGCGCGGGCTATCGCGGGCTCGGTCTGCTGGCCGGCGCGGGCGGCGATTTTTCGCTCGCCGCGCAGGAACTGCAGCAGGCGGTCGCAGCTCGCGCCGACCGATCCGGTCACGCTGTCGGACCTCGGTTACGCGCGACTGCGTGCGGGCGACGTGGACGGCGCGCGCGTGCCGCTGATGAAGGCGGCCGAACTCGACCAGAAGAGCCCGAAGATCGTCAGCAACGTGGTGCTTTATCTTCTGGCCAATGGCGACCAGGCGCAGGCGCAGGCGATCATGAATCAGCAGAACCTCACCCCGGAGGTGCGCTCGGCGATTCGCGCCGACGCAGCGAGGGTGGCGTCGGCAGCGCGTGTGCAAGCGCGTGGCGCACTAGCGCAGCAATCGCAGCAATCGCAGCTGGCATCGGGCGCGGCGAGCGGCGACTCGCGCACGGTGGCGAGCGCGCAAGGGATCGAACCCGCACCGCGTCTGCTGCAGCGTTTCTCGCAGTGAACGCGTGAACTAGCGGCAGAAAACACGCAGCAAGCACGCAGCAAGGGCACGCAGCAAGCACGCAGCAAGCACGCAGCAAGCACGCAGCAAATATGTAACGAACAGGCAGTGAGTCATCAGGCATTCAGGGAGCAAAAAATGAAAAAGACAACCTTGACACGGGGTTGGAATGGGGCGGTGCTGTGCTTTGTTGTGGTAGTGGGCATGGCGCTTTGCACACCGGTTTCGGCCGTGGCGCAGACGGCTGCGGACGTTGAGCCGGCTCAGGTCCCAGCCCAGGTCCCAGCCGAGGCATCGGTTCAGGACGCGCAGCCCGCTGTGCAGGTCAGCGAGGTGGGCCATTCGACCCGTGCCTGGCTCGATCTGCAGCGCAGCAACGCACAAGCCGCGCCGATGTTGCCGACCCTGGGCGTCGGAAGCAGGGCTTGCTTATGTGCGCTACATGGAATCGTTCAAGAGCAAGATTCCCGATCTGTATGGCTCGACGTTGAGCGGCGGCAACGGCGGAAGCAGTGGCGGCGCGGGCAGTGCCGGCGGTCTGAACTGACATGAACACGCAGCCATCGTCTTCGACGATTGACGCTCAGCGCGCGCGCCGGCCCGGCTTGCGGCGCGTTGGCGGCGTGCGCCGTCAGCGGGGTGCGGTCGCCATGCTCGCGGCGATCTTTCTGATCGTCGCGGTGGCGGCACTCGGCGCGATCGATATCGGCAACACCTATTTTGTGCGTCGACAATTGCAGCGTACAGCCGACCTGGCGGCCATGGCGGCGGTGCAGATGATCAGCATGCCAGGCGGCTGCAGTGGCGCGGGCAGCACCGCGACCTCGAATGCGCAAGCCAACGGCTTCACGGTCGATACCAGTCCCGCGCAAACGAAAACGCTCACAACGACTTGCGGACGCTGGAATACGAGTAGCTCGCCGAACTTCAGCCAGACCGGTTCAACCGCTCAACGCGGTGCAGGTAAAGGTGCAGCAGGTGGTGCAGCCTTTCTTCTTTCCCGTGGGGCAGACAGTTTCGGCGACGGCCACCGCATTCGCGACCAACATCGACAGGTTTTCGCTCGGCACCGGTCTCGCGACTATCAACACGCAGCAGTCAGCGCTGCTGAACCTGATTCTGAGCGGTCTGCTGAATTCGACGGTCGCGCTTAGCGTTGCCGACACGCAGAGCCTCGCTGCGGCGAGTATCAAGCTGGGCGATCTGATGACGGCGCTCAAGGCTGGCTCGATGCAGAGTTTGCTGTCCACCTCGGTCACCTATCACGACTTATGTCGCGGCAATGGCGAACGTGCTTCGCAGCGGCGGCGACACGGCAAACGCGACGCTTCTGGACGCGCTGACCGTCAATGTGCCGGGCGGCCAGAACATCAGCCTGGGCGGCAGCAGTACGTCGCACGGGGCTGCTTTCGCTGGGCCTCTCCAATCCTGACTCCGCGGCGACCGCGACGGTCAATGTGCTCGATACTTTGCTGGCGGCCGCGCAGATCGCCCAGTACAACCCCAACGGCAACTCGCCCGTGATCAACCTCACCGGCGGACTGACCGGAGTAGCGGGAATTTCGCTTCAGGTTATCAGTCCGCCCGTGGTGGCGATCGGCGAGGGCGGCGCGACACCGCCAATACAGGCGAGCACCGCAGCGGTCAATCTGACCGTCACGCTGTTGCCGGTGGGACTGCCCGCACTGGATCTGGTCATCGCTCAAGTGTCGGCGTTCAGCACGCCGATGGTCGTGTCATTGCAGGTCGCGGCGGGCACTGCAACGCTGAATTCGGTCGATTGCGAAAGCACGAAGGCGGCGACGACCGCCACCATCAAGGTGACGCCAAGCATCACGTCGGTCTGTCTGGCCGTCGAATGCGTCCTGCAGCGGTTCAGTCAATCTGGCCAGCATCAAGGTGCTCGGTATCAATGTCGCCACCCTCGCGTTGGGCAGCACCGGCTGGCTGAAGCTGTCGCCCGGCTCGTACGACGTTGCAGTTCAATGGTTCGTCGGGCAGCTTCGACACGACCCAGACGCGTGAACTCCAACGCAGCTTGGCAGCGCCGTCGGTAACCTGACCGGTACTTTGCTCGCGGCGTTGCCTAACGCTTTGCAGATCACGGTTCTTGACAGCAGTCTTCTGGGCAACCTTCTCTCGGCCATCCTGTCCGGATTGACCGGCGCACTGACTCCGGTGCTCACTCCGATTTTCAACCTGCTCGATTCTGTCCTCGTCCCGGTGCTCTCCCTGCTTGGCGTTCAGGTCGGCACGGCCACCGTTCACAACATGTCGCTGACGTGCGGCGTCGCGCAACTGGTCCAATAGCGTATCCAAGATGAGAACCACCACCAAAATCGAGGAACTCGATATCTACGTCTGGGAGGGCAAGGCCGACATCGTCGACCGGGTCGCGCGCTGCATGGCGAGCTTCGACGTCGAAGTGATCCGCGCCGACGATATCGCGATCTCGCCCGAACGGACCGCGCTGCGGCCGTCGCTCGCGATCATCAGCGTCTCGGTGATCGACAGCGGCGCGCTGATCCTGCGCGACTGGCAGGCCGCGCACGGCATTCCGGTGGTGTGGGTCGGCGCCGCGCCGCGCGAACACGATCCGGCGGCGTACCCGTCCGAGTATTCGCACATCCTGCCGCTCGACTTCACCTGCGCCGAATTGCGCGGCATGGTGATGAAGCTGGTGCTGCAAATGCGCGCGCACAGCGCCAAGACGCATGAATCCGACGCGATGATCGCCAATTCGGAATGCATGCAGGCGCTGCTGCACGAAGTCGACACCTTCGCCGACTGCGACACGAGCGTGCTGGTGCATGGCGAAACCGGCGTCGGCAAGGAGCGCATCGCGCAACTGCTGCATGAAAAACACAGCCGCTACGGACAAGGTCCGTTCGTCGCGGTGAACTGCGGCGCGATTCCGGACGGCCTGTTCGAATCGCTGTTTTTCGGTCACTCGAAGGGCTCGTTCACGGGCGCGGTGGTCGCGCACAAAGGCTACTTCGAGCAGGCCGACGGCGGCACGCTGTTCCTCGACGAAATCGGCGATCTGCCGCTGTATCAGCAGGTCAAGCTGCTGCGCGTGCTGGAGGACAGCGCGGTCACGCGAATCGGCTCGGCGTCGCCCGTCAAGCTCGATTTCCGGCTGGTGGCGGCGACCAACAAGCATCTGCCGCAACTGGTGAAGGACGGCACGTTTCGCGCCGATCTTTACTATCGGCTCGCGGTGATCGAGTTGAAGATTCCGTCGCTCGAAGAACGCGGCGCCGTCGACAAGATCGCGATCTTCAAGGCGTTTATTGCGCAGGTGGTCGGCCAGGAGCGGCTGTCCGCGTTGCCCGATCTGCCGTACTGGCTCGCGGATGCCGTCGCCGACACTTATTTCCCCGGCAACGTGCGCGAGTTGCGCAACCTGGCCGAACGGATCGGCGTGACGGTGCGCCAGATCGGCGCGTGGGATGCGGCGCGGCTGCAACGTCTGCTGGCGCTCGCGCGCAGCAGCCAGCCGGTGCCCGCGGAAAGCGCCGCCGAAGTGCTGGTGGACCGCAGCAAATGGGACATGGCGGAGCGCAACCGCGTGCTCGCCGCGCTCGATGCAAACGGCTGGCGCCGGCAGGATACGGCGCTTTATCTGGGCATCAGCCGCAAGGTTTTGTGGGAGAAAATGCGCAAATACCAAATTTTCGATGAAGAGCCCGAAACCCGCGAAAGTGAGTAATAATGGGCTGTTTGACTAAAACAAAAACTGTTCGAGCAGGAATTACATGGACCGAAAGTCGAGACTACGACAGATTGCGTTTGCCGCATTCATCGCGATTGGGGCAGCGCAAGGCGTGAATGCTCAGGCGTCTGCAAGACAGCGCCGAGCGCTGGCGTCGTTTCCCAGCCAGGCACCACCACGGCGTTGCCGGCCACACTCCACATCGCAAGCCGGACAGGCGGACACCACGGCGTTGACGCCCGATGAAAACGAAGCAGTCCGCCGCAGGCAATGTGGCGGAATTGCAGCAGATGATCCGCGGCTCGGATCTGAGCGAATTACGCACCACCTACAACGGCAGCTACGGAGCGAGTCTGCTGTTCTACGGCAAGGAAATGACGTTCTACGTCGCGTTGTTCCAGCAGAAAAACTTCTGGCGCGTCATCAAGACGCAGGACGCGACGCGTGCCGAAATGATCTACAAGGACTTCGTGCGTCAGACGCATGCAGCTGTCGGACGTGGAGATTCGCCGCACGCAGCTCGAAGCGCAGAAGGCCTTCACGCAGCGCATGATCGCGTTGTCGCAAGATCGTGCGAACCGCCTGCAGGCCGACCTCGACATTGCGCGTCAGCAGCAGAGCATCGTCGCGAGCCAGCAGCAGCAAACCCGTGCCGAAGCGACGGCACTGGCTCAGCAGAAGACGGCAGCGCAAGACCAGTTGCGTGCCGCACAACGCCAGGTTCGCGAGTTGCAGCGCCAACTGGAAAGCGGCCTGCCTCCGCATTGAGCGCGATGGGGTGAGCCTGGTGCGACAGGGCGGGCGACGCGGTGCTGATCGCGAAGTCCGCCTGGTTCTCATTGGCGGGTTGGCACGTTGCTGCGTCATGATCCCGCTGCCATCCGTTCTTTTGCGATGGCGGTTGTTCTTCCGGAAGTTCGCTTTATCTTCGGGCCGGCCGCCTGCTGTTTAATTGACGTGGCCGGTCACCGATTCTTGTCGCACCCAAGTTCATCTTCGTTGCGTAGCTTCGTTCGCTCGACGGACGCTTCTGTCTGTGAGCGGTACTTCCAGAGCACTGGCATTACAAAGCCACCGAAGGCCAAGCCTCGCGCTAACGCAAATCAGCAGCCACGCAAACCGGCGGCACGAAACGCAGCCCGCAAGTCTAGCCGCCGTCACTCCTAACGCTTCTTCGTTTTCTCCGCAGACACGGAGGTTGTCGTCGCTTTACGCGGCTCAACCGGGTCGACGGCAATCGGATCGCTGGCGGGGAAGCTTTCCTCCAGCGCCTCGTCGAGGCGGCTGTCCATCGACTCGACAGGCGACGCGTTGCTCGCGGGTTTAGATTCAGCGTGCTTTTTGCCGGTCATGATGTGCTCCGATAGAAGAGGGCCAACGGATTCAGCATAGCGCATAGTCAGCGTCGGCGAGTATCGGCTGAACGGCATAGGACGCTACGTCGTAAGCATTTTCTTCAGAGCGGGTCGGTCAATGCGCGCGCCCGCACGTATGCAAACTTGTCCGGCGAAATGGCCTTGCGTCGATTCGTTTCCATGTATTCGCCGAGATAGCTCGAAGCGAAACGCAAAATACCGGCGAGCCGTGAGCGAACCACTGCCAAACACAATCGCCCCAGCGGGCAGCACACGACATGAACCGGGAAAACCTGCGCGCGTGCAGCGTCTTAACGCTTCACACGTTGTCGAAGCTGAACTGGAGCATCTGGATTGGGCAACGAAGCAACCGGCGCGCGCATGCTGGACGCCCTGTACTGGCGACGCCGCGTGCTGGCGGTCAAATGCGGATTCGAAGCAGAGGGCAGCAGATGGCGCAACTGGAGAGGATTTTGCAGCGGCTCGGTCATATGCCTGAGTAACTGACCCCGGCGATCGTATAACCGGGTGACGCTGACCGAGCAATGCTGAAGTGGTCTATAAGCGGTCTTTGACAGCGGCCGTATAAACGACTTATTCGTGACTGCCGCCGTTGCCGTGATTGCCGCCGCCATGGTTGCCGCCGTCGCCGCCACCCGTGCCGAACAGACGCCGGCGACGCGTGACGACCACCGGGCCGTCCGACGTGCCGCTGCCGCTACGTTCGGACGGCGAGCGGTCTGAAGACGGCGCGCCATACGACTCGCGAGGCTCACGCGGTTCACGATGCTCGCGCGGTTCACGCGAACCGTGCGGCCCGCGCGTGGTGTGCTCGCCATGCGAAGGCCGGCCCGCGCGCGGCGCCGGACGCGTGCCGGTGTCGAGCTGGATCGTCGAGATCGCGCGCTTGTAGATGCCTTGCAGGCCGACAGGCGTGCGCAGCATCACCAGGTACTGATCGAACGACTCGATGCACCCAGTCAGGCGAATGCCATTGACGAGGTAGATTTCGACGCGCTTTCGTTCTTTGCGCGCAGCGTTCATGAAGTCGTTTTGCGGGTGCGATTCTGCGGAAGCCATGGACAATTCAGGTTAGAAAGACGGTGGTTCGCCGCAATTCTACCCTGTGTGGGGGCAGAACGCGTCGGTGGGCGAACTGCGTCCACTATAACGGCTTGGGGACACATAAGCATCTGATAACTCTTGACTGTAACGTTGAGTTACGAATCTGCGGACGAATGGCGTGTTCTGCCGACTTCCCAGGCGATCCCCGCAACGCTGGCGGAAAAAGATGGCGAAAGGCCTGACGCACGATGGAATAAATCACGCTCTGCTCGCGTTAAGTCATGCATGGCGGTGCTGCATTCGCGTGTGGCCGATCGGGGCCCGGTGGCGGCCCAGATGCCGCAGCGCACGCGAAGACAGCGTCAAGCCGTTGTCCATCAGGAGACTCATCATGAACGATATCGCGCATTTTTTCCGCAGTTTTCGTGCTGCTGGCGCTTGCGCTCGGCTCGCTCGCGACGAGCGCCTGCACGTCCGCGACCGACAGCAGCGCGTCGGGCAGCAGCGGCAACGAGCAGCAGCGGCGGCTACTGAACGTCGCGACGCCGGGTGAGCTTTCGAAGCAGAAGTGATTGCGTGGCTCCCGCAGTTGCGCCGCTATGCGCGCGCACTGACGGGCGACCGCGCGTGGGCCGACGACCTCGTGCAGGATACGGCGGAGCGCGCGCTCGCGCGCTGGTCGGCGTTCCGCCCGAACAGCAATCTGCGCGCGTGGCTTCTGACGATCCTGCGGCATCTTTATATCGATCAGTTGCGCGGCCGCCGCGAGATTGCCGTCGACGATGAAAGCGCGCCGTGGCGCAATCTCGAAGCGCCGCATGGCGAAGTCGACGGTCTGGTGCTGCGCGATTTGCAGCGCGCGCTGTATTGCCTGCCGGTCGAGCAGCGCGAAGTGCTGCTGCTGGTCTGCGTGGAGGAACTGTCGTATCAGGAAGCGTCGAGCGCGCTCGGCGTGCCGATCGGCACGGTGATGTCGCGGCTCTCGCGCGCGCGCGAGCACATGCGCGTGTTGCTGACGGAAGGGCCGCGCAGGGTTCGCAGGGAGTGCGCCGGGGACGGCGCGTAAAGCCGCCGCCGTTGAAAGTAGTGAGAAATCCGTGATGAATAACGACGACTACGATTCCAGTTTGCCCGAGGGGCTCGATCTGCGACGCTGTCGGCGTTCGTCGACGGCGAATTGCCGGAGGCGCGAGCACGCCGCGGTCGAGGCGACAGCTCGCGCAGCATCCGCAGGCGGCCGCGAAGGTGGCCGCGTGGCGCGCGCAGAAGGCCGCGCTGCGCGCGCTTGTGCGGTGCTGCCGCAGCGCAGATGCGCAGCAACGGTGCAGCGCGACGGCCGGCGAGCGCGTTGGGCCCGGCGCGAGAGCACCGAGCCGGATCGAAGCCGGCCTTCATCGTGGTGCGGCGCATGCCGACGGCCGTGGTGGCAACGCGTCGGCATCGCGGCATGCTGGCTGGCGGCCGGCGCGGGTCTCGCGCTCGCCTTGGGGCCGCTCGCGCCGCGTCTGACGGGCGGCGCGTGGAGCGGCCTGGGCGGCCCAGCCGCCGAGTTTCGCCGAGCGCGCCGACATCGCCTATGCGGTGTACACGCCTGAGCGGCGTCATCCCGTGGAAGTCGCCGCGAGCGACGAAGAGCATCTGATCAACTGGCTCTCCAAACGCCTGAACCGGCCGCTGTCGGTGCCGTCGTTGCAGGAATACGGCTACTCGCTGGTGGGCGGGCGCCTGTTGCCGGGCGAAGCGGGACCGGCTGCGCAATTCATGTACGAGAACCACGCAGCGGCGCGCGGCTCACGCTGTACGTCACCGGCATCTCGCGCGACGAAACCGCGTTCCGCCTGTTCCGCGACGGCAACCGGCGCACCTTCTACTGGATCAGCGACCGCATGGGCTACGCGTTGTCCGGGCCGATCGCGGAAGGCAAGCTGCGCTCGATGGCCATCGACGTGTGCAGCGCGCTCGGCGGGAAGCCGGAGGCCTGGCAGTAGCGTGGCGGGCGATGCGGCCAACTGAGTCTAGCATGCCGCCGGCGATCTCGCCGGCACAGCCGAGCACTCGCCATGCGACCTGCTCGGGACAAAGCGGTCGTGCAAGTCCGGATGCATGCAATTCCGATCGATGCGTGGCAATCGCGATACCGCGCACGCAACACCGGCACCGCCAGAACGCTCGCACGCACTCGCCGCACCGCAAGGAGACAGCCTTGACCACACTCCTGCCGCCGAAGTTTCCGCCGCGCAGTTCGACGCGCGCTCGCCGGTTGGCGCGCAGTCGTCGGCGAAGCGCACGTCGTGACTTCCGCCGGCGGGGCTCGCCGCCTATCTCGATCCGTTCGCGCCCGGCGAGCGCGAAGCGTTTTCCGCGAGCGCCGCGTTGCTGCCGGCATCGGTCGACGAAATTCGCGCGGTGCTGCGCATTGCCAATCAATTTCGCATTCCGCTGTGGACGGTCTCGACCGGGCGCAACTTCGCGTATGGCGGCGCGGCGCCGCGGCTGCCCGGATCGGTCGTGCTCGACTTGCAGCGGATGAACCGCATCATCGAAGTGAACGAAACGCTCGCCTACGCGCTGGTCGAACCGGGCGTGAGCTACTTCGATCTGTACGCGCATCTGCGCGACAAGGGCTACCGGCTCTGGGTCGATCCGCCCGCGGCCGGTTGGGGCAGCGTGGTCGGCAATACGCTCGAGCGCGGCTTCGGCTACACCGCGTATGGCGATCACGCGGCGACGCAGTGCGGCATGGAAGTGGTGCTCGCCAACGGCGACGTGGTGCGCACCGGCATGGGCGGGATCGAAATCGGCACCGCGTGGCAGCTGTATCAGCCGGGTTATGGGCCGTCGTTCGATGCGATGTTCATGCAGTCGAACTACGGCATCGTCACCAAGCTCGGCGTCTGGCTGATGCCCGCGCCGCCCGCGTATCTGCTCGGCGAAATCCAGTTTCGGCACGAAGCCGATCTCGAAACGATCGTCGAGATTCTGCGGCCGTTGCGGCTCGACGAAACGATCCGCAACCACGCGGTGATCGAAGGCGGTTTGCGACGGGCGGCGGGGTTGTCGGCGCGTCGCAGTGGTACGAAGGCGCGGGCGCGATGCCCGAGAGCGCGGTGGCGGCGATGCTCGACAAGCTGAATGTCGGCCGCTGGAATCTGCATTTCGCGCTGTACGGCACGCCTGAATTGATCGACGCGCGCTATGCGATCGTGCAGCGCGCGTTCGCCCGCGTGCCGCAGGCCGAGACTCTCGGCCGCGCGCTATGCGGGCGATGCGCAGCCCATCGGCGGGCGGCGATCGCAACCTCGCCGGCATTCCGGCGATGAGCGCGTTTCGCATGCTCGACTGGCGCGGCGGCGCGGGCGCGCATGTGGACTTCGCGCCGGTGTGTCCGGCGACCGGGCGCGACGCGTTGCGCCAGTACACGATGGTCAAGACGCGCGCGGCGGAATATGGCTTCGATTACTACGGCGGTTTTACGGCGGGCGTGCGTCATCTGCATCACATCTTCGCGGCGATCTTCGACCGCGACGACGCGAACCAGGTCGAGCAGGCCGGCGCTTTGCTGCGCTCGCTGATGAGCGATGCGCGCGCGGCGGGCTACGGCGAATATCGCGCGCATCTCGCGTATATGGATTTTGCCGCGGCGCAGTACAGTTTCAACGACGGCGCGTTGCTGCGGCTCTCGGAAACGATCAAGGACGCACTCGACCCGAACGGCATTCTTGCGCCGGGCAAGCAGGGGATCTGGCCGGCGGCATGGCGCGACCGGCGGGGTTATACGTGAGGCGCGTGATGCGGAACGAATGACGTGTGCGACATGCGTGACTCAATTGCGTGATCAGACAATGGACCGACGCACTTTCATGATGACCGGCGCATGGCTTTCGACCGCGAGCAGGTAGCGCGTGGCCGTGGCTCACGCATGCTGCCGCTCGCGCAGCGGCACGCTGGCGCGTGATCGATTCCACGCTTGACGTGCGGCCCCGCGTTCGCCGACTACGCCGACGCACATGAAGCTGCCCGTCTTCGAAACCGGCGACGATATCGGCGCGCTCTGGTACACGACGCTTGCGCCGCGTCTGCGGCAGACGCCGACGCAAACGCCGACGTCGCTGATCGGCCTCACCCGCGCATCCGACTACTTCGTGCTCAAGCGAACTTGCCACCCGCGCGGGACCACGCGGCGAGCACAGCCACGAGCAGAGGCAGCGCGGCAGCCACATCGCGCATGTCGCCTTCGCGCTCGACGCCACGCGCGCTGCGCCACCACGCTAGAACTTATAAGCCTTGTTCTTCGGATCGAAAGTCGAGTCGTCGAACGTTTTCGGCGTGATGGTTTCGAAGACGATCTTCTCGAAGATCTTGCCGTCGTTGTCATAAGACTCGACGGTGCGGAAATACGGATGCCGCAGATCGAGCCCGAGCGTTTCCTTCTTCGCATAGAACTGCGGCTGGCCGGTCGGCGTTTCGAAAGTGAAGGCGACGACGCGCACGCCGTCGATCGTTTTCACTTCCACCTGCGTCGAGCGCGGCAAGCCGGCCTCGATGTATTTTTTGCCCTCGGCTGAGATACTGATCGGCGATGTATTCGGTGCCGAGATCGCGCACCTGATGATTCGATTGCGAGCGGGCGAGGGCGCCGTTCAGCGAGGTCCACAGCGGCATCACGTTCATGATGCCGCCGAGGTGGCCGTACATTTCGTCGGTGCGTTTGGACTCGTCGTAGATGATTTCCTGGCCCGCGTGCGCGCCGTCGGGCAGCCATTTTGCGTAGATGCGCAACGGGTCGTGCGCGATGCGCACCAGCATGTGATCGGGCTGTGTCGGGCCACTGGCCGTGAATGCGTTCCGAGCGCGACATCGTGAACTCGTACGACGGGTAGCCGTTCGGCCCTTCCTTGATATAACGCGGCAACGCGAGCGGATCGAGCGACTGGAATAGCGCGACCAGTTGATCGTCGTCGAGCTTTTCCATCGCGCCGCTTTGTTGCGCGGCACGCAGCCATTTGACCTGCTGATCGAGCGTGAGCTTGCCGACCTGCGAGGACGGCGTGGTGGGCGCCTTGACGGCGCCGCCGGTATCGAGCGGAGGCGGCGTGTCGTCGTTTTGCGCGAACGCCGGCGGTGATGCCGAGCGCACGCCGCGCCGGCAACGAGCGGCGCCACCGCAGCGTGCGCGGCAGAGCTGCGTAAGCGCTTGCGCACGCGATGAAGCATGCGCGACGCGCGAGCACGAGCGCACTACGCGATCCGCTGCACTGGCGACACGCATGACGGCACGGCGCACGACCCGGTGCATGAAGGCCGACCAGCGGCGCGAGCGTGCGGACATGCGGTGCTTCATGAATCTCTCCGAAAGGTCGAAGGCGACGCAACAGCGCCCTGCCTGTCAGGCAGGCTTTTGCTTCGCGAGTTCCTCGTCGCGCAGCGCGCGGCGCAGAATCTTGCCGACATTGGTTTGCGGCAGCTCGTCGCGGAACTCGACGAGCTTCGGCACCTTGTAGCCCGTCAGGTTCTTGCGGCAATGGGCGATCACCTGTTCCGCGGTCAGCGACGGATTGCGCTCGAACGATGAACACCTTCACGCGCTCGCCTTGCGCCGCGTCGGGCACGCCGATTGCGGCCACTTCGCGCACGTCCGGATGCGTCGGCGATCACGTCTTCGATTTCGTTCGGATAGACGTTGAAGCCCGACACGAGGATCATGTCTTTCTTGCGGTCGATCAGGCGGATGAAGCCGCGCGAATCCATCACGCCGATGTCGCCGGTGGCGAGCCAGCCGTCGTCGTCGATCACCTTGGCGGTTTCTTCCGGACGATTCCAGTAGCCTTTCATCACCTGCGGTCCCTTCACGCACAGTTCGCCCGCTTCGCCGATGTTCGCCCAACGTGCCGTCGTCTTTCCTGAAGCGCACATGCGTGGACGGCGCGGGCAAGCCGATCGAGCCTTCGAAGTCGCGCAGATTGGTCAGGTCGACCGGATTCATCGAGACGATCGGCGAGCATTCGGTCAGCCCATAGCCTTCGATGATCGGCTTGCCGGTCACCGCCTTGAAGCGATCGGCGACGGCTTTCTGCGTGGCCATGCCGCCCGCCATCGCGAGTTTCAGGTTCGAGAAGTCGCGCTTGCAGAACTCCTCGTTGTCGAGGAACGCGTTGTAGAGCGTATTGACCGCCGTCATGCCGGTGAATTTCTCGTGGCGGATGATCATCATCACGCGCTTCATGTCGCGCGGATTGGCGATCAGGATGTTGCGCCCGCCGAGTCCCATGAAGATCAGCGCGTTCACCGTCAGCGAATAGATGTGATAGAGCGGCAGCGGCGTGAGCACCGTTTCGATGTCGCCGTTCAGTTGCCCCTCGGACCACGCCTTCGCCTGCAGCAGGTTCGCGATGATGTTCTTGTGCGTGAGCATCGCGCCTTTCGCGACGCCGGTCGTGCCGCCGGTGTATTGCAGGAAGGCGATGTCGTCGTGCGTGCGGTGCGTACGGGCGTGACGCGGCCGCGTGTAGCCGGTCGCGAGCGCCTCGAGCAGCGGCACCGCTTTCGGCAGGTTGTAAGCGGGCACCATCTTCTTCACATGACGCAGCATGAAATTGAGCAGACGTCCCTTCAGATTCAGACCGTCGGCGAGCAGATCGCCGAGACCCGTCACGATCACGTTCTGCACTTTGGTGCCGGGCAGCGCGTCTTCAACCGTCTTCGCGAAGTTCTCGAACACGATGATGGTTTGCGCGCCGCTGTCCTTCAACTGATGCGCGAGTTCGCGCACCGTGTAGAGCGGATTCACGTTGACGACCACGCGCGCCGGCTTTCAGCACGCCGAACAGCGACACCGGATACTGGAACGTGTTCGGCAGCATGATCGCGACGCGCTCGCCGGGCTTCACGCCGATACTTTGCAGATACGCCGCGAACGCGGTCGCCTTGCGGCCGAGCTCGCCATACGTCAGGTTCGCGCCGACGCTCACATACGCGACGCGTTCGCGAAACTGCGCGATGCATTCGTCGAAGAACTGCACGAGCGACTCGTATTGCGTGACGTCGATTTCATGCGGGACGTCAGCCGGATAGGACGCGTACCAGATGCCGTCGGTGTTGGGCGCGCGTTGCCGGCCTGGTCGGGCGTCTGCCTGGGCGCCGCGCCGTCTGCATTCGCGAGCGGTGCGGACCGGCGGCGGGCGAGAGCGGGGCTTGCGTGGGCTGGGTCATCGGTCGTCTCCTGAAGCCGTGGCTTCATCTGTTTGTGTGCTGGTCTTGCAGCCAGTCATTGACGTGATCAAAGCGGTCGTGCAGAACGCGGTGCATTGCAGCGAGCTTCGCAACAGGCATCGCATGGAAGCACGCGCTCGGCACGGCCGCGACGCTCAGCGTTCCAGAATCGCCACCACGCCCTGGCCGCCCGCCGCGCAGATCGAGATCAGCCCGCGCGCGGTGCCGGCCGGTTTGTCGAGTTGCGCGAGCATCTTCGCGAGTCCGGCGACGATGCGGCCGCCCGTCGCGGCAAACGGATGGCCGGTGGCGAGCGAACTGCCGTTCACATTCAGTTTCGTCCGGTCGATCGCGCCGAGCGGGCCCGGCAAGCCGAGTTGCGTGCGGCAATACTCGTCATCCTGCCACGCCGCGAGCGTGCACAACACCTGCGCGGCGAAGGCTTCGTGAATCTCGTACAAATCGAAGTCCTGCAACGTGAGGCCCGGCGCGCGCCAGCATGCGCGGCACGGCGTAGGCGGGCGCCATCAGCAGGCCTTCTTTCTTGTCGAAGAAATCGACGGCGGCGGTTTCGGACCAGCTCAGATACGCCAGCACCGGCAGGCCATGTTGCGGCGGCCCATTCTTCGCTTGCGAGCAGCACGGCGGACGCGCCGTCGGTCAGCGGCGTCGAATTGCCGGCGGTCAGCGTGCCGGCGTCGCGATCGAATACCGGCTTCAGACCGGCGAGCTTTTCGAGCGTCAGATCGGCGCGCAGATTGTTGTCGCGCGCGAGGCCGCGATACGGCGTCATCAGATCGTTGACGAAGCCGCGCGCATACGCGTCGCTGAGCTTGCGATGACTCTCGTAGGCGAGCACGTCCTGCGCTTCGCGCGAGATGTTCCAGCGCTTGGCCATCAGTTCGCAATGCTCGCCCATCGAAAGCCCGGTGCGCGGTTCGCCGTTGCGCGGCAACAGCGGCTTGAAAAACATGCCGGGCCGCAGCTTGGTCAGCGCGCCGACGCGCTGGCCGGCGCTCTTGCCGCGATTCGCTTCGAGCAGGATCTTGCGCATGCGCTCGTTGACGCCGATCGGCGCGTCGGAGGTCGTATCGACGCCGCCTGCAATGCCCACTTCGATCTGCCCGAGCGCGATCTTGTTGGCGACGAGAATCGCCGCTTCGAGGCCGGTGCCGCAGGCCTGCTGCACGTCGTAGGCGGGCGTTTCTTTCGCGAGCGTGGTGGACAGCACCGATTCGCGCGTCAGATTGAAGTCGCGCGAATGCTTGATGACGGCGCCGGCCGCGACTTCGCCGAGACGTTCGCCGTGCAGGTTGTAGCGATCGATCAGGCCTTGCAGCGTGAAGGTCAGCATGTCCTGATTCGACGCGGTCGCGTAGGCGGTATTCGAGCGGGCAAACGGAATCCGGTTGCCGCCGATAATGGCGACGCGGCGCACGGCGGGTAGCGGGTTGGACATGCTCGGCTCCTTTGGGTCGTTCCCTGGTTATTGAATGGTGCGAACGGTCGACGATGCGCGTGATTTCAACGTGGTTCAGCGGTTCGCGATCCATGAGCAACAACGATTTCGGCGACACGTTCATTCCATGCGGCTGCACTGCATCGCGCGTGCATCAGGTGCGCATGCTTCATTGCAGCTTCCACTGCATGCGGCCGCGCAAATGCGGCTTTTCTCCGGCCATGTCGCGCACCTCGATGTCGCGCTCGATCAGCGAAGGCGACGCGCTCCACAGCGACGCCTCGCCGGGCAGCAGCATCGGCAGTTTGAATTCGGCGCTCAGCGTGGCTTCGGCGAGCGGCTTCGGCGGTTGCAGCGCGGAGGCGGCGCGCGCGAGCGTCCACATGCCGTGCGCGATGGCGCGCGGAAAGCCGAATGCTTTCGCGGACAGCGCGGTGAGGTGAATCGGGTTGTAGTCGCCGGATACGCTCGCGTAGTCGCGGCCCAGTTGCGGCGCGAGTTGCCAGCGCGACGATGCGCTGCAGCGCGTCAGCGGCCCGAGCTCGAGCGGAGTCGAGCGGATTGCCGCTCGCGCCGGCACACCGCGTTTCAGATAGACGCTGTCGCCGTCCCACACCGCTTCGCCGCGCCGGTACATGCGCGTATGCAGCACGAACGCCTGACCCTTGTCGTGACGCAGCAGCGCGCCGAATTCCACTTCGACGCGCAGCAGGTCCTTGTACGCGAGCGGCCGGCGCAGGCGCACGTGATTGGCCAGATGCACGAGCCCGAGCGCGGGCCACGGAAACGCCGGATCGGTCAGCATCAGCAGATGCAACGGGAAAGCCAGCAGATGCGGATAAGTGAGCGGCACGCCATGCTCGGGGATGAAGCCGCAAACGCGCGCGTAACGCCAGATCGGCCCCGGGATCGAGCGGCGACGGCGGGGCGCACGAGGCGCAGCGCCGGCAACTGCGCGTCGCGCCCGCGCTTGACGATGCCGGACAACGCGCGCGCATAGAGCTTGGCCGGCGCGGGCAAGGTTTCGATCACGACGGTTTTCGGCCGCGCCGCATCGGGCGCGTCAGGCCCGACGCGTGGCGGCTGCCGAACGGATCACGCGCCCGGCTCACCCATGCTCACGCTCCAATCAGGCTTTGTCCGCACACGCGCACGATCTGGCCGGTCACGCCCGCCGAGCCCGGATGCGCGAGCCACGCGATGGTCTGCGCGACGTCGACCGGCTGGCCGCCCTGGCTCATCGAATTCATGCGGCGGCCGGCTTCGCGAATGGTCAGCGGAATCTTCGCGGTCATCTGCGTTTCGATGAAGCCGGGCGCGACCGCGTTGATCGTGATGCCGCGCGCGCGCAGATGCGGCGCCATGCTCTGCACGCGGCCGATCACGCCGGCTTTCGAGGTCGCGTAATTGGTCTGGCCGAGATTGCCCGCAATGCCGCTGATCGACGACACGCCGATGATGCGGCCGCCGTCGCGCAGAATGCCGGCGGCGAGCAGCGCGTCGTCGATCCGTTCCTGCGCGCTCAGGTTGATGTCGATCACGTTTTGCCACGCGGCGTCGGTCATCTTCGCGATGGTTTTGTCCTTCGTGATGCCCGCGTTGTGCACGACGATATCGACGCCCTGTTCGTCGAGCGCGGCGGCGATTTGCGCGGGCGCCTCGGGCGCGGCGATATCGAAGGCGAGGGCGGTGCCGTTCAGTTGACGCATGGTCGCATCGAGTGCGTCGCGCGCCGACGGAATGTCGATGCCGATCACATGCGCGCCTTCGGCGGCGAGCACGCTCGCAATCGATGCGCCGATGCCGCGCGCCGCGCCCGTCACGAGCGCGCGCCGGCCGGCGAGCGGCTGGTGCCAGTCGAGCGCGGGATGGCGATCGGCGTCAGCGCGCTGCTTCGATCCGCACGACCTGGCCCGACACATACGCGGAACGCGGCGACAGGAAGAATCGCAGCGTCGCTTCAATGCCGTTTTCGGCGCCTTCTCCGACATACACGAGATTCGCGGTGATGCCGCGCCGCGCTTCCTTGCCGAGCGAACGCGTGAGGCCTTCGAGCGCGCGCTGCGCGGTCCACTGGCGCGGCGTCGCGCAGGCTTTCCGGCGGCCGCCCCAGCACGACGATGCGCCCGCACTTGCCGAGCGAGCGCAGCGTGTCGTGAAAGAACGCATGCAGCGGTTCGAACTGGCTGCTGTCCTCGATCCCGCTCGCGTCGAACAGCAGCGCGGCGAGCTTGCCGGGCGAGCCGGACTCGGCCGGTTCGAAGCGGCCCGGTCATCAGGCCATGGCGATTGGCGAGCGGCACCCACAGCCCGGCGCTCTCATGCGCGACGCTCGTCACGCCGATGCTGGCAACGAGATTCGCCAGCGCATCGAGCAGACGCGGTTCGCGGCCCGCGCCGATCGCGACCAGGCCGCCGAACTCGGGCTGGTCCGCGCGATAGCGGCGCAGCACCTCGGGCTTCGGCAAGCCGAGCGAGCGCGCGAGGCGCGCGCCGAACGGCGAGTTGACGAAGTTCAGGTAAGAGTCGTTCATAGTTAGTTGGTTGCTCCGCTGGTCACGCTCTTCGAAGGAAGTCCCGTGACGGACTTCGGACGTGTGTCAGTGTGCACTGAGTTGGGCGCATCGGCGCGCCCGCTCAGGAGGTTTTTTTCACGCCGTCCGCGCGTACTGTTCACTTACTCAGTAGTCACTGAGCTTGCACTCACGCAGCAAGTTCCAGCGCCTTGTCGAGCGTCTCCTTGCGCTTTCTGCAGATTCGCGAGCATGTCGAAGTCGGCGGGGAAATCGTCGACCTTCACGACTTGCGCGCCATAACGCGCGTAGTCGTCGAGCACGCGGCGCTCGTCGGCGTCGATCAGGCCTTTGCTGCTGCGCCGCGTCGGTCCATGCGGCGAGTTGCGGCAGGCTTTGCGGCATCGGCGCGAGCAGGCCCTGCTTGACCGCGTCGCGCAGCTTCTGGTCGATCTGCGTGAAGCGCGGGTTCAGCTCGAACACCAGCTCGCCATAACCGAGCGCGTCGACATCGGGATGCGGCACGTACGAGTCCGACACCAGCCGGTTGCGCGCCGCGCCCGGCGTTTGCATCAGCTCGGCGATCTCGGTGCCGAGGCGGTCCGACGGCTCGCGATGCGGCAGGCCGAACGGGAACGCGAGTACGCGCACGAGGCCCGCGGCGAAGCGGTTCGGATAGTTCGCGAGCACGCCGTCGAGCGCGTGTTGCGCCTTGTACAGCGAATCTTCGACGCCCCAGCGCACCAGCGGCAGATCCTCTTCCTGACGGCCTTCGTCTTCGAAACGCTTGAGCGTGGCGGAGATCAGGTAGAGCTGCGACAACACATCGCCCAGACGCCCGGAGATGCGTTCACGCCGTTTCAGATCGCCGCCGAGCACGAACATCGAGACATCGGCGAGCAAGCGCGAATGCGGTCGAGATGCGGGTTGCCGCGCGATAGTAAGCGTGCAGCGGCGCATACGCCGCGCGCGGCTTGGTGATGAAAGCGCCACCCGTGAGCCGTAAACGAAACTGCGCACGACGTTCGAAAGCGTGAAGCTGACGTGGCCGAAGAAGGCGTCGTCGAAATCGCGCAGCGCCTTCGCGTGATCGGTTTCGCGCGTCGCGGCCATTTCCTTCAGCACGTACGGATGGCAGCGGATCGCACCCTGCCCGAAGATGATCAGGCAGCGCGTGAGAATGTTCGCGCCTTCCACAGTGATCGCGATCGGCACCTGCTGATAGGCCCGCGCGAGGAAGTTCGACGGCCCCATGCAAATGCCCTTGCCGGCGGCGATATCCATGCCGTCGTTGATGACCATGCGGGCGCGTTCGGTGATGTGATACTTCGCGATCGCCGAAATCACCGACGGTTTTTCGCCGAGGTCCACCGCATGCGCGGACAGGCGGCGCGCGGCGTCCATCACGTACAGATTGCCGCCCATGCGGCCGAGCGCTTCCTGCACGCCTTCGAACTTGCCGACAGCGGTGCGGAATTGCCGCCGGACCGCCGCATAGGCGCCGGTGCCGCGCACGGCGATCTTCGCCATCCCCACGTTCGACGACGGCAGCGAAATCGCGCGGCCCGCCGCGAGACATTCCATCAGCATGCGCCAGCCGTTGCCGACCTGAGCGCGTCCGCCGATCACCCAGTCGAGCGGAATGAACACGTCCTTGCCCGAGTTCGGGCCGTTCTGGAACACCGCGTTCAGCGGCCAGTGACGGCGGCCGATGTTCACGCCCGGGATGGTCGGTCGGAATCAGCGCGCAGGTGATGCCGGGTTCGTCGCCGCCGCCGAGCAGACGGTCGGGATCGAGCGCGCGGAACGCGAGGCCGAGCACGGTCGCGATCGGCCCGAGCGTGATGTAGCGCTTGTCCCACGTCACGCGAAAGCCGAGCGTCTCGCGGCCTTCGAACGTGCCCTTGCAGACGATGCCGACGTCCGGAATCGCCGCTGCGTCGGAACCGGCATAAGGGCTCGTCAACGCGAAGCAGGGGATTTCGTCGCCGCGCGCGAGACGCGGCAGATAGTGGTTCTTCTGCTGCCTCGGTGCCGTAGTGCATCAGCAGTTCGGCGGGGCCGAGCGAGTTCGGCACCATCACCGAGACGGCGGCGGCCGAGCAACGCGTGGCGAGCTTCATGATGACCTGCGAATGCGCGTATGCGGAGAACTGCCTGCCGCCGTACTGCTTCGGAATGATCATGCCGAGAAAGCCGCTTTCCTTGATGTACTGCCAGGTTTGCGGCGACAGGTCCTGCCAGACCATGGTGGTTTCCCAGTCGTTCGCGAGATCGCACAGACGCTCGCATTCGACATCGAGAAACGACTGTTCTTCAGCCGTCAGCGTGGCCGGGCCGTAGCCGAGCAGCTTGTCCCAATGCGGGCGTCCCGAGAACAGTTCGGCGTCCCACCAGACCGTGCCGGCTTCGATCGCATCGCGCTCGGTCGGCGACATCTCCGGCAGGATCTTGCGGAAGATGTCGAGCACTGGCTTCGTGAGCCACGCGCGGCGTAAAGGCTTCAACGCAAGCACGAGAGCAGGGAGCACGAACACGATCGCGAGCACGCGTCGTCAGGACCGGGCCGGCCGCGCCGCTGAGCATGCGCGGCCGCCACCCAGACGATCATGAAGGCCAGCCACCAGGACGCGCGCGCCTGGACATAGACGAGCGCGAAGGCGGCGATGACGAGCACTAGGATGAACCACGGCATGACGTTTCCTCCTGTTTCGATGGTGCGTGCGAACGCATCCACGGGGCGCGGACGGCTCGCGTTCTGTTGGTCTTCTTCTTCTTTTTGGCTTCCGGCGGGCGGGGTGGTCGCCTGCTTCGCCGCGCGCCTGTGAATCGGTATTGCGTCGTCGCCTGGGTCGCTTCCTGGGTCGCTTCCGATTCGCGCTTGTTGCGAGTCCGATGCGTTTTCCGTGTCGTGTGACGGTTCGACAGCAGAGCAGCGCTCAGGTGCGCAAGTTAGACGTGCTGCTCGGGAATGCGGGCTTCATGACGTCCGGTTGCGTGACGTGCTGGGTAGTTGTTGCGCGTGTTGGCATGGTCGGCTGCATGGGCGGGTAGCGATTGCCGGTGAATCAGGGGCTGTTATGCAATTGCGTGCTGTTTTCCGCTACCCATTCTGGCTCGACGCCGGACGGCCCGTCACGGCGCCGTCCGTATCGCTGTCGCGGCATTACCCCAGTGTCAGGCCGAACCGTGATACGCATGCTGATACGAAGCCGCTTCGACGCTGCCGCCATGACGCTCGCCACCCGACGAAACATCCGCCACTGTCATTCGATTCCACGCCGTCCTGTGTTTCCGATATGTGCGATGCGCTGCTGCTGGTCGAATCCGTTACCGCCTTCGGCTGCATCGCCCAGTACCGCTGCGAACGCCGCCAGTTGCGAACTGTCCGGCAACGGCGCCTTGAGCGCGGCCACCATCAGCGACGCGAGCCGTGCGATCAGTTGCAGATCGTTCATCGACTTGCCCTGCGAGAACTCGGAGATCAGGCTGTCGGTATCGGTGCCGGCCAGCACGCCCGACAGCGCGCCGATCGCAAAATGCAGACGCCAGCCGAGTTCCTCGCGCGGCAGATGCGGCAACGCGCGCTGGAACGCATCGAAAAAGCGCACGGCCACCGACGCGTAATGCGCATTCAGAAAGTCGCGAATGAACGACGACGGATCGGTATAAGCACGGCCCAGCAGGCGCAAAAACGCCTTGCCGCCGACCCGCGGATCGCGCGACAGACGCAGCGCCGGAATGAACATCGCGCCGAGCACGTGCTCGCAGGTGAGGCGCTCGCCGAGCATCGCGTCGAAGCGGTCGAGCAGCTTGAGCCGCTCCTGGTTGAGCTGGTCGAGCCGGCGCGACAGCATCGAGTGAATCAGCGATTCCTTGCTGCCGAAGTGATAGTTGACCGCCGCCAGATTCACTTCGGCCCGCGAAGTAATCTGGCGCAGCGACATTGCCTCATAACCGCATTCGATGAACAGCGTTTCGGCGGCGTCGAGGATGCGTGATTTTGTATCGCCGGCATGCCGGCCTGTTGTGCGAACTGCCATGTTGCGTCTCCCAGTTGCCGGGCGTCCGGCCCGCAAACAAGCGATTCAAATTGATATTTGAAACAGTCGTTTTTTTCAGGATAAGGAAAGAACGTGCGTACGATCAAGGGGTCGCAGTCGACTAACTCCTCTAGAAGACCTGACGCCGGTCTGTCTTCCGTGATGCGCGATGCGTCAATTCGCGCGGAAAATAAAAAAGGCCGTTCCGATGGAAATCGGAACGGCCTCGTATTGCTTGTCTTGCTACCTTGTTTGGCCCTGCTTCGTACTGTGGACGCGCGGTTCGCGTCGCGGCGGTTCTAGCCGCCTTTGCGTCTATTGTGCCTGATATCTCGCCAGCACAATAGCTGTTTAGTTCGAACGCTTAAAGCTGTGCCGCGACCTGTTTCGCCGACTGCGTCATGTCGATGCCGCGACGCTCGCGGCTGAACGGAATCAGCACGGCGATCACCACCGCGACGATGCCGATCACGACCGCCATCACCAGCGCGTAGTTGTTGCCCTGCGTTCGGCGAGCGCCTGCCTGCAGCGGACCGTTCACCGACGCGATCAGATTGCCGAGCTGATACACGAGGCCGGGGAACGTAGCGCGAATTTCATCGGGCGAGATTTCGTTCAGGTGTACTGGAATCACGCCCCATGCGCCTTGCACCGAGATCTGCATCAGGAACGCGCCGAGCGCGAGCAGCACCGGCGTGCTCGAGAACGCCCACAGCGGCAGCACCGGCAACGCGATCAATGCGGCGATGAAGATCGCGCGCTTGCGGCCGATCTTCTCCGACAACGAGCCGAAGAACAGGCCGCCGATAATCGCGCCGACGTTCAGCGTGATCGTGATCCACGACACGGTGTGCGCGTCGAACTGATGCTGAACGCGCAGGAAGGTCGGATACAGATCCTGCGAGCCGTGCGAGAAGAAGTTGAACGCGGTCATCAGAACGATCGCGTAGAGCGACAGCTTGACGTTCTGCTTCAACGTGACGATCAGACCGGGGCGCTGTTTCTTTTCGAGCGTTTTGAAAGCCGGCGATTCCGGCACGTGCGCACGCACATACAGCACGAGCAGCGCGGGCAACACGCCGACGAAGAACATGCCGCGCCAGCCGATGTATTGATAGAACAGGCCGAACACGATCGACGCCAGCAGGTAGCCGCTCGGATAGCCCGCCTGCAGCAGACCGGAGACGATGCCGCGCGATTTGGGCGGCACGGTTTCCATGGTCAGTGCGCCACCCACGCCCCATTCGCCGCCCATCGCGATGCCGAACAGCGCGCGCAGCACGAGCAGCGTCATCAGGTTGGGCGAAAGACCGGAGAGCAATTCGAGCAGCGAGAAGCACGCGATGTTGACCATCAGCGTGGGACGGCGGCCGTACTTGTCGGCGAGCCAGCCGAAAATCAATGCGCCGACCGGACGCATCATCAAGGTCAGCATAATCGCGAATGCGACCGACGGGATTTTCGTATTGAATTCCGCCGCGATATCTTTCAATACGAATACCATTAGAAAGAAATCGAATGCGTCGAGGGTCCAGCCCAGATAGGCGGCGATCGTGACGTTTCTCTGTTCCCGTGTCCAGCTCATTGATTGTTCTCCTGAGTCCCCAATCACCCGTGTGTGTTCGACGAGCATCTCTTTAGCCCCCGTACGCCTTGTGGCATGGGCTTCGAGCGAGTGTACGCCGACCGTTAAACGCTTGCATGATTGAACGCGCGTTTATCCGTATTAATACCTGGAGCAAAATTCGTGCTGAATTCACAATGCATGATTAATGTCGGGTAAATGTAATTATTGTATTGACGCTGTGTGGATTTATTGTTTGTTTTTTGTAATGTATAAATGACATATGCGGCGAAGTGTCGCAGTTGGTTTTACTGTTTTTTAATTGAGCGTGTCGCATGGCGCGAATAGAGGCTGCGCTCGTCGAATTCAGGTTGGCGGCGGCCGGGCGCACGGGTATAACAGCGGCTCGCGGCATTCGCGCCGCGCAACAAGGAGACTGAAGAATGACAATTCCGCATCTATGCCTGCTCATCGTTGCACTGCTGCCGTTTCCGTGGACCATGCTGGCGAAAGTGAGCAAGCGCTACGACAATCGCACGCCGCGCGCTTATCTGGCCGGTCTCGAAGGATGGCGCGCGCGGGCGCATGCGGCACATCAGAACGCGTGGGAAGCGCTCGCGATGTTCACTGCCGCGATCGTCGTAGCAGGGCAGGCAGGCGGTTCGCCGACGTGGATCAACTGGCTGGCGATCACGTTTGTCGTCACGCGCGTGCTGCATGGCGTGCTGTACGTGATGAATCTCGCTTCGCTGCGCTCGCTCGTGTGGTTCGTCGGCGTGGCGTGTGTGGTGTCGATGTTTTTTGTGTCGGCGGGTTCGACGAGTGTGTGACGGGATCTGCGTCGGTTCGGTGAGGCGGCACTGCGCATGGATCGTCGCCAGGTCGCTAGAGGTCAATGCGTTCGTTCGCCGACGGTAAGGTCTGCCGTCGGACAGTCATCCAGGGATAAAAGCGCTCGGTGCGGCATATATGCACCATTCGCATGAGTAGAGCAGAAAAATCAATTTGATTCATGTTGCGTCGCGGCATACCATGTTTGCTATCCCGTTATTTGCCCCCGCCGACGCACTATGTCAGTCAAATCAATCACTTCGCAGCCGGTTCGCCGCGAGCACAGTCCGTTTGCGGTGGTCGCGGTCGTCATGCTGCTGACCGGCATCGGCGCGGGTCTCGGCGGGATGGGGCTCGCGTTGCTGCTGCACGGCATCCAGCATCTCGCCTACGGCTACAGCGAGACGCACCTGATCAGCGCCGAGAGTTTTCTGCAAGGCGTGAGCGGCGCGGCGCCCGAACGCCGCGTGGTCGTGCTGACGATTTGCGGACTGGTCGCCGGGCTCGGATGGTGGGCGCTGTATCGCTACGGACGGCCGCTCGTGAGTATTCGTCAGGCCGTCAAATCCGACGATCCGCGGATGCCGTTGCTGAGCACGACGCTTCATGCGCTGCTGCAGATCGTGACCGTGGCGCTCGGCTCTCCGCTCGGCCGCGAAGTCGCGCCGCGTGAGATCGGCTCGGCGTTCGCCGGATGGCTGTCGCGACGCGCGGGTTTGTCGGTGGCGCAAAGCCGGATCATGGTGGCGTGCGGCGCGGGCGCGGGTCTCGCCGCGGTCTATAACGTGCCGCTCGGCGGCGCGGTGTTCGTGCTCGAAGTGCTGCTGGGCACGTTCGGTTTGCCGGCGCTGGTGCCGGCCATCGTGACGTCGTCGATCGCGGCGCTGGTCGCGCAAGTCGGACTGGGCAACGAGCATCAATATCTCGTGCCGTCGATCGCGGTGAATGCGTCGCTGGTTGTGTGGTCGCTCGTGTGCGGTCCGATTTTCGGCGCGGCCGCGTGGGGCTTTACCGAACTCACGAAGCGCTCGCGCGCAGCCGCGCCGAAGGACTGGCGCTTGCCCGTGTTGTCGCTGTTGAACTTCGCGATCATCGGCGTGCTCGCCATGCATTTCCCGCAGTTGCTCGGCAATGGCAAAGGCCCGGCGGGCCTCGCATTCGACGGCGGCCTGACGATCGGTCTCGCCGCGATGTTGCTGGTGTTGAAGGTGGTGATTACCGCGAGCAGTTTGCGCGCGGGCGCGGAGGGCGGCTTGCTGACGCCGGGCCTCGCGAACGGCGCATTGCTCGCGATCGTGCTCGGCGGCGTGTGGAGCCTGGTCTGGCCGGGCGCGTCGTCAGGCGGATTCGCCGTGGTCGGCGCGACGGCATTTCTCGCCGCGTCGATGCAGATGCCGATTACGGCGGTGGTACTCGTGTTTGAATTTACGCGGGTGGGCCAGGACTTTCTGATTCCTGTGCTGTTTGCTGTGGGCGGTTCGTTGCTCGCGTTTCAGGCCTGCGTGAAATGGGCGCCGGCGATGCAGTCCGCTTTTGGTTTTAACCTGGGGCGGGGCGGGCAAAGCGCGTTAGAGTGTGTTCGCGCCTTGGTGGCGACATTGAAATCGGCTCGAGGGTGATGGCTTGAGGTGGACAGCTCTAGCTTGATGCGATGTTGCCGCAAGAGAATATATCGTGACGATAACGCGAGCACGATAAGGCGTGACGCAATCGGAATCCACGAGCCGACGCTGTCGGTTTGCAGACAGGCAAGCGCATCGAGCCAATGCAAAATCCGTCGCTAGAAAACAAAAAACCCCGCGAAGCACAAAGGCTCAACGGGGTGTTTCGTTTTGCTTGAAGAGGCGTGGTGCCCAGGAGAGGACTCGAACCTCCACGGTGTTGCCACCGCTAGGACCTGAACCTAGTGCGTCTACCAATTCCGCCACCTGGGCACGTCTTCAAGCTAGACCGCTATTTTAGCGTGTTGATTCAGCGTGTCAATCCCTACTTCAAACAAACTTCGCTTTATCAACCGCTCGGTTGAGTTGTGCAGCGAAGCGATGCTTCACTACTCGACTGCACTCACGCAATCACCGTCCTGCTCACTACGCCATCCGATCGCACAAACGCGTGAACCGGACAACGTAGCTTCACACAAAAATTAAAGCCGCCCGGAGGCGGCTTTAATTTTGAATCTGGTGCCCAAGAGAGGACTCGAACCTCCACAGTGTTGCCACCGCTAGGACCTGAACCTAGTGCGTCTACCAATTTCGCCACCTGGGCAGGTGATGAACAGCAAAGACCGCCATTATAGCGACAGATTCGGACCTGTCAAGCGTTTCTCAAAACTTGCTTAAACATCGCGCCGACGCAGGCCTGCATGGCGCCTCCCAGCGACTATTGACGGGCCGCTTGGCGCGCAAGACGGGTGTTAGAATGCCTCGCAGTAGTTCGTTGGCACGGTGCACACACGCCCGTCGACTCAGCCTTGAACGAGCCGGACCCGAGCAGTTTTTTCAGTGCATTCGCAGGTGCAATTCAAGCGCAACTGAAGCGCAACGCAAACGCTTCTTAAGCCGAGCCACATCGCCGACCGACGTCCATGCAACGAGAAAAAATCATCGACAAGCCCTTGAGCAAATTTCCCTATCCGATCCCAAGCCGCGAAGAAATCCTGGGCGTGCTGCGCACGAGTGAAGCGCCGCTTGCCGCGAACGACATCGCCGAAGCCTTGTCGATCAAGCGCCAGGAGCGCGAAGGATTTTTCAAGCGCCTCGGCGCCATGGAGCGCGACGGCCAGATCCGGCTCGATCAGCGCAATCTCTATCAGCTCACGCATCCGTCGAATTTTGTCGCGGGCCGCGTGCAAGGCCATCGCGACGGCTACGGTTTCCTGATTCGCGACGACGGCCAGGACGATCTGTTCCTGCCCACCGGCGAAATGCAGAAGGTCATGCACAACGACCGCGTGCTCGCGCGCATCGTCGGCTATGACCGGCGCGGCCGCCCGGAAGGGCATATCGTCGAAGTCACGGACCGCGCCAACAAGCGCGTGATCGGCCGTCTGCTCAACGAGAACGGCGCGCTGATCGTCGCGCCTGAAGACAAGCGCATCGGCCACGACATTCTGATCACGCAGAACACCAAGAAGGCCAAGGTCGGCCAGGTGGTGGTGGTCGAGCTGACCGATTTCCCGAGCCGTCATTCGCAGCCGCTTGGCCGCGTGGTCGAAGTGCTCGGCGATATCGACGACCCCGGCATGGAAATCGAAATCGCGGTGCGCAAGTACGGCGTGCCGCACGAGTTCAGCCAGGCCGCGCTCGACGAAGCCGCGAAGCTGCCCGACGAAGTGCGTCCGGTCGACGCGCGTCATCGCATCGATCTGCGCGACGTGCCGCTCGTCACGATCGACGGCGAAGACGCCCGCGACTTCGACGACGCCGTGTATTGCGAGCCGGTTCAGGTCGGCCGCGGCGAAGGCTTCCGCCTGATCGTCGCGATCGCGGACGTGTCGCACTACGTGCACCCGAAGAGCGGGCTCGACGCCGACGCGCTCGAGCGCAGCACGTCGGTGTATTTCCCGCGCCGCGTGATTCCGATGCTGCCGGAGAAGCTGTCGAACGGCTTGTGCTCGCTGAACCCGAACGTCGACCGTTGCGTGCTGGTGTGCGACATGATCGTCACCGCGCGCGGCGAAGTGAAGGCGTATCAGTTCTATCCGGGCGTGATGCACTCGGCCGCGCGTCTGACCTACACGGAAGTCGCCGCGGTGCTGAAGAACACCAAGGGTCCGGAGGCCACGCGCCGCGCCGCCTTGCTGCCGCAACTGCAGAATCTGTATGGCGTGTACAAGTCGCTGTTCGCGGCGCGCCAGAAGCGCGGCGCGATCGACTTCGATACGACCGAGACGTACATCGTCTGCAATGCGCAGGGCAAGATCGAGCAGATCGTGCCGCGCACCCGCAACGACGCGCACAAGCTGATCGAGGAATGCATGCTGGCCGCGAACGTCTGCGCGGCCGACTTCCTCAAGCGCAACAAGCATCCGGGCCTGTACCGCGTGCACGCCGGGCCGACCGCCGGAGAAGCTCGAGAATCTGCGCACGTTCCTGCGCGGCATGGGCCTGACGCTCGCGCGGCGGCGACAAGCCGCACGCGAGCGACTACGCCGCGCTGATGGCGCAGATCCGCGAGCGGCCCGACGCGCAGATGCTGCAAACCATGCTGCTGCGCTCGATGCAGCAGGCGGTCTACAGCCCGGACAACATCGGCCACTTCGGTCTCGCGTATGAGGCGTATGCGCACTTCACGAGCCCGATTCGCCGCTATCCCGACCTGCTCACGCACCGCGCGATCTACGCGATCCTGCAAGGCCGCAAGTATCAGCCGGAGCCGCCGCAAGGCGTCGAGCTGAACACGGCGCTGTCGCCGCGCGCTCGCGCGATGCAGCAGTCCGACGAAGAAAAGCGCGGCCGTGCAGCGCGCGAACAACGTCGCGATCTGGGAAGAACTCGGCCTGCATTGCTCGGCCAACGAACGCCGCGCCGACGAAGCCTCGCGTGACGTCGAAGCCTGGCTGAAGTGCTATTTCATGCGCGACAAGCTCGGCGAAGAGTACGGCGGCATGGTGAACGGCGTGACGTCGTTCGGCATTTTCGTGCAGCTCGATTCGCTGTTTATCGAAGGCCTCGTGCACGTCACCGAACTCGGCTCGGACTACTTCCAGTACGACGAGATCAAGAACGAGTTGCGCGGCGAGCGCACCGGCATTCGCTATCGCCTGTCGGATCGCGTGCGCGTGCAGGTGAGCCGCGTCGATCTCGATGCGCGCAAGATCGATTTCCGCCTCGTGCGCGACACGCCGATCAAGCCGCCTGTCGCGTCGTGGCGCGCTGGCCGACAAGAGCTCCGGCGAAAGCGGCGGTGCGCGCGTGCGTTCGTTGCCGCCGGTAGAAGGCGGCGCGGGCGCCGGCGGCGCGGGCGCGCGTCGCAAGAAGGCGGCGCCGGCGCAAACCGCGGCGGTCAAGGAAGCACGCGCCGCGCGCGGCGCGGCGAAGAAGCACGGCGCCGCGGCCGAAGTCGGCGTCGAAACCGCAGGCACGCAAGAAGCGCTGAAGCGGCTTCACCGCTCGAACCGCGCGCATCGGGTACGTTCACACGTGCCGGTTGCGCGCGGTCTGCGTTTTATCGCAGGCATATTGCAGTCAGTGCAGTCTGGTACACGGCGAACGCAGGCAGTGAGCTTGCAGGCACAGCACTCCATTCACGTACTCAAGCTCGTATTCATCACAGCAGCGCGCGTTCATGGCGCGCTCAATCAAAGGTTGTTCAGTCATGGCACGTCTCAAGGTTTTATACGGTTTTCACGCAGTGACCGCGCGTATGCGGCACGATGCATCGACGGTCGAAGAGGTCTATTACGACGCGACGCGCAAAGACCGTCGCATGACCGAATTCCTGCACGCGGCGAAAGAAGCCGGCGTGCGTCTGATCGCCGCCGACGAAACGCGTCTGTGGGGCCTCGCGCACACCGAGCGTCACCAGGGCGTGGTGGCGCGTGCGAGCGACATGCCGCTCGCGCAGAACCTGGCCGAACTGCTCGACGGCATCAACGGCTCGCCGCTGATCCTGGTGCTCGACGGCGTGACCGATCCGCACAATCTCGGCGCGTGCCTGCGCGTGGCCGACGCGGCCGGCGCGCACGCGGTGATCGCGCCGCGCGATCGTGCGGTGGGCTTGAACGCGACGGCGGCGAAGGTCGCGAGCGGCGCGGCGGATACCGTGCCGTACATCACCGTCACGAATCTGGCGCGCGCGCTGCGCGAATTGAAGGACGCCGGGCGTGTGGGTGGTCGGCACGGCTGGCGAGGCGACCAAGAGCCTCTACGACACGGAGCTGGACGGTCCGGTGGCGCTGGTGATGGGCGCGGAAGGCGAGGGCATGCGCCGCCTCACGCGCGACACCTGCGACGTGGTCATGCAGATTCCGATGGCGGGGACGGTCGAAAGCCTGAACGTGTCGGTCGCGAGCGGCGTGTGCCTGTTCGAAGCGGTCCGGCAGCGCTCGGTGAAGAAGTAATCCGCCGGCGCTCGCGCTCCACTCCGGTAAACTAGCCGTTTTTACTGCACGCCAGCCTCTCCCATGACTCAAGACGAACTCAAGCAACTGGTCGGCCAGGCCGCCGCCGACTACGTGAACGCCAACGTGCCCGAAGGCGCGGTAGTGGGCGTCGGCACCGGTTCCACCGCGAACTGTTTTATCGACGCGCTGGCCGCCAGCAAGTCGCGCTATCGCGGCGCGGTGTCGAGCTCGCTCGCCACCACCGCGCGCCTGCAATCGCACGGCTTCAAGGTGTTCGACCTGAACGAAATCGACTCGCTGCCGGTGTACGTGGACGGCGCGGACGAGATCGACCACAGCGGCGCGATGATCAAGGGCGGCGGCGGCGCGCTGACGCGCGAGAAAATCGTCGCGTCGGTGTCGGACGTGTTCGTTTGCATCGCCGATGCGAGCAAGCTGGTCGACACCCTCGGCAACTTCCCGCTGCCGATCGAAGTGGTGCCGATGGCGCGTACCGCAATCGGCCGTCGCGTGACGGCGCTCGGTGGCGTACCGGTCGTGCGCGTGACGAAAGAAGGCGTGCCTTTCATTACCGATAACGGTAACGAGATCATCGACGTCAAAGGTCTGCGTATCAGCGATCCGCGCACGCTGGAAATGCACATCAACGCATGGCCGGGCGTGGTGACGGTAGGGCTCTTCGCCGGCCGTGGCGCGAATCTGTGCCTGCTCGGCACGGATACCGGCGTCGAAACGATCGAGTACAGCAAAGGCTAAGCGGATCGTTCTCAAGTCTTACATGAGCCCGTGCAGACGGGTTCATGCCAGCAGCGGATGCACGGCCTGTGGTTGATCGACTGTGTTATCCGCTGCATACATTCATGCGCTGAAGTGCTTGCGCAGATCGCCGTCACGCAACGTGATGTGCGCGCCTCTCTAACCGGCCGCAATCGTCAGATTTTCCGCGCCGTTCTCCGTCCAGCTATCAATCGTCAAACGCGCATCGATGAATGTGCGCGACCGCGCAATGCCGGGCAGATTGTCGAATCCCGGCGCAATCAATCGCCCGATCATGACTGCCTGAACCAGTGAGCATAAGCACAGGAAAAGTGCGAAAAACAGCGCATCTGGTAATGCAATGTAATGAAGAGCGAGGCTTTGTCGCGGGCGCCCCAGGAAGGCCGATTATTCGCGCACTGTCGCGTGTCGAATGTGGGCACCCGCACGCACGGCATCTAATGTGGCACATACACTCGTTGCTATGCCAAGGCCCAAAGGCATTCTTCGACAGGCGGGAGAGTTCATGAAAGTGGCGATCGTGCACGACTGGCTCGTTGCGCCGGGTGGAGCAGAGAAAGTGCTCGAGCAGATGATCGAGTGCTTTCCCGACGCCGATCTTTTCAGTCTCGTCGATTTCCTCGAGGACCGCAGCATACTCGGCGGCAAAACGGTCACGACATCGTTTATCCAGCGGTTGCCGTTTGCACGAAGCCGCCTCGGCGCGTATCTGCCGCTGATGCCGCGAGCGATCAGGCAGTTCGATCTGTCGGAGTACGACCTGGTCATCACGAGTTCTTCCGCGGTCGCGAAGGGGGTCGTGGTCGGCCCGAATCAGACGCATGTGAGTTACGTGCATTCGCCGCTGCGCTGCGCGTGGGATCTGCAACATCAGTTTCTGCGGGAAAGCGAATCTGACGCGTGGGCCGAAGTCGTGGGCCGCGCGTGCATGGCTGCACTATCTGCGCGGGCTGGGATGCGCGATCCGCGAATAGCGTGGACCGGCTGATTACGAGTTCGCATTTCATCGCGCGTCGCATGATGAAGACGTATCGGCGCGATGCGGCGGTGATTGCGCCGCCCGTCGACGTACACAAGTTCGAGCTGTGCTCGCAAGAAGGACGACTTTTATCTGACCGCGTCGCGCATGGTGTCTTACAAGCGTATCGATCTGATCGTCGATGCGTTCAACGCGACGCCGCATCGCAAGCTGGTGGTGATCGGCGACGGCCCGCAGATGGCGGCGATCCGCGTCAAGGCGGGTCCCAACGTGACGATTCTCGGCTATCAGCCATTCACGGTGCTCAAGGATTATTTGCAGCGCGCACGGGCTTTCGTGTTTGCCGCCGAAGAAGACTTCGGCATCGTCCCGCTCGAAGCCCAGGCGTGCGGCACGCCGGTGATCGCGTTCGGCAAGGGCGGCGCGCTCGAAACGGTGGTGCCGGTTGGCGAGCCACGCGCGACCGGCGTCTATTTCGCACGACAAACCGTCGAGTCGATGCTCGGCGCGATCGACCGCTTTGAACGGCTGCGCGAGCGCATCACGCCCGCGGCCTGCCGGGCGAATGCCGAACGGTTTTCGGCGGCGGTATTCCGGCGCGCGTTCATGGCGGAAGTCACGCGCACGATCGCCGAGGCTGGCTGGCATCAACAGGTCGCAAGCGCGGAGCCGGCCGAACACGATCGGGCGACTGCGGACGTTGCATGGCCACGCGAGGCGTCGCCGAAAAGCGACTGGGGACGCTAATCACCGCGCCGGCGCGGCGCAGTCTCAGTAGTCACTTACTCGGCAGTCACGTATCAAGAGCTTCGCATGACGCGGATTAAACGCGGATTAACGGGTTTTGGTCTTACCGTAGTGGGTTGCGCAGCAACTTGCGCAACGGGTTGTAAAACAGGCTGTAAAACAGCCGCTCGGACTATGCCGTCCGGCCGGCTATCGATGTCGATCCGCTTTGTCCGACCTTGCAGGTGGGCGTGCATGTTCGATGCGCGGTTACAGGCGGGGAAATACGAAGCGGGTCAATTCAAAGAAAGCGTTGCTGGACTTCATAAAGAGACATCCGGGTGCGCGCACTGCGCCATTGACGTCGTATTCACTGGCGCAGGCTTGCCTCGCGTATGGCTATAACGACCTGAAGCAGACCTTCGCTGGCGTGGACTACGTGCCGCCGCTACACCGTGTTCGACGTAGGCGGCAACCAGTTACCGGATAGTCGCGGCGATTCACTACAACAGGCAGTCGTTATTCGTTCGTCACGTGTTGACGCATGCGGAGTACGACCTTTGGACGAGGAAGAATCTAAACTCATGAATGCCGATCGCCTTCCGGGAGCCCTTCCCGACATCGCTCAAACCTGGGCCACGCTGCAAGCCCAGCTGCCGATCAAACCCATTCGCAACGAAGAGGATTATCAGCAGATGGTGCGGGTCGCCAACTCGCTTGCCGATCATCTGAACGGCAACGCAGGAAGACCCGCTTGCCGATCTGTTCGCGATCGTGACCGATCTGGTCGAAAGCTGGGAAGTGCATCAACGTGACGATTCCAAAAGCGGAGCCGCGCGAAGTGCTGCGGCATCTGCTGGAAACGCACGGGCTCAAGCAGAAGGATCTGATAGGGTATCGCATCGCCTACCGTGGTGAGCGATATTCTCGCGGGCCGGCGCGCCATCAGCAAGAAAGTGGCGAAGGCGCTGGCCGCGCGTTTTCATACCGACGTCAGCGCGTTTCTGTAGGCCGTGCGCGGCACGTGAGGTGGTTTGCGCGTGCCACGCGCTGTGCTGACAGCCGGGTCTCCCGCACTTCAACGACTCGTTCCATTCACGCGACGCCGGCGGCTTGTGTTTCAGCTGCCGGCGTCGGCGTATTTTCGATTGCGGCGCTCGCTGAAAAATCGTCGAGGCAATGCAAAAGGGCCGCGCTTCGATCAGGTGCGGCCCTTGTTACCTTGAATAAAACCGGCTCACGTTCGCGCGGGCATCATGGTCGCCTTGACGGAAACGGTTCGTTACGCCTGTCGGGTGCGTCGCGCCACTGTCGACGAACCTTGCTGAACGTGCCGACGCGCGCCGCTTCCTGCCACGCGGCACGCATTGCGTGCAAACTCAATTGCCATTTGCGTAGCGCACGCGCGACGCCGCCAGGCCCGAATCCATGCAGCAACGCGCGCAGCAAACCGGGGTCCGCACGTTCGCCGATCAACACGGAGTAGGCGACGAACGCGCGCCGGCCTGCGGGCGTCAGGGATTCGCGCATGATGAGCCGCAGATTGAACGACGCGTGATAGAACGCGGTGTCGTCGAATGACGAAGCCCGGCGCGGATCGGCGTCGCTGCTTCGGGTGTGGAAGTGTTCGACCAGCAGCGAAGGATCGTAAATCAAGGTCCAGCCGCGCCGCTGCACGTCCAGACTGAAGGCCATTTCGCAGTGAGCCTCGGCGCCGGTGCCGCGCAGGCGTCGATCGAAACGCAGCGCACCGATCGCCTCGCGCCGGAACGCCATGTTCACGCCCTGGAGTAACTGAACCGCGCGGGCTTCGCCACAACCGAGATGGTGGTTGCCGATAACGCGCCCATACCAGCTGACGAGTCCGACATGCGCCTTCTGCGCTGGCGCGATGCCGTTGCGTTCATGCAGGAGGTCGCGGCCGCCGAGACCGCCCAGCTCCGGCACGCATTCAAAGGCGCGGGCGATACGTGCGATCCAGTCCGGATGCGCAGCGGCGTCGTCTTCAGTGAAGCAGAGCACGTCGCCGCTCGCGCTTTCGATGCCGAGGTTGTACGCGGCCACCACGCCCGGTTTGCGGACCAGCACGACGCAACGGCGCGGATCGGGACGGTTGGCTTCGCGCGTGCGCAACCAGTCGAGCGTCGCGTAATCGTCATGGCGCGCGACCACGATCACTTCGTCCGGGCGACGCTCCTGTGCGTCGAGCGCGGCAAGACAACGAGCGAGATCGACGGTGCGCCGCCAGGTTGGCACGATCACGGAGACTTTCACGGTCGGCTCCCGTAGCGGCATGGTCAGAATGCGTTACGGTCCAATGAACCCTTTGAAGATCGTAATGAACACGATCTTCATATCGAACCAGAACGACCAGTTGTGAATGTAGAAGAGGTCGAACTTGACGCGCGCTGCCATCTTTTCGACCTTGGTAGTGGCGCCGCGATAACCGTTCACCTGAGCCCAGCCGGTGATGCCTGGCTTGATCCGGTAGCGATACATGTAGCCGTACACCTGGTCCTTGTAGAGGTCGTCGTGTTCGACCGCATGCGGACGCGGACCGACCACCGACATCTGCCCGAGCAGCACGTTCAGAAACTGCGGCAACTCGTCCAGACTCGTGCGACGCATGAAGCCGCCGAGTTTCGTCACGCGCGAGTCGTTGCGCCTCGCCTGTGTGATCTGGCCGTGCGCTTCGTGATGCACGCTCATCGAACGGAATTTGTAGATCCCAAACGGCCGGCCGTCCACGCCTTTGCGTGTCTGCCGGAAGAATACCGGCTCCCGGCGACGTGAGTTTGATGCCGATGGCCAGCACGATGAATACCGGCGCAAGCGCGAGCAGCGCGAACGTCGCGAACAGGCGGTCGAACATCAGCTTGGGCCACATCTGCGGCGGCGAGAACGGCGTCGCGCTGAGATTCAGCGTCGGCAAACCGACCACGTCGACCAGCGTGTGGTTGAACAGCGAGAGGCTGCGAATATCGGGGATAAAACGCAGATTCACGAAGTCATGCCGGAACATGTGCGTGAAGCGGTAGATCGTATGTTCTTCCGACAGCGGCAGCGCGAGCCATACTTCGTTCACCCGATCGTTGCGCACTTTGCTCGCGAACGCATTCGAGATCGGTCAGCACCGGCAAACGGTTCAGCCGCGGCCCGAACGTGGCGGCGCCTTCGATGCTGGTGTCGAACACGCACACCGGTTTGAAGCCGGCTTGCGGCGCATGTTCGAGATGCGCGAGCAGCGTGCGCGAAAAGCCGGGTGCGCCGACAATCGCGACGGTGCGCGAATTCATCCCACGGCGCCGGACGCTGCGCAGCGCCACATGCACGACGCACTTGACTGTGACGATCAACGCACCGGAGATCAGCGTCGAGTAGCCGAACCACAGTCGCGACACCGCATCCATACGATGCAGCGTGAACGCCAGCACGAGCGCGGTGGCGACCACCACCATCCACGCAGCGGCGACGCGCGCCAGCATCGGGGCGAGGGCTTTGCCGCGCCATGTGTCATAGACGCCGAAGCCCGGAAACAGCAGCAACACCAGCACGCAGTTAAACGCGATCAGAAGACGCTCGGTATCCGACAACGCGATCGGGCGGCGAAAAACGCATCCAGTGAGCGATCAGCCCTCCCGCAATCACGAAGAGTGCGTCGAGGCATCGCGCAGTATTCCTGAACATAGCTGACTTTACCCAGTAGTCGGACGGAGCGATACCGTGCTTATTCGACGGTCTCAGCCTGACGCAGACGCGGCAGAAGGCGGTCGAATTCGCGCTTGACGAGGCCGTAGCATTCGCATGCGCGTGCTTCGAGGCCTTTGCGGTCGAGCACCTTGATGTGGCCGCGGCTATGATGAATCAGGCCTTCGTCGTGCAGCTTGCCGGCCGCTTCGGTAATGCCTTCGCGGCGCACGCCGAGCATGTCGGCGATCAGTTGCTGGGTGACGGTCAGATCGTTCGAGGCAACGCGATCCACTTCGATCAGCAGCCAGCGGCACAGTTGCTTGTTCAGCGCGTGATGGCGATTGCAGGCGGCGGTTTGTGCGACCTGCGTGAGCAGAGCGTGCATGTACAGCAGCATCAGGCGACGCAGGAAGTCCGAGCGGGCGAATTGCTGCTTGAGCGCCTGTGCGCTCATCCGGTAGGCGAAGCCGGCGCATTGCACCTGGACGCGGTTCGGCATGGTTTCGCCGCCGGTGAGCACCGGCACGCCGGTCATGCCTTCGCGGCCGACTGCGGCGATTTCGACCGAGCTGCCGTCTTCCATCGTCGAGAGCATCGAGATGATCGCGGTGGTCGGGAAATAGACGTGATGAATACGTTGACCGGAGTCGCACAGCAATTGCTCGGTGCGCAGATGAACCAGTTCGAGATGAGGAGCTAGTGCTTGCCATTCGTGGGACGGCAATGCGCCGAGCAAATGGTTACCGTGCAGATCTGATTGAAGTGTCAACATGATCGGTCCTCGCGTGAAAGTCGCGCTGTGCGTGACTTTCTGTTTTTTGATCCGATGCCTGCATCCGTTAATAACAGCATGCTGCCTGGCGAGCAGCGAAAGATGAACAGGATCGGCCCCGTATTGGCCTTGGTGCGCCGCCGCCTGTTTTGAGGATCCGGCTTGCGGTGACGCTGTGTTGCGCTTATCTATTAGCGAGGAGCGTGCCAACGGCAGGGAAAGCGAGCACTGGTGCGGCGCAGCGAACCCAGCCTTGAGCTCCGCGCGAAGCGAAATGAGGCTTTTTGTTTCAAATCTGTACAACGACCGTTTGCGAAGTAGTCCGCGTCTCGCGGGGTATTTTTATCCGGCTTAAGTCCTTGATGGGATTGACTTTGCCGCTGCTGGGCGGGTCTTGCGAGGGCTGTCTCAGCGTTGCATCGTGCCTTCCGAGTGCGCTTCGTGAAGCGGCTGTCCGGGATGTGCCGGAATTGATTCAGATGTGTTCAACACCCTCCGTGCGCCGCCGTACCGAACCGGTTTTTTCAGAGGAAAGCGTGGTGTTCAATCCAACAGTGATTTTGCAGACCAGACACTTTGACCGACATCGCGCGCTTTTAGGCGGGCTTTGACGGTGCGGGTAGATCGCAGCGGACGGAAGCCCCAAAAGCTGGCGGCTAACGCATGGGGTACCGGTACTTTATTCACCATGCCGACTCCCTTTTCATCAGCCTTAAATCGCAGAGTCGATGTGCGCGCAACGATTCGTTTGTGAGAAGCCGGCAGTTTGCAATCGGCTTGCCAATTGGTAAGCGCAATTAACCCCTGCTTACACCGTACTATCGAGTGAGACACACGCTAGTCGAAAACGGCCACGCATTTTCAGCGTTGCGTAGCTGAGCTCACACCTATTCGAACATGCGGGCGCAACATGATGATGGTTTCGCCAGGCGAGGACGGCGCACTTTGGTCTCGTAGTGAAGCGCCCGACGTGGCTTCGCGTTGTACTCGACGTTTATGTGCGGTTGCAAGGTCGCGGCCCGTTAATAGATCGACGCGCTTGTATCGGTATCTTCTGGATAGTCGAAATTCGCCATAGGGAAGTTTTGCTTTCTAGCGCGCGCTGCTCGGGGTGACGCGCAGAAAATGTATCGGACTCGAACACTCTCTTGCCGGTTGTGCGAAGTGCGTTCATCGCAGTTCTGCGAACCGGCGTACGCGCGTTGTTCAATCACGCCTTCGCGATGACGGGTCTCGACATCGCCATGTCATTAATGTGAGGTTTGAAACCGCATCGCGTGCGCGTCGCCACCGCTTTCAATACTCGAACAAACAGGTGGAAACCCACAGATTGAGAAGTCGCGTGTTCTTCGTCGAATCGCCATCTCAGAGGATACAAAGTGGGCTCAGCATGGAAGCTTGCTGAACAGCATTCGCGTCGCGCGACTTTACGTCACGTGCTTGGTCGATGCCGCGCGTTTAGCGATTCCTGCGACGAATAAAGCCGCTGATACTTAGCGTCTCATAGCACGCTGCGAACGCATACGAACGCGCAAAACGTAGCGGGAATGAAACGAGCGCTTCGACATTTTCGAAGTGGTTCGAAGCAAGTAAGCGCAATGCGATCTTCAGATTAATGTCGACGTGCATAACATCTCACGCATCGATGTATTCACGCGGCGAGCAACGAAAGCGCTTCTTATAAACCATTGCGGGACCCTTTAAATAGGGCTGTTTATAACCAACGAAGTTGCTCGCCTGTGGGTTGATCGTTCGTCGAAATCACACACATGTCATCGATCAATCGCACACGCGATTGAGCAAACTCCAGCGTCAGTGCGAAAGCGCACGGAAACCCGCGCGTCACAGGACGTACCGTGTAGCCATCACAACGGGCCGGCATGTCGAGCCAGGCCGATCGAGGTCAGGCGTGGGTCGGTCCGCCGTCGCTGAACTAATTGACTGCTGGGGGAACGTGATGAACTGGAAAACGCTGGAATTCGAGCAGCTTTCGGCGCGCGAGTTGTATCTGATTTTGCGGGCGCGCAGTGCGGTGTTCGTGGTCGAGCAGTCGCACGTCTGTCTCGATGCCGATGGTCGTGATGAAAACGCGCTGCACGTGTTCGCGGTCGAGGACATGGCGCGGCCAATGCCGATTCTCGCGTACGCACGTGTGCAGCCCGGCGACGCCGAGGATCCCGAAATCACCATCGACAAAGTGCTGACGAGTCCGCTGCGGCGCGGCGACGGCACTGCGGAGCTGCTGGTCGAACGTGTGCTGCAGGCTATCGCGCGAGCGTTGGCCGGGTCATGCCGCGCGTGTCAGCGCGCCGCTCGGCTTGCGCGACTTTCTACGAGCAATTCGGTTTTCGCAAGACGGAAGGGCCGTACCTCGAACATGGCGTGCCGTTCATCGGCCTCACGCGCCAGGTGCGCAGCAGTCAGCCGCGCTTTGGCGCATTGCGTCGGGCGCGCGAGCGCGCGTCGCTCGTCAACACCTTCGAGCTGCTTTGACTGGGCGATTGCGACCCGCTCGTCCGGCCTCGTCTGACGGCCGCTTTTTGCTTACGCCGGCATCGTGACGGCGGCACGCATCGGGCAACGATGAACCCGCCACCACGACTGCATTGTGATTGCCCCAACGACGCCCGGCGGGTTGCACCCATCGCCCCCATCGTTTGCCGTCTGTCGCTTTGACCGACATTCGCGGATCGACTAATGGCGCACGCGCATCGCTCGCTTCTTGCGCGGGCAGCAACGAAATGCTGACGTGCTTGTCCGTGCAACTCGCCCTTCTTGCTGGCGGCGCGGGCAGCATGCGCAACCCAGCTGCACGATGAAGCCCCTCCATTGCAGCCCTGCCTGTCTCGCGCCCCCGACGAAATCAACCGCCGCTCCCGCAACCTTCGCGTCTCATTGATGACTGTGAGTCGTGGTGACTCGCGCGCATTCTCATCCCCGGTTTTTGCCACTGCGCGACAGTGCGGCAGCGACACGGATCAGACAATTAGCGTCGCTACGTGCGTATTCGCACTATGCAAATTTAGTAACGCAGGCACGCTTGAGACGCAAGCTTATGGCCCATCAAAACATGCGGCGTTACACGGAAGAAACAATTCTTCAGAGGGATAACCCTGTCAGGACGTTTCCCAACTGGCGCATCTGTTTTGAAGCTAGCAACGTATCGTGGAAGAACGCATCACGCATAAGAAAACGACACGCGAGGGCCGCTTGATCAACAGGCTACGCGGGGGAAACACCGCTTCGGGGAGAGTGTCATGGAACAGGCAAA
Source organism: uncultured beta proteobacterium (assembly GCA_963800185.1). Lineage (GTDB taxonomy): Bacteria > Pseudomonadota > Gammaproteobacteria > Burkholderiales > Burkholderiaceae > Paraburkholderia. The sequence goes on along the minus strand of CAWCZW010000002.1, from coordinate 177,589 downwards.
TAAAGATCGATCGCTGGTGAGCAAAGTGATGGATGGACTTGTCACCGGGATCGTCGAAGAGAAGTACGGCGCCATCCTGCCACCGCAGGATGTGCTGTCGAAGGAGTTCGACGTCAGCCGCACCGTCATGCGCGAGGCGCTGTCGATGCTGCTCGCGCGCGACATGCTGGACGTGCGGCCGAAGATCGGCACGCGCATCCGGCCGATGAGCGACTGGCGCATGATCGACGAGGACGTCGTGAACTGGCGTTTTCGCGCGAAGCCCGATCCGCTGTTTCTGCGCGACGTGATCGAGTTTCGCATCCTGATCGAACCGCGTGCGTCGGCGCAGGCGGCCGCGCGCGGCAGCGCCGCGGATATCGCCGCGATTCGCGAGGCGTTCGAGGCGTTTCGCGTGATCCGCCCGGGCGAACCCGGCTATCAGGAAGCCGACGAGCTGTTCCACACCCGCATCGTGGTGGCGAGCGGCAATCAGTTTTTCAAGCAGATGGCGGCGATCATTCGCGGCGCGCTGTCGACCGTCAATCCGATCGTCACCGACAAGGACGGGCTGTGGGAAACCGCGGTGAATTCGCATCGGCGCGTGGTCGAGGCGATCGAACGGCGCGATCCGAAGGAAGCGGAAATCGCGTCGCTTGCGATGATCGACTACACGCGCGGAAGAGGTGGGCGGCGGTTTTCCGCCGAGCCGCCTGCGCACGGCTAGAGCGCGGCCTGCTGGCGGTCATCGCGTGCTGGTTGGCGGAGGCTGTGCATAAAGGACGGCGTGAGCCGCATGTCCACGCGTGCGGCGTGCGGCATGCGCGACAATAGCGCCTGTTCTGAACTGCATGGACTCGAAGACACGATGACAATCGCAACGCAGGAAACAGCCGCCGCGATCGCGCTGATCCGCTGGGGGATCGTCGGCACGGGCCGGATTGCCCGTCGCTTTGCTCAAGGCCTCGCTCATGTGCCGCACGCGCAACTTGACCGCGCTGTGGTCGCGTCGCGCGGAACCAGCCAAAGCGTTCGCCGAAGAATTCGGCGGCGAGCCGTGAGGTTTGCGCCGATTTCGACGCGCTGCTCGCCAGCGGGATCGACGCGCTTTATATCGCCACTGTCCAGGACAGTCACGCCGACTACGCGATCGCCGCGTTGCAGGCCGGCTTGCACGTGCTGTGCGAAAAACCCGCCACCATCAACAAGCCGCAACTCGAGCGTGTGCTCGACAGCCGCGCGCGCGTCAGCAACGGCTCTTCATGGAAGCGATGAAGCCGCCGTTTTATCCGCTCTACAGAAAGTTGCGCGAGCATCTGGCCGACCGAGCCGATCGGCGCGGTTGGACTCGTGCGCGCAGGTTGCTCGGTGCCGGGCGTGCCGGACGATCATCCTTCGTTGTCGTTCGAGCATGCGGGCGGCGCGCTGCTCGATATCGGCATCTACGAAATGTTTCTCGCGGTGGACTGGCTCGGCGCACCGCTCGACGTGCAGACGCTCGGACGGCTCGGCGCGACCGGCGTCGACACGTTCGCGAGCCTTAACAGCCAGCACGAGCGAGGCATCGCGCAGCTTTTCTGCGGACTCGATCTGCACGGCAAGGGCGACGCGCTGCTGATGGCCGCGGGCGGCCACGTGACGATTCACGAGCCGTGGTGGAATCCGTCGCGCGCGACGATCCGCTATAAAGACGGACGCACGGTCGAACTCGACGAGCCGTTCGAAGGCGGCGGCCTGAACTACGAAACCGCGCACTTCTGCGAACTGATTCGCGCCGGGCAGACTGGAAAGCCCTGTCATGCCGCATCACAAGTCGTTGCAGATGATCGCGATGGCGGATGCGGCGCGCGCGGCGCTGGGGCTCAAGTTCGCTGGGGAGTAACGGGTACTGCGGCCGGTGGCGTGAATGCGGCTTGATCGGAGGCGCTCAAACCAAGGCGCCCGCTCAATGCCGCTCAATGCCGCGACGGCAACGCAAGCCGTCGCTCATACCAGCGCTGCACCCATTCCAGCACCTGGCACAGCACCCAGTACACAGCGGCCGCCGCGAGATAAAGCGGCAGCGGCTGATACGTCGACGCGATGATTTCCTGCGCGCTGCGCAGCAGCTCGGTCACGGTAATCACCGACACGAGCGACGTGTCCTTGATCAGGCTGATCAGGCTGTTCGACAGACTCGGCACTGCGATGCGCAACGCCTGCGGCGCGATCACGTAGCGCAGCGTCTGACGGCGCGACAGGCCGAGGCTATACGCGGCCAGCCACTGACCGTCGTGAATCCCGAGAATCGCGCCGCGCATGCTCTCCGACAGATACGCCGCGACATTCGCCGACAACGCGATCACGCCCGCGGGCGTGGGATCGAGCGAAATGCCGAAACTCGGCAAGCCGTAATAAATCACGAAAATCTGCACCAGCAGCGGCGTGCCGCGCATCACGCTCACGTAGATGCGCGCGAGCCAGTTCAGCGGACGGCTGTGGCTGATGCCCATCAACGCGAGCACGGCGCCGGCGATCAGGCCGAAGATCATCGACAGAACCGCGAACTTGACCGTCAGGAGGGCGCCCTGTGCGAGCACAGGAAGCGATTGGACGAGCAGGGAAGTGGTGGACATGAGCGGTGATCGGGTTGGCGCGCAAAGCGCACATCATAAACTTTGGCGGGGATAAGAGCGTGCAGTCTGACGGTCTGGGCGCGACGCCGGCGATGCGCTGCTGTAAAAGCACAAAGGGCGGCATCGCATGACGATGCCGCCCTTTGCTTGCATCCCGCGTGTCTTACTTGATCGGCTTGCTGACGTCGATGCCGAACCACTTGTCCGAGATCTTCGCGAACGTGCCGTCCGCTTCGAGCTGGGTCATCGCGTCGTCGATCGCCTTGGCGAACTTCGGATTGCCCTTCTTGAACGGAATGCCCGACGGGTTGCCCGCGCCGACGTTCGCGCCGGTGCGCAGCGGCAACTGCGAGTTCTTCATCAGGTACGCGAGCATCAGACGGTCGTTGAGCGCCGCGTCCAGACGGCCGGCGGCCAGATCGCGCAGATATTCAGGCGCGCCCGGATACGTCTTCACGTCGATGCCCGGCACCGACTTCGCCATGTCCATGTAGTTCGTGCCCAGACCGACGCCGAGCTTCTTGCCCTTCAGGTCGTCGAGCGACTTGAACTCGCGCGTGTCGTCCTTGCGCTGGATCAGCTGCGCGGCCGAGTACGTGTAAGCCGGCGAGAAGTCGAGCGCCTGCTTGCGCGCATCGGTAATGCCGACCTGGTTGACGATCACGTCGAACTTGCCCGCCTGCAGACCGGCGATGATGCCGCTCCACTCGGTCGTGACGAATTCCGGCTTCACGCCGAGCTTCGCCGCGACGGCCTTGGCGATGTCGACGTCATAGCCGACCAGTTCGCCCGACGGCGCTTTCGAGTTGAACGGCGGGAAGGTGCCTTCCAGGCCGATGCGCAGCGTGCCGCGCTGCTTGACCTGGTCGAGCAGGTCGTCGGCGTGGGCGGTGACGGCGGTGAACGACGCGCCGATCAGACCGGCGACGAGAATCTTTTTCAGCAGGCCAAATTTCATCGTGTTCCTTTGTTGTTCGTCTGGCGTTTTAACGGACGAGAGCATAACAAAGCAGACTATCGAAACCGTAAATACCGTTTGTTTATGTCTATATTACCGCGCGAGCGCGCATAAGTCTTGTCGGCGCTGGGCAGTTACCGCCGCAGCTTAGCGCAGCGCCTGCGCGCATTCGGCCACCAGCGCCGGGCCGCGGTAGATGAACCCAGTATAGAGCTGCACCAGCGAGGCGCCGGCCGCCAGCTTCGCGCGCGCGTCCTCGCCCGAGAAAATCCCGCCCACGCCGATGATCGGCACCGTGTCGCCGACTTCCGCGCGCAGCTTGCGGATCACTTCGTTCGACGCGTCGAACACCGGCTTGCCCGACAGGCCGCCGGCTTCGTCGCCGTATTGCATGCCGGTGACGGCGGTGCGCGACAGCGTGGTGTTGGTGGCGATCACGCCTTCGAACTTGTGGCGCAGCAGCGTGTCGGCGATCGACTTGATCTGCTCGTCGTCGAGGTCCGGCGCGATTTTCAGCGCGAGCGGCACCAGCTTGCCGTGCAGGTCGGCGAGACGCTGCTGCTTGTCCTTCAGCGCGCGCGAGCAGCGCGTCGAGTTCGCCCGCGCCTTGCAACTGGCGCAGATTCTTCGTATTCGGCGACGAGATGTTGACCGTCACGTAGCTCGCGAACGGATACACGCGTTCGAGGCAGTACAGATAGTCTTCGGCGGCGCGCTCGATCGGCGTGTCGGCGTTCTTGCCGATGTTCAGCCCGAGCGTGCCGCGATAGCGCGCGGCCTGCACGTTCTTCACGAACTGGTCGACGCCCGCGTTGTTGAAGCCCATCCGGTTGATGATGCCGCCCGCCTGCGGCAGACGGAACATGCGCGGACGCGGATTGCCCGGCTGCGCGCGCGGCGTGACCGTGCCCACTTCGATGAAGCCGAAGCCGAGCGCGGCCAGCCCGTCGATGCACGCGCCGTCCTTGTCGAGACCCGCGGCGAGCCCGACCGGATTGCGGAACGTCAGCCCCATCACGGTGCGCGGCGCATCCGGCACGCGCGGCGCGAACGCGCCCGCGAGGCCGGTGCGGCCGGCGGCGCCGAGCATGCGCAAGGTCAGGTGGTGAGCGTCTTCCGCGTCCATGCGAAAGAGTTGGGCGCGTACGAGCGGGTAGAGGGAACTGAACACGGGACGAAGCCGGGCGGCCGGAAAATGGGAACCCGCCATTTTACCGGCTTTGGGGCGTTAATGAGACCGTAGTGCTGCGGGCGCGGCGACGGCTGCGGCGAGCGCGCGTGATGCCGCGGCAGCCGCATCGCGCGGCATGACCGCCAGCGCAGTTACGCGACATGCTACGGCCTCAGCGGCCCGCGCCGGCCGTGAATCGCCAGATCGACCGGCGGCAGATCGCACGCCGGCCGGGTCGAGCACCTGCCACGCTGCCGTCGATCAAGCCTTCCAGCGGCCGGAAATTCGCCTTGTACGCCATCTTCGGACTCTCGCGAATCCAGTAGCCGAGATAGACGTACGGCAGCTTCAGGCTGCGCGCCTGCTCGATCTGCCAGTAGATGTTGTAGGTGCCGAAGCTGGTGTGCGGCAGGCCCGGCTCGAAGAACGTGTACACCGACGAGAGCCCGTCGCCGAGAATGTCGATCATGCTGATCATGCGCAGAATGCCGGGCGCGTCCGGCTGATCCGGCAGCGGCTCGCGGAATTCGACCAGCCGCGAATTGATCCGGCTTTGCAGCAGGAACTGCTCGTACTGGTCGCGGCTGTCGCGGTCCATGCCGCCGCCCGCATGCCGCGCCGACTGGTAGCGCATGTAGAGCGCGTAATGTTCTTCGTCGTAATGGAGCGGCGCGACGCGTGGCGATCAGCTCGCCGTGCTTTTTCCAGACGCGGCGCTGCGTGCGGTTCGGCTCGAACTGCTCGACCGGCACGCGCACCGGCACGCACGCGCGGCAACCGTCGCAATACGGGCGATAGGTGAAGACGCCCGAGCGCCGGAAGCCCGCCTTGACGAGATCGGTGTAGACGTCGGAGTTGATCAGATGGCTGGGCGTGGCGACCTGCGAGCGCGCGATGCGCCCGTCCAGATAACTGCAGGGATAGGGCGCCGTTGCATAAAATTGCAGCGCTGAAAGCGGGGAAAGAGGCAGCTCGTTGGGATGAGTCACGTTGGCAGCTCTCGAAGCGTCTCTGGTAATGCAAACCCGGCGCCTGCGCTTGCGGCTCGTGACCCGCGGCTCGGTAGGCGGCGGATCCGGATTCGGCCTGATTCTTCCTACGCCGCCGCGCGCGACGACCTCGAGCAACGCGGTCTTGTCGAAGCGCCAGGGAATCGGCGGCTGCGTCGACAGACGCGCGAACATGCGCGACGAACGCCTTGCGCGCTATCTCGCGACCGCCCAGCGACGCCAGATGCGACGTGTTCTGCTGGCAGTCTATCATTTCTATTTTGTGACGGCGCAAGTGTCCGACAAGCGCGGCCAGCGCCATTTTCGACGCATCGGTGACGTCCGCGAACATCGATTCGCCGAAGAACATCCTGCCGAACGACACGCCATACAAACCGCCCACGCGCTTGCCTTCGAACCAGGTTTCGATGCTGTGCGCATCGCCCACCCGATGCAGCGACGAATACGCTTCGACCACGTCGGCGGTGATCCACGTGCCGCGCTGGCCGCGTCGCGGCGCTTGCGCGCAGGCGCGCATCACGGCGGCGAAATCGTGGTCGACGCGAATTTCCCATGCGTCGTCGCGCAGCACGCGCTTGAGCGTTTTGCGCAGCGACGGCGACAGTTTGAACTCGGCGGGGCGCAGGATCATGCGCGGATCGGGACTCCACCACAGCACCGGCTGGCCGTCCGAATACCACGGGAAAATGCCGCGCCGGTAGGCGTCGATCAGGCGCGACGGCAGCAGGTCGCGCGCTGGCCGCGAGCAGGCCGGGCGCGCCGCTCGCCGCGCCGAGCGCGCGCTCGACGGGCGGAAACGGATCGTCAGCGCCGAGCCAGGGAACCATGCGCGCCGCTCAGCCTTCGCGCAGCGAGCGGAAGATGTCGCCCGTGTGCAGGCCGAAGCTGCCGGCGGCGCGGTCGGCGAAAAAGAAGCGCAGGGTCTGGCCGACGGTGGGGAACGCGATCTCGTCCCACGGAATTTCGTGTTCCTCGAAGAGCTTCACTTCGAGACTTTCCTCGCCGGCGGCGATGTCGAGATCGAGCAGGCGCGCCATGTAGAACAGATGCACCTGATGCACGTGCGGCACGTTCAGCAGCGAGAACAGGCTCTGCACCTCGACGCGCGCGCCGGCTTCTTCCAGCGTTTCGCGCGAGGCGGCTTCGGCGGTCGTTTCGCCCATTTCCATGAAGCCCGCGGGCAGCGTCCAGTAGCCGTAGCGCGGTTCGATCGCGCGACGGCACAGCAGCACCTTGTCGTCCCAGACCGGAACGGTGCCGACCACGTTGCGCGGATTCTGATAATGCACCGTGCCGCAACTGCCGCAGACGAAGCGCTCGCGGTTGTCGCCCGGCGGAATGCTCAGGCTGACGCCGTGGCCGCAGACAGAACAGAATTTCATAGGAAGGGGACGAGAAAGAGTGATGGGAGTTTATCACTGGGCCGAGCGTTTTCTGAGGTCCGGCGAGGCGGCGTGCGCGACTGCGAGTTCGGCGCGAGTGGTGCGCGCGTCGAACTGCGCGCCGCGAGCAGGGACGTCGCTTGGAGTCCGGATATTTGGCGCTCGCGGATCGAGACATGGACGCGCGAATGGAGTCGATGCCAGCGTCCGGTGATCTGCGGGTCGCGCGAATGCGGATGAGCTGCGGCCGTGAACGGAGCGCGTGGCCGAGGCAGGGCTCGAAGCGTGCCGCGTCGAGGAATTTGGCGTTGCGAATGCGCTGACGTGCGCGAATCGGCAGTCAATCGCGGTCGTAAACACAAGCGCGAGCAGAAAACAAAAAAGGCCTGCCGGATGGGCAAGCCTTTGATGTTTTTCGACGTCTCGAACCAGATGAAGTTACTTGGTTGCGGGGGTAGGATTTGAACCTACGACCTTCGGGTTATGAGCCCGACGAGCTGCCAGACTGCTCCACCCCGCGTCCGTCGAAGAAAAGATTATAGAACAAAGCGACATGCCAATGCAATAGCTATTTAAGAACTGGCTTCAATCGCCTCGCAGCGCGGCAGCCGCATGCGGCTCGATGCGCGCTGCGCAGCGTCCGCGAGCCGCGCATGCAACTCGCCAGCGTCGCATGCCGGAAGGCCGTCGTCATGCGCTGCGCTAGAATCCAGGTTCCCTTCGCGGCTCGCCACGCATGCAGGCTCTCATGTCGCACGGCGAGCGCCTTCACCTCTTACCTTGCTCTGAACTCCATGGATATCGCACACGATCTGCAGGTGATTGCCGCTCAGGAACACACGCTGGTGTTCCCTCAATTCGACGCCGACCGCGCATGGCAAATCGGCGCGTATCTTGCACGAAGTCGCCAAGGCGCGCGGCATCGCCGCCGCCATCGACGTGCGTACTTTCGGTCAGCCGCTGTTCTTCAGTCTGCTCGACGGCGCGACGCCGGACAACGTCGACTGGGCGCGCCGCAAAGGCAACACGGTCGCGCATTTCCGCCGCAGTTCGTACGCGATCGGCCTGAAGATGCAGCAGGCGGGCAGCACGCTCGCCGACAAGCACGGCTTGCCGGCCACGGAATACGCGTCGCATGGCGGCGCTTTTCCGTTGACGGTGGCAGGCGCCGGCGTGATCGGCTCGATCACGGTGTCCGGCCTGCCGCAACGTGCCGATCACGAACTCGTCGTCGAAGCGCTGTGCGCGCATCTCGGCCACGACTACAGCAAGCTCGCGCTTGCAAAGGCCTGAGGCGATGCGGCTGCCTCCTTATGCATTGCTCGCCATCGCTATCGTCGCCGAAGTGATTGCGACCTCCGCGATGCGGGCGTCGGAAGGATTTTCGCGGCTGTGGCCGTCGGCGGTCGTGGTGGTCGGCTACGGCATCGCGTTTTATTGCCTGTCGCTCACGCTCAGGAGCATTCCGGTCGGCATCGTGTACGCGGTGTGGTCCGGCGCCGGCATCGTGCTGATCACGCTGGTCGCGTTGCGTGCTGTACCGGCAGGTGCCCGACGTGCCGGCCATCATCGGGCTCGGGCTGATCATTGCCGGCGTCGCCGTGCTGAACATGTTTTCGAAGATGCAGGCGCACTGAAGCGCCGGCTGGCTCGCACGCGTCGCACCGCGCTTACTTGCAGCGCACGATCATCGAGCGGTTTTTCACGTTGGCCGAGACGACGTTCGTGACGCTGCCGCCCGCCGCGCCGCCTTCGTCGTTATCTTTCGACACGATGTCGTAGCCGGTCGCGCCGCATGCCTTGCCGGCCTGCACGTAGCAGGACGCCCAGCTGGACGCGGCGTCCGCGCCGCTGCAATTCACCGCAAAACCGGTCTGGCCGTTCGGCAGATTGATCAGCGAGGTCGTGTTCGACGATGCACAGCCGCCAGACCCGCACCCAGCAGCACGCGGCGGGCAGGGCAGCCGTACAGCGACGCCCGGCGGACGAGAGCAAGCGCGGCGCTGCGGCTGGATACGACGAATAGGCCGGTGCGGCGCGGTTGCGTCATGAAATGCATCGTGATGTTTCCTTTCAGATTAGATAATCGAGGCTCGCCTGCGCGACGGCCCGAGGCGTGCAGCCGCCAAGACGTCAGGGCGTTTCGATCGTGATGCCCGCCGCGCTGACCAGCCGGCGGCTTTCAGCGCCGCTTTCGGTGGCCGCGTCTTCCCAGATGCTGATGGCTTTCGGAATGTCGATGCCGTGGCTTTCGGCGTACGCAAACCATTTGTTTGCCGCATCCGGCTCGGGCAGTTCGTGGTTCTGCAGAAAATATTTTCCCATATTGCGCTCGCTGGACTCGAAATGGCGGTCTGGCGCAGCACGGATCGTGCCGGCGATCGGTTCGACCGGCGCGGCGGAACAAGTGCGATTCAATGGACTGCGCGATGCCGGTTGCGCAGAACTTATTGGCGGGCGACGCGCCTTACTGATCGGGTTATCGCGAGACGAGCGCGCTGTATGGGGTGCGCTCTCAGATCCGGATGCAGCGTGGCCCGCCGGTAGAGCGCTGCGAGCATGCGCGTGCATGCCGGGCAGTCGGCGGCGCGTGCGTCCGTCCATCAATTGCAACGAGGAGAACGAATATGGCTGAACGGGTCAGCGGTCCTTATCGCGGCTATTACATCAGCGCCGCCGCGCGCCTCGTGCCGGCGGTCGAGACGCCCGGCTGCGGGCGAGAACGCGAAAGGCGGCACCTATGTCGGCTCGGTGAGCCTCGCCGAGCACGGCCCGGACGATCCGCATCGGATGGAAACGTTGCTCGAACTCGGCGGCGAGCAACGTTTCGGCAGCGAAGAGGAAGCGCTGGTTTTCGTCGAGCAGGCGGCGCGCGATTATGTCGACCGTCTGCTGGGGGGCATTGATGGCGGCACGCCGAACCTGACGGCCGAACGCGACACAGCCGCGAGGTCTACCGGAAGCCCCGCCGCAGGCTGGACCGCGGTCCGGCGCGCGCGAGTACCATAGCGGGGTTCGGCGGCGGCCGGCCGGTTTCTCGCCGGCGCCGCTTTCCTGCCGGAACCTTCTGATGAGGCGACCATGGAAATTCGGTTTCCCGCGGACGCGCCTGCTTACCGCGACTCCAATCTGACCGTTGTCTTTCCCGCGCTGGTGGACGGCGAGCCGGTGCCGTGCGCGATCTCGGTCGAAGCGCTCGAAGATCACTTCGGCGCCTATTCCGAAGACCTCGAAGGCTGGATGCGCGCTTTCGACGCCGGCCGTCACGCGCATCGAGGCGGTGGCGCGCGAGCATCTGCAGATCAGCAATGGCACGCCGGTGCTGCTCAAGAGCGGCCACTTTCCGCCGGGAAATGTGGCGGACTGAGCCTGGCGCACTCGTCTGGAGACTCGTGCGTTTGCAGTGGATATCGAACCGCTGGCCGGCGTCGGTTGTGCAGGCAGGCGGCCTTCCAGCATGTCGGCTTCGTTCATCTGCTTTGTGCAACGCTACGCGTGCACGCTTTGCCGATGCAGCCGCGCGGGCAGCATCGAACGAATGCCGGATACCCTCTTCGTACGACGTCTTCGCGATCGGGCCGATCAGCTTCGTCAACGCGGAGTCGTCCAGCACGAGCGGCTCGGTCATCAGATAATTCATCTCCACCAGTTCACGCATTAGCGGATTGAACAGGCCGAGCACACGCAGCATGGTCTTGCCGGCGACCATCAGCCTCGGCTCGCGGCCTGCCAGCGCATATGCCTGCCGCGCGACTTCGCGCTGCGTGATCGTGCCCGCGCCGGCAAGGTGCCACCAGCGCCCATAAGCCTCGGGCGTGCGCGTGAGCGTTTCGACTACCGGCCCAATATCCGGCAGATAGATGAATTCGTGCGGCACATCCACCGGGCCGACCATCTGCGCGCGCTTGCCGTGTCGCCGCGCCGTCGAACACGCCGTTCAGCAGGCTGCGTTCGATATCTGGGCCGTAAAAATCCGGCAGGCGCAGCACCAGCGTCGAAAGACCATTGCTGGCCGATGCGCGGCCAGCACCAGATTCTCCTGCGCGAGCCGCATCTGGCCTTTGAACGTGTGCGGCTCACGCGGATGATCTCTCGCTGACCGGATTGCTGCGCGCGCGGCCATACGGATACACCGTGCCGATCAGAATGAAGCGTTCGACGTCCGCCGCCGTGACGCCGGCCAGCGTTCTCTCCATCAGCGGCGGATGCTCGGCGAACTGGTCGTAAGGCACGCCGACCAGATAGATCACGGTCTGCAAGCCGGCTGCGGCGGCGCGAATCGAAGCGGGATCGTCGGGATTCCACGTGACGATCTCCGCATGCGGGTCGTGGCCGAAAGCCTCTTCGAGCGGCTCGCGCGAGCGGCCGACCACGCGGTATTGCCGGCCCGCCGCGCTCAGCGCCGCCGCGATGCTTTGTCCCGCCGCGCCCGCCGCGCCGAATAAACCGACCTTTCCTGTGGCTTGCATGACGACTCCTGTAAGACGGCGCCGGATCGCGCCGCGGTGCATCTGGCTGATCGATCTGAAAATTTACTGAACACCGTTCAGTAAACAGTGTTCAGTTTAATTTGACTTTTCAGTTTGTCAACCTGAAAATGTTCGTCATGGGAATCGCTGAACGAAAAAATCGCCAGAAACAGGCACTGCGCGAACGCATCCTCGATGCCGCGCGGCGCATCGTGATGCGCGAAGGCTTTGCCGCGCTGTCCATGCGCAAGATTGCCGACGCCATCGAATATTCGCCCGCCACGCTGTATCTGCATTTTGCGAGCCGCGACGAGATCGCACACGCGTTGTGCGAGGAGGGCTTTGCGCAGTTGCTGGAGACCTTCGTGCCGCTCGTCGCAATCGCCGATCCGGCCGAGCGGCTCAAGGCGCTCGGGCGGGCTTATGTCGCGTTTGGCGTCGCGCATCCGCAGACGTACCGGCTGATCTTCATGGAAGATCCGAGCTACACGGGCGCGGCGTTTGGCGGCGCAGCGAAGGCGAGGGCGCTGGCGGGCGAGGTGGCGGCGCGGTCTGAAGACGCAGCATCGTCGTCGGAACACGGCTCGCAGGCTTCGGACGGTGACGCTGCAGGCCCAGGCAGCCAGCCCGCCGCTCGCAGCCGGCGACGATCCCGGCGACGCCAGCGCTTGCACATCATGATCGCCGCGCTCGAAGAACTGAAAGCGGCAGGGCGCTTGCCTGCATCGACGGATGCTGGCCGTGTGGGCCGAGGCTTTCTGGGCGACCATGCACGGCATCGTCGCGCTCAATCTCACGTGTCCCGTGTTTCCGAGCGCGCCGCTCGATACGGTAGTGGGCGTCGCGCTCGACGCCTGGCTGGGCAGCAGCACGCAAGGCGCCGCAACCGGCGCGTCACGCGCATCGGATCAACCGCGCGAAAGCTGCTGTGGTTCGTGAGGATGAGCCGGGCATCTATGCCATACACCGGTGGGGCGGCTGTCAGCCAGGTGGAGCATGCAGCCGCTGCGCAGAAGTGCGGCGAGCGGCGCGGGCGTCAGAGCAATGGCTGGGGACGACGCAGGGAAAGCCGGCCAATCAATGCCGCCAGCCATGCGTGATACGCAGCATCGTCGCGGCGCTGGCGCTCCAGTCCAGCCATTCGCTGCGCCAGACGATGCGAAACGCCGCCGAAAATCGCAGCGGACCACCGGCACCAACCGTCAAACCGACCACCAGCCGCAAATCCGCGAGCGCGTGATAACGTTCAGTTCCACTTCATTTTGCGCCATCGCGCCTAGCTCTCCATGTCCATTTCCGCCTCGCCCGCCGTCAGCGACGAAGTCGCGACTTACGTAGCCAACCGCATCGGTTTCATCGAACTGGAGAGGCCGAAAGCGCTCAACGCGCTGTCCACCGGCATGATTCGCGCGATGCACGCGGCGCTCGACCAGTGGCGCGAAAATCCCGACGTGCTCGCCGTGGTGGTGCGCAGCCAGCATCCGCGCGCGTTCTGCGCGGGCGGCGATATCCGCTTTCTGTACGAGTCGGCGCAGCGCGGCGAGCACGACTGCACGCGACGCTTTTTTCATCGAGGAATACCGGCTCAATCACGCGATCTTCACCTATCCGAAGCCGTATATCGCGTTGATGAACGGCGTCGTGATGGGCGGCGGCATGGGGATTTCGCAGGGCGCGCATCGAACCGGCGGCCTGCGCGTCGTGACTCAATCGACCAAGATGGCGATGCCCGAAACCCGCATCGGGCTCTTTCCCGATGTCGGCGCGAGCTGGTTTCTGGCGCGCACGCCGGGCGCGATCGGCCGCTATCTGGCGGTGACCGGCGAGACGATCGGCGCGGCCGATGCGCTCTACGCGGGTCTCGCCGACGCCTATATCGACGACGCGGCTTTGCCCGCGCTAGTCGATACCTTGCGCAGCGAACTGTTCGAACGGGGCGCGGACGTGGTGGCCTGTATCGAGCGCGAAGCAGCTCGCGTATCAGGTCGCGCCGGATCCCGAAGCCTCGCCGCTCGCGAATGCGCGTGCGTTGATCGACCGGCATTTCGCGTTGCCCGATGTCGCGCGGATTCTCGCTTCGCTCGAAGCAGGAGCGCGATCGCGGCGGCGAGGCCGCCGATTGGGCCGAGCAGACCATCGCCGTGTTGCGCGAGCGTTCGCCGTTGTCGATGGCGGTGTCGCTGGAAGTGGTGACGCGCGCCGAGGGCTCGATGGCCGACGTGCTGCGCAGCGATCTCGATCTGACGCGCTCGAGCTTTCTCGCTGGGCGACACGATCGAAGGCATTCGCGCGCGCATCATCGACAAGGACAACGCGCCGCGCTGGCGTTTTGCGCGCATTGAAGACGTCAGCGCCGCGGACGTCGACGAAGATGTTCGAAAGCCCGTGGCCGGCCGCACGAACACCCGCTGCGCGATCTGCGCGGCTAGGCAGCGGCAAGTCGGGCGGTAATCAATTGCCGCGCCGGCTATGCCGCTGTTGCATCGGCCGTAGCCGCAGAACGTCGCGCGGCAACAGCGCGGCCGGCGCTCACTCCTCGTCTTCGCTCGCCATGAAGGCGCGCATGAACACCAGCGCGCCCCAGCCCCACATCGCGTTCGCCGCGAAACCCACCGCGAGGCGCGGCAGCATGTTGCCGCTCGGCCAGATGCCGCGCAGCGGATCGACCACGAACACGCTCGCCGCCGTCAGCACGATGCCGCCGAACACGAAGGCCGGCACCCATGGCGCGCGACGTCCGGCGCGACGCGCAGCAGCCACGCCATCAGCACCGCCCAGAACGCGCTCCAGATCGCGTTCGCAATGAACTCGGGCAAGCCGAGCGGCAAAAACGGCGCAGTCGAAAAACCGGTTGGGTCGATCAGGCCGGCTGCGTGCATCAGCGCCAGCGTCGATTCATGAAAGAACAGGGAAGCCAGAAAACCGGCGACGAACGGCAGGATGAGTTTTTGCATGCATTGCACCGCCAGAGCTCAGGCGGCGTGGTTCGCGCGGCCTGTACCGGATTATTGGAAAACGTGCGCCATTATATATAGGGGTCCCCCGTTTCCAGCGTAGCTTAAAGCGCAACACCCGTATGCTTTAGCGTCGGGCTAATCACGAAAGTGGAAAACCTAAGCTAAAAAAAATCGTTCAAAAGCCGCGGCCCGATCCATAGACTGTTTCTCCATGCAGACGGCGTTTGCCGCCGTCGTCCGTTGAATCGAGCGCATGACGCGCACGTTTGGTCGAGGGAAGCCGTCGCGATGTCCTGCCTGATGCCGATCTTCATCCACGCTGCTACCTCGGTCGAACGCGCGCACCGCGGTTCGCGCTGTCGCCGCTAAGCCGCGCCGACACCGCAGATTTTTGTTCTCTTTTGCGCATGCATCGCCCGGCCGTGTTGCCGGCATGGATGCGCGCGGCCGAATGCGCGCGGCCGGCGTGTGCGCAGGCGCTTCGCGCACCGTCTCCATTCAATCCAGTTTCGAACAAGCAGGAGCAGCAAATGAATGTGTTCTGGTTCATTCCGACTCACGGCGACAGCCGCTATCTCGGCACGTCCCAAGGCGCACGCGCAGCCGATTACGACTACTTCCAGCAGATCGCCGTCGCCGCCGACACGCTCGGCTACGAAGGCGTGCTGCTGCCGACTGGCCGTTCGTGCGAGGACGCGTGGGTCGTCGCGTCGAGTCTGATCGCGGCGACCAAACGTCTGAAGTTTCTGGTGGCGATCCGTCCGGGTATTTCGTCGCCGGGTCTGGCGGCGCGCATGGCGGCGACCTTCGACCGGTCTGTCGAATGGACGCCTGCTGATCAACGTCGTGACCGGCGGCGATGCGGCCGAACTGGAAGGCGACGGCGTGTTCGTCGACCACGACACGCGCTACGAAATCACCGACGAATTCCTGCACATCTGGCGCAAGCTGCTCACCGCGTCGCATACGAATGAAGCGATCGACTTCAAGGGCAAGCATCTGACCTCGAAGGGCGGCAAGGCGCTGTATCCGCCGGTGCAGAATCCGCATCCGCCGCTGTGGTTCGGCGGTTCGTCGCCGGCCGCGCACGATATGGCGGGCGAGCATATCGATACGTATCTGACGTGGGGCGAGCCGCCCGAAGCGGTCGCGAAGAAGATCGCCGACATTCGCGCCCGCGCAGCGGCGCATGGCCGCGAGATCAAGTTCGGCATTCGCCTGCACGTGATCGTGCGCGAAACCGAAGAGGAAGCGTGGGCCGCCGCCGACAAGCTGATCAGCAAGTCTCGACGACGAAACCATCGCGCGTGCGCAGGCCTCGTTCTCGAAGATGGATTCCGAAGGACAGCGCCGCATGGCCGCGCTGCACGGCGGCAAGCGCGGCAGCCGCGCAGAGCTGGAGGTCTATCCGAATCTGTGGGCCGGCGTGGGCCTCGTGCGCGGCGGCGCGGGCACGGCGCTGGTCGGCAATCCCGAGCAGGTCGCGGCGCTGATGAACGAGTACGCGGCGCTTGGCGTCGATACCTTCATCCTGTCCGGCTATCCGCATCTCGAAGAGTCGTATCGCTTCGCCGAACTCGTGTTCCCGCTGTTGCCGACCGCAAAGTCAAGATTTCGAATGGACCGTTGTCGGGACCGTTCGGCGAAATCATCGGCAATCAACTATCTGCCGAAAGCGGTCAGCTCGAGCTGAACGCATGACGCTGAACGTCGCGCCGGGTTCAGACGGACCCGCTCGACTTTCGACAAGCAATGAGGAACGCAATCATGGCTTCATCGAGTGTGAGCACGCGCAGCGGGTTGATCGCGCGCCGCAGCGCTGCGCCGTGTCGGCGCGCATCTGGCGCCCTGGCTCGCGCCGCTCGCCATTCTGCTGGCTGGGAGTTCGCCGCGCGGAGCGGCGTGCTGTCGACGCGCGTGCTGCCCGAACCGCTCGCGGTCGTGAAGGCGGCGTGGTCGCTGATCCAGTCCGGCGAAATGTGGGCGGACGTCAAGGTCAGTACGTGGCGCGCGGTGTCGGGGTTTGCGATCGGCGGGGGCATCGGTCTCGTGCTCGGACTCGCGACGGGCCTGTTCAAGCCGACCGAAATCGTGCTCGACTCGACCGTGCAGATGGTCCGCAACATTCCCGCGCTGGCGATGATCCCGCTCGTGATCCTGTGGTTCGGTATCGAGGAAGAGGCGAAGGTGTTTCTCGTCGCGCTGGGCGTGTTTTTCCCGATCTACGTGAACACCTTTCACGGCATCCGTTCGGTCGACGCCAACCTGATCGAGATGGCGCGCAGTTACGGCGTGAAGGGTTTCGCGCTGTACCGTCATGTGATTCTGCCGGGCGCGTTGCCGTCGATTCTGGTCGGCGTGCGTTTCGCGTTCGGGCTGATGTGGGTCACGCTGATCGTCGCCGAAACGATTTCCGCGCAATCGGGCATCGGCTACATGACGATGAATGCGCGCGAATTCCTGCAAACCGATGTGGTGGTGGTCGGCATTCTGCTGTACGCGGCGCTCGGCAAACTCGCCGACGTGCTCGCGAAGAGTCTGGAGCGCGTGTCGCTGCGCTGGCATCCGGCCTATCAACAGGAGCGAAATCATGAACGCAACGACTTTGTCGACGTCGTTCGGCGGCATCGCGGGCAGCGATCTCGAAGCCGAACTGGCGCAACCTCGCATCGCCGATCATGACGCGGATCAGACAGCCGGCATCTCGATTACGCGCGATCTGACGCATGCCCACACGCACGAGCGCTCGCAGGCCGGCCGCGCTGATACGTCGGCGACGCCCGCAACGACGCACGCAGCCCCGCCGACTACGCGGTCGAGTTGCGCGGCGTCGGCAAGCAGTATGGCGAGCGCAAGGTGCTGTCGGATTTCGATCTGTCGATCGAGCGCGGCAGTTTCGTGGCCATCGTCGGGCCGCAGCGGCTGCGGGAAATCGACCTTGCTGCGGCTGGTCGCCGGGTCTGGAAAAAAGCACGCTCGGGCGTGCTCGAAAAACGTGCCGAAGACGGCCGGCCGCTCGACACCCGCATCATGTTTCAGGACGCGCGGCTGCTGCCGTGGAAGAGCGTGCTGCAAAACGTGATGCTCGGGCTCGGCCGCGGTGCGCGTGAAGATGCCCGCGCCGTGCTCGCCGAAGTCGGCCTGCTCGAACGCGCCAACGACTGGCCCGCGCAGCTCTCCGGCGGTCAGCGTCAACGGGTGGCGCTGGCGCGGGCGCTGGTGCATCGTCCGCAATTGCTGTTGCTCGACGAACCGCTCGGCGCGCTCGACGCGTTGACGCGCATCGAAATGCACGCGCTGATCGAACGCCTGTGGCGCGACGCATCAGTTCACCGCGCTGCTGGTCACGCACGACGTGCATGAAGCCGTCGCGCTCGGCGACCGCATTCTGCTGATCGAAGAAGGGCGCATCGCGCTCGATCAACCGGTGCCGCTGGCGCGTCCGCGCGCGCGGGCGTCGGCGGGATTTGCCGCGCTCGAAGAACACGTGTTGCAACGCGTGCTGAAGACCGCGCCGAACGACGACGCGTTGTCACAACGCGTCTACGACGCGCGTGACGAAGGCCGCCTCACGTCAAGCCGACCGACGTCCGCTGGGCCGTCTGACTTCCTTGCTGATTACTAATCGCTTTACTGGAGTCACTCGCTATGAGCATTTCCGCAATCAACGTACGCAATCAGTTCAAAGGCAAGATCAAGGAAATCATCCGCGGATCGGTGGTGTCCGAGGTCGATGTGGAAACGCCGTTCGGCATCGTCACGTCGGTGATCACCACGCGCTCGGTCGACGAACTCGAACTGAAGGTCGGCTCGGAAGTCGTCGCGCTGGTGAAGTCGACGGAGGTGTCGATCGCGCGGCTTTGAGCGGCAAGCGGGGCCGCAAACGCGCGCGTTACTTCGCGTTTGCGCCGCTCGCGGGCGGCTGGCGGCTCATCTTGTCGTTGGTCGGCTTGTCGGGGCGCTTGATCGGCATGTTGTCGGGATTGGTCGAGTTGGTCGGCCCACTCTGGCCGCTGGGGCCGGACGCGGCGCCAGGCGGGTTGGCCATTGGCGGCTGCGCGGCAGGCTGTGCGGGTTGCGGATTCGCCTCGGCGATTTTGTCCACCTGGGCGGCCTGCGCCGCGCGGACGACGTCTACCGTTTGTGCCAGCGCTGGCGCGCTGCTGCTGCCGATCCAGACTAGCGCGACGCCTGTCGTCAGCATGGTCCATTTGCTTCGCTTCATTTCACCCTCCGTTTGCGATGCGACGATGCCGGGATTGAGCATGGCGGCATCGCCTTTCCCGAGTGGCAATCTGACAGCGTCCGCGTGTCGTCCGCGTGTCGCTTCATGCCGATGCAGTCGCGTGCCGGCGATGCGGCGCTTTGCGTCAGATTTCCTCTCGCCGTGACGCAATACGTGTGCCTCGACACGCACCTGCATACGCCTATACAAACGGCATATACAACTGTCCCCGAAACTTGCTAGGATGAATTGATCATCCCGACGGAGACGGCCATGTCGAAGTCATTGAGTCCCGAAGCGATCGAAGCCCTGCGGCGCCTGAACGACATTGGCGTCGGTCTGCCGGCGCCGGAACTGGCGCCGTCGGTAACGGCGGAGTTGCTGGCGAGCGGTCTGGCGGCGCAAGCGGGTAGCGGGAGGTCGAGATTACCTGCAACGGCCGGCAATATCTTTCCGGCGATTGCGACTGATCGGCGGCACCGCCCGGAGGCGAACATGAAGCCGAAAGGCCTAGACATGGGAGACTACGAGGAGCGCTATCGGGACTACGACATCGAAGTCGCGGTCGAACAGGTGCTGACCGGCGTCAAGGCGCATTTTCGGGTTTTGCGCGACGGCGCCGTGGTGGTCGACTGGCGGCTCGTGCATATCGACAGCTTGTGGCCCACCGAGCATGCCGCCGCCGAGGCCGCATTGCGAGCGGCGCGCGAATTGATCGACGCAGGTTTGCCGGCGTAGCCGGGAGCGCGCGGTTGTGCGATGTGCGATTGTGCGCTTACACAGCGTCGCCGATCCCCATACCTACATTCCTGCTAGCTGGAGACCTCTGTGCATCTTGCGCGTGCGATTCCGATCATCCGCATCTTTTCCGAGGACAAAGCGCGAGAGTTTTATGTCGACTTTCTCGGCTTTACCGTCGAATGGGAACACCGCTTCGAGGAGAACTTCCCGCTCTACATGCAGGTGCGGCGCTCGGATCTGATCCTGCATCTGAGCGAGCATCACGGCGACGCAACCCCTGGCTCGACGATCTTCGTACCGATGCAGGGCATCGACGCGTTGCGCGACGAACTCCATACCAAACACTACAGATATGGCAAGCCTGGAATCGACGTTTTGCCGTGGGGCAAGGTTCTGGAGACGACTGATCCGTTCGGCAACCGGATCCGCTTCTGTGAGCCGCCGGCAGAGGAACAGCGTTAGAGGCGGCGAGTTGCCGAGCGACGCACGCGGGCAGGTGTGACGCTGCGTAAGCCGTCAACGCAACTCGTCAACGCAACTCGGTAAACGGAACTCGGTAAACGCAACTGGGCGCCGGCATCAGAACTGCATGCGCGGCGCCCAGTTGATCCGCCGCCCTGCGACAGGCAGGCAGCGGATTTGGCTACAAGTGCTTAGTGGCCGAAGAAGACCGATTGCGGGCCCGAAGCCTGTGCACGCGTACCCGATTGCGACGACACGTTGTTCACGCCGCCGTAAGCATTCGATTCGGCGTTAGCGCGTTCGGCAGCGACGGTTTGCGAATTCTGGCCTTGTTGCGAAGCCGGTGCGCCAACCGACGGACGGTAGAACGGTGCCGGGCCGTAGCCGCTAGCGAATGCGGGAGCGGCGATCGAGGCGGAAACAGCAACCAGCAGGGCGGCGATGAACTTGGTCTTCATGGTAAGACTCCGATAACGTTTCGACTTCATGTGTCAGGAAGGCGTCGCAGGGCCGGGAAGCTTTTGTCTGCAACGTCGATGGAAGGCAGTGTATACCCCTACTATCGATAATTTGTGCCGATAATGTGAATTTACTGTTCCCGATTCCTGAAATAATCCGTCGGACGTAGAGGCGAGCAAGGATGAGCCGTGGTCCGACCCCGTTTGCCAAGTGTTTTCGAAGGGAGAGACCTGACTGCTGGAGCGGGTATCGGAAGAGCGAGATCGGCAGAAAAGGGCTCAGGAGGGCGCTCGCAGCCGCTGCAAAGTGGGTTCAAACGGCCGGGCCAAAACAAAAACGGCGTTGTGATTTCTCACAACGCCGTTTGCAAAACACTTTACTGCGTGAATTCTTTGGGGTGGCTGATGGGGCTCGAACCCACGACAACAGGAATCACAATCCTGGACTCTACCAACTGAGCTACAGCCACCACTGACATCTGCGAACCTTCAGCAGCCGGGCATTGTACACAATGCGCTAAAATCTGTGTTTTGAATTTTGCTGTCCGGCCAACTCATGTCTTCATCGCACACTCCCAGTCCGCGCCGCGTCTCCGTCGCGCCCATGATGGACTGGACTGACCGCCACTGCCGTTCACTGCATCGCGTTATCTCCCGCCATACCTGGCTTTACACGGAAATGGTGACGACCGGCGCGCTGCTGCATGGCGACGTGCCGCGTCATCTCGCGTTTACGCCCGAGGAAGCGCCAGTCGCGTTGCAACTCGGCGGCAGCGAACCGGACGATCTCGCGCGCTCGGCGAAACTCGGCGAGCAATGGGGCTATGACGAAATCAATCTGAACTGTGGTTGCCCGTCCGAGCGCGTGCAGCGCGGCGCATTCGGCGCGTGTCTGATGAACGAGCCGCAACTCGTCGCCGACTGCGTCAAGGCGATGCGCGACGTGGTGTCGGTGCCGGTCACGGTCAAGCACCGTATCGGCGTCGACGCGGTCGAAGAATATGGCTTTCGTGCGCGATTTCGTCGGCACAGTGGCGAATGCCGGCTGCAACGTGTTTATCGTCCACGCGCGCAACGCGATTCTCAAGGGTTTGAGCCCGAAGGAGAATCGCGAGATTCCGCCGCTCAAATACGAATACGCGTATCAGTTGAAGCGCGATTTCCCGGAGCTGGAGATCATCATCAACGGCGGCATCAAGACGCTCGATGAGGTCGAGACCCATCTTCAGCACGTCGATGGTGTGATGCTCGGGCGCGAGGCTTATCACAACCCCTATCGTGCTCGCCGATGTCGACGCACGCTTTTACGGTTCGACAGACGCGCCGCTGACCCGCGAGCAGGTCGAAGCGAAGCTGATCGAATATTGCGCGGCTGAAATGGCGCGCGGCACGTATCTCGGCGCGATCACGCGTCATGCGCTGGGTCTCTATCGTGGCGAAGCGGGTGCGCGCGGATGGCGTCGCGTGTTGTCCGATAGCAAGCGCCTCGCGGCGCGCGATCTGACCATCTTCGATGAAGCAAGACAGCATCTGCGCGAGCCGGTCGAAATTTTTGAATAAAGGGCTAGGCAAGCGAGATTCTTGTTGGCATAATCTCGTTTCTTCGACTGACTTAGCAGAGTTTCTCAGCAATGAGATGCAGGCAAGTTAAGCAGATGTCAGTGGTGGCTGTAGCTCAGTTGGTAGAGTCCAGGATTGTGATTCCTGTTGTCGTGGGTTCGAGCCCCATCAGCCACCCCAAAGAATTCACGCAGTAAAGTGTTTTGCAAACGGCGTTGTGAGAAATCACAACGCCGTTTTTGTTTTGGCCCGCTCTTTTGTGATTCGAGCGATGTGTGGCGCGAAGTTGGGAATCGTCAGGTTCAAAGCCTCGCAGGTTCTCAGCCGCCGCCGCGACGGTTAGTGCCCGTGGCCGCCCCCTCCATGACTGCCGCCGCTGCTCCACGAGCTGCCGCCATGCGAGCCGCCATATCCGCCATACCCGCCGCCGTGCCAGCCACCGTGGCCGCCGCCTCGGCCATGCCAGTATCCATGGCCGCCATGGTAGTAACAGCAGCCGCCGCCCCATCCGCCGTAAATTCCCACCGCGCCATAAACCGGCGCGTACGGATAGCCATAGCCGTAAGGGTAACCATAGCCGTAGCCGGGGTAGTAAGGCTGCCCGTACGCATAGTCGTAACCTGGCGCGACTGCGCATCCGGTAAGTACGGCCGCCGCCGTCAACAACGCGATTGATGCAATGAGCCTGCTCACGATTTTCTCCTTCACGTAAGAGTCAGAAAAATCGCCGGCGATGGAGTTCAGCGGCATTTGTGTCCGCGCATTACTACTGATACGCGCCAAGGTGCGTCGCAGATTCATACGCACGAATCGAACCCCATGACAGCCAGGCATCGCGCCTGTCTTCCGGTCCCTTACCAACTCGGGCTGCTGTAACAGTTAGTTAAATATTCGAAAAGGAACTGTAGGGCGGCGCTGCTAAGTTCCGGTCAGACAATTGGCTTTGAATCCGGCCCGATACGCGTGCTGTACCTCGCAACCGAATATCGGAGCGCCTGATGCCGCACTGAAGTGCAGTCAAGCGTGCTAAAGCCGGACGAAAAGATCGCACCCGCCACATTCAGGACCGCCTCACGCGATGCCTGCAAATCACCAGCCGTCAATGACGAAAGATCCACAGCCGGCTACCGCATCCGAATGGCGCATCGAAGGCGACGCACACGTTGGCCGCAATGAGTTCGATGCCGCGCTGCACTGTTTCGACACCGCCCGCGCGCTCGATCCCGCCGATGCCGCCAACTACGAGCGGCTCGCCGCCACCCTCACTGCGCTAAGCCGCTATCCCGAAGCTGCCGACCGGTATCGCGAGGCGATCGCGCGCAATCCACACAATGCGGATTTGCATCACGGCCTCGGCTGGACGCTCGAACTGATGCATCGACTCGACGACGCGATCGACGCCTATCGCGAAGCGGTGCGCCACAATCCGCGCGCCGACGGCTCGAACAACAACATGGGCAACTGCCTGCAGGCGCTTGGCCGCTTCGACGAAGCGCACGAAGCATATCGGCGCGCGATAACCGGCGCGCCGCGGGTCCCGCTGTATTACCGCAACTTCGTGCAGACCAAGCGCTTGAGCGTCGACGATCCCGTGTTCGCGTCACTGCGGCAACTGGTGGGCGAAAGCGCCTCGCTGAGCGTCGCCGATCAGGCCGAGGCTCACTTCGCGTATGGCCAGGCGCTATCGGACGTGGGCCGCAACGACGATTCGTTCGATCATCAACTGAAGGGCAATGCGTTGCATCGTGCCGGCGTGCGCTACAACGAAGCGGATTCGCTCGGCCTGTTCGCCCAAATGCCGACTCTGATCAATGCAGACGTGCTCGCGGCCGCGCGCGGTCTGGGCGATCCGTCGGCCGCGCCGATCTTTGTCATCGGGATGCCGCGCTCCGGTTCGACGCTGATCGAGCAGATTCTGGCGAGCCATCCGCAGGTGTTCGGCGCAGGCGAGCGCACCGAATTCGGCGAGGCGCTGGTGAAGAGCATCTGTCGTCCGGCTGGACGATCCGCTGAGGATCGGCATCGAGGCGATGCAGGGAGTCGGCGCCGCGCCATTGAGCGCGCTAGGCGGCGACTATCTGCGTTTCATGCATCGGGCGCTGCCCGACATTCAACGCGAAGACAGCGGCGCTGCATCGCGCTATACGCATTTCACCGACAAATATCCGTTCAATTTCATCAACGTCGGGCTGATTCACCTGGCGTTGCCGAACGCGCGCTTCATTCATAGCAGCCGCTCGCCGTTGCAAACCTGTCTGTCGATTTTCTCGCGGATCTTTCATGACGTGCCGTTCGGTTATGACCTCGGCGAACTCGGCCGCTACTATCGTGCATACGATACGTTGATGACGTACTGGCACAGCGTGCTGCCCGAGGGCGTGATGATCGAAGTCAAATACGAAAGCCTGGTCGACGATTTCGAAGCCAACGTGCGGCGGATGCTCGCGCATTGCGGACTCGACTGGGACGAACGTTGTCTCGCGTTCCACCAGACGACCCGGCAGGTGAACACCGCAAGTTCGGCCCAGGTGCGTCAGCCGATCTACAAGACGTCGGTGCGGCGCTGGCAGCCGCGCGGCCGATTTGCTGCAGCCGCTGTTCGAAGGGCTGGGTCCGCAACTGGCATCGGCCGACGGGGTTCTCGCAAGCGAATTTTGCCGATGCGGCTCAGCACGCCGGTGTGGGCACGGAGCAAACATCATGAGTGAGCCGCGTGGCGCCGTTATCTGGATGACAGGTTTATCCGGCGCGGGCAAGTCGACTCTCGCTAACGCGCTGCACCGGCGTCTCGCGGAGCAAGGCATGTGCGTCGATCGTGCTCGACGGCGACGTGTTGCGGCGCGGACTGAACGCCGACCTCGGTTTTACCTCCGGGATCGTGCCGAGAACCTGCGCCGCGTCGCGCACGTTGCGGCGCTCTTCATGCAGCAGGGCTTCGTTGCGATTGCCGCGGTGATTTCGCCGGAACATCAGCATCGACGCACCGCGCGTGAAATCGTCGGCAATGGTTTCGTCGAAGTGTTCGTGGATGCGCCGCTGCAAGTGTGCGAAGCACGCGATGTCAAAGGGCTTTACGCACGCGCGAGGCGCGGCGAGATTGCGCATTTCACCGGCGTTTCTGGAGTTTTCGACACGCCGCTTGCGCCCGACGTCGTGATCGACACCGCTCGTATGTCGGTCGATCAATCCGTGGAACGCTTGCTTGCCGAACTGATGCTGTCGGGGCGTTTGCCGTAACTTCCGGTCACGACGGAGTGCGCGTCTTACATCAATGCATCAACACGGCCGAATGATGCAGCGCAGGATACACGCCGACGATGAACGCCGCGTAAATCGCGGCCATCGTCACGCCGGCAGCGGTGCCCCAGATATCGCGCGACGCCGCGCCCTGGCGAAAATGCATGGGCAGTCCGACGACCAGATAACCGATCAGAAAAAACGCGATGACCGCGCGCACGGGCGACAGGTCGTGACCGATAAATTCCAGTAGGGCGGGCAGGTTGAAAGCGGGCATGGACCGGCGGCGAGATGACGACGAACGGTTGCGCGGTGGCTGTTTCGTTGCGCAACGACCTATGCCGATTTAAGTCCACCCACGCACGTCGCGCAAGAAAAAGACTGTATGAATTTGTACAAGCCTACATTGCTTGCAGGCGGCCTTCGCAGCAACTTTCAAGCGGCTTCGCTGGGCTTCGGCAGGCTTTCATTTTGCGGTGTTTCGTTCGCGTTGCGTTCGTGCTTCGTTCGCGTTTCAGTGAAGCTCAGCGCTTGCGCAAAGGTTCGAGCAGCGGCTTCAAACCGTTGTGATCGATCTCCTGCATCAACGCGAGCAGCCGGCCAATTTCGCCGGGCGGAAAGCCCTGACTCGCGAACCAGTTCAGATAGTGACCCGGCAGGTCCGCAATGACGCGGCCTTTGTATTTGCCGTAGGGCATCACGCGGGTGACCAGCAGTTCGAGTTGTTCGGGGTTCATGGCAGTTGAGGGCGACGCAAAGCGGGTTGAGCGCGACAGGGCGGGCGAGGTTCCGGCAGAAACATCCCGGATCGCCGGTGAACGGGAAGTCAGCCTCGCCGCTCCGGCATTCTAGCGTTGCTGCAGGCATGGCGCGGGCGTGGTAACTTCAGCGTTTTCGGTTAACACATTCAACAGGACGGTTAGATGGAATACCGCAGACTTGGCGACTCCGATGTGCAGGTTAGCCTGATCGGTCTCGGCACCATGACTTGGGGCGAGCAGAACAACGAGCAGGAAGCGCACGCGCAGATCGATTACGCACTCGATCACGGCGTCAACCTGATCGATACCGCAGAAATGTATCCGGTGCCGCCGCGCGCGGAGACGCAAGGTTCGACCGAGCGTTACATCGGCACGTGGCTCGCTCAGCATCGCAGTGCGCGCGAGAAGATCGTGCTCGCCACCAAGATCGCGGGCCCGGCGCGTCAGCCGCACAATCCGCGTCATATTCGCGGCGAAGGCAATCAGTTCGATCGCAAGAATCTCGAAGAAGCGCTCAACGACAGCCTCAAGCGTCTGCAAACAGATTACGTCGATCTGTATCAACTGCATTGGCCGGATCGCAGCACGATGACCTTTGGCCGTCCGTCGTATCCGTGGGTCGACGACGCATACACGGTGCCGATCGAAGAGACGCTGTCGGTGCTCGCTGAGTTCGTCAAGGCGGGCAAGGTGCGTCATATCGGGGTGTCGAACGAAACGCCGTGGGGTGTCGCGCAGTTCCTGCGCGCGGCCGAAAAGCTCGGCTTGCCGCGTATTGTCAGCATCCAGAACCCGTACAGCCTGTTGAACCGCACGTACGAAGCGGGTCTGTCCGAATACGCGCATCGCGACAATATCGGTTTGCTCGCGTATTCGCCGCTGGCGTTCGGCTGGCTGTCAGGCAAGTACGAAGGCGGCGCACGTCCGGCTGGCGCGCGCATTTCGCTGTTCGAGCGTTTCGCCCGTTATAGCAAGCCGCAAGCCATCGCGGCGACGACGCGTTACGTGGAACTGGCGAAGCATCATGGCTTGTCGCCTGCGCAATTCGCGCTTGCGTTCGTCAACAGCCGTCCGTTCGTGACGAGCAATCTGATCGGCGCGACCTCGCTTGATCAGTTGAAGGAAAACATTGCCAGCGCAGATGTGAAACTGTCGGCGGACGTGCTCGCGGAAATCGACAAGCTGCACGAGCTGCAGCCGAATCCGGCGCCTTGATGGAGCGTTGAAGTGCAGCGGAGCGGGCTGGAAACTGGCTGTTAGAACCAGACCCGAATCGCACGTTGACGGTTTGCCCCGGCCTGCTGGCCGGGGCAGCGGTGTGCGTCGTTTTCGATTGAGCTTTCGTTTTGTTCTGCTGCCTGAGCGCAGTCAGCCAACGCCCCAGGCCGTACCCGGTCGCGCGAACTTCGGTGCCGATATCGTCAGCGGATTTTTAATTTTGCGCGCACCGCGTATAGCGCCAACAGACTCACCGCCGCGCAAAACATCAGATAAAAACCCGGCGAAAGTTTGTTCCCACTGGCATCGATCAGCCAGGTCATCACGAACGGCGCGAAGCCGCCGAACACCGTCACGCCAATGTTGTAACTCACCGCCAGACCGGTCGCCCGCGTCCGGGTCGGGAAAATCTCCGACATCAACGCCGGCAGCGCGCCAAAGTACGTCGCCTTCAGCACGCCGATCCAGATCAACGCGAGCAACATCGTGGCGAACGACGGATGCGTGTTCATGTACACGAACGCCGGATACACCGTCACGAGCATGAGCGCGGCGGCGGCTGCCATGATGCGGATTCGCCCCAGGCTATCGGACAGATGCCCCGCGAAAGGCGTCAACACCGTCAGCACGATGCCGGTGGCGAGCGTCGCCGCAAAGCCCGTCGACGCAGGCAGATGCAACTGTTTGATCGCGTACGTCGGCATATACATGATCATGTAGTTGGCCGCCGTCGAAATGACCAGCGAACCGACCGCCAGCAGCACCCGCACTTTCTGCGCGCCGAACAGATCGCGCAGCGGCGCGCGGGCTTTCGGCTGCGCGTCGAACTCGGCGCCTTCATCCACGTAACGGCGAATGTAGAAACCGACTGGTCCGATCGCGAGGCCGAACAGAAACGGCACGCGCCAGCCCCACGATTCGAGTTGCGCGGCAGTGAGTTGACTGGTCAGCAGCGCACCGAAGCCGGACGCGAGCAGTGTCGCGAGCCCCTGACTCGCGAATTGCCAGCTACCCATGAAGCCGCGCCGCTCGGGTGCATGTTCGACAAGGAAGGCCGTCGACGCACCAAATTCCCCGCCCGCCGAGAAGCCCTGCACCAGCCGCGAGAGCATGATGCCCGCAGGCGCCCACAGACCGATCGCCGCGTACGGCGGCATCACGGCGATGGTCAGCGTGCCGACCATCATCAACGCAATGGACAGCAGCAGCGACGCCTTACGTCCCGCGCGATCCGCGAGCGAGCCGAGCACGAGGCCGCCGAGCGGACGGATCAGGTAGGAGATACCGAAGGTGCCGAGCGCGAGCATCAGCGAGATCGCTTCGGTGCTCGCCGGGAAGAACAGCTTCGCGATCGTCACCGCGAAAAAACCGTAGACGACCAGGTCGAACCATTCGAGCGCGTTACCGATCGACGCCGCGAGAATGATGCGATGGACCTTCACGGCGGACGGCCGCGCGGCGCTGGCTTGCAGAGTAGAGGTGCTCATCGTGGACAGGTCTCGTGACGGAGGCGGACAACGGATAAGGCGCGCGGTCACAGCATGCGATAGCAGCACGCGATGGCCGCCGCGCTTCGGCTTGTGCGCGGGATTGTCTTTAGCTATTTGCCGAAGCCATGCGGACATGACCTTCTTCGTGGCGTTCGGGCTTTTTACTGTCTATTCCGGCGCTTCGATGCGGTTTCGCTATTGACTGGGTCAGTTCGCGGCGTTCGTCGCCTGGGCGCCGCGGTTCTCGATATACGGCGAGTTCTCGCCGAGATCCCAGAAAAGCCCCGCCATGATTTGCAGCCCCTCGCGAACCACCGGTCCAAGCAGATGCTCGTTCGGTGCATGCTGCGAGCAGGCCGGATACGAGTGCGGCACCCAGATGGTTGGCAGGCCGAGCGTGTCGGCGAATACTTCGTTGGGCAGCGTGCCGCCCAGGTTCGGCAGCACGGCGGTCTTCTTGCCGGTGGTCTGTTCGAGCGAGGCGACGGCCCACCTGACCCACGGATCGTCCGGATCAAGACGCGTGGCCGGCGCGCCGCGCTCGACGTCGATCTCGACCATCGAAAAGCCCTGCGCGTCCAGGTGACTGCGCACGTGCCGCCCCAGATTGGTCCAGTCGGTCCCGACCACGAAGCGCAACTGGCAATGCGCGAACGCCGAGGCAGGAATCGCATTCACAGGGTTCTCGGGATTGCCGGCCTTGAACGCCAGCACTTCGAAGCTGTTCCAGCCGAACACCCGCTCGGGCGCGCTCAGCCCCGGTTCGCCCCAGTTTTCGTCGACGGCCGGGTCGCCCGGGCCGCCGCCCACTTCAACGTCGGCAAGCGCGCGACGCACCGCGTCTGAGATCGGGGGCGGACGCAGGCCCTCGACGGCGATCACGCCGCGCGCGTCGACCAGACTCGCCAGCGCATTCGCGAGCACGGTGGCCGGATTGCGCAGCAGACCGCCCCAATTGCCCGAGTGATGCGCGCCGTCGCGCAGATTCAACGACAGCCGGAAATTCACCGCGCCGCGCGAGCCGAGAAACACCGTGGGACGGCGCGCGGCGAGGCG
The DNA here is from genome assembly GCA_963800185.1 of uncultured beta proteobacterium. Taxonomy (GTDB): domain Bacteria; phylum Pseudomonadota; class Gammaproteobacteria; order Burkholderiales; family Burkholderiaceae; genus Paraburkholderia. The sequence goes on along the minus strand of CAWCZW010000002.1, from coordinate 147,840 downwards.
CGGGCCGTCCGAGGCGATCAGCACGTCGGCGGCCAGTTCGTCGCGATGCTCGCGGCAGATCGCGTCGAGTCCCGGCGAGCCGGTCTCCTCGCCCATTTCGATCAGCAGTCTGGTATTGAAGCCGAGCTTGCCGCCGCGCGCGGCCAGCACGCTTGCCAGCGCGGCCAGGTTGATGGTGTGCTGACCCTTGTTGTCGGCGGTGCCGCGGCCGTACCAGCGCTCGCCTTCGATCGTCACGGCCCACGGCGCCAGCGGCGCACGCCACTGGCTGTCGTAACCGCGCACGACGTCGCCGTGGCCGTAGATCAGCACGGTCGGCAGGTCGTCGCCTTCATGGCGGCTCGCGATCAGGAACGGCCCGAAGGCCCGCCACCGGGTTATCGACGATACGTGTGCCGAAGCCCAGGCGCTGCGCTTCGGGCGTGATTTCATCGGTCAGATACGACAGCAGCGTCGCGGCGCTAGTGCTTTCCTGACTCTCGGTGCGAAAGCCGATGCGACGATTGAGATCCTTCAGGAAGGCGCCTGATTCGAAATGATGGGTCGCGTGCTCGATCGCCTGATTGCGGCTCATGGTGTGTCTCCAATGCGGGTGTGGGGCGGCGCGTGGCTCGTTGTCGAGGTCCGTCGACCGTGGCCTTGAGCGTTGAATCGATTCTAGGAGGCCGTTTTTTTTGTCACAATGATCGTGTTTCGAAGCTTGCGTTGCCAAAAAGGCAAAGCTCATCGCAGCGATCCGCTACTCCGCGGACTGCATCGAACCAGGCATTCCCATGGCACTTTCGCTACATGGCATCGCGTTGCGCTACTTTGTCGAAGTAGCTCGCACCGGCTCGCTCAGCGACGCGTCCGCGCGGCTGCACGTCGCGGTGTCGGCGATCAGCCGGCAGGTTGCGCGGCTCGAAAGCGAACTCGGCGCCGTGCTGTTCGAGCGGCGTCCGCGCGGCATGGCGCTTTCCGAGGCCGGCGAGCGCCTGCTGGCTTATGCGCAGCGCAGCCTGCTCGAAGCCGAGCATGTGATGAAGGAGATCGGCGGCATCGAGACCTTGCACGGCAGCATGATCAAGGTCGCCAGTTCGGAGGGGTTCGCCGCGGATTTCCTGCCCAGCGCAATCGCGGATTTTCGCCGCTCAGTATCCGGGCATCGATTTCTCGCTCTCGGTGATGTCGCCGGGCGAAGCGACGCGTCAGGTGCGCGACGGCGACGCCGATCTCGCCTTGAGCTTCAGCCTCGCGCCGGAAAAGGGCGTCAAGGTCGAGCATACGGAACGTGCGCCGGTGCTGGCGCTGCTGCGCGCCGATCATCCTCTGGCCGCGCGCGTGAAATTGTCGCTCGCCGACGTGCAGCGCTATCCGCTGGTGCTGCCCGAGCCGGGCACGACGATTCGCCAGTTGATCGACATTACCTGCGCGCTCGAAGGCGTGCTGCTCGAGCCCGAACTCACCTGCAACAACAGCGGCGCGATGTATCGCTACGTGCAGAAGTCCGGCGCGATCATGTTCACCGGTCTGCTGTCGGTGCGCGACCGTTTTGCCGGCGACGGCTTCGTCGTGCTGCCGTTGACGCATCCGCAACTACGCCAGCGCAGCATTCAGGTGCAGACGATGGCGGGACGCGAACTGCCGCCTTCGGTCAGAACTTTCCGCGACTATCTGATCGGGGAGATCGCGGGGCGCGAAGGCTGGGAGCGCTGCTGCGGCGAAGACGGTCCGCAAGCGGCGCACGCGGGAGCAAACGCGTGACCAGACATGAGCAGAGGCAAGCCGGCAGACGCGGCCGTGAGGCGCGGCGAGCATCGAGGAGCAGCGCAAATGTCCCTGCCGGAACGCGAATCACGACCTAAACTGTGGTGGACGGGGCGGCCTGGACGAGGCTGCGGAGCTGTGCGGCTGGCCATGCTGCAACGCACACCAGTGGTAGCATTCAGCCCGAAAAATGGAGCGCGGCGCGCAGTCGAAGCCGCGTGCCGTGCACAACAGAGCGATAGGACTCAGGACATCGAATGGCGCAACAAAAAACCAACCCAAAACTTGAGCAGGCGCTGACGCGCGGGGATCTTGCAATCCGTCAGGCGAACTCGGCACGCGCCACCGCGCTGCTGCGCGCGTTGGGCAAGATGATCGTGGATGCGTCGGCGACCATCGGCGTGGAAGCGTTCACGCTGATTCCCGATGGCGACAAGATTTACGATCCCGCCGATGGTCTGTGGCCGCAGGAATTGCAGGTTTCGCTCGACGGTCCTGTCGAGGATTCCGATCCGGACGAGGTCCGCACGGTGCGCCTGATCGCCGACGATCCGGGCACGGTGTTCCGGGTCGAATGGCAGCGCGCCGACGGCAAGATCGGACGTCAGGAAGGCGGCCCGTTCGCGACGGTCGCGTTCATCTCCGACGTGGATATTCCCTGGACGGACGACGAAGACTGAGCCCGTTGAATTGTCATGCACATGCCGCGGGCGTCAGATGTCGATGCTTGCGGCTGTGGGAAATTCGAGCTTATTTCATCATCCTGCGCCGGAACAGCATCGCGGCGACGATAAACCCGCCGACCGCATAAGCGGCCAGCACGGCCACATGCAAAACCGCATTGTCGACCGGCCGCCCGAGCATCGCCGGCCGGATCAGATCGACCGCATGGGCGAGCGGCAACAGCTGCGTCGCGATCTGCGCGGCGGCGGGCAATTGCGAAGATCGGAAAGAACACGCCGGAGAGCAACAGCATCGGCGTCAACACCAGCGTCTGGTAAAACATAAAAAAGTCATACGACGGCGCGAGCGCCGTCACCACCATCGCGACTGCTCGCGAACGCCAGACCGGTCAGCACGATGACCGGCAACGCCAGCAGCATCGACGGAAACTTCGCGTAACCGAGCGAGCCGGCCACCAGCATGATCGCCGCGCCGGACAGCATCGACTTGCTGCCCGCCCACACCACCTCGCCGAGCACGATGTCGCCGAGCGTGAGCGGCGTATGCATGATCGCCTCCCACGTGCGCTGCACGTGCATGCGCGAAAAGCCCGAATACATCGACTCGAAACTCGCCGACATCATCACGCTCGACGCCACCGTGCCCGCGGCCAGAAACGCGATGTACGACACGCCGTCGACGTGGCCGACCATCAGCCCAAGCCCGAAGCCGAGGCCGAACAGGTAGATCATCGGATCGGCGAGATTGCCGAACATCGACGCGATCGCGAGCTTTTTCCACACCAGATAGTTGCGGCGCCACACCGCGATCCAGTTCACGGCGTTGGCGGGGAAGGCGGCGAAGGATTCCTGTTTCGACGGCGTGTCGCCCGGGGGCTCGTAAGTGCGTGCGTCCATTGCTTGGTGTCTCGTGCGGTGTTGTTATAGCTGTAGCGGGTGTGCGGCTGGCCGCTGTATCGCTGCTCAGCGTCAATCCTGCATCTCGCGGCCCGTGAGCCGCAAAAACACGTCTTCCAGATTCGCCGGCCGATGCAGATAGCGCAGATCCGGCGCGTTGCTTCAGCCGCGCGTGCACCGGTTGCGCATCGTTCACATAGCAGAACAGCGTCTCGCCGCTGATCTCGGTGCGCTCGACGAGCGGCGCCAGTTCGTCGCGCAACGCGACGCGGATCGGGACCGAAAATCTCGATCACGTCGCAGCCGATCTCGGAGGCGATCAATTCGCTCGGCGCGCCTTCGGCAATCTTGCGGCCTTCTTCGATCACGCACAGCCGATGGCACAGGCGCTCGGCCTCTTCCATGAAGTGGGTGGTCAGCAGAATGGTCTTGCCGCGCGCCAGCAACGAGCGCAGCCGCTCCCAGATCAGATGACGCGCCTGCGGATCGAGGCCGGTGGTCGGCTCGTCCATGATCAGCACGTCCGGATCGTTGACGAGCGCGCGCGCCAGCGTGAGGCGCCGCTTCATGCCGCCCGACAGCTCGCTCACGCGTGCGTCCGCCTTGCTTTCGAGCCGCGCGAATTCGAGCAGCGACGGCACGACCGCGCGGCATTGCGCGGCGCTCAGGCCGAAGTAGCGGCCGAACACCAGCAGGTTTTCGCGCACCGTGAAATCGGGATCGAGATTGTCGAACTGCGGCACGACGCCGACGCGCGCCCGCGCGAGCCGCGCGCGGCGCGGGAATCGGCTCGCCGCACAGGCGGATCGCGCCCGCATCCGGCGAGGCGATGCCGAGCAGCATGCGCAACGTGGTGGTCTTGCCCGCGCCGTTCGGGCCGAGCAGGCCGAAACATTCACCGGCGTTGACATGAAACGACAGTCCGTCGACGACGGTCTTTTCGCCGTAGCTTTTCTTGACCTCGTGGAACTCGATGGCGGCTTCAGACATAAATCGGTCGATGCTCCGGGAAAAGACAGCGAATGGCCGGGGAGGCCGCTTATTCTAGGGCATCGCAGGGCGGAAGTTGAGCGGCCGGATGAATGCGCCGATTGCCGCGCTTTTGCAGCTGCCGCAATTGTCGCCGCGACTCCCCGCAATGGCTGCGCAAACCGGCCGCCCGCAGACCGTTTAGGCGCGAATTGGCCGCTAGTTAGCGTTTTCCATCCCTTGCAACCTGAATTGCGGCGCACCATGATTCATTCAGAACGCGCTCTTCCGCGCGAGGGGAGAAAATCATGGCGAGCTACCAGAAAATCCTGTTGTGCTACGACGGCTCGCGCGAAGGCCGCAAAGCGCTGCGCTGTGGCGCCGATCTGGCGTTGGATCTGAAGGCGGAAACGCATTTGCTGTCAGTCGTGGACATGCGATCGAGCATTGCGCAAAGCGCGGGCCTGCTCACCGATGTGGCGTGCGGCAGCTTCGAAAAGACGGCTCGCGACATCCTGCAGGAAGGGGTGGACTGGCTCACCGAGCGCGGCGTGCACCGCGCAGGGGCATTTTGCGTTCGGCCATCCGATCGACGAAATCGCGAATCTCGCCAATGAATTGAATGTCGACCTCGTGGTGGTCGGGCACCGCTGCCGCACGGGCTTGTCGCGCTGGTGGATGGGCGCGGGCAATACGCCGCTGCTCGACCGGATCTCGTGCAGCATTCTGGTGGCCTGCTCGTCCGCGCAGGAGCAGCAGCAAGCCGCTGCGGCTTGATGCGTCGCAGACAGGCGTGACGGTTGCGCTTGAGAGTAGGCGAAGCCTGAGGCGAAACCGTCTGCGGCGGCTCAGGCCTTCGCCTCGACCGTTGATGTGAGTCGACGCCGTATGAAGCGACCAATGCTGCCGAGGATGCCGGCAGCCGTGCAATGAATTCGCGCGCCTCAGACGATGAGCGACGAGCTGGCCGTCTTTCGGCCAGCCTGCTCACTCGTTCAGATTGATGGCGGCGAGCTTCCACGTGAACAAACCTTCGCGCTGGAAGATCGCCGAATAACGCGCGTCGCCTGCGCCATGCCGGTAGGTCACGACGAACTCGTTGATCCCGCGATAACCCGCCGTGGTTTGCGGCGGCTGCTGGCTGCGTGGCGCTGGCCGCAGTCGCGCTGGCCGGAGGAGATGCGGGCGCATCTGCGCGCCGCAGGTGGATTGTTGGCATCAGGCGGCGCGGGCGGCCGCTCGCCCGGATCGCCGCGCGGCGGCATGCCGTTCAGCAATGCCGCGACGCCGTCCGGCGTCGCATAGGAATCCACCAGCGGACCGATCAACGTCGACGCCGATCATCGCGCCGATAGCGGCAAACGATTGCTGTTGCTATCGGCGTCCAGCCGACGCGTCAGCATACCTGTGATCTGCTGCTTCAGGCTGTCGCGCAGCGCGGGAAAATCGACGTACTGATTGACGGTTTGCGCGTCGCGCGCATCGGCCGCGCGTTTGAGATTGTCTCAGCGCGATATACGGCGACGCGTAAGCGAACCCCAGCGCGGCGATCACCACTATCACGATCAACGTGACGATCAACGGACGGGCGGCGCTGCCCTTCATGCGTGTCGGAACTGTCATCGAATGGGACTCCGATCAGGTTTGATCTAATCGTGGACCACGGCCACGCGAGAACAATCCCATTTAGGCAAATATCGATGTCAGCTCTGAAAAGCTGCAGGGCAACTGGCTGGCTATGTGCAATACGTGAGCTCTCGTGCCACGCGCGTGCCACACCGCGTACACGCCTACCGAGCTCGCGACGTCGCAATCGAAGCCCGTTCAGGGTTGCACAGAACTCATTACTTCGAACACCGCGCCGTGCACATTGGCTTCATCCGCGATGCAGTGGTCGATCATTCGGCATACCGCGTCGACCGTGCCGACCATGATCAGCCGCGACGGCCCGTGATAGACGCGCACCGGCGCGCGCCGTGCCGGTTCTGCCGTATTCAGGCCGGAATTCAGCGACACGCGAGCAAAAGCCGGCAACGAAGAGGGCAAGCTCGAGACACCCTCCGACGAGTCGAACAGCGATGGAGTGCTCGCCGCGGATGCCTCGATCAGATGAGCAGGGCACCAACTTGCGCAGATGGCGCAGACGACCGAACTGGCGAAAAGGCAGCAGGCGGGCAAGGCGTTCCATGAGTCTCTCCAGGCGATGCAGCAATGATGCAGCGTTGGTCAGGCGAACCGGCGCAAGCGATAGACAGCCGGTGACGCGTACGCGTGCAAACGTACGCGAACGTAAGCGCAGGCGGCTTAGAACTCGCCAGGGCGAATCAGCCCCACGGCGATACCTTCCAGCGCGAATTCCGCACTGCCGGTCTCAACGAAGATGTTTTCGTAATCGGGGTTTTCGGCGATCAGTTCGACACCGTTCGGCCGGCGCTTCAGGCGCTTGACCGTGACGTCGTCGCCGAGCCGCGCAATGATGATCTGGCCGTCTTTCGCTTCGCTTTTCTTCTGCACGGCGAGCAGGTCGCCGTCGAAGATGCCCGCGTCGCGCATGGACAGCCCGCGCACCTTCAGCAGGTAGTCGGGCTTGCTCGAGAACAGCGCCGGGTCGCACGCATAGTGCTGCGAGATATGTTCCTGCGCGAGGATCGGGCTACCCGCAGCCACCCGGCCGATGAGCGGCAACGACAATTGCATGATGCTCGCGTGCGGCAGCGTGAACTGATGCGGTGAGTCTTCGCGGCCCGCCAGCAGGCGAATGCCGCGCGACGCGCCGGCCGCGAGTTCGATCACGCCCTTGCGGGCCAGCGCGCGCAGATGTTCTTCTGCCGAATTGGCCGAGCTGAAGCCCAGCTCGGCGGCGATCTCCGCGCGCGTGGGCGGAAAACCGGTGCGTTCGATCGCGCGGCGGATCAGATCGAAAACCTGCTGCTGTCGTGCGGTGAGTTTTGGTCATGGCGCCACTGTATGGATGGAACAGGTGACTGTATTTTTATACAGTATTCGGCGCATTTCAAGCTTTACTTTAAGTTCGTCGCGCCAGGCGCCGTTCCAGCGTCGCAAAAGACGTTCGAACACCCGTTTTCGTGCCGCAACGCCTTATCCAGCCGTCATTACCACTTTTGCGTATTAAAAAATGAAGAAACATTATTTTTAATGATGAAAGCCCTTCGATAGACTGCCTTCGAGTTGGCGCTCATGTGCACGTGACCGCGACGTAAAACAACACCACACGCTGTTTCAGCGGACCACACGCGGAGAAAGTCGACATGAACATCGAGGTACGGGGCTGGCAGGCAAGACCAGAAAACTGATTGCGGCGCTCGCGTTGGGCGCGGTCGATGCGCGTCGGCGTATGTGGCGCAGGCGCACGCGCGACACGACGCTGCTGAACGTGTCCTACGACCCGACGCGCGAGCTGTATCAGGACTTCAACCAGGCATTCGGCAAGGAATGGAAGGCGAAGACCGGCGAGACGCATCACCTTCAAGCAGTCGCACGGCGGCTCGGGCGCGCAGGCGCGCTCGGTGCTCGACGGCTTGCAGGCGGACGTCGTGACGCTCGCGCTGGCCTACGACATCGACGCGCTGGCCAGCAAGGGCCTCGTCGACAAGGGCTGGCAAAAGCGCTTGCCGGACAACGCGTCGCCGTACACGTCGACGATCGTGTTCCTCGTGCGCAAGGGCAATCCGAAGCACATCAAGGACTGGGACGATCTGATCAAGCCGGGCGTGTCGATCGTGACGCCGAATCCGAAGACCTCGGGCGGCGCGCGCTGGAACTACCTCGCGGCGTGGGCGTACGCCGAACATCAGCCGGGCGGCAACGACGCAGAAGGCGAAGGAATTCGTCGGCAAGCTCTACAAGAATGCCGGCGTGCTGGATTCGGGCGCGCGCGGCGCGACCACCAGCTTCGTGCAGCGCGGCATCGGCGACGTGCTGATCGCGTGGGAAAACGAAGCGTTCCTGTCGCTGAAGGAATTCGGGCCGGACAAGTTCGAGATCGTCGTGCCGTCGGTCAGCATCCTGGCCGAGCCGCCGGTCGCGGTGGTCGACAAGGTGGTCGACAAGCACGGCACGCGCAAGCTCGCCGAGGCGTATCTGAACTTCCTGTATAGCGAGGAAGGCCAGGAAATCGCGGCGAAGAACTTCTACCGTCCGCGTTCGAACAAGGTGCCGGCCGAGCTGACCGCGAAGTTTCCGAAGCTGAAGCTGTACACGGTGGACGATTCGTTCGGCGGCTGGACCAAGGCGCAGAAGACGCACTTTGCCGACGGCGGCGTGTTCGATTCGATCTACTCAGCCGCAGTAACGGACGCTGCAGGCGGACGAAGCGGCGCGGCAGACGCCGACAGTTCGAGCGCGCCCAGTTGGGCGCGCTTTTGGCACCCGCAGCAAAGCGGCGCCACCAGGACGCGCTGTATCGGCCAGCCAGGTCGGCCAGTGAAAAGCGCCACAGCCTCAACCCTGAACAGAGTATCCAGCATGACGACGTTGACCTTCCGAAAACCGAGCGCGTTGCCCGGTTTTGGCCTGACACTCGGCATCACGGTGGCTTATCTGAGCCTCGTGGTGCTGATTCCGCTTGCGGCGACCTTTCTCAAGACCGCCACGCTCGACTGGACGTCAGTTCGTGCGCGCGGTCAGCTCGCCGCGCGTGCTCGCGTCGTACCGGCTGACGTTCTTCTCGGCGCTCGGCGGCGCGCTGATCAATGCCGTGTTCGGCTTTCTGGTCGCGTGGGTGCTGGTGCGCTATACGTTCCCGTTCAAGCGCATCGTCGATGCGGTGGTCGATCTGCCGTTCGCGCTGCCGACTTCGGTGGCCGGCATCTCGCTCGCCGCCGTCTACGCGGGCAACGGCTGGATCGGGCAGTTTCTCGAACCGCTCGGCATCAAGATCGCGTTTACGCCGGCGCGGCGTGCTGGTCGCGCTGACGTTCATCGGCTTGCCGTTCGTCGTGCGCACCGTGCAGCCGGTGCTCGAAGAGTTCGAACGCGAGCAGGAAGAGGCCGCCGCGTGCCTCGGCGCGACGCGCTGGCTGACGTTTCGCCGCGTGGTGCTGCCGGCGCGTGTTCCCGGCGCTTGCTGACCGGTTTCGCGCTGGCGTTCGCGCGGGCGCTCGGCGAATACGGCTCGGTGATCTTCATCGCCGGCAACGTGCCGATGAAGTCGGAAATCACGTCGCTGCTGATCATCACCAAGCTCGAGCAATACGACTACGCGGGCGCGACCGCGATCGCGGTCGTGATGCTGGTGCGTGTCGTTCCTGATGCTGCTGCTGATCAACACGCTGCAGTGGTTTCTGCAGCGCCGCACGAGCCGCGGCGGCGCAGGGCCGGCGCCGGCGCGTGTGCGAGTGTCGCGGCGCATCGGCGGAGGTGCGCAATGAGCCGCCGTTCCGCATGAACGCAAACAGCGCGTGATGGCGCCGCTGCTGTTGCAGTCGCGCCGCGCGCGCCGCTGAACGTCGCGCGCCGGCCCGATCCGGTCACCGAACCGCCCGTCGTGCGCTGGATTCTGACCGGCATCGCGCTGCTGTTCCTCGCGCTGTTTCTCGTCGTGCCGCTCGTGGCCGTGTTCTATCAGGCGTTCAGCAAGGGCATCGGCTTCTATTTCGAGTCGCTCGCCGACCCGGATGCGCTGTCGGCGATCAAGCTCACCGTGATCACCGCCGCGATTGCCGTGCCGCTGAACCTCGTGTTCGGCCTCGCGGCGTCGTGGTGTATCGCCAAGTTCGAATTCCGCGGCAAGGCGCTGCTGACCACGCTGATCGATCTGCCGTTCTCGGTGTCGCCGGTGATCTCCGGCTTGATCTACGTGCTGATGTTCGGCGCGCAGGGCTGGTTCGGCCCGTGGCTGCACGACCATAACGTGCAGATCATCTTCGCGGTGCCGGGCATCGTGCTCGCGACGATCTTCGTCACGTTCCCGTTCGTCGCGCGCGAGCTGATTCCGCTGATGCAGGCGCAAGGCAACGACGAAGAAGAAGCCGCGCACGTGCTCGGCGCGTCGGGCTGGCAGATCTTCCGCCGCGTCACGCTGCCGAACGTCAAATGGGGCCTGCTGTACGGCGTGATTCTGTGTAACGCGCGGGCGATGGGCGAGTTCGGCGCGGTGTCGGTGGTGTCCGGCCATATTCGCGGCCAGACCGACACGATGCCGCTGCACGTCGAAATTCTCTACAACGAATACAACTTCTCGGCGGCGTTCGCCGTGGCGTCGGTGCTGGCCCTGCTCGCGCTCGTGACGCTCGGCCTGAAGCTGCTCGCCGAGCGCCATATGTCGGCGGAACTGTCGGCCGCGCGCGATGTGCCCGCGTATGCCGGCCCGTCACGTCGCGGCCGCGTCACCTGGTATCACAGTCCGCTGCGCAGCGCGCTTCACAGTCCGCATCACAGCCACACATGCAGCATGCAGCAACACCCGCTCAAGCAAGGAGAGCTGTAATGGGTATCACCGTTCGTAACCTGCAAAAGCGCTTCGGCGATTTCGTCGCGCTCGATAACGTCTCGCTCGACTTTCCGCCGGGTGAACTGGTTGCGCTGCTCGGGCCGTCGGGTTGTGGCAAGACCACCTTGCTGCGCGTGATCGCCGGGCTCGAATACGCGGACGGCGGCCAGGTCGTGCTGCAAGGGCAGGACGTCGCGACGGTCGGCGCGCGCGAGCGCGAAGTCGGCTTCGTGTTCCAGCATTACGCGCTGTTCCGTCATATGACGGTGTTCGAGAACGTCGCGTTCGGCCTGCGCGTGAAGCCGCGCAAGGAGCGGCCGTCGGAAGCGGTGATTCGCGAGAAGGTGCATGAACTGCTCAAGCTCGTGCAACTCGACTGGCTCGCGCAGCGCTATCCGTCGGAATTGTCGGGCGGTCAGCGGCAGCGGATTGCGCTGGCGCGCGCGCTGGCGGTCGAGCCGAAAGTGCTGCTGCTCGACGAACCGTTCGGCGCGCTCGATGCCAAGGTGCGCAAGGAATTGCGCAGCTGGCTGCGTCGTCTGCATGACGATCTGCATATCTCGACGATTTTCGTCACGCACGATCAGGAAGAAGCGCTCGAAGTGGCCGACCGTATCGTCGTGCTCAATCGTGGGCATGTGGAGCAGGTGGGCAGTCCGCAGGACGTGTACGACCATCCGCAGACCTCGTTCGTCTACGAGTTTCTCGGCGCGGCGAACCGTCTGCACGGCAACGTCGATGCGAGCGGTTTCGTCGTCGACGGCGCGGCGCTGCCGGTCGTCGATCAAGGCCGACTTCAGCGGCCCGGCGTTCGCGTATGTGCGGCCGCACGACCTGCAGTTGTATCCGCAGGCGTCCGGGCATCGCGAAGGCATCGTCGTCGATGTGCGGCGCGTGGTGACGCTCGGCGGCTCGGTGCGGGTCGAACTCGCGGGCCGCGAGGGCAACCTGCTCGAAGCCGAACTCGACCGCGAATCGTGGCGCGAACTGCAACTGTCGATCGGCGACGGCGTGACGGCGGTGCCGCGCGCGTTGCGCGTTTTTCCGGCGCAATGAGCGCGATGACGCGCGAGCAAACAAACGGTACGCCGCACAATCAGAGCGGCGTCAATCCGAACTCAAATAACTTAACTCTGGCTGAACCGGAGACATAAAGATGAATTTCCAGCAATTGCGCTTCGTGCGCGAGGCCGTGCGTCAGAACATGAATCTGACTGAAGTGGCCAACGTGTTGTACACGTCGCAGTCGGGCGTGTCGAAACAGATCAAGGATCTGGAGGACGAACTCGGCGTCGATATTTTCATTCGCCGCGGCAAGCGTCTGACGGGTCTGACCGAGCCGGGCAAGGCGGTGCATCAGCTGATCGAGCGGATGTTGCTCGATGCGGAGAATCTGCGCCGCGTCGCGCGTCAGTTCGCCGATCAGGACAGCGGCCACCTCGTCGTGGCGACCACTCACACGCAGGCGCGTTACGCGCTGCCGAAGGTGATCCGCCAGTTCACCGAGGTGTTCCCGAAGGTGCATCTGGCGCTGCGCCAGGGCAGCCCGCAACAGATCGCGCAGATGATCATCAACGGCGAGGCCGATATCGGCATCTCGACCGAAGCGCTCGACCGCTTCCCGGATATCGTCACGTTCCCGTGCTATTCGTGGCATCACATCGTGGTCGTGCCGAAGGGGCATCCGCTGGTGGGCCGCGAGAACCTGACGCTCGACGAGATCGCCGAATTCCCGATCGTCACGTACGACCAGGACTTCACGGGCCGCTCGCACATCGACCAGGCGTTCGCGAAAGCGGGCGCGTTGCCCGACGTCGTGCTGACCGCGATCGATGCCGACGTGATCAAGACGTATGTCGAACTCGGCATGGGCATCGGCGTGGTCGCGGCCATGGCCTACGATCCGAAGCGCGACACCGAACTCGTCGCGCTCGACACGCAGCATCTGTTCGAAGCGAGCACGACGCGGTCGGCTTGCGCAAGGGCGCGTTCCTGCGCGCGTATGCGTATCGGCTGATCGAGATGTTCGCGCCGCAGTTGAACGAGGCGGACATCGCCGCGCAATTGCGCGAAGCGGTTTGATGGACGCGCCAGGCGTTCGACGCCTGGCATGCGTATCTATCCGTTCCGAATCGAACGGCCAGCCGTTTTTTGTCGCGGGGCGGCGGGCGGCGCATCGCTTACAATCGCCGCCATGAATACTTTGACCTCTTCTTGCGCGACGCCTTCGGGCGACGGCGCTACCTCACCGTTGCCGCGCATCGCCGTGCTGGCAACCGGCGGCACGATCGCCGGGGCGGCGGCGGACGCGACCAATACGTCCGGCTATCAGGCCGGCGTGGTCGGCGTCGATCAGTTGCTGGCCGTGGTGCCGGCTTTGTCCACGGTTGCGCGGATTCATGCCGAGCAGATTGCCAGCGTCGACAGCAAAGACATGGCGATGCCGCTGTGGACCACGCTCGCGCAACGCATCAACACGCTGCTGGCCACCGACGAAATCGACGGCGTCGTGATCACGCATGGCACCGACACGCTCGAAGAAACCGCCTACCTGCTGCATCTGACGATCAAGTCGGACAAGCCGGTGGTGCTGACCGCGGCGATGCGCCCGGCCTCGGCGCTGTCCGCCGATGGTCCGCTGAATCTGCTGAACGCGGTGACGGTGGCGGCGCATGCGGGTTCGCGCGGGCAGGGCGTGCTGGTCGCGTTCAACAACCGGATTCACAGCGCACGCGACGTGGTCAAGACGAGCACGTATGCGGTCGATGCATTCCAGTCGCCGGAAATCGGCGCGCTCGGTTGGGTGCAGGACGGCCGGGTCGAATTCCAGCGCAGCGTGGTTCGGCCGCACACGGTCGCAACCGAATTCGTGATCGGCTCGAACTGGCCGCACGTGGAGATCGTGGCGAGCTATGCGGGCGTGTCGCGAATCGCCGTGGATGCACTGGTTGCAGCCGGCGTGCGCGGTATCGTCGTCGCGGGCACGGGCAACGGCTCGATTCACGTGATCGATGCAGCAGGCGCTCGCCGATGCCGCTTCGCAAGGCGTGGCGGTGGTGCGCGCGTCGCGCGTGGGTTCGGGGCATGTGATGCGCAACGGCGCAGCCGCCGACGACGCGCTCGGCTTCATCAGCGCGGGCTCGCTGAATCCGTACAAGGCGCGCGTGCTGCTGATGCTGGCGCTGGCCGCGGGCGGCACCGGGCCGGTTGCGTTGCAGAAGATATTCGACACGTACTGATGCGGCGCCATCGACGATCGGCGTTTCAGCCTGAACGTTCAATGAAACAACGCGGCTTCGGGATCGATCAGTCCCGACGCCGCGTTGTTCGTTTCCGCAGGCGGTTAAATGCAGGCAGGCCGTCATAGCTTCAGCGCAAACTCACACCGGCGGAATAACCAGAACCTGACCCGGATAAATCTTGTCCGGGCTCTTCAGCATCGGCGTGTTCGCCTGGAAGATCACGTCGTTCTTCGCGCCGCTGCCATAGTATTTTTCCGCGATCTTCCACAGATTGTCGCCGGACACGACAGTGTGAAACTGCGTCGGCGCAGCGGCGGGCGTGGTGACGGTCAGTTGATCGTCGACCTTGTCGACGTTCTGCACGTTGCCGGCTGCGACCAGGATCTTGTCTTTGGTCGGCTGATCGGCGGCTTCGCCCGACACCGTGACCGCATGGCTCGTGCCGTCGTACGTGACTTGCAGGTTAGTGGCGTCCAGACCCTGGCTGCGGATGTAGGTGGCGATGGCGTCGCCCGCGGTTTTATTCAGCGCGGCGAGGTCGGGCGCCGCGGCGGCGGGGGCGGCCGCGGCCTGAGCGGGCGCAGAGCCGGCGCTGAACAGTTTTTCGCCGGCTTCCTTGATGAAACTGAGAATACCCATCGATCACACTCCTGACATTGGCGGCGCAAAAACAGATTGCGCTAGGTTGGGGCACGGGTTGTGGAGCAAACGAATGACTTGGAAAACGCGGTGCAGTACACGAGATGCGACGTGCCGAAGCATGCTGTTACGCTTGGCTGCGCGCACCGATGAGTGCAAGCACGTCTTGCAGGGACGCCTCGCAAACGCAGGCAACCAGACTCAACGAGTGTAGGAGAAAAGCGCGCGACGATGTGTCAAAAAATGTCAGCCGGCAGGCGCGGAGTTGCAAGCAAATGCAAACGCGCGTGCACGTGGGCAGCGCGCGTGCTTGCAGCGCGTTGCGAGAGATTGGCGGAAAAAGCAGAACGATGAATCCGACAGCCGGACACCCGACGACGACGTCTGACCGACCAAGGCTTCCCCGGCGTCGCCGGGTGCCGCTGCGGACCCCACTTGCCGCTCTCAGCCCAGAGCGGCACGATTTGCCCGTTCCACCGCGCAAGCTGCACGCGATGAACGGACGCCCCACCTGCGATTGCGATGACGATATCGGCGCACGCTATCGAGCACGATAAGCACGCTGCTGTCATCGCAATCTGTATGACTGCACGATGTATTTTTTATGTTTCGCGAATGATGCTCGCCACCTGTCGCCGGATTGCCTGGCGCGCTGATCAGCTTCTCTCGCTTTTTGCCTACGTGTTGCAACTGCTGCCGCGCGCAGCGCAGGTGCTTCCTGCGCGTGATGAAGCTAGCGCGTGCAGCATGCGCAACGGCCCTCTCGATCGAGCTGTCTTAAGCTGCCTTCGCTTCGCTATCCGGCGCTTGCGCGACTTCGTAGTTCGCCATGATTTCCAGCGCGCGCACCATTGCCGAGTGATCCCATGCCTTGCCGCCGTTCGCCGCGCATACGCTGAACAATTGCTGCGCGCTCGCGGTATGCGGCAGCGCGATGCCGAGCTTGCGTGCGCCGTCGAGTGCGAGGTTCAGGTCCTTCTGATGCAGTTCGATACGGAAGCCCGGATCGAACGTGCGCTTCGTCATGCGCTCGCCATGCACTTCGAGAATCCGCGACGACGCGAAACCGCCCATCAATGCTTTGCGCACGCGCTCCGGATCGGCGCCCGAGCGCGACGCGAACAGCAGCGCTTCGGCCACCGCCTCGATGTTCAGCGCGACGATGATCTGATTGGCGACCTTGCAGGTTTGACCCGCACCGTTGTCGCCGATCAGCGAAATGTTCTTGCCCATCAGTTCGAACAGCGGCTTGGCCAGCGCGAAGGCTTTTTCCGGACCGCCGACCATGATCGTCAGCGACGCTTCACGCGCGCCGACTTCGCCGCCGGACACCGGCGCATCGAGATAGTCGACGCCGAGCGCGTTGATCTTCTTCGCGAACGCCTGCGTGTCGAGCGGCGAGATCGAGCTCATGTCGATCACCAGCTTGCCCTTCGTGAGGCCGGCGGCGACGCCGTCGTCGGCGAACAGCACGTTGGCGACGTCAGGCGTGTCCGGCACCATGATGATGACGATATCGGCGGCTTGCGCGACGGCGGTCGAATTGGCGACCACGCTGGTCGTTTTGCGCGAGATCTTCCGGCACCGGGTAGGCGCCGTTCACGAACAGCGAGTGACCGCCCTTGATGAGGTTGCGCGCCATATGCGCGCCCATGATGCCGAGGCCGATGAAACCGATCTTTGCCATGTGTCTGAATCTCCAGTGTTGTTTGATGTGTCGCCGTGCAAATCGGCTTCGGGACGTCACGCGCATGATGTTTCGCTTGATGCGTTTCGCTCAGGCCGCCGCGTGCGCCGCGCCGCGAGTTTGTCCCGCCACGCTTTGCACCCAGCCGAGACCGGCGGTTGTCGTCGTGCGCGGCTTGTATTCGCAACCGACGTAGCCGTCATAGCCGAGCGAGTCGAGCAGCGCGAACAGATACGGATAGTTGATTTCGCCCGTGCCCGGCTCGTTGCGCCCCGGGTTGTCGGCGAGTTGGATGTGCGCGATCTGCGGCAGATTCTTTTTGATCGTCGCCGCGAGTTCGCCTTCCATCCGCTGCATGTGATAGATGTCGTATTGCAGGAACAGATTGTCCGAACCGACCGCGCGAATCACGTCGAGGCCTTCGCCCGAACGGTTCAGCGCGAAGCCGGGAATGTCGTACGAATTGCACGGCTCGACCAGCAGTCTGATGCCGGCTTTCTTCAATTCGCCCGCGGCGAAGCGCAGGTTATCGACGATGGTCGAACGCGCCTTGTCCGGCATCGACGCCCGCAGTCGGAATGCCGACGAGGCAGTTCAGTTGCGGCACCTTCAGCGCGCGTCGCGTATTCGATCGCGCGGCCCACGCCTTCCTGGAATTCGCCCACGCGATCCGGCAGGCACGCAATGCCGCGCTCGCCCGCTTCCCAGTTGCCGGCGGGCAGGTTATGCAGCACGAGCTTCAGGCGATTCTGCTGCAGACGCTCGCTCAGTTCCGCGATCTGGTACGGATACGGAAACAGGAATTCGACGGCGTGAAAGCCCGCATCCGCCGCCGCTGCAAAGCGGTCGAGGAACGGGACTTCGTTGAACAGCATGGTGAGATTCGCTGCGAATTTCGGCATGATGCGTGTGTCTCTCTGGTCGGTCAGTGGAATGGCTTCGTGAAGGCATACGGGCGGCATGCAGACGCAGCGTGCGCACGTCGCCTTCGTACATGCAGTGATGCAAGCTCAGTCGAGCATGCTGATCGCGGTCGGCGCGTCTTCGCGCTTCGCGGCCAGTTCCTCGAACTCGTTGATCGCGTCGATCTCGGTGCCCATCGAAATGTTCGTCACGCGTTCGAGAATCACTTCGACGATCACCGGCACGTTGAACTCGGAGAGCATCGACTGCGCTTTTTGCAGCGCGGGCTTCAACTCTTCCGGCTTGAATACGCGGATCGCCTTGCATCCCAGACCTTCGGCAACCGCAACGTGATCCACGCCATAGCCGTTCAGTCTCCGGCGCGTTGATGTTTTCGAAACCGAGTTGCACGCAGAAGTCCATGTCGAACGCGCGCTGCGCCTGACGGATCAAACCGAGGTACGAGTTGTTCACGACCACATGCACGTACGGCAGCTTGAATTGCGCGCCGGCCGCGAGTTCTTCGATCATGAACTGGAAGTCGTAGTCGCCCGAAAGCGCGACGATCGGACGTTGCGGGTCGGCTGCGCGCACGCCGAGCGCTGCCGGAATCGTCCAGCCGAGCGGGCCTGCCTGGCCGCAGTTGATCCAGTTGCGCGCCTTGTACACGTGCAGGAATTGCGCGCCGGCGATCTGCGACAAGCCGATCGTGCTCACGTAGCAGGTATCGCGGCCGAACACCTGGTTCATCTCTTCGTACACGCGCTGCGGCTTCATCGGCACGTTGTCGAAGTGCGTCTTGCGCTGCATGGTCTGCTTGCGTTGCTGGCAATCGGCGACCCATGCGCTGCGGTCCTTCAGCTTGCCGGCGGCCTTCCATTCTTTCGCGACTTCGACGAACAGTTCGAGCGCGGCCTTCGCGTCCGACACGATGCCGAGGTCCGGGCCGAACACGCGGCCGATCTGCGTCGGCTCGATATCGACGTGCACGAACTTGCGGCCCTTCGTGTAAACCTCGACGCTGCCCGTGTGACGGTTCGCCCAGCGATTGCCGATGCCGAGCACGAAGTCGGAGGCGAGCATCGTCGCGTTGCCGTAGCGATGCGAAGTTTGCAGGCCGACCATGCCGGCCATCAGCGGATGGTCGTCGGGAATCGCGCCCCACGACATCAGCGTCGGGATCACCGGCACGCCGACGGTTTCGGCGAACTGCGACGAGCAGGTCTTCGGCGGCTGCGTTGAGCACGCCGCCGCCCGAGACGATCAGCGGCTTTTCGGCGTCGTTCAGCATGTTCAGCGCGGCTTCGATCTGTTTGCGCGTCGCTTTCGGCTTGTAGACCGGCAGCGGCTCGTACGTGTCGATATCGAATTCGATTTCGGCGAGCTGCACGTCGATCGGCAGATCGACCAGCACCGGACCCGGACGGCCCGAGCGCATCAGATGGAACGCCTGCTGGAACACGCGCGGCACCAGCGCCGGTTCGCGCACGGTCACGGCCCACTTGGTGACGGGCTTGGCGATCGATTCGATATCGACCGCCTGGAAATCTTCCTTGTACAGACGCGCGCGCGGCGCCTGACCCGTGATAGCCAGAATAGGAATCGAGTCGGCCTGAGCGGAGTACAAACCGGTGATCATGTCGGTGCCGGCCGGGCCCGACGTGCCGATGCACACGCCGATGTTGCCCGGCTGCGCCCGCGTATAGCCCTCGGCCATGTGCGAGGCGCCTTCGACGTGACGCGCCAGCACGTGGCTGATGTTGCCGGCCTTGCGCATCGCCGAGTAGAACGGGTTGATCGCGGCGCCCGGCACGCCGAACGCGGTGTCGATGCCTTCTTTTTCGAGCACCAGAACGGCTGCGTCGACGGCTCTCATCTTGGCCATGAATGTCTCCTGAATGTCTTTGAAATCGGGCGAATCGAAGGGGGTTGAGAGCACTGTAGGCCTGACCTAAAGGTTTGATAAGATCAGTCGGGGTCGCTTATTTCGAAACAAAAAGTATGGAATGGCGTGGGGCCGGACCTCTGAGCCGGCCCGAGCCGACGTGCCGACGTGCTGCGCGGCCCGCAGGAGACAACAATGGATCGCTTCAAACAGATCGAAACTTTCGTGCGCGTCGCGGATGCTGGCAGCCTGGCGGCGGCGGCGCTGGAGGAGGGCGTGTCGCCGGTGATTCTCGGGCGGCGCATCGATGCGCTGGAAAAGCGCCTCGGCGTGAAACTGATGTATCGCTCGACGCGGCGGCTGGTGGTGAGCGAAGAGGGCGCCGCGTTTCTGGAGCGCTGCCGGGGTCTGCTGACCGACTGGGATCAGGCGGAAAACGAACTGAGCGCCGGGCGGCGCGCGGTGAACGGTCATCTGATCGTGTCGGCGCCGGCTGCCTTTGGGCGCAAACACGTTGCGCCGCTCGCGCCCGATTTTCTCGCCGACAAGCCCGAGTTGCAGCTGTCGTTCAATCTGACCGACCGGGTGGTCGACCTCGTGCGCGAGGGCTACGACCTGTCGATCCGGATCGGCGGCGCGGTCGATCCGAATTTCGTCGCGGTGAAGCTGGCGTCGAACCGGCGCGTGGTGTGCGGCACGCCCGACTATTTCCGCCGGCACGGCAAGCCCAAAACGCTCGAAGATCTGCCGCAGCACAACTGTCTCGCGTTCAATCTGCAAGGCGGGCAGAACCGCGGCTGGTATTTCCGTCGCAACGGCAAGCTGGCGACGGTGCGCGTGGGCGGCTCGCTCGATTGCAACGACGGCGAACTGCTGCATCGCTGGGTATCGGAGGGGCTTGGGCTAGGCTGGCGCTCCACCTGGGAAATCCAGCAGCAACTGGCGCGCGGCGAGCTTGAAACCGTGCTCGACGAGTTCGCGCTGCCCGATTACGACATTCTCGCGGTGTATCCGCAGCAGCGTTATGTGCCGGCGAGGGTGCGCTATTTCATCGATTATCTGAAAGAGGTCTATGCGAGCGAGGACTACTGGAACCGGCCTGCTTATTGATGAGCGTTGGTGAGCGTTGATGAGCGTTGATGAGCGTAGGGGCGGCTCATGAATTGCTGGAGTGCGGAAGCGGCCGATCAACTCACCGCCCACCGCCCACCGCCCACTGCCCACTGCCCACTGCCCACTGCCCACTGCCCACTGCCCACTGCCCAGCGCCTAGCGCCTAGCGCCTAGCGCCCACCAACCCGCCAACCCGCCAACCCGCCAACCCGCCAACCCGCCAACCTTGTCCAGCCGGCAAATCAGGCCGCCTCCGCCAATCTTTTTCGCCAATCCCACACGTCAGCGGGAATAAACTCGGCAGATGGCCGGTTATGCGATGAAAGGAAGTCACAACGAGCCGCACCGCATAGCCGCAATGCCCTGGAGGGCCGAGGTGGTCCAGACCGAAACAGACGCCCGCCAGCGAGGCGATACCGATGCAGCAAGGAGCCGCCGTTTCCAGCAGCTCGCGCTGCCGCATCTGGACGCCGCGTACAACCTCGCGCGCTGGTTATGCGGTAACGCGAACGATGCCGACGATGTGGTCCAGGAAGCGTTCATGCGCGCTTTCCGCTTCTTCGACACCTTTCGTGGCGACACCGCGCGGCCTTGGCTGCTGGCGATCGTGCGCCGTACCTGGTACACGGAGTGGCGGCGGCGTGGGCCGTCGCACGAGATGCTCGAATTCGACGACACGATGGACGATGCGACGTTCGACGGCTGGAGTGCGGGTGGCGACGATCCGCAGACGCTGCTGATCCGCGACGAGGATACGAAGCTCGTACACGAAGCGCTCGCACAGTTGCCGGTGGAGTATCAGGGAGGTGCTGATCCTGCGCGAACTCGAGGAGATGGGATATCGGGAGATCGCCGTGGTAGCGGATTTGCCGATCGGGACGGTGATGTCGAGACTGGCGCGAGGGCGTCGGAAGCTGGCGGCGGTGCTGATCGAGAAGCAGGGTGCAAAGCCTCCGCGCGCGGGGGCTTCGAGCTGCGACGCACGAATGCCGCCAGGCGAGGCGGCAAGCGAGCCAGGACGCGCGGAAAATTCCGACTCGCGGCAGGCTTCGAAGCGTTCGGCGCGCGCGGAACATCCAGCGCTTTCGCGGCCCGCTGCGCCGGATTCGTCCAGCAGTGCCCAGCCGGATGCCGGGAGCCCGTCGACGCCGGACGGCAATCAGGCGCATCCTCCGGCAGCGCCCGGCGCGGCACCCGCCGCCGGCAAGTTTGGTACTGCAACGGTTACACCGCTCCGGGCGTCCGCCAACGGCCGGCCACTCAACCCACCCGGCGCAAGCGCCCCGGGCTCCGCTCAGGAGACGCCAGATGGACTGTAAAGAAGCCCGGCCGCTCCTCGATGCGAACGCCGATCATGAATTGCCCGCGCCGGAGGCCCGGCGCATCCAGCAGCACATCGAGAGTTGCGACGCGTGCCGTCGCGAGAGCGACAATTTGCGGACGTTGAGCGGTGCGTTGCGGGCGGCGGCGCCTTATCATCGCGCACCGCAGTCGCTGAGAGCACGGATCATGGCCGGCTTGCCGGCAGCCGGTGACACCCTCGCGACGACAGCAGCGGAGGGTCGTTCCGAGTTCGACGCGCCCGGAGAATCCGCGACAAACAACGGCGCCAGGGCGCACAACGGCGTCAATGAGCCCACCGGCGCCAACTTCACGCCGGACGCAGCGGCGAAATCGCCCCCGCGCCAACGGCACCGCTCCTTCTGGGCCGGCTTGCTCGATGGCTGGCGAGGCCAGCAAGGCGGCTTTGGCCGGCCGCTCGCGACCGGCGGCGCGAACCGGCTGTTTGCTTCGGGGTGGCTAGCCGCGCTGGTCATCGCGCTGGGCGCCGCGGCCGGCGGCGTGGCGTTGACCATGCACCGTTCCGCGGATTTGTCCCCGTTTGCCGACGAACTGGTGGAAAGCCACGTGAGGGCCCAGGTGTCGGGCCGCGACATCGACGTGATTTCGACCGACCGGCACACGGTCAAGCCGTGGTTCAACGGCCGGCTGGACTATTCGCCGCCGGTCGAGGATCTTGCCGCAAGCGGTTTCCCGTTGCAGGGTGGACGGCTCGACTACCTCGCGCATCAGCGGGTGGCGGTGCTGGTCTACCGGTATGGCAAGCATGTGATCGACGTGTACGTCTTTCCGCAGACGGGCTCCGGCGGCACGGGCCGGAACATGAGCGGCGCCGCGCCGTCCATATCGGGCAGGGAGGGCTACTCGATCGCCCACTGGAACGCTGAAGGCATGACCTGGTGGGCGATCTCGGACGCCGCGCCCGATGCGTTGACGGGGCTGGAGGCGGCACTGAAGGCGCGTCTGCAAAGTGGCAGCGAGCGTACCGAAAGCGGCTCCTAGCCTCGTTCCTCGTTGCCAGTACTTGCTGCGCGCCGCGCATGCCAGGCTTTGCTCGAATTCGCTGGTCACTTTGATGTGCAGGCCAAACGCGGCCGGCCGCAGTCACGCTGCTACAACCGGTTCGGTGGACGCAAAGCGACGCCCGGACAGCCCCAGCGACCGGTGAACGCGGCGGCGGAAATAAGGGGCCTTGCCGTTCCGCCGTGACCCACACCCAGAAAGCACCGCCGCACCCCGGTCCGCCTGTCCCTAAACCTTTGAAAACACTCCCGATTCGCGCGTCGCATTCACGGGATATCTTGCAACCCGGCCCTATTCGGGTTACACTCTTTGGCTTCTCACTTGCCACACCGGTTCCGACGCCCGGGTGGCTTTTATCCATAAGTCAGCACAAGGAGTGAATATGCGTCATTACGAAATCGTATTTATCGTGCACCCGGATCAGAGCGAGCAAGTGCCCGCCATGATCGAGCGTTACAAGTCCACGATCACCTCGCACGGTGGCCAGATCCACCGTATCGAAGACTGGGGCCGCCGCCAACTGGCCTACATGATCGAGAAACTCGCTAAGGCTCACTACGTCTGCATGAACATCGAATGCGACCAGACCACGCTCGACGAGCTGGAACACGCATTCAAGTTCAACGACGCTGTTCTGCGTCACCTGATCGTCAAGATGAAGAAGGCCGAAACGGCCCCGTCGCCGATGATGAAGGAAGTGCAGCGCGAAGAAGCCAAGAAGTCGGCTGCTACGCAACCGTCCGAAGCGCAGGCTTAAGACACACTATTTAAGCTACCAGAACAGGCGTTGTTTTCGCCCAAGGCTACATGAACCGGCTGCAACTCACGGCCAGCGTCGTCGAACGCGAACCGGTGCGGTACACCCCCGCCGGCGTTCCGATTGCAGGCTGCACGTTGCACCATCGCACGGAAGTCGTCGAAGCCGGCATTGCCCGGCAAGTCGAACTGACCATGCAGGCGGTAGCGGCAGGCGAGGCGAGCGGTAGGCTGGAAAGCTGTCCGATGGGCGTGGAAACGCTCTTCACAGGCTTCCTGGCAAAAAAGCACCGCAACGCACGAACTCTGGTATTTCACATCACAGAATTGCAGGACATTGGAAAGGACTGAACATGCCCCGCCCGACTGGTAAGAAATTCGACAAGCGTCGTCAGCAACAAAATCCGCTCTTCAAGCGCAAGAAGTTCTGCCGTTTCACGGCCGCTGGCGTCGATCACATCGACTACAAGGACCTCGAAACGCTGAAGGACTTCATCGGCGAAAACGGCAAGATCACGCCGGCGCGTCTCACGGGTACGAAGTCGCACTATCAACGCCAGCTGGATACGGCAATCAAGCGCGCACGTTTCCTCGCGCTGGTGCCGTACACCGACCAGCACAAGGCCTAACCCGACGACGCGATAAGGAGCATCTGAATGCAAATCATTCTTCTGGAAAAAGTCGTCAATCTGGGCAACCTGGGCGATATCGTGAAGGTCAAGGACGGTTACGCACGTAACTTCCTGATCCCGAACAAGCAAGCTCGCCGTGCAACGAAGGAAGCCCTGGCTGAATTCGAAGTCCGCCGCGCAGAACTCGAAAAGATCGCCGCTGAAAAGCTGGCAGCCGCTAAGGCCCAAGGCGAAAAGCTGGCAGGCTCGACGGTTCAGATCGGTCAGAAGGCTGGCGTCGACGGCCGTCTGTTCGGCTCGGTGACCAACGCCGACATCGCTGAAGCGCTGACGAAGCAAGGCTTCGCAGTGGAAAAGGCGCAAGTGCGTCTGCCGGAAGGCCCGCTGAAGATCGTCGGCGAGCACGCTGTTCAGGTTTCGCTGCACACCGACGTTGTCGTCGAAGTGACGGTGGCTGTGATCGGCGAACACGTCTAAGCATCGCGTAGTATTTGCCAGGATTCAGCTGGCGAAAGGCAGGGGCCGGGTAACCGGCCCCTGCTTTTTTTGTGCCCGTTTTTTTTAGTTTTTGCGCTCGCCGCCGCCGCCCGATTACCCGATAATTCCTCTCCATGAACGCACCGTCCAAAGATCCCCAACTCGAGTCGCTGAAAGTCCCGCCGCATTCGATCGAGGCCGAGCAATCGGTGCTGGGCGGCTTGCTGCTCGACAACGCGGCCTGGGACCGCATCGCCGACTTCCTGTCGCAGAGCGATTTCTACCGCTATGACCACCGCATCATCTTCGAACATATCGGCAAGCTGATCGCGGCTACGCGCCCGGCCGACGTGATTACCGTGTACGAGGCGCTCGGCACCTCGGGCAAGGCGGAAGAGGTCGGCGGTCTCGCTTATCTGAATGCGCTCGCGCAGAACACGCCGAGCGCGGCCAATATTCGCCGCTATGCGGAAATCGTGCGCGATCGCGCGGTACTGCGCCGGCTGGTTTCCGTGGCCGACGAAATTTCGGCTGACGCGTTTAATCCGCAAGGCAAGGAAGTCCGCCAATTGCTGGACGAAGCGGAATCGAAAGTGTTTTCGATCGCGGAAGACGGCGCGCGCGGCACACAGGGCTTTCTGGAAATCGGGCCGCTGCTGACCCAGGTGGTCGAGCGCATCGACACGCTCTACCACACCGCCAACCCAAGCGATGTGACCGGCACGCCGACCGGCTTTGTCGACCTGGACCGCATGACCTCGGGCATGCACGGCGGCGAATTGATCATCGTCGCGGGACGTCCGTCGATGGGTAAAACGGCGTTTTCGATGAATATCGGCGAATACGTGGCGGTCGAGTATGGACTGCCGGTGGCGGTGTTCTCGATGGAAATGCCGGGTTCGCAACTCACCATGCGTATGCTCGGCTCGGTTGGCCGGCTCGATCAGCACCGCATGCGGACCGGGCGCCTGACCGACGAAGATTGGCCGAAGCTCACGCACGCCGTGCAGAAAATGAGCGAGGCGCAGATTTTCATCGATGAAACCGGCGGCCTGAACCCGATGGAACTGCGCTCGCGAGCGCGACGCCTGTCGCGTCAGTGCGGCAAGCTGGGGCTGATCATCATCGACTATTTGCAGCTGATGAGCGGCTCGTCGTCGGGCGAAAACCGCGCGACGGAAATTTCGGAGATTTCGCGTTCGCTGAAGAGTCTCGCCAAAGAACTCGACGTGCCGGTGATTGCGTTGTCGCAGCTTAACCGTGGCCTCGAACAACGTCCCAACAAACGGCCGATCATGTCCGATCTGCGTGAATCCGGCGCTATCGAGCAGGATGCCGACGTCATCCTGTTTATTTACCGCGACGAAGTCTACAACCCGGACAGCCCGGACAAGGGTACCGCGGAGATTATCATCGGTAAGCAGCGGAATGGCCCGATCGGACCCGTTCGGCTCACGTTCCACGGCCAATTCACGAAGTTCGACAATTTTGCGGGCGCGCAGAATTTCTACAGCGAGTAAAGCGCTAACTGGGGCGCCGTTGTAACGGCGCTTTCGAAAGTGCGATATCTATCCCGCAACGGTACAATATGGCGGTTTTATGTCAGCCATAATGTGACCAATTTTCGGGATCCCAATGTTCGGTCGATTCATGCCCACCGAGGGCAAATTTTTTGAAATTTTCAATGCACACGCCACGTGCATCGTCTCGGCGAGCCGCGAACTCGAGCTGCTGATCGACAATCTGCAAGACGCGGAAACCCACAAGCAAAACGTGCAAAAGGCCGAAAAGGCCGCTGACAAGCTCACGCACGAAACCATCGACCTGCTGCACAAGACCTTCATCACGCCGCTCGACCGCGACGAAATCCACAAGCTGATCACCACGATGGACGACATCCTCGACCTGATGGAGGACGTCGCCACCGCCATTTCGCTGTACGACGTGCAGGCCGTGACGTCGGAAGCCAGCCAGCTCGCGCACATCTGCACGGCGACCTCCGAGCGCGTGCAGTTCGCGGTCAGCCTGCTGTCGGACATGAAGCAGGCCGAGCCAGATCCTGAAGGCCTGCGAGGAAATCGACCGTCTGGAGTCGGAAGCCGACCGTGTGCTGCGCTCGGCCATGTCGAAACTGTTCCGCGAAGAAGACAACGTCAAGACGCTGATCAAGCTGAAGGCGATTTACGAATTGCTCGAAACGATCACGGACAAGTGTGAAGATGTAGCGAACATCATCGAAGGCATCGTGCTGGAAAACGCATAATGCAATCGATACAACTCGCTATCTGGGTCGTCGCCGGTCTGGTCGCTGTCGCGCTGATTTTCGACTTCATGAACGGCTTTCACGACGCGGCGAACTCGATCGCCACGGTCGTCTCGACCGGCGTGCTGAAGCCGCAGCAGGCCGTGGCCTTTGCTGCGGCGTTCAACGTCATCGCGTATTTCGTCTTTCACCTGAAGGTCGCCGCAGACGGTCGGCAAGGGCACGATCGACCCGGACATCGTCGACCATTACGTGATTTTCGGTGCGTTGGTCGGCGCGATCGGCTGGAACATCATCACCTGGCATTACGGCATTCCGTCCAGTTCGTCGCATGCGCTGATCGGCGGACTGGTGGGCGCGGCGCTCGCCAAGTCGGGCTGGGGCTCGCTGAACATGGACGGCCTGCTGAAAACGGTCGCCTTCATCTTCATCTCGCCGCTGCTCGGTTTCGTGCTCGGTTCGTTCTTCATGCTGGCGGTGTCGTGGATTTACTTCCGCACGCCGCCCAGCAAGGTCGACCGGCGCTTCCGGCGTCTGCAACTGGTGTCGGCGGGCTTGTATAGCCTCGGCCACGGCGGCAATGACGCGCAGAAAACCATCGGCATCATCTGGATGCTGCTGATCGCGACCGGCTACGCGTCGTCGATCGCCGATGCGCCGCCGCTGTGGGTGATCGGCGGCTGCTATCTGTCGATGGGCTTGGGCACGTTGTTCGGCGGCTGGCGGATCGTCCGCACGATGGGGCAGAAGATCACCAAGCTGAAGCCGGTCGGCGGTTTTTGCGCGGAATCGGGCGGGGCGATCACGCTGTTCACCGCTTCGTGCGCTCGGCATTCCGGTGTCTACCACGCACACGATTACCGGCGCGATCGTCGGTGTCGGCGCGACGCAGAAGCTGAGCGCGGTGCGCTGGGGCGTGGCCGGCAATATCGTCTGGGCGTGGATTCTGACGATTCCGGCCTCCGCGGCGCTGTCCGCGGCGGGCTGGTGGTTGGCCACCGCTTTCTGTAAGTGCGACGCAAGTCGGCTTGCTGGCTAGCAGTTTACCGGAGCAAGCACGTCGGTAAGCGGCAAATAAGGCGCGCCGTTCAGATCAACGGCGCGCTGCCTCCATCCATCGGGACGATCGCGCCCGTCACATAGCTCGCGCGGCGGCTCGCCAGAAACAGCGCGACGTCGGCGATTTCCTCCGGTTTTGCGTAGCGTCCGAGCGGCACTTTTGCCTGCCCGCGCGCCAATGCGTCCGCGCTCTCGATGCCTTGCTGCGCCGCTTCCAGCTTGACCGCTTCCTCGACGCGCTCGGTCAGCGTCGCACCCGGATTGATCGCGTTGATACGGATGCCGTAGCGCGCGTAATAGTGGGCGAGGCCGACGGTGGCGAGCATCAGCGCGGCGTTCGCTGCGCCGCCCGGCGATATGGATGTCGCTCGCGATCTTGCCGCCCATGCCGATGATGTTGACGATCGTGCCGGGCGCCGCGCTGCCGCCGGCTTTGACCCGCTCAGCCATGCGCCGCAGCACTTCCTGCTGCGGGTAGATGTAGGGGAAATATTTGGCTTCCATCGTCGCCCGGAATGCGTCGGCGTCGAGCGTTTCCGGATCGTAGCGGCGCGCCGCGCCTGCGCTGTTGATCAGAACGTCGATCGGGCCGACTGCGGTGCTGACTTCTTCGACGATGTCGGCAGCGCTATGGGGTTCGTGCAGGTCGGCGCGCGTGCGGTGCACGTGCAGACCTTCCTGTTTCAACTGCTCGTAAGCGCGCGCGAGATTGGCGGGGTCGCGCGAAACGATCGCGACTTTTGCGCCTTCGAGTGCAAACGCGCGCGCGCAGGCGAGCCCGATTCCCTTGCTGCCGCCCGTGATCAACACCACCTTGTCTTTCAGCCCGAGATCCATCGTCACCACCCGCTGTCGGAAGAATATCGATGACGATAGCAGATCGGCGGCCCCGCCGGGATGAGCGACCCTGGTGCGGCAGGGGATGCGAAGCGGTTTTCGTTGTGCGGGCGCGAGGCACCGGAAGCGCACTGGACAAAGGGCGGCCAGTGACGAAGGCTAGATCACTGCGGAGGCAGTTCCACTTGTAAAGAGATAGTCTTGTCGGATCCGCGAAGGTATCTGATGAATCTGTCCGTTAGCGCTGTGTTTGCGCGAGCTGACTCGGGAGCGGCTGCAGTGGCGTCCGAGGACCGAGACATTGAGGCTTCCATTGAGCCTCACCGGCCCGACACCGCAGTGGAAAAATCAGAAGTTGCCGTTGGCGAAGCGTGCGATCGGGTCGTCGTTGGTTTGCGTGGGGGCGGGCGTGCCGCGTGAGCCCGTCGACGCGCGCATGATCTGCACGCTGCCGTTCTCTTCAACTTGCTGTGCCTGCTGCGCCTGACGGGCGGCGCACCGAAGCGGGTGGAGGCGGCTCAAACGCGTCGGCGGCGGCGTCGATCGCGATCCGGCTCGTGACCCGCCGCAGCCTGCGGGACGGAGCGCGCGGTTTCGCCGGTTGAGTCGAAGCGCCGCCGGGGGCGTCATACGCACGTGCTTGAGCGGTCGAAACCGGTGCGGGAGATACCGCGCCCGCGGCGCGCGCCTGCATTTGCGCGGCGCTCAGGCCGGGCGGCGGGGGCTCGAACGGATCCGCTGGAGCGGCGGCCGGCGCCGGTTGCGGCAGCGGCGGTGGTCGACTGAGCCGCAATAGTCGTCAAAGGCGCGCGAGCCTCCGCGACGCGGGCTGTCTGCATGCTGCTGATTTTGCGACGACTGCGGCTCCGCAGCATAAGCCGGCGGTTGTGCCGAAACCGAAGCCCTTGTCAGCGGCGGTACCGCATCGCCCGCCGTCCGCCGCAGCAACACCGCGCAACCTGCGCATTGCGCTCAGGCTGCGGCGCGGCGCGCCTGATAGTTCGGCGTATCAAATGGCGCCGGAGCCGCAGCCGGTCGCGGCCACGCGCCGGATACCGTCGAAGCGCTTGGCCCAGTAAGGATTGGTCAGATAGTCGAGCCGTACGGTGCCACCGGTCGACGGCGCGTTGACGAAGCGCAGCTTGCCCACATAAATGCCGACGTGCGAATGCGCGCGCCCGGTCGTGTTGAAGAAAATCAGATCGCCGGGCGCGACCTGATCGGGTTCGATGGATTCACCGCGCCCGCTCATATCGGCGGTCGTTCGCGGCAGATTCACCGAAGCCGCTCGCAACACGACATAGCGAACCAGGCCGCTGCAATCGAAGCCGCTATCCGGCGTATTGCCGCCCCAACGGTACGGAACGCCGACGAGGCTCATCGCCTGAATCGAGATTTCCTCGCGGCCGATGCTGTGATCGACGAAATTCGGAAAGCCCGGCGGCGGCGCATGATAAGCGCCGTTGGCCACGATCACCGACGTTACCCGGACCCGCGCGACGCTTTCTGCGGCGCGCCGGCACAAGCGGCGAGCAGCAGGACGGTCAGCAGGGACAACGCGAGTCGGCACATGAAAACGGGGCGAGCGGTAAACGCTCGTTGACTGACGGACGATGTCCGGATGGTAGCCCGCCGAACGCGGCTGCGGCAAGAATTCTTGATAAATTACTTGAAGTTTGTGCGCTAAGTGTCGCCTGGACAGCGCTTTCAGGCACGTCGGGGCAGTAAAAAAGCCGCGTCCGGAGCGAACTCCAGACGCGGCTTTCGGGAAAAGCTAAGCTATTTGAAACTTAAAGAATTTCCGACGCGTAATCCGCCAGACGCGAACGTTCGCCGCGCGCCAGCGTCACATGCCCGCTGTGCGCCCAGCCCTTGAAGCGGTCGACCACGTACGTCAGCCCCGAACTGCCTTCGGTCAGGTAAGGCGTATCGATCTGCGCGATATTGCCGAGACAGATGATCTTCGTGCCCGGACCGGCGCGCGTGACCAGCGTCTTCATCTGCTTCGGCGTCAGGTTTTGCGCCTCGTCGATGATCAGGTACTTGTCCACGAACGTACGGCCGCGCATGAAGTTCATGCTCTTGACCTTCAGGCGCGAGCGGATCAGTTCCTGCGTCGCGGCGCGGCCCCATTCGCCGGCGGCGTCGTCGGTTTTCTGCAGGACTTCGAGGTTGTCGTCGAATGCACCCATCCACGGCTGCATCTTTTCCTCTTCGGTACCCGGCAGGAAGCCGATGTCTTCGCCGACCGGCACGGTCGCGCGCGTCACGATGATCTCGTTGTAGCGCTTGTCGTCGAGCACCTGCGCGAGACCGGCGGCGAGCGCGACCAGCGTCTTGCCGGTACCGGCCTGACCCAGCAGCGTGACGAAGTCGATTTCCGGGTTCATCAGCAGGTTCAGCGCGAAATTCTGCTCGCGATTGCGCGCCGTGATGCCCCACACGTTGTTCTTGTGGTGGCCGTAGTCGCGCAAGGTTTGCAGCAGCGCCGTCTTGCCGTTCAGCTCGCGCACCAGCGCGTGAAACGCCGGTTCGCCGTTTTGCGGCTCGAGATAGACGAACTCGTTGACCAGCATCGACGGCGCACAGCGGACCGGTCACGCGGTAATACGTGGTGCCGGTCTTGGTGTCCTGCCAGCTTTCCATGCCCTTCGCGTGCTTGGTCCAGAAATCCTGCGGCAGCGCGCGGATGCCGGAGTACAGCAGATCGCTGTCTTCGAGCACCTGGTCGTTGAAGTAATCTTCGGCGGGCAGGCCGAGCGCATGCGCCTTGATGCGCATGTTGATGTCTTTCGACACCAGCACGACCTGGCGGTCCATGCGGTCGCGCTGCAACGCGCGCACGACGCCGAGAATCTGGTTGTCGGCCTTGCCTTCCGGCAGACCTTCGACCGGCTCGATATGCGGTCAGCTTGGTCTGGAAGTACAGACGCCCGGACGCCTCGCGGCTGCCCAGACGCGCGAGCGAAATGCCGTCCGACATGTTGCCGGCGTTGGCGACCAGCGCGTCCAGCGTGCGGCTCACCTGGCGCGCGTTACGCGCGACTTCGGACATGCCCTTCTTGTGGTTGTCGAGTTCTTCCAACGTCATCATCGGCAGATAGACGTCGTGTTCCTCGAAACGGAACAGGCAGCTTGGATCGTGCATCAGCACGTTGGTGTCGAGCACGAACAGCTTCTGCGATCTCGACCGTCTCGGCAGCCGCGCCGCGTTTCTTGCTGGTGCCGCGCGTAGCCGGCGCGGCGGCCGCGGGCGAGCTTGCGGCGGGCTGCTTTCGCGCTCGGCGCGCGGGCGACCACCGGCTGCGCTTCGGCACGGCGCGGGCTCGGCTTGCGGACGGGCGGCGGGAACCGGCTGCAACAATGCGGCGGTCTGCTTCGATTTGCGACGGCGCGTGTGCGCGCGCCGGTGCGGCTTGCTCAGCGGCTTCGGACGCAGCAGGGGAAGCCGACGACTGCCGGCACGGGCCGCAAGCGTGGTCGCTGCATTGGCGGCGTGCGCCATCGGCGTGGCGACGTTCGCGCGGCCGTAATCGGCCGACTCTGCGGATATCCCCTTCGCTCGCCTGTTTCTTCGCGGCGGAGCGCGCCGGGCTGGCGGCTTTGGCCTTGTATTCGTCAGGCGGCAGGAGATTGCCGAGCTTGCTGGGGGGGGTAGGCAAAGGCATGGTTTCCCTCGAATTAATCGGGTCACATATCGTGCGCCGCCTGTCGCATTCTGCCGGTGCCAGTGAGTGCGCACGCAGTTTGCGCCCGGAGGCGCGCATTCGGTCTAGAGATGCCGGTTCGCCTGGTCTTCGATCGGCTCCTTAACGGAAGCGCGCAACCGAGTGAACGAACGGCCGCGCGCAATTAAAAAAGCCGCCGCCCCGGCGTACGGGGCAAGCGGCTCGCCTACAGTGCTCGCGTTGCGCCTCACGACTCCGACGGCACCGGGCGAACCGGTAAAACGGCCGTCAAGTCTGGCGCAGCTACGGGAAGATATGGGGTGGACAGGCACTCATTGGAACCCAATATATCGCGCCTCAAAGCGCTTGTACAGCCTCCAGAATGTCGTCGACGTGACCTGGTACTTTCACGCCACGCCACTCCTGGCGCAGCACGCCTTCGGCGTCGATCAGGAACGTGGAGCGCTCGATTCCACGCACTTCCTTGCCATACATTTTCTTCATTTTGATGACATTGAAGAGCGCGCACAGCGCTTCTTCCGGATCCGAAATCAGCGGGAACGGCAATTCGAGCTTTGCCTTGAAATTGTCATGCGAGCGCAGGCTGTCGCGCGACACGCCGAGAATTTCCGCGCCGGCCTTCTTGAACTTCGGATACAGATCGCGGAACTGCAGACCTTCGGTCGTGCAGCCCGGCGTGTTGTCCTTCGGATAGAAATACAGCACCACCTTTTTGCCCCGCAGTTTGGACAGCGTGATCTCGCCGCCGGTAGCGGGGGCGGTGAAGTCGGGGATGGGTTGGTCGACTGCGATGGACACGAGGTTCTCCGGTTGTTATGGCCGGCGCCGCCGGTTGGCTGCGGCGGCGTCGGCCTGGCATCGAGGCTTTTGGGGAGGTCGGCCGTGCGCGGCGTGATTCTCGCGCAGCGTCCGGGTCGTCAGGTCGCGGCTGGTCGGCCCGTCAGGGCTGGACAATCAGTTCGCCGGAGCGGCCTGGAATTTCGCCCCACGTAACAGGGTACGATGGCAGCGTGCTGCGGTCCAGCGTGGCGTAGTAATCGCCCATGGTCGCGAAGGTGTGGCCTTGCGCGCGCCAGCCGTCCAGCAGCTGTTCGAAGATCGGCGCGAGCTTTTGCCCTTCGAGTTCCGCGTGCAGCGTGAACACCTGGTCGTGCGGATTGTTTTCGGTGTGCTTCAGCATCCACGCGGCGACGTTGTGCAGATCGACGCCGTCCACGCCGAGCACTTCGTCGAGCGTGGGCAGCGTGGTCGGCATCTGCACGTGCGACGAGCGTGCTTGCCGTCGACCACCGGCAGATACGGCGAATGGCCGCGGCCGTCGGACGCGTAGTGCATGCCCCACGCGTCGATCTGCTCGAACGCGTAGCCGTTCATCTGCCAGCCGGCCGCGCCGTGCGTGACGGGCGGCGCGCCGAAAATCTCGACGAAGCGGTCGTGGCTTTTCTGCATCTGCGCCGCGGTCCACGCGCGGTCTTTCGAGCGCACGTTGTCCTGCCAGTACACGTGATCCCACGTGTGGATGCCGCATTCGAAGCCGGCTTCGTGAATCGCGCGCATTTCCGCCGACGCCTTCGCGCCGATGTCCGGCCCCGGCAGCAGCACGCCGTACATCAGCTGCTTGATGCCGTAGTGTTCGACCACCGACGTGCGCGACACCTTCTTCAGAAACCCCGGCCGCAACACGCGGCGCATCGCCCAACCGGTGTGGTCGGGCCCGAGGCTGAACAGGAAGGTGGCGCGCGCCTTGAAGCGGTCGAAGATGCGCGCGAGATTCGGCACGCCTTCGCGGGTGCCGCGCAGCGTGTCGACGTCGATCTTCAGGACGATACGAGCCAAGGATCAGCCCTTATTGCTGTTCGACGAGCGCGCGCGCTTCGCCGACGTGGCCGCGATACGCTTCGAAAATCTTGCGCAGCGCTTCGTCGAAGGTCGACTTCGGCGCCCAGTCGAGTTCCTGCATCGTGTTGTCGATCTTCGGCACGCGGTTCTGCACGTCCTGATAGCCCGCGCCGTAGTACGCGCCCGACGACGTTTCGACCAGCTTGCACCTTCTTCGCCATCTCGCGCGTATTCCGGGAATTCGGCGGCCAGCGTCAGCATCTTGTGCGCGAGTTCGCGCACCGAGAAATTGTTGGTCGGATTGCCGATGTTGTAGATCTTGCCCGTGGCGACGCCGTCCTTGTTCTCGATGATCTTCATCAGCGCGCCGATGCCGTCGTCGATATCGGTGAACGCGCGCTTTTGCGCGCCGCCGTCGACCAGGCTGATGTTCTCGCCGCGCACGATGTGGCCGAGGAACTGCGTGACCACGCGCGAGCTGCCTTCCTTCGGCGTGTAGATCGAGTCGAGGCCCGGGCCGATCCAGTTGAACGGACGGAACAGCGTGAAGTTCAGGCCTTCCATGCCGTAGCCCCAGATCACGCGGTCCATCAACTGCTTCGAGCACGCGTAGATCCAGCGCGGCTTGTTGATCGGGCCGTACGACAGTTGCGATTCTTCCGGATCGAACTGCTCGTCCGTGCACATGCCGTAGACCTCGGAGGTCGACGGAAACACGAGGTGCTTGCCGTACTTCACGGCCGAACGCACGATCGGCAGGTTCGCCTCGAAGTCGAGTTCGAACACGCGCAGCGGCTGCTTCACGTAGGTGGCGGGCGTGGCGATCGCGACCAGCGGCAGGATCACGTCGCACTTCTTGATGTGATACTCGACCCACTCCTTGTTGATCGTGATGTCGCCTTCGAAGAAGTGCATCCGCTCATGATTCGATCGAGGTCGCCGAGACGTTCGGTCTGCATGTCCATGCCGTAGACTTCCCAGTCGGTCGTTTCGAGGATGCGCTTGGACAGGTGGTGGCCGATGAAGCCGTTCACACCGAGAATCAGGACTTTTTTCATGAATGACGGGGAGTATTGAGTGAGCTGGGCGAATTCGGCCGGGGTGACGACAGTTTCGCTGCCGTCGTGCTGGTGCCGCAATTCGTGGATGGCGATCGCGCGGCCGTCGCCGCAGATCGCGAAAACGCGCATTATCGCTTACGTGCAGGCCCGGGGGCAAATCTGCGAGCGCAAGCGCGCCGAGGCGCGGGCGCAGGCGCGCACGCGCGACGATGAAGCGCTGGCCGCCGATGTCGGTGAACGCGCCGGGATAGGGCGGCGCGACCGCGCGAATCAGGTTGTAGACCTGCTGCGCCGGCTGGCGTCCAGTCGATGCGGCCGTCTTCCGGCTTGCGCCCGCCGAAGTAGCTGCCGTGCGCGAGGTCGTTCGGCAGATGCGGCGCTTCGCCCGCCAGCAACGCCGGCAGCACGCGCCAGAGCGTTTGCTCGGCGGCGACGGTGACCTTGTCGAACACTTGCGCGGCGGTGTCGTCGGGCAGGATCGGCACCGGCGTCTGCGCGATGATCGCGCCCGCATCGGGCTTGGCGGCCATTTCGTGCAGCGTCGCGCCGGTTTCGGTTTCGCCGTGGATCACCGCCCAGTTGGTCGGCACGCGGCCGCGATACTTCGGCAGCAGCGAGCCGTGCATGTTGTACGCGCCGCGCGCGGCGAGCGCCAGCAGGTCGACCGGCAGCATGTGGCGGTAGTAGAACGAGAAGATGAAGTCCGGGCGCGCGGCGCTCACCGCGGCGCGCAATTCGGCGCTCTTCGGATCGGCCGGCGTGACGACCGGAATGCCGTGTTCGGCCGCGACCGACGCCAC
This sequence comes from uncultured beta proteobacterium, assembly GCA_963800185.1. Lineage (GTDB taxonomy): Bacteria > Pseudomonadota > Gammaproteobacteria > Burkholderiales > Burkholderiaceae > Paraburkholderia. Next base: position 111,848 of record CAWCZW010000002.1, on the reverse strand, counting down.
GCTGCCGAACCAGATGTTCTCGCTCGGGCTGTCCTCGTGGGTGACGACCAGCGCCACGTCGACGCCGCGCGCGAGCAGCACCTGCAGGCAGCGCACGCCGACGTTGTGATACGCGAATACGACGGCGCGCGGCTTCATGGATCGGTCCCTGATCGACGCAGCGGCGCGGCCTGCACGGCCTGCACCACGGCCTGACGCGGCGCTTCGGCGACGGTCGTGCCGTCGCGCTGTTCGAGAATGGTCTGCACCAGATAGCGCGGACGCGCGCGCACCTGCTGATAGATCCGGCCGATGTATTCGCCGAGCAGCCCGAGCGCGAAAATGATCACGCCGAGCAGGAAGAACGATGATGGCGAACAGCGTGAACACACCTTGCACTTCCGCGCCGATGCATGAAGCGGCGAATCAGCAGCAGCACGAACAGCGCCGCCGACCCGAGCGACAGGATCACGCCGATGAACGACAGCCATTGCAGCGGCACCACCGAGAAGCCGGTGACCAGATCGAAATTCAGGCGGATCAGCGCTGTAGAGCGAATACTTCGATTCGCCGGCGAAGCGCTCTTCGTGCGCGACCTCGATTTCGATCGGATTCTGCGCGAAGGTGTACGCGAGCGCCGGAATGAACGTGTTGATCTCGCCGCAGCGGTTGATCGTGTCGATGATGTGGCGGCTGTAGGCGCGCAGCATGCAGCCCTGGTCGGTCATCTTGATGCGCGTGATGCGCTCGCGCAGCCGGTTCATCGCGCGCGAGGCCTTGCGTGCGCCACAGGCTGTCCTGGCGCTGCGGCGGATCGTGCCGACGTAGTCGTAGCCTTCGCGCATCTTGGCGACCAGCTTGCCGATCTCCTCCGGCGGATTCTGCAGGTCGGCGTCGAGCGTGACGACGATCTCGCCGCGCGACTGCTCGAAGCCCGCGAGAATCGCCATGTGCTGGCCGTAGTTGCCGTTGAGCAGGATCACGCGCGTCGTGTCCGGGCGCGCGCGGAACTGCTCGGCGAGCAGCGCGGCGGATCTGTCGCGGCTGCCGTCGTTGATGAACATCACTTCATAGCCGGTGCCGAGGCGTCGAGCGCCGGATAGAGGCGCGCGAACAGCGCGGCCAGTCCGGCTTCCTCGTTGTACACCGGAATGACGACCGACACTTCCGGTGCGCACGGCAGCGATGTTCCGAATAAGTCATTTCCGCTTATTTTCCGTATTGTTCGCAAATTTCGTTGACCGCGCGGCACGACGCGCGTCCACGTCGCCTTCGTTCATCAGCGTGAAGAGCGGCAGCGTGACCGTGGTCGCGCCGAAGCGCTCCGCATGCGGGAACATGCCTTCCTTGAAGCCGCGCGCGCGGTACAGCGTGAACAGGTGGATGCGCCGGATAGTGCACGCCCGAGCCGATGCCGCGTTCCTTCAGTTGCGCCCATGAAACCGGCGCGGTCGATCGACAGCTTTTCGAGCGGCAGCGTGATCTGGAACATGTGCCAGTTGCTGTTGTCGAAGTCGGCAAACGGCAGGCCGACGCCCAGTTTCGCCGCCGCGCCGCCTTGCGAAGCCTGCGAAATAGCGCGCGCGCCAGCTTGCTGGCGCTGCGCGATGAAGCGCTCCAGATGCGGCAGCTGGCCGAGGCCGACGCGCGCGGCGACGTCCGTCAGATTGTATTTGCCGCCGAGCACGTCGCAGTCCATGCCGTCGAAGCCCGTGCGGGTGATGCCTTGCAGCCGGTATTTCTGCGCGAGGACGGCTTCTTCCTCGTTGTTCAGCACCAGCGCGCCGCCTTCGATCGACGTCAGGTTCTTGTTCGCGTGGAAGCTGAACGACACGATGTCGCCGAGCTTGCCGATGCGCTCGCCGTTCCACGTCGAGCCGAACGCCTGCGCCGCGTCTTCGATCACGCGCAGCTTGTGGTCGCGCGCGATCGCGTAGAGCCGGTCCATGTCGACCGGCAGGCCCGACAGATACACCGGCATGATGCGCCTTGGTGCGCGGCGTGATGGCCTTTTCCAGCAGATCCAGGTCGATGTTGCGGGTGACCGGATCGATGTCGACGAACACCGGCGTGGCGCCGACTTCGAGGATCACGTTGCTGGTGGACACCCAGGAGGCCGGCGTGGTGATGACTTCGTCGCCGGCGACCGACGCCGGCGATGCGCAGGCCGATTTCCATGCGTCGCCGTGCCGGAATTGAACGTGCGCACCGGACGGCCGCCGCAATACTCCGACAGCGCGGCTTCGAACTTCTGGTTCTGCGGGCCGGTGGTGATCCAGCCGGAGCGCAGCACGTCGGCGACGCCCTGGATCGTCTCTTCATCGATCTCAGGTTTGACGAACGGCAAGGAAACGGGAACTGGTGACTGGCTCATGAATGCTTCGCTCGATTGAGAGGGGCGCAACCCGAAGGGCGCGAAGTAAAGCACAAACTACGCGCAAACCCAAGGCCGCGGCAAAAAAGGCGCAACCGCAGAGCTTACCGCGGTCAACCTTAACGTGTCGCTTAGCCGGCGGCGGCGTTCCGGCTTACCGGCTATCTTGCTGTCGCCGGTATGCGTTCGCGCGCGTTTCAACAGCGCTGAACTGCGTCAGCGGCGCACGTCAAACGGTAACCGGCCAATGCGTGCCGACGCCGCCGCCGGCGCTGCTAGCTGCGCGCCAGCACCACGACGCCGATCAGGATGATGCCGATGCCGACCAGCTTCTGCACCGACATCACTTCGCCGAACAGATACCACGCGGCGAACGCGTTGACGACGTAGCCGAGCGACAGCATCGGATAGGCGATCGACACGTCCACCCGCGACAGCCCGACGATCCACACCACCACGCTGATCACATAGCAGGCCAGCCCGCCGATGATCGGCGGCTGGGTCGCGAGCCGCAAGCCGATGGGCAGGATGTTCGCACGGGTGAATTCGAAGTGTCCAACGGCATTCGTGCCGGCTTTGAGCAGCAACTGCGCGCAGGCGTTCAACGTGACGCCCGCGAGGATGCAAAAGAGGGAAATCGGGTTCATCGAACGGTCAGATCCTGAGATGGGGTCATGGTTGTGGTTTTTCCACCGGCGACGGCGCTGTGCGGCCGCGGGCTGGTCAGTTGCCAGCGGCTTCATCACGATCACGCGGCGCGAGTCGCGCGCGATCGACCTGCATCGGCAGCCCTGCGCGCGAGCAGCGGTCGTAGGTCGGCGGCGGCATCAGCGCGAGCGCATAGCGGTCGGCCTTCCAGCGCTCGATCCACTGCGTCGATCGTCGGCACCCACTTCTGCGGCTCGACGGTCACGCCGAACGCCAGTTCGTCGGCATGCTCGACCATGATCATCGTGTGGTCGACGTAGAACGGCAGGGTGTGGTCGAGCACGCCGACCGAGTAGAACGGCGTGTCGGCGCGGCAGTTTCGCGATCTGCGGCCTTGATCGCGGGCGCGAGCGGCGCGCCGGAGCTCTGGCGGCCGAACACGTCGTGACCGGTGCCGGCGATCGTGCCGAGCAGCAGCCACGCCGCGCCGAACACTGGCGACCGCGCCGAGATGCCCGCCCGGCTGCGGCGGTTCAGCCACAGCGCGGCGAGCGTCAGCACGAACGCGACGGCGAGCGCGGCGAGCACCCAGACTGCGATATTCGATGTACAGCTCGGTCGGATTGCGTTCGCTGCCGCAGCGCGCCCGAGGAACAGCGCGCCGAACGCGGCCGCGACGAGAAACAGCGCATAGCCGGCCAGATGGCGGCGCAACTGCGTCGCGCGTGACGAGCGGCAGGTACATGCCGATCAGCAGCGCGATCGGCGGGGCGATCGGCAGCGTGTAGGACAGCAGCTTCGAGTGCGAGGCGCTGAAGAACAGGAAGATGAAGACGGTCCAGACCATCATCAGCGTGACGGGCGCGAAGCCGTTCGGCTGGCGCGGCAGGCGCCATGCGTGGCGCACGCTCTGCGAACGTCACCGACAGCCACGGCAGGAAGCCGACCAGCAGCACCGGCACGAAGTAGTAGAACGCGCCCGGGCGGTTCTGCTCGGGCGTCAGATAGCGCTTGAACTGCTGGACGATGAAGAAGAAATTCAGGAATTCGGGATTGCGTTGCTGCACCAGCACGAACCACGGCGTGACGATCGCGAAGAACACGATCAGGCCGCCGATCAGATGCAGGCGCTTCCACATCGCCCAGTCGCGCGCGATCACCGTGTAGAGCACCAGCACCGCGCCCGGCAGGATCAGGCCGACGAGTCCCTTCGACAGCACCGCCAGCGCCATCGACGCCCAGCAGACCCACATCCAGCCGCGCACCGCGCGACGTCGGCAGGTTCGGGCGCTGCGCGAGCATCAGCGCGCATAGCGTCAGCTCCATCCAGAACGACAGGCCCATGTCGAGCGTGTTGAAATGGCCCATCAGGTTCCAGTACGGCGAACGTGGCGAGCACGATGCGCCGCGAACACGCCGGTCGCCGCGTTGAACACGCGCGCGCCGGTGAAGCCGATCAGCAGCACGCCGGCAAAGCCGGTCAGCGCGGTGTAAAGCCGCGCCTGCCATTCGCCGATGCCGAACCACGCGAAGGTCAGCGCGTTCGCCCAGGTTTGCAGCGGCGGCTTCTCGAAATATTTGTAGCCGTTGTAGCGCGGCGTGATCCAGTCGCCGGTGACGAACATCTCGCGCGCCATTTCGGCGTAGCGGCCTTCGTCGCTCGGCAGCAGATGGCGCCAGCCGAGCGGCACGAACCAGATCACGGCGAGGGCCAGCACCAGCAGCAGGATCGTGGTGCGGTTGAGCGGTAGCCGGGACGGCGTATCGTTCATGGATTTCAACCTGTTGGGCGACGCCGCGTGGGCGGCGGGGCGCATGTTGTATCAAAACAGGGAGCGCGAGTGCGCGTGGCCGGCCCGCTATCCGGGATATGCGGATCAGATGCAGACGGCGCAGCGGCTGCGTATGCGGCAGCGGCCGCGTCGCCAATGGCGCGCAGTGTACGTTATCGGCCGCTCGCGGCGAGGGTGCTGCGGGCTATTGTGCGGACCCTTGCGGCAGCGCCTGGTACTCGCGCAGCACTGGCCGTCGGCACTCGTCTGGCGCGATGGCGTGCGGCGAACCCGCACCCGCGGCCGGCGGCGGACATGCGCGCGCGGCCGTCACCGCTTTGGCGGGCGCGCCGCCGCGCTAGGCTTCGATCAGCAACGCGGCCGCGACCTTGCGGCCCTCGGACATCAGAATGTTGTAGGTGCGGCAGGCGGCCTTGAAGTCCATCGTTTCGACGCCGATGCGTTTGGCGCGCGAGCGCGGCGGTCAGGCGCGGATGCGGAAAGCGCAGCCGTTCGCCGCTGCCGAACATGACCACTTCGGGCGCCGCGTCGACCAGCATCGCGAAGTGCTCGGCGCTCAGGGCTCGAAAGAAGAAACGGGCCAGGCGATGACGGGCGCCTCGCGGCAGCACGAGAATGCTGCCCGAATGGCGCACCAGATTGATTTCGACGTAGTCGGCGCCGTAGCCGGTGACGGTGTTCAGGGCGCCGCTGGATTCCTGATGTAATTTCAAATTTGTTTTCCGAAGTCGTCGTGAGACATCATGCGTGCCGGCGGGCCTGACCGCGATGGACGCGAAACGCGGTGGCGAGCGCGACGCGACGAGCGAACGTGCGCAGACAGGGCCGAAAAGGCTTGCCGATGCGGTTGGTGCATTGCGGAAGTCGGCCAAAATCCGCTAAATTATAACTTTTTAGCCGCCTTGCGGCGCCGCCTCGCTCATGCGCCGCCACAAGCCGCACGCCGGCGCCGGCGCGGCCCACCGGCTACCTGCCCTGGTTTTGTCCGCTTTTGCCCAGTTTGGTCTGGGTTCGGTTAGTCTGACCGCTCTATCGGCGCAATCCGCCGGGCGCGCGTTCAGTCGGTGCCCGAACAGGCGGCAAACCGCGTCTGGCGGCGCGATCGTGCGCGTTCCGCGCGCGATTCATGCGTGATTCATATCCGCCAGCCGTGCGCATGCCCTAATTCCCCGTAACGGCGGACTTGCCCGGCCCGGCGCTGTTGCCGCTCCCGCTTGTTCGCCCAAGCCCAATCAACCAGGATGAAGTGCCCGCCGTGAAACCGATTCTCAAATCCAACAAATTGCTGAATGTCTGCTACGACATTCGCGGGCCCGTCCTCGAACATGCGAAGCGGCTCGAAGAAGAAGGCCACCGCATCATCAAGCTGAACATCGGCAACCTCGCGCCGTTCGGTTTCGATGCGCCCGACGAAATCATCCAGGACATGATCCTGAATCTGCCGGGTTCGTCCGGCTATTCGGACTCCAAGGGTGTGTTCGCCGCGCGCAAGGCGATCATGCATTACACGCAGCAAAAGGGCGTGCATGGCGTCGAACTGGACGACATCTACATCGGCAACGGCGCGTCCGAGCTGATCGTGATGGCGCATGCAGGGTCTGCTGAACGACGGCGACGAAGTGCTGCTGCCCGCGCCGGACTACCCGCTGTGGACCGCCGGCGTGAGCCTGTCGGGCGGCACGCCGGTGCACTACATCTGCGACGAATCGAACAGCTGGATGCCCGATCTCGACGACATCCGCGCGAAAATCACGCCGAACACGCGCGCGCTCGTCGTCATCAACCCGAACAACCCGACCGGCGCGCTGTATTCGGACGAACTGCTGCTCGGCCTGATCGAAATCGCGCGCCAGCACGGCCTGTGATCTTCGCCGACGAGGTCTACGACAAGATCGTCTACGACGGCAAGACGCACACGTCGATGGCGGCGCTCTCCGACGACGTGCTGACCGTCACGTTCAACAGCCTGTCGAAGAGCTATCGTTCGTGCGGCTACCGCGCGGGCTGGATGTTCATTTCGGGCCTGACCGGCGAGAACCGCCGCACGCGCCAACGACTATTTCGAAGGGCTCGGCATTCTGGCCTCGATGCGCCTGTGCCCGAACGTGCCCGGCCAGTATGCGATCCAGACCGCGCTGGGCGGCTATCAGAGCATCAACGACCTGATCGTGCCGAGCGGGCGCCTGTACAAACAGCGCGAACTCGCGTATGACATGCTGACGGCCATCCCCGGCGTGAGCTGCGTGAAGCCGGAAGCGGCGCTGTACATGTTCCCGCGCCTCGATCCGAAGATGTATCCGATCGAGGACGACCAGCAGTTCATCCTCGACCTGCTGCTCGAAGAGCGCGTGCTGCTCGTGCAGGGCACCGGCTTCAACTGGAAAACGCCGGATCACTTCCGCGTCGTGTTCCTGCCGAACGTCGACGATCTCGCGGATTCGATCAACCGGATCGCGCGCTTCCTCGACGGTTACCGCAAACGTCACACGGCCTAGCGCACAATGTGGCGCATGGCGCGCCACTGATACCCGTTTCCTCGTGAGAACGCCGGCCTGCAGCGAGTCGCCCCAGTCCTACCCCTCGCGAGCTGGCGCGAAGCGCCGGGTTAGGCACTTTTTAATCACCTACTCGAAAACACACGCTGCATGGAACCGATCAAAGTTGGACTGCTGGGCTTCGGCACGGTAGGCAGCGGCACCTTCACGGTACTGCGCCGCAATCAGGAAGAAATCAAACGCCGCGCGGGCCGCGGCATCGAGATTGCGCGCATTGCCGTGCGCAATCCCGCCAAGGCCACCGCTGCGCTCGGCACGCGAAGCCGGCACCGTCGCGCTGACCGATGACTTCAACGCGGTGGTCGACGATCCGTCGATCGATATCGTGGCCGAAATGATCGGCGGCACGGGCCTCGCGCGCGACCTCGTGCTGCGCGCGATCACGCAATCGCAAGCACGTGGTCACGGCCAACAAGGCGCTGCTCGCGGTGCACGGCACCGAGATTTTCGAAGCGGCGCGCGCCAACGGCGTGATGGTGGCGTTCGAAGCGGCGGTGGCCGGCGGCATTCCGATCATCAAGGCGCTGCGCGAAGGGCTGACGGCCAATCGCATCCAGTACATCGCGGGCATCATCAACGGCACGACGAACTACATCCTGTCGGAAATGCGCGACCGCGGGCTCGACTTCGCGACCGCGCTGAAGGCGGCGCAGGAGCTGGGTTACGCCGAAGCCGATCCGACCTTCGACATCGAAGGCGTGGACGCCGCGCACAAGGCGACGATCATGAGCGCGATCGCGTTCGGCGTGCCGGTGCAGTTCGACAAGGCTTACGTCGAAGGCATCAGCAAGCTCGACGCGATCGACATCAAATACGCCGAAGAACTCGGCTACCGCATCAAGCTGCTCGGCATCGCGCGGCGCGCCGACAAGGGCATCGAATTGCGCGTGCATCCCACGCTGATTCCGGAAAAACGCCTGCTCGCCAACGTGGAAGGCGCGATGAACGCGGTCGTCGTGCATGGCGACGCGGTCGGCACCACGCTGTACTACGGCAAGGGCGCGGGCGCCGAGCCGACGGCATCGGCCGTGGTCGCCGATCTGGTCGACGTGACGCGTCTGCATACGGCCGATCCGGAGCACCGCGTGCCGCATCTGGCGTTCCAGCCGGACAGCCTGTCGAACACGCCGATCCTGCCGATCGACGAAGTGACGAGCGGCTATTACCTGCGTCTGCGGGTGGCGGACGTGACCGGCGTGCTGGCCGACATCACGCGCATTCTCGCCGACACCGGCATCTCGATCGACGCGCTGCTGCAGAAGGAATCCGAGCAGGTCGACGCGAACGGCAAGGGCGAAACCGACATCATCCTGATTACGCACGAAACGGTTGAAAAGCACGTCAACGCGGCGATCAGGACGATCGAAGCGCTTGAAGACCGTTGTCTCGCAAGTCACGAAGCTGCGCATGGAAGCGCTGAACTAGGCCGAACTATGAACTACCTCTCCACGCGCGGCGCCGGAGCCGGCGAGCGCCACACCTTCTCCGACATCCTGCTGGGCGGTCTCGCGAAAGACGGCGGCCTGTACCTGCCCGCGCGAATATCCGCGCGTCACGCGCCGACGAACTCACGCGCTGGCGCACGCTGCCGTACGCGGATCTCGCGTTCGAAGTCCTGTCGAAATTCGTCGACGACATTCCCGCCGAAGATCTGCGCGCGCTGACGCGCAAGACCTACACGGCCGACACATACCGCAACGTGCGCGACGACGAAAGCGCCGCGCAGATCACGCCGCTGAAGACGCTGGGCGTCGAGAACGGCGCGCCGCTGTCGCTGCTGGAACTGTCGAACGGTCCGACGCTCGCGTTCAAGGACATGGCGATGCAGTTGATCGGCAACCTGTTCGAGTACGCGCTGGCGAAGCACGGCGAGACGCTGAACATTCTCGGCGCGACCTCGGGCGACACCGGCAGCGCCGCCGAATACGCGATGCGCGGCAAGCAGGGCATCCGCGTGTTCATGCTGTCGCCGCACAAGAAAATGAGCGCGTTCCAGACCGCGCAGATGTACAGCCTGCAAGACCCGAACATCTTCAACCTCGCGGTTGAAGGCGTGTTCGACGACGCGCAGGACATCGTCAAGGCGGTCTCGAACGATCACGCGTTCAAGGCGAAGTACAAGATCGGCACGGTCAATTCGATCAACTGGGCGCGGGTCGTGGCGCAGGTCGTGTACTACTTCAAGGGCTACTTTGCCGCGACGAAGTCGAACGACGAGCGCGTGTCGTTCACGGTGCCGTCGGGCAATTTCGGCAACGTCTGCGCGGGTCACATCGCGCGCATGATGGGTTTGCCGATCGAGAAGCTGGTCGTCGCGACCAACGAAAACGACGTGCTCGACGAGTTCTTCCGCACCGGCATTTACCGCGTGCGCAAGGCGGCTGAGACGTATCACACGAGCAGCCCGAGCATGGACATTTCGAAGGCGTCGAACTTCGAGCGTTTCGTGTTCGATCTGCTGGGCCGCGATCCGGCGCGCGTGCTGCAACTGTTCCGCGACGTCGAGGAGAAGGGCGGTTTCGATCTCGCGGCGAGCGGCGATTTTGCGCGCGTGAAGGAGTTCGGTTTCGTGTCGGGCCGCAGCAGCCACGACGACCGCGTGGAGACGATCCGCGACGTGTTCGAGCGCTACGACACGATGATCGACACGCACACGGCCGACGGCCTGAAGGTGGCGCGCGAGCATCTGCAAGCGGGCATCCCGATGATCGTGCTGGAGACCGCGCAGCCGATCAAGTTCGGCGAGACGATCCGCGAAGCGCTGTTGCGCGAGCCGGAGCGGCCGGCTGCGTTCTCGGGTCTGGAGTCGCTGCCGCAGCGCTTTGAAGTGCTGCCGGCGGACGTGCAGCGCGTGAAGGACTTTATCGTCGCGAATACGGGCGAATAAGCGTGCGGCTGGGTGAGCCTCGCGGCTTACCCAGCTTCGATCGTAGCTGGACCATCTTCAGAACAGCCGCTTGCCGTCGACTTTCCCGGCAAGCGCGTCTCAAACAGAAATCCCCTCATAACGCCCGCCTGCCCAGGCTGACGGCATCGACCGCTACAATGTTCTTTTAACCAGCGGCTTCGAAATCACCGATGTCCACACCGACGCCCCGCGCTCCGATGCTCGCCACTGCCGACGCGTTGGCGACCCTGCTCAGCGCCGCGAGTCCGATTGCCGGCACAGAATCGATTCCTACGCTGGCAGGCGCTGAACCGCGTGCTGTGCGCGGATGTCACGTCGCCGCTCGACGTCCCGCCGATGAACACCAGTGCCATGGACGGCTACGCGATCCGCACGGCAGACCTGACGCACGGGCGGCACCGCACGCTGCCCGTCTCGCAGCGCATTCCCGCCGGCCACGCGCCCGACGCCGCTCACGCCCGGCAGCGCGGCGCGCATCTTCACGGGCGCGACGGTGCCGCCCGGCGCCGACGCGATCGTGATGCAGGAGCAAACCGAAGCCACAGGCGACGAAGTCACGATTCTGCACAGCCCGCCACCCGGTGAATGGATCACGGCTCAAGGCGCGGACATCCGCAGCGGCTCGGTCATTCTGCCCGCCGGCACGCGGCTGACTCCGCAGGCGCTGGGCTTGGCGGCGTCGGTCGGCTGCGCCGCAGCTCGAGGTGCGCCGACGCGTCAAGGTCGCCGTTTTCTTCACCGGCGACGAACTGACCATGCCGGGCGAGCCGCTGAAACCCGGCGCGATCTACAACTCGAATCGCTTCACGTTGCGCGCGCTGCTCGACAAGCTCGGCTGCGAAGTCACCGACTACGGCATCGTCGCCGACAAGCTCGAAGCGACCCGCGCCACGTTGCGCGAAGCCGCTCAGGCGCACGATCTGATTCTGACCTGCGGCGGCGTGTCGGTGGGCGAGGAAGATCACGTGAAACCGGCGGTCGAGGCGGAAGGGCGCCTATCGATGTGGCAGATCGCGATGAAGCCGGGCAAGCCGCTCGCGTTCGGCGCGGTGCGCCGCGGCGAAGCGTCGGGGTCGGAGGCAGGGACAGAGTCGGCGTCGGCGGAAACCTTTTTTATCGGCTTGCCGGGCAATCCGGTTTCCAGTTTCGCGACCTTTTTGCTGTTCGTGCGGCCGTTCGTGCTGCGCCTCGCCGGCGTCGCAGGCCGTCGCGCCGCGCGTGCTGTCGCTGCGCGCCGACTTCACGCAGAAGAAAGCCGATCGCCGCAACGAATTCCTGCGCGCGCGCATCAATGCGCAGGGCGGGCTCGATCTGTTTGCCGAATCAGAGTTCGGCCGTGCTGACTTCGACGGTATGGGGCGACGGCCTGATCGACAATCCGCCGAATCACGCGATCAGCGCAGGCGAAACCGTGCGCTTCATTCCATTTTCCGAATTGCTGAACTGAAAGCCGGCATCCGGCGGTCCGATGAAGATTCAACTCCGATATTTTGCGAGCGTGCGCGAAGCGCTCGAATCTGGCCGACGAGACGGTCGAACTGCCCGACGGCATCGCGACCGTCGGCGATGTGCGCGCGTGGCTGCGCGTGCGCGGCGGAATCTGGGCCGACACCCTCGCCGAAGGCCGCGCGCTGCGCATGGCCTGCAATCACGTGATGACCGACGCCGGGCACGCGCGTCACCGAAGGCTGCGAAGTCGCGTTCTTTCCGCCTGTCACGGGCGGTTGAGCGGCGCTGCTTCGGTCAAACCCGCTTCACCGCACGACCCCGCGTCAATCGCACAGGAGCCCTCCATGCCCGTTCGCGTCCAGACGGAAGATTTCGACCTCACCGCCGAGGTTGCCGCGTTGCGCGCGCGTAATCCGAAGATCGGCGCGGTGGCGTGCTTTGTCGGCACGGTGCGCGATCTGAACGACGGCAGCACCGTCGAGACGATGGAGCTCGAACACTATCCGGGCATGACGGAGAAGTCGCTCGAAGCGATCGTCGTGAGCGCGCGCGAGCGTTGGCCGGGCATCGACGTGCTGATCGTGCATCGGGTCGGCAAGCTTTATCCGCTCGACCAGATCGTGCTGGTGGCGACGACGGCCGCGCATCGCGGGGACGCGTTCGCGTCGTGTGAGTTCGTGATGGACTATCTGAAGACCCAGGCGCCGTTCTGGAAGAAGGAGAAAACCGAAGCCGGCGAGCGCTGGGTCGATGCCCGCGTCACCGACGATGCGGCGCTGGCGCGTTGGGGCGTTGAGGCGGGGAATCGGGAAGGGGCGGATTAGGCCGGCGCGGGCGTAGTTCTAATGGCAGCGGAGCCGGAAAGGCTGCGCGCGGTCAACCCGATCAATCATCCTGCCCGCGCCCCACGATCCGCGTCGGAAACGGCTCGCCCGCCGGTCGCCGCGCCTGATGCGCGTCGTCATCGTCGCGCTCGACGCCGCGGCGCGACGCGCTCCAGCAACGCCTGCTGCTCCGCCGGAATCTTGTAATCCCAGCCGAAACGGCTCAACTGCAGGCTCTGCGCGATGCGCAGCGCCGGCTCCATGAATCTGACCGCCGCCGCCGGCTGATAGCGCGACTCGACCGTATCCAGAAACAGATACAGCCAGCGGCTGAAATGCTGCGGCTCGACACCTTCGATCGGCTGATGCGCCTGCTGCACATTGCCGCGATACTGCTTCGCCCCGAGCACGAGGCTGCCCCAGAACGTACACATTTTCGGCAGATGATCGTCCCAGCGCCCGGCCAGCGTCGCGTCGAAAACGGGGCCGAGCAGCGGATCGGCGCGCACGCGGTCGTAAAAGCCGTAGACGAGGTCGCGAATATTCGCCTCGGTAGGTTCGGCGGCGCGCTCGACCACCGGTGCGGCGGGAAAAGAGGGGTTCATGCGAATTCCAGAAAAAATCGGCTTCCAGTGGCAATTTCCGGCGCCAGCTCGTGAGAGCACGGCAGATTCTGGCAAATACCGCCAGAGCTCGTCGGAAATGGCGTCAAACCGCGTCTGAACGAAATGAGAAGGGCGGCGAATACCCTGCTTTTCGCACGAATGGTTTATGCGGGAAACGCTACCATTAGTAACGAGAGAGCAAGAGAAAAAAACCCGCCTGACCTAGCGCAGAATAATCAAACATGCGTAATGCCCGCATCTTAGGGCGAAGCGGCGGCCCCCGGCAACCCTTGCATCGACGCGGTTATTCTTCGGATCGCGGCTTGCGCGCATTGTGACACCTGCCCTATGAGACTCACCGACTATACGGATTACTCACTACGCGTCCTGTTATATCTCGCGGTTCGCGGCGGGGGACTGTCGACCATTCAGGATATTTCGCAGGCGTACGGAATATCGAAGAATCATCTGATGAAAGTGGTGCAGCAACTCGGCGAACACGGCTGGGTCGAGACCGTGCGCGGGCGCAACGGCGGACTCCGGATTGCGGAGCGAACCCGCATGCTGACCGTGGGCGAGGTGGTGCGCGCGACGGAAAGCGACTTTGCGCTGGTCGGGTGTTTGCCCGACCAGCAGGGTGTGCAGCGCGCCTCGTGTGTGATCACGTCGCAGTGCCGGTTGCGCGGGGCGCTCAGGCGGCCAGCAATGCGTTTCTCGCCGAACTCGATCGCTATACGATCGACGAGGTCGCGCAGCCGCATGCGCCGCTGGCTGCGCTGCTCGGCTTGAGCAGCATCATTCCCATCGTGCCGCTCGCGCCGGCCGCCGGCAGTCCCGCACCGGCTGCCTGATGCGGGGCAGGTGGTTCCTGCGCGTCAAATGTTAAATAGTTGCCTTTGGGCGCAAAAAAGCGCTTGAAACCTGAAGAAAACGCCTCAATTTGGTGGTAATCGAAAATTGGAGGTCTCTTGATGAGAATCGACAAGCTCACCACTAAATTCCAGGAAGCGCTGCTCGGATGCGCAGAGTCTGGCCGTCGGCCATGACAATCAATATATCGAACCGGTTCACGTCCTGTCGGCGCTGGTCGCCCAGCAGGATGGTTCGGCGCGCTCGCTGCTTTCGCGTGCCGGCGTGCATGTGCAGGCGCTGCAAACCGCGCTGAACGACGCGATGACGCGCCTGCCGCAAGTTCAGGGCACGGACGGCAACGTGCAGATCGGCCGCGAACTGACCGGCCTGCTGAACCAGGCGGACAAGGAAGCGCAAAAGCTCAACGACACGTTCATCGCGAGCGAAATGTTCCTGCTCGCGGTCGCCGACGACAAAGGCGAAGCCGGCCGTCTCGCGCGCCAGCACGGCTTGTCGCGCAAGTCGCTCGAAAGCGCGATTGCCGCGGTGCGCGGCGGCTCGCAGGTGCATAGCCAGGACGCCGAAAGCCAGCGCGAAGCGCTGAAGAAGTACACCGTCGACCTGACCGAACGCGCGCGGGCCGGCAAGCTCGACCCGGTGATCGGCCGTGACGACGAAATCCGTCGCTCGATCCAGATCCTGCAACGCCGCACCAAGAACAATCCGGTGCTGATCGGCGAACCGGGCGTGGGTAAGACCGCGATCGTCGAAGGGCTCGCGCAGCGGATCGTCAACGGCGAAGTGCCGGAAACGCTGAAGGGCAAGCGCGTGCTGTCGCTCGACATGGCGGCGTTGCTGGCCGGCGCGAAGTATCGCGGCGAGTTCGAAGAACGGCTGAAGGCCGTGCTCAGCGACATCGCGAAGGACGAAGGCCAGACCATCGTCTTCATCGACGAAATTCACACGATGGTCGGCGCGGGCAAGGCCGAAGGCGCGATGGACGCGGGCAACATGCTCAAGCCGGCGCTCTCGCGCGGCGAACTGCATTGCGTCGGCGCGACCACGCTCGACGAATATCGCAAGTACATCGAGAAGGATGCCGCGCTCGAGCGCCGTTTCCAGAAGGTGCTGGTCGACGAGCCGACGGTGGAAGCGACCATCGCGATCCTGCGCGGCTTGCAGGAAAAGTACGAACTGCATCACGGCGTCGACATCACCGACCCGGCCATCGTCGCGGCGGCGGAACTGTCGCATCGCTACATCACGGATCGTTTCCTGCCGGACAAGGCGATCGATCTGATCGACGAAGCCGCGTCGAAGATCAAGATGGAAATCGACTCGAAGCCGGAAGAGATGGACCGGCTCGACCGTCGTCTGATCCAGTTGAAGATCGAGCGCGAAGCCGTCAAGAAGGAAAAGGACGAAGCGTCGCAAAAGCGTCTGCAACTGATCGAAGAAGAAATCGAGCGGCTGAATCGCGAATATTCGGACCTCGAAGAAATCTGGACCGCGGAAAAAGCGGCGGTGCAGGGCAGCGCGCAACTGAAGGAAGAGATCGAGAAAACGCGCGCGGAAATCACGCGCTTGCAGCGTGAAGGCAAGCTCGAAAAGGTCGCCGAATTGCAGTACGGCAAGCTGCCGGAACTCGAAGCGCAATTGAAGGAGGTGACCCAGGCCGAGGCTGACGGAGCAGAACAATCCGACAGCGGCCGCGTCTGTTGCGCACGCAGGTCGGCGCGGAGGAAATCGCGGAAGTCGTGTCGCGTTCCACCGGCATTCCGGTGTCGCGCATGATGCAGGGCGAGCGCGAAAAGCTGCTGCAGATCGAAGAAAAACTGCACGACCGCGTGGTCGGTCAGGACGAGGCGATCAGCGCCGTGGCCGATGCGATCCGCCGTTCGCGCGCGGGTCTGTCGGATCCGAACCGTCCGTATGGTTCGTTCCTGTTCCTCGGGCCGACCGGGCGTGGGCAAGACCGAGCTGTGCAAGGCGCTGGCGTCGTTCCTGTTCGATTCGGAAGATCATCTGATCCGTATCGACATGAGCGAATTCATGGAGAAGCACAGCGTCGCGCGCCTGATCGGCGCGCCGCCGGGCTATGTCGGTTACGAGGAAGGCGGTTATCTGACCGAAGCCGTGCGCCGCAAGCCGTATAGCGTGATCCTGCTCGACGAAATCGAGAAGGCGCATCCGGACGTGTTCAACGTGCTGCTGCAAGTGCTCGACGACGGCCGCATGACCGATGGCCAGGGCCGTACCGTGGACTTCAAGAACACGGTGATCGTGATGACGTCGAACCTCGGTTCGCAGGTGATCCAGGCGATGGTCGGCGAGCCGCAGGAAGCGGTCAAGGACGCGGTCTGGGAAGAGGTGAAGCTGCATTTCCGGCCCGAGTTCCTGAACCGGATCGACGACGTCGTGGTGTTCCATGCGCTCGACCGCTCGAACATCCAGTCGATCGCGCGGATCCAGTTGCAGCGTCTGCACGAACGGCTCGCGAAGCTCGACATGCAACTGGTGGTGTCGGACGAAGCGCTGGAGCACATCGGCAAGGTCGGCTACGATCCGCTGTTCGGCGCGCGGCCGTTGAAGCGCGCGATCCAGCAGGAGATCGAGAACCCGGTCGCCAAGCTGATTCTGGCCGGCAAGTTCGGTCCGAAAGATGTGATTCCGGTCGAAGTGGACGACGGCAAGCTGGTGTTCGACCGCGTCGTGCATTAAGCGACGCGCATGCGTGGAGCGGTTTTGAGCGAACCGTTCCTTGCATGTCAAAAAGCGGCAACGAAGTCATCTTCGTTGCCGCTTTTTTTTGCCTGCGCTTCCGTGCACTTCCGCTTGTCACCTCAGGCGAAAAGCGAAGCACACCTGCGCAATCAAGCGTTGTTCTTGCCGCCAAACAGCGCCGACAGCCCGCCGAGCGCACCCAGCACGGTCGTCGCGTTCAGCTTGCCTTCAGCCGGCACCTCGCCCTCGGGCGTCGCCGCGTTGACCACATGCGGCAGGATTTGCGACAGCAGGCCCGTCACCTGATCCGGTTGTACGCCGGCCTTCGCCGCGAGGTTCGTGACGGTGTCCGAGCCGAGCACGCTGTGCAGCGCATCCGGCGCGATCGGCTGGTTTTCGCCGTTGCTGACCCACGACGTGACCACGTCGCCCAGACCTTTTTCCTTGAAGCGTTCGATCAGCCCATTCAGACCGCCTGGCTGGTTGTTGACGAATTCGAGTGCTGCGGAAACCAGTTGCTGCTGGCCACCGCCTTCAGGCGATTTCCCAATCAGGGAACCGATAGTGTCGAGTAGGCTCATGACGGTCTCTCTTGAATGCCGACGCGTGATTGACGTGTCGGCGGGTGAAAACGCCGCGCGGTTGCGCGGCGCGGTGGGACGGCAGGCGGCAGTGGGGCGGTGTCGAAATGCGCATGATGTGTGCCGTGGATCATGTACGTATCGCGTCAGCCGCCGTCAGCCCCCTTGTACTTTGGGAATACCGTTACGCTCAGCTCGAGGCCGCCGCAGCCGATGCGGCCTTGCTCTTCTTGGCCTTCTTTTTCGATGCCTTGGTGCCCGATGCATCGGCGGGTGCGGCTGCCGCCGGTGCCGCTGGCGCGGAGGCCGCCGCCGCGTCGGATGCCGCGGCCTTGCTCTTTTTCTTCGACTTTTTGGTGCTCGACGCAGGCTCTGCGGGCGCTGCCGGTGTCGTAGCCGCTGGTGTGGTGGTGGCAGGCGCGGCAGTCGTTGCCGGTGCCGCCTTGGTGCTCGCCGTGCTGCTGGACTTCGGCGCGGCCTTGACGCCTGCAGGGGGCGCCGACGAACCGTTGATCGTCAAGCCGGCCGCTTCGAGATTGGTGACGGATTTGGTGCCGATACCCTTGACGCGGGTGGCGAGATCGTCGGCGTCTTTAAATGGGCCGTTCTTCGTGCGTTCGTCGATGATCGCCTTTGCATGTACCGGGCCGATACCCTTGACCGATTCGAGCGCCGCCTGATCGGCGGAATTGACTTCAACCGCAGCCGCGAATCCGGCCGACAGCGACAAAGCCAAAGCAACGCAAAGCATTAAAAGCTTCTTCAGCATGGCAAGCACTCCATTGAGGGCAAAAAAAAGTTAGCCGGGAACGGACGACGCATTCTGTCAGCAGGCGCTGCGCTTAAGCATAGGACAAATCGCGAGCCCTTATTTGCGAACGCGGACGATTTATACCGATCGATTCATGACAAGTAAATCAGTCCGCACAATATTTAAACCTTTGGTTCAGGCATTAGGCCGATCCGGGTTTATTGCTGAGTTTATCGATTAATGCCGTAAGTCATAAAAAATGACAACGCAGACAAATGACGTCGACGACGGCGTCGATGAGGATTTCGAGGAAGACATTCACGGACGCTTGACTTAGAGTGCACTCGAAGTCCTAACCTGAATCCGTCATGTCGAAAATCTCCACTGCACTCACCATCGGGCAGGTCGCCGAAACGATTGGCGTGTCCACTCATACGCTGCGCTATTACGAGCAGGCCGGGCTGATCCGGCCGGTCGGGCGAACGGGGCCGGGCATCGGCTGTATTCGCCGGCCGACCTCGACTGGTTGCGTTTCGTGATGCGTCTGAAAGCGACCGGCATGCCGATCGCCGGAATGCAGGCATTCGCCGCGTTGCGCGCGCAAGGTCAGCCGACCGTGGCTGCGCGCCGCGATCTGCTGGTGGCGCATCGGGACGCGGTTTTGGCGCGGATTGCCGAGCTGCAACTGAACCTCGGCGCGATCGTCGACAAGATCGCGTATTACGAGGACGAGGTGGCCGCACAGCGTGCCGCGAGTGGTGATGCGACAGGGCAGATCGACGACACCCCATCGACCGCAGATTCGGAAAAGGACTCACCATGGACTACGAACACAACGACCGCTACGCCCGCGGCTGGAACAAGCTGAAGGAGATCGACGGCTCGACCGGCGAGCAGGTGATCGCCGCACTCGCGCCGATCGCGCCGGATTTCGGCCGTCTGCTGATCGAATTCGGATTCGGCGATATTTACAGCCGGCCGCAGCTCGATTTGCGATCGCGTGAAATCGCGACGATCGCTTCGCTCGCGACGCTCGGCTGTGCGCAACCGCAGTTGAAAGTGCATATCGAGGCGGCGCTGAATGTCGGCTGCACGCGCGAGGAGATCGTCGAGGTATTTATGCAGATGGCGTTGTACGCGGGTTTCCCGGCGGCGTTGAATGCGCTGTTTGCCGCGAGGGAAATTTTCGAGCGCCACGACGCGATGAGCGACGAGGCGGCGCGCGCGGTGGATGCCGCGCTGGCGTGATATCTGAATAAGCGGGACGGGCGGCTACGCTATTTGCGGGAGCCGCTTTTTGTTTGGGCAGCAACGCAACTAACCGTCCTTTTCGGACGATCCCCGAAAAGGTGGGGCGGAGGGAAGGTCCGAGATGCCTGTCTATCAGGAAGAGGGCGTTTCTCGATGCTTGGCCAGTAAGTCTCACTACAGGCGGCGGTGCTCGAAAACACAACCCCGGCCATTAACCGCCAACCCTCAAACCACCGAATCCGCCGCCCGCCCTGCCTCGACCCGCAAATACCGCTTGCTCACCACCTGCCAGTACGCCAGCAAACCTACGCCGGCAATCGCCAGGCTGGCCGTATTCGCGACCCAGAAGCCTCGCGCGCCGGTCAGCCATTCCGGGATGACGCCGCCAATATCGAAGCCCAGCAGATACCCGCCGCCCAGTCCCACGCCCCACAACGCGACCGCGTAGATCACCGTCGGCACGACCGCCACCTTGTAGGCGCGCAGCACGAAGGCTGTGGTGATCTGCAGCGCGTCGAACAGGTGATAGCACACGACGATCAACACGAGCGGCATCGCCGCCGCCATGACCTGCGCATCCGGCGTATAGCCTTCGATGATGTAAGGCCGCAGCACCAGCACGATCGCGCCGTAACAGCAGGCGATCGCCACAGCCATCGCGATGCCGTGCCGCGACAGCGCACGCGCAGCTTCCGGCCGTGCCTGCGCCGAGCGCCTGAGCGACTAGCGTCGACGAGGCGATGCCGATCGACAGCGGCGTCATATAAAGCACCGCGCCGATGTTGCCGGCGATCTGGTGCCCGGCGAGCGTCGTCGTGCCGAAGCGCGCAATGAACAGCGCCATGAAGGTGTACGACGTCACTTCGATCAGATACGACAGCCCCATCGGAATGCCCAGCCGCAACTGCGCGGCCTGCCGCCGCCAGACCGGCCAGCAGAAATGCGCGAAGATCGCGAACGGCCGGAACACGTCGACGCGCGTCAGCAGCACCATGCCGACGGTCGCCAGCGCCCAGTTGATCGCCGTGCTGGCGAGCGCGCAACCCGGTCCGCCGAGCGCGGGCACGCCGCATCCGCCGAAAATAAACCACGTGTTGAGCGGAAACTTCAGCAACAGCGCGCCGACTTGCAGAATCATCACGAGCCGCGGCTTGCCCACCGCATTGCTGAGCGAACTGTAGACGCGAAAAGCGAGGCCGGCCGGCAAGCCGAAAGCCAGAATCCGCAGATAGCCGAGCGTGCGCTCGTGCAGCGCCTCGGGCACGCGAGCCAGATGCAGAATCGGCTCGGGAAAATACAGGATCAGGAAGCCGATCACGGTCAGCGCGAGCGCGAGCCACAAAGACTGGCGGACTTCCTCGCCGATCTCGGTTTCGCGGCGCGCGCCGTAGAGTTGCGCGGTGATCGGCTGCAGCGCGGTCAGAATGCCGGTCAGGCCGATGTAGACGGAAATATAGATCGACGAACCGAGGCCGAGCGCGGCGAGATCGACGGCGGAGTAACGGCCGACCATCGCGGTGTCGATCACGCCGAACGCGATGATCGCCAACTGGCCGATCAGCACCGGCCACGCCAGCGCGGCGATTTTTCGCGACGTCGGCGAACATGGTCAGCTGGCCGGCTTGTGCGCAGCTGCGGCGCTTGATAGACCGGCGGCTTCGGCCGGTCGATGCGCACGTACAGCCGGAAGCGTTCGTCGCGGTCGGCCACGCGGCGGCCTTCCCATACCAGCTTCCAGATGTAGTCGGGCATCGCGCTCGGGTCGCCGTATTCCGGCGCGTCCTGTCGCAGGATCACGTCGCAATCCTGGTCGAACGAGAAATGCATGTCGCCGAAATACGCGAACGTCGCGATCTGCGCATTACCGAGCCGCACCGGCGAAATGCAGGTGTAGTCGTCCGGCAGATGGCTCGGCGATCTGTTCGGCAACATCCTTGTAGGTCCGGCTGTAGTTGACCACCGGCAGCCACAGCGTCATCAGCAGTACCCACATCAGCGTCGTGCCGGCGCTCGAGAGCACCACGCTGCGCCACAAGACTTTCGGATGACGCGCGAGACGCCAGCGCACCAGCACGAACCAGCACACCGTCACGGCCACCGCGCACACGAACGACAGGATCTTGAACTGCGGCGCGAAACCCGGCGCGAGACGCGCGAGGTTGCGCGCGAGCGGATGCGGAAAGCCGGTCAGCCCTGCCACGTAGACCAGCCACACAAAGCTGCCGAGAATCGTGAAGCTGAGCAGCGCGAACCAGTCGATCGCGTTGATCGCGCCGCGCTTGAGGGTGGGCAGTGCGAAAGTCGCGAGCACCGCGAGCGGCGGCAGCAGCAGCATGTAAAGCCGGTTCGACTGATGGCTTTGCAGGATCACCAGCACCAGCAGCGGCCCGATTACCGACAGCGGAATCGCCACGTGCGGCGCGCGTCGCAGACCCTTCCAGCTAAACCACGCCCACACGGCGAGCGGCCATGCCGGCCAGGTGAAGAGCGGCAGATTTTTCAGCGCATACGCGGCGACCGAGCCGGGCGGCCCGGCGAACGAACTCAGGCTGACGTGCAGCCACTGGTTCAGATACCAGACGGCGTCGTCGGGATAAGCGGCGAGGGCGGCGATCGGCCACGACACGCGATACCGCGAGCGCGACCGGCAGGCCGGCCAGCAGCAGCCAGCGGGAACGCCCTTCGCGCACGATCAGGCGTCATCGCCAGCGTGCCGAGCAGCAGCGCACCGACCAGCACCGGACTGCTTGCCAGCGTGACGAGTCCGAGCGCGAGGCCCCAGATCAGCCGCGCCCTGCACCGGTTTGTCGAGCATGCGCACGAGCCCGTACACGAGCATTGCGATGCCGACGAACTGCGCGAGTTGCGGCGTGGTTTCGTGGCCGCGCTCGGCGAGGCCGAAGCAGGCGAGCAGGATCAGCAGCGCGCCGTCGGCGAGCGTGCGGCCATAGTCGCGCGGTTCCGGCTCGCCGCCGAACGCGTATTTGAAAGGCTGCACTTCGGCGCGGCGGCCGAGCAGATAGGCGGCGTACCAGACGAACGCGCAGCCCGCGCAGAACAGCAGGCCGGTGAACACGCGCGACGCGTTGCTCGCATCGACCCACGGCGCGAGCGCGCGGATCGCACTGGCACCGAGCCAGTAGCCGAGCGGGCCGTCTTCGGTCATGTACTTGCCGACCAGATTCGGCAGAAGCCAGTCGTGCGCGTTGCCATTCGCCATGGTCCACATGACACCGAAACCGGCTGCGTCCTCGTTCTTCCACGGATCGCGGCCGAAAAGCCCGAACGCCGCGTAGACGATACAGATGGTCAGCAGCAACCAGCGCGGCAGCGCACTGGTCGCGGAGGCAGTCAGACGAACGACAGGTCTCATGCGGTATGTTGATATTGGATAAGCGATGCGGCCGGGACCGGACGGTATGTCCGGCTGGAATGGCCCCTCTGGAGCATCCGGCATTGTAGTCGGGCGATGCAATGCGCGTCACGGCTGGTAACGGCCCGCAACGCGGTTGTGAAAGCTGTTACACGGCGCCGCGCTGGCGCCCGGGCGGATCCTTGCCTTTATCGTGGCCGGGCGGTGGGCGTTGAACGGACACGCGCGGCGCTAGATGGCAGATACGCCAGGCGACAAAAAAGGGCAGCTCGCGCTGCCCTTTTTTGCTCCTTCGTTGCCGGCATAAACCGGCGACGAGGCGGGTATTACTTCGCTGCTGCCTTGCCGGTAGCGCGCGAACCGAACTTCTTGTTGAACTTCTCGACGCGGCCTGCCGTGTCCATGATCTTTTGCTGGCCGGTGTAGAACGGATGCGATTCCGACGACACTTCGATCTTGGCGAGCGGGTAGGTCTTGCCGTTGAATTCGGCGGTTTCACGCGTCTGGATGGTCGAGCGCGTCACAAACTTGAAGTCGATCGACATGTCGACGAACAGGACTTCGCGGTAATCCGGGTGAATGCCTTCTTTCATGGTCTTTCCTTTAATCTGGCGGTAGCCAACCCGCGAGCAGCCGCGTTTTAGCGGACAGCATCTAGGCGCGAGCCACTTGCCTATGGTCGAAAAACGGCGATTATGCCAGAAAATCAGTCCCTTGGCGACTTTTATGCCAGCTTTTCGCGAGCAGTTGGGGGCGTTCCGGCTTTATCCGGTGTGGCGATGGGCGGCGAGCGGGGCGTGCGGCGCGGGCCTTGTCCAGCGGGCGTTTGCGGCCGGGCGTTAGAGTCTCAAGCAGCAATTTTTTCAGGCACTAGCCCTCGGCAAACGCGACCCCAATCCGCGCCGGATCCTGCCGGTAATAGCGCGCGAGCAATCGGTACAGTTCAGGATATTCCGCCTCGAACGCCTGCGGTTTCACGAACAGCGCCTCGCTGCACACGGCAAAAAATTCCGATGGATGGTCCGCCGCATACGGATCGATCAGCGATTCGCGCTCGAAACGCGCCCAGCGACGCTCCGGCACCGCGTCGACCTTCGCGCAGAAATGGTCGTATGCATGGTCGAACACGTCGCTCCACGCCTGCGAATCGAGCGGAGCATGCCAGCGGCGCATCAGCGGCGGGTGACCGTCCGCTTCGCCGTTCAGCATGTCGATCTTGTGCGCGAATTCGTGGATCACGACGTTGTAGGCCTCCGCGCCGTCGGTCATCTGCGCGTCTTCCCACGACAACACCACCGGGCCGCCTTCCCACGCTTCGCCGCTCGCGTCCTGTTCGACTTCGTGCACGACGCCGTCTTCGTCCTCGACGGTCTTGCGGATCACGAACTCGCCCGGATAGACGATCACGCCGACCCAGCCGCGATACAGATCGAGATCCAGGTTCAGCACCGGCAGGCACGCCTGCGCGGCGATCGCCACGGTCATCGCGTCGGTCAACTCGAGTTCGTGCGCGGTCGAAAATTCCTTTTGCGCGATGAACAGGCTGGTCAGCTCGCGCAGACGCGCGAGATCCGGCGCGTCGAGATACGCGAGGAACGGCAGGCCGGCGAGCGTGGCTTGCCACAGGGCGTCGTCGATCGCGTAATCGCGCAGCGCGCGGTCGCGGCGGCGCGTGCCCAGCCATTGCGTGAGTTTCGAGAGCATGGTCCGATGAAACCCCTAGTCGATCTGTTTCTGCCACGCGGCAAACATGCCGCCGACAATCGCGACGCCGATCAGAAAATAAAAGCCGTCGAGCGAAGTCAGAAAGCTGGCCTGCTGCGTGACCATGCGGCTGATTTCGACGATCGCCAGCGAGTGCGCCTGCGACGCCGAATGACCGCTGGCGGTAAAGCCGTTGGTCAGCGTGGCAAGCGTGTTCTGGAACAACGGATTGTACGGATTCACGAACTCCGCGAGGCGGGTTTGATGCAATGCCTGCCGATGCTGTTCGACGATGATCACCGAGGCCGTCGCGAACGAGATCGTCAATTGCCGCACGATATTTTTCAGTCGGTAGCCGTGCGTGAATTCTTCGATAGCGAAGATTCTGAACGTCAGATTGGCAACCGGCAACACGATGAACAGCAACAGCAACCCGCGTAACAGCAGCGGCACGATCAACGCCGCTTCGCCGACCGCCGGCGACATGCGCGTCATCCACGCCGCGGCGAATGCGGCCACCGCGAAGCCCGGCACGATGATCCACTTCTTGCGCGGCAACAGCTTCGCATAACGCAGATAGACAAACAGCGCGCTCGCGGAAATCAGCGATGTCACGCCGACCAGTCGCCCGGCATTTTCGACCGGATAGCCGAGGCCGCTTTCGAGAAAGCGCGAGATCAGATAGCTGAATACCGTCGAGATGTAGTAATAGAACATGTACAGCACGAGCCCGACCTGGAAAACTTTCTCGCGCAGCGCGTGCAGACGCATCAGCGGCGACGGGTGATGCCACTGCTGATACACGAACCAGGCGAGCGCGCCGATGCCGGCCGACCGTCAGCAGAATCAGCCCCGGCGAAGCGCTGAACAGCTGGAAGCGCACCTGCTGCATGACGATCTGCAGCGCGCCCTGGGCGAACGCGAAGATCAGGTAAGGCCAGAAATGCGCGGTGCCGCGTTCTTCCGGCAGACGGTTGCCGGAGTCGGGCAGCGCGAGCAAAGCCAGCACGCGCGAACAGCACGCCGACGGGCGCCGTGCACGCAAACAGCGCGCGCCAGTCGAAATGCGCGACCAGTTGGCCGCCGATCAACGGCGCGAGCGCGCTGCACAGGACGATCAACAGCAGAAACGCGCGCGTGGCTGCGGGCCGTTGCTGCGGGCGTGAAACTCATCTGGATCAGGATGCGGCAGGTGCCCATCATCGGGCCGATGAAGTAGCCCTGAAAGCCGCGTGCGAACGCGAGTTCAATCGACGATTCGCAGAGCGCGGCGGCCATCCGCGCCGGCGGCAGTAGAGCAGCATGCAGCCGGCCACGTAACGCCGGTAACCGAAGCGGTCGACCCACCATTGCTGCTGCAGGATGCCGAGCACCGCTGCGACCGCGTAGGCGCTCGACGCCCACACCAGTTCATCGGGCGATGCGTTGATGCCGCCGGCGATATAGCTGGTGAAAAACGAAAAGATCGAGTTGTCGAAATAGTCGAGGCCGGTGACGACCGCCAGCACCCACGGGAAAAAATCGCCGCGCAGTTTTTCGACGCTGAATAGCGCCACGCGGGACGACGCGGTGTTCATGACGATTTGCCCGGCGTGGATTTGCCCGGCAGGATTTGCCCGCTGTGACGTTGCCCGGTTGGTTTTGCGGGGCTTTTTGGCGCGCCTTGTTGCCTGCGCATAGACGCTTGGCCGTACTAGCCGCTTGGCGGACTTCGCGGCATGTGAGGCTTTCGTGGTCGTTGTCGCTTTCGCGCGCGTTGCGCCGTTGCTCAAGCAGCGTGTCCGCATTTTCACCGGCGAGGCGTCGTTCGAGATAGTCGAGGTCGGGACTCAGTTCGGCGCGCAATTTTTGCGCTTCCTTGAACTCGCGGCGCATCGTTTCGATGCGCGCGTCGAGCGCCTCGACCTGCTGGGCGATGGCGTCGCGAATCTGCTGCAGCGATTCGGTGGAATAGCGATGCCCGCCGTCGACGGGTTCCAGCGGACGCTTCAGCATTTCGGTTATGCCATGCAGCGAAAAACCCAGCGAACGCAAACGCAAAATGCGACCGAAGCGCTTCAGGTCCTCCTCGTCATACAGCCGGTAACGGCCTTCGCTGCGGGTGGGCGAGACGAGGCCGCGCTCCTCGTAATACTTCAGCGTACGTGGCGTGACGCCGAGGCGTTCAGCGGCGTCGCGTACGGTGAGCAGGGCGGGCGAGTCCTTTGACATGAGAGCGGTGCAGGCATGACGGATTGATCGCATTGTACTCCAACGTGTACGTTCACGTTCATGTTGTGGGGCAAGTGCCGGTTTTGTCGAGCGGACTTCGCAGGACCGGAAGCTACGAAGCGAGCAGACGAAAAAAAACCGCTCGTTTTTAGCGAGCGGCTTTTCTATGCGAGGCGGCTGATTCAGCTACTTCGACCGTATGACGGTCTGCTTAGCTGCCGCCGCCACGACGCATCATGTCGAAGAACTCGGAGTTGCTCTTCGTTTGACGAATCTTGTCGAGCAGGAATTCCATCGATTCGACTTCGTCCATGTCGTGAATGAACTTGCGCAGCACCCAGATCTTTTGCAGCACTTCGGGCTTGATCAGCAGTTCTTCGCGGCGCGTGCCGGACTTGTTCAGGTTGATCGACGGATAGACGCGCTTTTCAGCAAGGCGACGTTCCAGGTGCACTTCCATGTTGCCGGTGCCCTTGAACTCTTCGTAGATCACGTCGTCCATGCGGCTGCCGGTTTCGATCAGCGCCGTGCCGATGATGGTCAGCGAACCGCCTTCCTCGATATTGCGCGCCGCGCCGAAGAAGCGCTTCGGACGTTGCAGCGCGTTCGCGTCGACACCACCCGTCAGCACCTTGCCCGAAGCCGGCACGACGGTGTTGTACGCACGTGCGAGACGCGTGATCGAGTCGAGCAGAATCACCACGTCGTTCTTCATTTCGACGAGGCGCTTGGCTTTTTCGATCACCATTTCGGCGACCTGCACGTGACGCGCAGCCGGTTCGTCGAACGTGGAGGCGATCACTTCGCCGGCCACCGAACGCTGCATTTCGGTCACTTCTTCCGGGCGTTCGTCGATCAGCAGCACGAACAGCACGACGTCGGGATGGTTCTGCTTGATCGCGTGCGCGATGTGCTGAAGCATCACGGTCTTGCCGGACTTCGGCGACGCGACCAGCAAGCCGCGCTGGCCTTTGCCGATCGGCGCGATCATGTCGATGATGCGGCCCGTGACGTTTTCCTCGCCGCGCATTTCGCGCTCGAGCAGCAGCACCTTGTTCGGGTGCAGCGGCGTCAGGTTTTCGAACATGATCTTGTGCTTCGAGGCTTCCGGCGGCTGGCCGTTGACCTTGTCCACCTTGACCAGCGCGAAATAGCGCTCGCCGTCTTTCGGCGTACGCACTTCACCTTCGATCGTGTCGCCCGTATGCAGGTTGAAGCGGCGGATTTGCGACGGGCTGATGTAAATATCGTCCGTGCTGGCGAGGTACGAGGTTTCCGGCGAACGCAGGAAGCCGAAGCCGTCCGGCAGCACTTCGAGCGTGCCGTCGCCGAAGATCGTGTCGCCCGTTTTGGCTCGTTTTTTTAGAATGGCGAACATCAGTTCCTGCTTGCGCAGGCGGTTCGCACTTTCGATCTCGAGGCCATTGGCCATCTCGATCAATTCGGACACGTGCAGAGTCTTAAGCTCGGATAAATGCATACGGAGAACCCGCAGGAGAAGGTGCGACGAAATGAAATCTGGGAGGAGAGTGAGCGGAACCGCTCAAGGACTTACACGTCTTTTCGACGTTTTGCGGATTCTAGCATAGCACACGCCAATTTCCGCCAGTACGACGGCATGGCATCTTTCTTGTCAGGCGTGTTGCCGGTTGACAACACGCCCCGAACCAGTGCGCCCGCGGGTCTCAATGGACCCCGAGCGCGCCGATGCGCAACGTTTTACAGATTGCCGTCGAGGAACGCGGTGAGTTGCGACTTCGACAATGCGCCGACCTTTTGCGCGGCGACAGCGCCGTTCTTGAAGAGGATCAGCGTGGGGATGCCGCGCACGCCGAACTTGACCGGCGTCGATTGATGTTCGTCGACGTTGATCTTGGCGATTTGCAGACGATCGGCATAATCCTTCGCGACTTCGTCGAGGATCGGCGCGATCATCTTGCACGGACCGCACCATTCAGCCCAGAAATCGAGCAGCACGGGTTTATCGGATTTAACGACGTCCTGTTCGAACGATGCGTCGCTAATATGCTTGATTTGTTCGCTCATTGTATGAATACCTCTATCGGTTCGAGGCCCGCCTGAATTGCTCGCCACGATACGTCAAAACCTAAGGAAACTTCCGTTCGCTTTGCCGCAAACCTGAGCCTTGCCTGCCCACGCGTGAACGATTCGAAAACTGCTCACGACAGGCAGAAAGCTCGCGCTTGCGGGTCATCCGTACGGCAGTTTAGCTTAATTCGCTATGCGTTGCCGGGGGCGATAGTACTCATCAGGGGCAGTGGGGCCAACGGCTGCCGGTGAAGTGCCACCATGTTTCAACAACCGCCACGCAACCTATCTGGAGGCAAGCGATACGAACTCAAGTGGTTCCGGCTCGCAGGTCGCCGATACTGCCTATATGGAGGCAAGAGCCTGATTCGACGCGTCGATGTCGGTTTGCTCGTATTAACAGTCGCACGATCGGCCAAGCGGTGATAGAATGTTTCGTGACGGGCCTCCTCGCATGGAGGGATGGTCAACCTGGTCAGGTCGGGAACGAAGCAGCCACAGCCGTTTTCCACCAGTGCCGAGGGTCAGGCTCGTCACCTTCCTTTTTCTGTTTTTTTGCGGTGTTCTTCCGCAATCTCTTTTTCTCCGGTTTTACCCTTGCCGTCAGCATCCACGGTGCATGCGTTTGCATTGCATGGTGTGTTCTTCGCGTCTGATGCGCAGCCCATCTATTTTTTTCTATAGCTTCGTTAGCCTCTTTCAATGAAGCGGCGACGCGCTTGCCTACGCCTTCTGGTTTCGGTTTTGAGCGGCATTGTTACTGATACAATTTCCCGATGACCTATCAAGTTCTCGCACGCAAATGGCGGCCGAAGGATTTCGCGTCGCTCGTCGGACAGGAGCACGTGGTGCGCGCGCTCACGCACGCGCTCGACGGCGGCCGGCTGCACCATGCCTATCTGTTCACCGGCACTCGCGGCGTCGGCAAGACCACGCTCTCGCGCATCTTCGCCAAGGCGCTGAATTGCGAAACCGGCGTGACCTCCACGCCGTGCGGGGTGTGTCGCGCGTGTCGTGAGATCGATGAAGGTCGCTTTGTCGATTACGTGGAAATGGACGCGGCGAGTAATCGCGGCGTCGACGAGATGGCGGCGCTGCTCGAACGTGCCGTGTATGCGCCGGTCGACGCGCGCTTTAAGGTCTACATGATCGACGAAGTGCACATGCTGACCAACCACGCATTCAACGCTATGTTGAAGACGCTGGAAGAACCGCCGCCGCACGTCAAGTTCATTCTCGCTACAACCGATCCGCAGAAAATTCCGGTTACGGTGCTGTCGCGCTGTCTGCAGTTCAATCTGAAGCAGATGCCGGCCGGGCATATCGTGTCGCATCTCGAACATATTCTCGGCGAAGAGAAGGTGCCGTATGACGTGCAGGCACTGCGTCTGCTCGCGCGCGCAGCAGATGGCTCGATGCGCGACGCGTTGTCGCTGACCGATCAGGCAATTGCCTATTCGGCCAATCAGGTCAATGAAGAGGCGGTGCGCGGCATGCTCGGCGCGCTCGATCAAAGCTATCTGATTCGTCTGCTCGATGCGCTTGTCGACGGCGACGGCACAACGGTACTGGCTGTGGCCGACGAGATGGCGTTGCGCAGCCTGTCGTTTTCGACAGCGTTGCAGGATCTGGCGAGCCTGCTGCATCGAGTCGCATGGGCGCAGTTCGCACCTTCGTCCGTGCTCGATGAATGGCCGGAAGCGGGCGACCTGCGGCGCTTCGCCGAGGCGCTGAGCGCCGAGCGGGTGCAGTTGTTTTATCAGATCGCAACGATCGGCCGAAGCGAGCTGGGTCTCGCGCCGGACGAATACGCCGGCTTCACGATGACACTGCTACGAATGCTGGCGTTCGAACCGGCGCCCACCGGCGGTGGTGCGGTTGGCGGCGGGGCGCGGTCGGCGGGTGCTGTCGGCGGCGCGGGTGCGAGGCGTGCGGGTTCGGCGACGGTCGCCGCCTCGGCGGCGAGCGCTATTGCGCCGGTTCGCGACGCGCGACCGGCCAGCATTGCTTCTGCCGTCGATGTGGTGAATAGCAGCGTTGTATCTGATGATTCCGCTGAACCCAGCGCGCTCACAGCAGCGCGCGGCGCGCGAGCCGCGACGGCGTTTTCCGGGCAAGACGCGGTAGCGCGGCACTCATCGAGTGACGCAGTGCAGCTCATGCCGGATGCCGATGCAGGCAGTGCGCTGACGGCGACAACGGTCGATGCGCCTTCCGCGGCTTCAACGGTACATGCTTTGGCTCCGTGGGACGATGAGCCCGCCAACGTTGTTACGAACCCGGCTTCCAACGCTCCAGCGAAAAACGACGCCGCCGCAGAATCCGCTTTCACTGACGCGTCGCCGGCTGCTTCGTTGACCGCGCCTGCCGCCGCGGCGCTCGCGCGCACCGAGCAGGCCGCATCGGTCGCCGCCGAGCGGGAGGCGCCATCGGCAGCCGGGACCGGGAGTGCGCCGCGTCGCGCGGGCGGCGCGAGCGCCGCACTCGACGTGTTGCGCAGCGCAGGTCTGAAAGTATCGTCGGACCGCGGTCGCGCGGGCTCCGCTGCATCCGCCGCGAAGCCTGCTGCACCAGCACCTGCACCTGTACCGAAAGCCGCCGCGCCGCGCGTGGTCGTGCCCGTGCCGACGACGCCCGGCGCCCCGCGCCGCGCGCCGCAGCAGGATGCCGCGCCGGCAGCACGTGCGCCGTCGTCGCCGGTTCAGCGCAACGCAACGGCAACAGCATAGCATAGCACGAGCAGAACGGCTCGTCGATTCCGCCGTGGGACGACATTCCGCCTGACGACTACATGCCGATTTCGGCGTCGGACGACGGCTATTTCGGTCCGCCCGACGACAACTACATGCCGGTGTTCGACCGCGGTCCGGACGACGTTCGCGTGAACGCCGCGCCTGCGTCGTCGCCCGCGCCGGCAGTCGACTCGCGTCCGTTGCCGCCCGCCGTGCCGCTCGATCCGCTCGGCTTTAACGGCGACTGGCCGGCGCTCGCCGTCGATCTGCCGCTCAAGGGCATTTCGTATCAGCTCGCGTTCAACAGCGAACTGATGGCGCTCGAAGGCAACACGCTGAAACTGAACGTGCCGGTTCCGCAGTACGCGGAAGCGTCGCAGGTCGCTAAACTGAAAGCCGCGCTCGCCGAACGACTTGGCCAGACACGTCGAGGTGCTGGTCGAAGTCGGTGCCGCACGCCGCACCGCCGCCGCGCACGACGCCGCGACGCGCGCACAGCGTCAGCAGGAAGCGGAGCGCGAGATCGGCGCCGATCCGTTCGTGCAGTCGCTGATCCGCGAGTTCGGCGCGAGCATCGTGCCCGGCTCGATTCGCCCGATTACTCCGGACGCCGCCTCGAACGGCGCGTCGCCGGCCCACTGATTCGCCGCGCTGCTATTGACCTTAGCGCGCCCGATTTCCAGATCTCAAGCTATCAAGAAGGAGCATGTCCATGATGAAAGGCCAACTCGCCGGGCTGATGAAGCAAGCCCAGCAGATGCAGGAAAACATGAAGAAGATGCAGGAGCAACTCGCGCTGATCGAAGTCGAGGGGCAGTCGGGTGCCGGTCTCGTGAAGGTGACGATGACCTGCAAGAACGACGTGCGCCGCGTGTCGATCGACCCGAGCCTGCTCGCCGACGACAAGGACATGCTGGAAGACCTCGTCGCCGCTGCGTTCAACGACGCCGTGCGCAAGGCCGAAGCCACCGCCGCAGGAAAAGATGGGCGGCATGACCTCGGGCCTGCCGCTGCCGCCGGGCTTCAAGCTGCCGTTCTGATTTTTGGCGACGCCGCGCAAGTTGCCGAGCGCCGCGGCGGTAATCGCCGCGGCGCGAAGCGTGAACGTGCGGCACAGCGTGGCTGACATGCGCGAGCCGGCGGGGCGTGACTTGCGGAATCGAACGTGTGACCGGGAGCCGGATTGAATGCTCAATCTGGCGCTGGAAGGGATCGGATGCACGAATTTACGCGTACGGGTCGAACCTTGAACGCTTGAGCGACGCATTCGATGACGTCGGATTTGCCAGTAGCATCCGCAGTTCAGATTGATCGAATCGTTCAAAGCGCGTCGGTTTCCTGATGCAGCCCATCAATCAGGTTTCCATCGACGTCGATGATCCGCAGTCAGCCTGCCGGGCGATAACCGAATCAGCGCGAACCAGCATGCAGCAACCCGACCATTCATCGCATCGCGACCCGCATCCACGGGCACTACCCACTTCGACGCCGATCCGCATGAAACAACCTTCCGCCTTGTCGGCGCTCGTCGAAGCGCTGCGCGTGCTGCCCGGAGTCGGGCCGAAATCCGCGCAACGCATGGCCTATCACCTGATGCAGCACGATCGCGATGGCGCCGAGAAACTCGGCCGCTCGTTGCTGTTCGCGACCGAGCATCTGCAGCACTGTGAAAAGTGCAATACCTTTACCGAAGCGCAGATCTGCGAGGTCTGCCTCGACGAAGAGCGCGATCCGGCGCTGCTGTGCGTCGTCGAGACGCCTGCCGACCAGATCATGCTCGAGCAGACCATGACCTATCGCGGCCTGTATTTCGTGCTGATGGGGCGGCTGAGTCCGCTCGACGGCATCGGCCCGAAGGAGATCCATTTCGACCGGCTCGTCAAGCGCGCGTCGGATGGCATCGTCAAGGAAGTCGTGCTCGCCACCAATTTCACCAACGAAGGCGAAGCGACCGCGCATTACCTCGGGCAGACGCTCAAGGCGCGCGGTCTCGCTGTCACGCGTCTCGCGCGCGGCGTGCCGGTGGGCGGCGAACTCGAATATGTCGACGCCGGCACGATCGCCCGCGCGATGCTCGACCGCCGTTCGATGTAGCGCGGCGGTGCCGGCTCGTGCGCACCGTGACGCACGAAAGTCGCGAGCGAGCGGCTCGGCGACGTCAGCATCAGACCGGCCGAGCTCGCGCGCTGCCAGCGAGCGATTCGCACGCACCGCAGAACCGCGTACGCATGCCGTGCGCGTCGAACGTCATGAACGTCAGGACCAGAAGAAAGGAGACACATGAGCGCCACCCCTGAATCAGGCGCGAGCGCCGCGCCTCAACGCCGCGCAAGGCCCGCTCGCCGGCGTCAAGGTGCTGGAACTCGGCACGCTGATCGCCGGCCCGTTCGCCGCGCGCTTTCTCGGCGAGTTCGGCGCCGACGTCATCAAGATCGAAGACCCCAAAGGCGGCGACCCGCTGCGCAAATGGCGCAAGCTCTATCCGGAAGTCGGCGGCACGTCGCTGTGGTGGGCCGTGCAGGCGCGCAACAAGAAATCCGTCACGATCAATCTGAAGGCCGAAGAGGGCAAGGAGATCGTGCGGCGTCTCGCGAAAGAAGCGGATATCGTCGTCGAAAATTTCCGGCCGGGTTTGCTGGAGAAACTCGGGCTCGGCTATGACGTGCTGTCCGCGGAAAATCCCGGGCTCGTGATGGTGCGTCTGTCCGGCTACGGCCAGACCGGGCCGTATCGCGACCGGCCCGGATTCGGCGCGATCGCCGAATCGATGGGCGGCTTGCGTCACATCACCGGCTATCCGGATTTGCCGCCGCCGCGCATCGGCATTTCGATCGGCGATTCGATTGCCGCGCTGCACGGCGTGATCGGCGCGTTGATGGCGCTGCATCACAAGCAGGTGAACGGCGGCAAGGGGCAGGTCGTCGACGTCGCGCTGTACGAGGCCGTCTTCAACATGATGGAGAGCGTCGTGCCCGAGTACGGCGTGTACGGCATGGTGCGCGAGCGCACCGGCGCGTCGCTGCCGGGCATCGTGCCGTCGAATACGTATCCGTGCCGCGACGGCAGCATCGTGATCGGCGGCAATAGCGATCCGATTTTCAAGCGCTTGATGGTCGCGATCGAACGCGAAGATCTCGCCAACGATCCGGCGCTCGCGCATAACGACGGCCGCGTGCCGCGCACCCAGGAAATCGACGGCGCGATTGCCGCGTGGCTCGCCACGCGCACCATCGACGAAGCGCTCGCCGTGCTGAATGCGGCCGACGTGCCGGTCGGCCGCATCTACAGCGTCGCGGACATGTTCACCGATCCGCAGTTCATGGCGCGCCAGATGATCCAGCGCTTCAAGTGGCAGGACGGCCAGGAAATCACGCTGCCGGCGGTGACGCCGAAGCTCTCGGCGACGCCCGGCGAAACGCGCTGGCTGGGCCCGGAACTGGGTGAACATACCGATGAAGTCCTGCAATCGCTAGGTTATGATGCAGACCACATCGCAAGGTTGCACGCGCAACAGATCGTGTGAAGCGCGCGCGGCGCAGCCGCGGGCGCTGCGACCTAAGCCGCGTGGCAGCGGCTGGCGTGCGCATGTGGCTGCACAAAAGTGCAGGCTGCGGTTCGAAGCACGAACGCCGCGAGCGCCGCAGCCAACAAGTAGTCGATCAAGAGCGACAAACAGCGGCAAAAAAGCCGGACAACAAAAGTTTGGAGACGACAGACCATGCAACGCAGAACCTTCCTCGCGGGTAGCGCCGCGCTCGCGGGCGCCACGCTTGCCGCCACGCCGCTCGCTTTCGCGCAGGGCAAACCCGAAACCAGCAAAGTGGCGATCGCGGTCGGCGGCAAGAATCTGTTCTATTACCTGCCGCTCACGATCGCCGAGCGTCGCAATTACTTCAAGGACGAAGGGCTCGACGTCGAAATTTCCGATTTCGCGGGCGGCTCGCAAGCGTTGAAGGCGGCGGTCGGCGGCAGCGCGGATGTCGTCTCCGGCGCGTTCGAACACACGCTGCTGTTGCAGGCGCAAAAGCAGTATTTCCGCGAATTCGTGCTGCAAGGACGCGCGCCGCAGATCGTGCTCGCGGTGTCGAAGAAGACCATGCCGAACTACAAGTCGATCGCCGATCTGAAGGGCAAGAAAATCGGCGTGACCGCGCCCGGTTCGTCGACCTCGATCATGGCGAGCTTCGTGCTCGCGAAAGCGGGGCTGAGCGCGAAAGACGTCGCGTTCATCGGCGTGGGCGCGGGCGCGGGCGCGATCGCCGCGCTGCAGTCGGGGCAGATCGACGCGATCGCGAATCTCGACCCGGTCATGACCAAGCTCGAACGCACGCGGCGAGATTCGCGTCGTGTCGGATACGCGCACGCTCGCCGACACGCGCAACGTGTTCGGCGGCGACATGCCGGCGGGCTGCCTGTACGCATCGCAAAGTTTCATCACGAAGAATCCGAACACCACGCAGGCGCTGACCAACGCGATGGTGCGCGCGCTCAAATGGCTGCAGACGGCGACCGGCAGCGAGCTGATCAACACGGTGCCGGAAGGCTATCTGCTTGGCGACCGCGCGGTGTATCTGGATGCGTGGCAGCACGTGAAGGAAGCGATGTCGCCCGATGGCCTGATGCCCGCGGACGGTCCCGCGACGTCGCTGAAAACATTGCAGGCGTTCGATCCGAACGTGCAGGGCAAGCCGATCGATCTGTCGAAGACGTGGACCAACGACTTCGTGAAGAAAGCGCTGACGACCGTCAAGGTGTAAGCCCTGGCGTGCGCGACGGGCGCGTGCACGCGGCGCCTGCCGCGTTCGCGTTGCCCAACCGCTAGCGACACTCAGATCCGAAACCGATTTTCGAAGAAACGAGCCGAACGATGACCGTTGCCGCCCTGGCGCTCGAAACATCACCTGCACGTTCGCCGCGCGCGATAACCGCGCGCAGCGCTACACGGCCGTCAAGGACACGACGTTGCGCATCGCGCCGGGCGAGTTCGTCTCGGTGGTCGGGCCGACCGGCTGCGGCAAGTCCACGCTTGCTGAACGTCGGCGCGGGCTTGCTGGCGCCGTCGTCGGGCACGGTCAGCGTGTTCGGCGAGCCGCTCAACGGGCATCAACCGGCGCGCCGGCTACATGTTCCAGGCCGACGCGCTGATGCCGTGGCGCTCGGCGATCGACAACGTGATGGCCGGCCTCGCGTTTCGCGGCGTGCCGCCGGCCGAAGCGCGCAGCAAGGCCGACGAGTGGCTGAAGCGCGTCGGCCTCGGCGGTTTCGGCGACCGCTATCCGCATCAGCTGTCGGGCGGCATGCGCAAGCGCGTCGCGATGGCGCAGACGCTGATTCTCGACCCCGACATCATCCTGATGGACGAGCCGTTTTCCGCGCTCGATATCCAGACGCGTCAGCTGATGGAAAACGAGTTGCTCGACCTGTGGGCCGCCAAACGCAAGGCGGTGCTGTTCATCACGCACGATCTCGACGAAGCGATCGCGATGTCCGATCGCGTGGTGGTGCTGTCGGCGGGACCGGGCACGCATCCGATCGGCGAATTCACGATCGACCTGCCGCGTCCGCGCGATGTCGCCGAGATTCGCGCGCATCCGCGTTTCGTCGAATTGCATGCGCAGATCTGGAGCGTGCTGCGCGATGAAGTGCTCAAAGGCTATCAGCAGCAACTGACGCGCGGTCTAGCGCACCCGCGGCTGATCGAACTGTATCAATCGCCGAAGGCAAACCGAGTCATGTGGAAGACGTTGCGCCCGAACCGGGCGAATCTGGTGATCTGGCAGTGGCTGCTGCTCGTGCTGTGCTTCGTGCTCTGGTATGTGCTGACGAGCCCGACGCTGCTGCCGCGCGTTCTATTTCGACGACCCGAACAAGGCGGCGTTCTTCTTCGGCGAGCCGCAGAAGGTGCTGCAGCGGATCTGGGAGTGGTTCACGGGCGGCGAGATCTATCTGCACCTGTGGATCACGCTGGTCGAAACCGTGCTCGCGTTCGTGCTCGGCACGGCGCTCGGACTCGGCGTCGGCCTGTGGCTCGCGCTTGCGCCGCTTGCGAGCGCGCTGTTCGATCCGTACATCAAGGCCGCCAACTCGATGCCGCGCGTGATTCTCGCGCCGATCTTCGGCGTGTGGTTCGGGCTCGGCATCTGGTCGAAGGTGGCGCTCGGCGTCACGCTGGTGTTCTTCATCGT
This sequence comes from uncultured beta proteobacterium, assembly GCA_963800185.1. Taxonomy (GTDB): domain Bacteria; phylum Pseudomonadota; class Gammaproteobacteria; order Burkholderiales; family Burkholderiaceae; genus Paraburkholderia. The sequence continues at coordinate 74,300 of CAWCZW010000002.1, read as the reverse complement.
GTTCTTCAACGTCTATCAGGGCGTGAAGGAAGTCAGCCCGGTCGTGCTCGCCAACGCGCGCATGCTCGGCGCGAACCGCAAGCAATTGCTGCGCTTCGTCTATTTGCCGAGCGCGATGAGCTGGGTGTTTTCGAGCCTGCATACGTCGGTGGGGCTGGCGTTCGTCGGCTCGGTGGTCGGCGAGTATCTCGGCTCGGCGCGCGGCGTCGGCTATCTGATTCTGCAGGCCGAGGGCACCTTCGATATCAACACCGTGTTCGCCGGGCATTCTGGTGTTGACCGCGTTCGCGCTGGTCCTCGATGCCATTGTCGGCATCGGCGAGCGGCGCCTGATGAAGTGGCAGCCGAAAGCCGGCGAGACCGAGAAGCTGTAGCGCCGCATCGGATGAAAAAACGGCGCGCGGTCGGAAACCGCGCGCCGTTTTTTTGTCCATCGAGCTGCCGCATCGGGCCAGGCATACGCGCCGACCGAGCTACGGCGTAATCACCACCTTCCCGATCACGCGGCGCTCGGCCATATCGCGCAGCGCGCGGCCGGTTTCCTCGAGCGAATAGCGCGCCGACACGTACGGCTGAGCTTGCCTTCGCCGATCCAGCCGGTCATCTGCTCGAATGCGGCGTGATTGTGCTGCGGCTCGCGCTTCGCGAAGTCGCCCCAGAACACGCCGACGAGACTCGCGCCTTTGAGCAGCGTCAGATTGAGCGGCAGTTTCGGAATCTCGCCGTTCGCGAAGCCGACCACCAGATAACGTCCGCGCCAGCCGATGCTGCGAAACGCCGGCTCCGCATACACGCCGCCGACCGGATCGTAGATCACGTCCGGGCCTTTGCCGTCGGTGAGCGCCTTGATGCGCTCGCGCAGGTCTTCGGTGCTGTAGTTGATGGTGGCGTCCGCGCCGTGCTTGACGCAGATCGCGAGCTTCTCGTCGCTCGACGCCGCCGCGATCACGCGTGCGCCGAGCGCCTTGCCGATCTCGACCGCCGCAAGCCCGACGCCGCCGGCCGCGCCCAGCACCAGCATCGTCTCGCCGGCCTTCAACTGCGCCGCGATCGACCACCGCGTGATGCGAGGTGCCGTACGCAAGCGTGAACGCGGCGGCGAGTTCGAATTCGACGCCGTCGGCCAGCGGCACGCAGGCCGCGGCGGGCGCCAGCGCCTGCTCGGCAAAGCCGCCCGAGCCGGTGAACGCGACCACGCGCGAACCCGGCTTGAACTGCGTCACGCCGGCGCCGACCGCGCGCACGATGCCCGCGACTTCCGAGCCGGGCGTGAAGGGCAGCGGTGGCTTGAACTGGTATTTGTTCTCGATGATCAGCACGTCGGGAAAGTTGACGGCCGCCGCCTTGACGTCGATCACGACGTGGCCTGGCGGCGGCTTCGAGGTCCGGCAGATTTTCGACGACCAGGCTCTCCGGCGGCCCGTATTGATTACAGCGAATCGCGCGCATCGTGTCTCCATTCGATCAGGGTTCCCGAGGGCATTTCCTTGGGGCGTCGCAAGCATTCTGAGTGTAAAACAATCCGCACGATCGTGCGTTTTTATCGTGTTGCGTCATGTTCGAGTGAGGTTCGCGTGCCGTTCGCGTCGCGCTCACGTCACGTTTTCGCGGCCCGCCAGCGTGCGCGTTGCATACGGTGCGCGACACGGTGCCGCCGTGTCGTTCGCGCGCCTTCTTTCCTCGGTTACAATCGCCGGATGCGAATCCTACTCAGCAATGACGACGGTTATCTGGCGCCTGGCCTTGCCGCGCTTTACGAAGCGCTCAAGCCGATCGCCGACGTCACCGTGATGGCCCCCGAACAGAACTGCAGCGGCGCGTCGAATTCCCTGACGCTGTCGCGGCCGCTTTCGGTGCTGCGCTCGGCGAACGGCTTCTACTACGTGAACGGCACGCCGACCGACTCGGTGCACATCGCGCTGACCGGCATGCTCGACCACACGCCGGACCTGGTCGTCTCGGGCATCAACAACGGCCAGAACATGGGCGAAGACACGCTGTATTCGGGCACCGTCGCCGCCGCCACCGAAGGCATCATGTTCGGCGTGCCGGCCATCGCGTTTTCGCTCGTCGACAAAGACTGGGTGCATCTCGACGACGCAGCGCGCGTCGCCGCCGAAATCGTCGCGCATTATCTCGAGCAGCCGTTGCCGGGACATCCGCTCCTGAACGTCAATATTCCGAACCTGCCGTACGAGCAACTCGGCGACTGGCGCATCACGCGTCTGGGCAAGCGGCATCCTTCGCAGCCGGTGATCCGCCAGACCAACCCGCGCGGCGAACCGATCTACTGGATCGGCCCGTCGGGCAGCGCGCGCGACGCGAGCGAAGGCACCGATTTTCACGCCGTCGCCAACGGCCAGGTGTCGATCACGCCGCTGCAGCTCGACCTGACCCACACGCAGATGCTGCCCGCGGCGCGCGAATGGGTGCGCGCCGGCAGCAGCGCTTCATGACCAGCGAGCGCGCAAAGCGCTTTCCGCTCGGCCTCGAGGACCTGGTGCGCGAGCCGCGCCGGCCTGAAGGCCGTCCGGGCGAGATGCGCGCGGCCGCGCTCGCCGCAAGTGCGGCACTGAACGCGCGCCAGCAACCGGCCGAAGGCGTTCGCCGCTCGGCTCGGCTGGCAAGCCGGATGCCGGTCAAAGTCGCCGGGTCAAAGCCGGCTAAGCGCAGTCATCGCAAGTTCAATCGCCGCAGTCAGGCCGGCGGGCAAACCGCGGCAGCCCGTCAGTGCAAGAAAGCCAGCCCGAAGCCAGCGCCGCCATCGCGCAGCAGCTGTCCGAGCGCGCATGCGCCGCAGCCGTCGCGCAGAACGCCATCCGAACGCCGATCCAGCGAACGCGCCGCCGCGCCGAACGTCGCGTTGAACGGCGCATTCGCGCTGACTTCGGAACGGGTTCGCGAACGCATGGTCGAACGCCTGCGTGCGAACGGCGTCACCGATCAGCGCGTGCTGAATGCGATGTCGGTCGTGCCGCGCCACATGTTCGTCGATCCGGGCCTCGCGGCCCAGGCTTATGAAGACGCGGCGCTGCCGATCGGCCATCACCAGACGATCTCCAAGCCTTCGGTGGTCGCGCGGATGATCGAACTGGCCGCGGCCGGCCGCACGCTGAACAACGTGCTCGAAATCGGCACGGGTTGCGGTTATCAGGCGGCGGTGCTGAGCCAGGTCGCACGCGACGTGTATTCGATCGAACGCATCAAGCCGCTGTCCGAGCGCGCCAAGACAAACCTGCGTCCGCTGCGCATTCCGAACATTCGCCTGCATTACGGCGATGGCCGGCTCGGGCTGCCGTCGGCCGCGCCGTTCGATGCGATCGTGATCGCCGCGGCCGGGCTCGACGTGCCGCAGGCATTGCTTGAACAACTCGCGATCGGCGGCCGTCTGGTCGCGCCGGTCGGCTCGCAGGACGGCCAGAACCAGGTGCTGACTCTGGTCGAGCGCGCTCGGACCCGCGCAGTGGCGCGAATCGCGGCTTGATCGTGTTTTCTTTGTACCCTTAAAATCCGGAGTGATTTGACACCGATGAGTATGTTGCGCGCGATGCAAAGAACCAGCCTGAATGTCCCGCATGACCGTAACCCAGCGTAGCGTGTGCGTGCTCGCCTTGTCCCTGTTGATGACGGCCTGTGCGACCCGGCTCGATCAGGCGCCGGTCGTCGACCGCTCCGGCGGCAGCCCGCTCAGCACGCAAGCGGCGCAGCCGCTCGCCGCACCGCTCGGACCGCCGCCGCCTGGCTACTACCGCGTGAAGCCGGGCGACACGCTCTACCGGATCGCGCTCGGAGAACGGCCAGAATTATCGCGACATTTCGACGTGGAACAATCTCACCAACCCGAACCAGATCGAAGTCGACCAGCTGCTGCGCGTCGTGCCGCCGGGCGCGAACACCGCCGGCGCTGACGCCGGGCGTGTCGACCGCGCCGATCGGCAGCAACGGCGCGGTGCAAAGCGCGCCGCTCGGCAGCGCGCCGGCCGCGGTGCGGCTGCTGGCGCTGCGGCGGGCGTTGCCGCGGCGCCGCCGATCTACGGTTCGGGCGCGAACACCGCGTCGCTCACGCCGCCGGCCACGCCGGGCGCGGCAAGCGATTCGACTGCGGGCGCGTCGGCGGCAATGTCGCGTTTGCCTGGCCGGTGCGCGGGCCGCTTCTCGGCACCTTCAACGATTCGACCAACAAGGGCGTCAATATCGGCGGTGCCGCGGGCGATCCGGTCAAGGCTTCGGCGGACGGTCGGGTGGTTTATGCGGGAAATGGGCTGCGTGGTTACGGCAATCTCATTATCATCAAGCATGATGCAACTTATCTCACGGCGTATGCACATAACCGCGCTTTGATGGTAAAAGAGGGGGACGCGGTGACCAAAGGGCAGAAGATCGCTGAGATGGGCAATAGCGATTCCGACCGCGTGATGTTGCATTTCGAAGTTCGCCGGCAGGGTAAACCTGTCGACCCACTGAAGTATTTGCCGCCGCAATAAGCGAAACGACCATGCCGAAATCGAAGCGCCGCCCGCCGCAAGCCGAGTCTGAGACGATCAGCCGAGCCACTGTCCGCTTCGGTGGAGGAAGGTGGCGCTTCGGAAGTGGAAGAAGAGGTCGCAGAAGAACGCGATCTCGACGAACGCCAGGGCGGTGCGCGAAGAAGCCGGCGACGCCCGCGAGAGCGCAACCGAAGCCGCGCCCGACGCCGACGATTTCCGCGCGTTGTTGCAGGCCGAACTTACGGCCGACACGATCCAGCATTACCTGAATCGCATTAGCGTCAAGCCGCTGCTGACCGTCGAGGAAGAGCAGAAGTATTCGCGTCTTGCCAAGGCGGGCGAGTTCGAAGCGCGGCAGGTCATGATCGAGCGCAATTTGCGGCTGGTCGTCAGCATCGCGAAGGGCTATCTGAATCGCGGCGTGCCGCTGCTCGATCTGATCGAAGAAGGCAATCTCGGCCTGATGCATGCGATCGAAAAATTCGATCCGACGCGTGGCTTCCGTTTTTCGACGTATGCCACGTGGTGGATCCGCCAGAGCATCGAGCGCGCGATCATGAACCAGGCGCGTACCGTGCGCCTGCCGGTGCACGTGATTCGCGAACTGAATCAGGTGCTGCGCGCGAAGCGCCATCTGGAAAAGAATTCCGATGAATTCGGGCGAAGCGGCCGAGCGCCGCGACGCCAGTATCGACGACATCGCCTATCTGACCGGCAAGACCACCGACGAAGTCACCGACATCCTCGCGTTGAACGAGCACACTGCGTCGCTCGACGCGCCGCTCGACCTCGACCCGGCGAGCAGTCTGCTCGATCTGCTGTCGGACGACCAGAGCCAGTCGCCCGACGCCGAAGTGCAGCACCGCGAACTCGAAACGCTGACGCGCGCGTGGCTCGCGCGGCTGTCGGACAAGCATCGCCATGTGATCGAGCGTCGCTTCGGTCTGAATCATATCGAGCCCGCCACGCTTGAAGAGCTGGCCGACGAAATGGGCCTCACGCGCGAGCGTGTGCGCCAGATCCAACAGGAAGCGCTGGTGCGGCTCAAGCGCTTCTTTGCCTCCAATGGCGTCCGGAAGGACGCCGTTCTATAACCTGATGACACCGATTCTTGTATTCGACATCGAGACGATTCCCGATGTCGCTGGCATTCGCCGTCTCGAAAATCTGCCCGCCACCCTGACCGATGCCGAAGTCGCCGAGCACGCGTTCTGCCGCGCGCCGCGAAAAGACCGGCAGCGATTTCCTGCCGCATCACCTGCAACGCATCGCGGCCATCTCCTGCGTGTTCCGCGACAACAACGGCTTCCGGGTGCGTTCGCTCGGCACGCTTGAAGACGGCGAGGCCGCGCTGGTCCAGTCGTTCTATCGCGTGATCGAGAAATACACGCCGCAACTCGTGTCCTGGAACGGCGGCGGCTTCGACCTGCCGGTCCTGAATTACCGCGCGCTGGTGAACGGCATCCCGGCCTACCGGTTCTGGGATCTCGGCGAGGACGACCGCGAGTTCAAGTGGAACAACTACATCAGCCGCTATCACGCGCGTCACACCGATCTGATGGACGTGCTGGCGATGTACCAGGCGCGCGCCAACGCACCGCTCGACGCGCTCGCCAAGATGTGCGGATTTCCCGGCAAGATGGGCATGGACGGCAGCCAGGTGTGGCACGCGTATCAGCAAGGACGCATCGAGGAGATCCGCAATTACTGCGAGACGGACGTCGTCAATACCTACCTGCTGTACTGCCGTTTCCAGCTGATTCGCGGCGCATTTTCGGCCCAGGAATATGCCGACGAAATTAACCTCGTCAAGAATTCGCTGGCGCAGGAAACGGCGCCGCAATGGGCCGAATATCTGGCGGCTTTCGATAACGCGGCGTAGGTCGTAGAGGCACCGCGCGGCTCGCTTTATGCGCATTGGTTTGCGGGCTTGCGTGATCGAAGCTATCTGCGAACCTCGCTGCGAGCTGGTCGCAAAAGGGGCGGCGGGAATCCGTGAATCACGCGGCGAGCCGGTCGCAAATGATGCGGTGGCACGACGCGTGAACTCGCGGCGGCGAACCGGTCTCGAACTGTTCATGAGTCGCTCATGAGCCGGCCGTGAACGAAGCATCCGCCACACGCGCGCCCGCCGGCAAGCAACTCATGCGCTACCTGACACGGTGACGCCGAAACGTCGGCGCCCACCGCTTCGTCTACAATCTCGCCTTTCCCCCAAGTTGTCAGGAAGTCGCAGGTGTCCCGAACTGCCCCCCATCGTCGCTCGCCGAAGCGCCAGAAGGCGCCCGCTCCGGCGAAAGTGCACGTCATTACCGGCAAAGAGCCGATCATCGAAATCGTTTCGCTCGATATGGAAGCGCGCGGCGTGGGCCGCATCGAGAGCGAAGACGGCACGCCAGGCAAGGTGGTATTTGTCGAAGGCGCGTTGCCCGGTGAGCGTGTCAGTTATTCGACGCACCGCAGCAAAGCCAAATTTGAGCAGGCCGAAGTCGTTCAGGTATTTCGCGAGAGCGTGATTCGCACGACGCCTAAATGCACGTACTTCGATGTCTGCGGCGGCTGTTCAATGCAGCATCTGGACATTCGTGCGCAGGTGGCGGTCAAGCAGCGCGTGCTTGAAGACAATCTCCAGCATCTCGCGAAGCTGCGGCCCGAAACGGTATTCCGCCCGATCCACGGACCGGCATGGGGCTATCGCTACCGTGCGCGTCTATCGGTGCGGTATCTGCCCGAAAAGGGTGGCATGCGTATCGGCTTCCACGAGAAAAAGAGCAGCAATATTGTCGACATGAAGACGTGCGAGGTGATGCCGCCGCATGTTTCCGCGATGCTGATGCCGCTGCGGTTCATGGTTCGCAAACTGTCGATTCACGACCGCCTGCCGCAACTGGAACTCGCGGTCGGCTCGTCGGTGACGGCGCTGGTCATTCGCAACCTCGACCCGCTTACCGAAGCCGACGAAAAAGTGCTGCGCGATTTTGCCGATGAGCACAAGGTGCAGTTCTGGCTCCAGCCCGGCGGCCCGGAAACGGTCGCGCCTTTCTATCCGCTTGACGTCGAACTCGACTACACGCTGCCGGAATTCAATATCCGGATGCCGTTCAAGCCGACCGATTTCACGCAGGTGAATCATCAGATCAACCGCGTGCTGGTGAGCCGCGCGTTGCGTCTGCTGGCGCCGGCGCCGACCGACCGCGTACTCGACCTGTTTTGCGGGATCGGCAACTTCACGTTGCCGCTCGCGCGCATTTCGAAGGAAGTCGTGGGGATCGAAGGTCTGGAAGTTCTGACTTCGCGAGCGCTCGCCAACGCCGAGCTGAATGGTTTGGGCGGGAATACATCTTTTGCCTGCCGCAACCTGTTCGAAGTCACCGCCGACGACCTGCGCGCGCTCGGTCATTTCGACAAGTTCCTTGTCGATCCGCCGCGTGAAGGCGCGCTGGCCGTCGCGAAAGCGTTGGCCGAGATTGCCCAGAGCGGCAACGGTCCGCTGCCGAAGCGCATTGTCTACGTGTCGTGTAATCCGTCGACGCTCGCCCGCGACTCGGACACGCTCGTGCACGACGCCGGTTACCGGCTGGTCGGCGCGGGTGTCGTGAACATGTTCCCGCATACGTCTCACGTCGAGTCGATTGCGTTGTTCGAACGGGACTGATACAGGCTGGCCGGTTTGCGCGATGCGGCCGGCCATCACGCGAGGCAAACACGCCAGGCGAATAAGCCGACCGAATAAGCCACTCGCGAAAAAAAACGCCACGACCGAAGTCGTGGCGTTTTTGTTTTCAGCGCAGTGTCACTGCATTGGGCGGCTTAGAACTGCCACCATGATTTTTCCTTGCCAGGCCTTGCATGGCCCGTAATGTACGGGCTGTCCGGGAAGGTGCCAGCCAGCACACGCTTCGTGTCGTCGGCCAGTTGCGGCTGATCCAGCTTCTGATACGACAGCATCATGATGTGCAGTGCGTCTTCAATGGCCGGCGCGTTCTTGTATTCCGTCAACGCCAGTTGCGCGCGATTGATCGCGGCGACATACGCGCCACGGCGGTAGTAGTAGTCTGCCGCATGGACTTCGTGTGATGCCAGCGCATTCACGATATAGCGCATGCGTTGCGCGGCGTCAGGCGCATACTTGCTGTTCGGGAACTTGTCGACCACGATCTTGAAGGCGTCGTACGATTCGCGCAGCGACTTCGGATCGCGCTCGCTCATGTCCTGGCCCGAGAAGCGGCCGAACAGACCGAGGTCGTCGTTGAAGTGGATCATGCCTTTCAGGTAGTACGCGTAGGCGATGTCCGGGTGATCCGGGTGCAACTGGATGAAGCGGTCGATAGCCTGGTCGGCAGCGGCGTTCTCGTTATCTTTCCAGTTGCAATACGCGACGTTGATCTGCGCTTGCTGGGCAAAATGGCCAAACGGGTCGCGGCCTTCGAGCATCTCGAAATACTTGGCGCACTTGCCGAAATCGCCACCGCTCAAGGCGTCGTTCGCCTCCGTATATAATTTGTTGTTGTTCCACGTAGCCGTTTCGTCGGTCTTCTCCGGCAGGCCGTGACAGGCTGCAACAACGGCGACGGCTGCAGCACACGCAATGTATCCGGCCACTTTCCGGGCCGCCTTCTTGATGGCCGCCAAATTGAGCGCCGCTTTAGTGATGGTGTTCAAGGCTCGCATTTTCCAGTCTAGCTTTACGTCCAGGTGACCCAGACTCAATGACCCGCTCAAATACTCCTGGTACCGCAAACGGTGCCGGGAATAGCAACAAAGATTATAGCGTAAGCGCTGACCCCTCCGACGTGTTAGGCGCCGATGCACTCGACGACGATCTCGGCGCCGACGCACTCGCTACCGCCAGTGCGCCAAACGTCGTGCCGACCGTGTCGAGCCCCGTGGCGGACGAGACGCCGCGTAGCGTTCTCGTGCCCGACGAAATGGCAGGCGAACGCCTCGACAAGGTGCTCGCCCGAGTATTTCCCGAGTTCTCCCGCAACCGCCTGCAAAGCTGGATCGAGGCGGAACGCGTGCGTATCGACGGCAAGGCGGCGAAGATCCGTCAGCCGGTGCCGCTTGGCGCCACCATCGAACTCGTGCCGGATCTGCTGCCCGAGCAACTTGCGTTCACGCCGGAGCCCGTGCCGCTCGACGTCGTCTATGAAGACGACACGCTGGTGGTGATCAACAAACCCGCTGGCATGGTCGTGCATCCGGCGGCCGGCAACTGGAGCGGCACGCTGCTCAACGGGCTGCTGTATCGCTATGGCGATGCGGCAGCGGGCTTGCCGCGCGCCGGTATCGTGCATCGACTGGACAAGGAGACCTCGGGCCTGATGGTGGTGGCGCGCACGCTCGAGGCGCAAACCGACCTCGTGCGCCAATTGCAGGCGCGTACGGTGAAGCGCCGCTATCTCGCGCTGGTGTGGGGCAACATGCCCGAAGAGGGCACGATCGACGCGCCGATCGGCCGCGACCCGCGCGAACGCACGCGCATGGCCGTGGTCACGAGCGCATCGGGCAAGCCGGCGCGCACGCACTTCCGTCGCGTCGATACGGCGATCTGGCAGCGTCAGCCGGTGACCGCGATTCACTGCGATCTGGAAACGGGCCGCACGCATCAGATTCGCGTGCATTGCGCGCATATTGGCCATCCGCTGCTCGGCGACCCCGTGTACGGACGCGCTCGCGGCAAGCGCTCGGTCACGCCGCTGCCGGACGGCTTCGCGCGTCAGGCGCTGCACGCATGGCGCCTCGGCCTGATCCATCCGCGAACCGGCCGCACGATGCAATGGCGCGCTGACGTGCCGGCTGACATGGAAGAATTGTCCGCGGCGCTCGGGCTCGGTCGCGACGACGCAGGCGAATTCGACGAGACCTATTACGAGGACGACGATTACGACGCATCGGCCGGGGACGAATACGCGGACGAAGATGATGCCGATGAAGATGATGCCGACGCTTCGGAGCACGACGACGAAGGCCATGACCACGATGACGACAAGGACGGTCACGCATGAGCTTGCCCGAGCTGAGCTTTGCCGACGTTGTGCAGCCGGCGTGGAACGTATCGCCGCGCGTGCGTGCATTCGTCACCACGCGCAACGGCGGCGTCAGTGAGCCGCCGTTTGGCCGCTGGCACAACGATGTGGATCAGCCGGGCGGCCTGAACCTGGGAATGAAATCCGGCGACGACCCGGCCGCCGTCGCGAACAATCGCGAACGTGTGCTGAGATTGGCCGGTCTGCCCGAGGCAGCATGGCTCGAGCAGATTCATGGCGCGGGCATCGTGCTCGCCGAAGACGTGCTCGCGCGCGCTCGCGCCGGCGAAGCGCCAGTGCGTGCCGACGCCAGCGTTACGGATCGCGCGGGCGTCGCGTGTGTCGTGATGGTCGCCGACTGCATGCCCGTGCTGTTGTGCGACGAAGCCGGGCGCGCGGTCGGAGCGGCGCATGCCGGCTGGCGCGGGCTGGCGGCGGGCATCATCGAGCAGACAGCGCAGCGCGTTGCCGATCTGGCGGGCGTAACCTCCGCGTCACTTCACGCGTATCTCGGCCCGGCGATCGGACCGGCTGCGTTCGAGGTCGGGGCAGATGTGCATGACGCCTTCATGACGGGTGTCGAAGGCGCACAACGCGATGCCACCGCAAATGCATTTGTCACGCATCCGCACAACGCGGGCAAGTATCTCGCCGATCTCGCCGCGCTCGCGCGTCTGCGCTTGCAGGCGCTCGGCGTGAACCGCATCGCGGGCGGCGATCTGTGCACGCTCACGCAACGCGAGCAGTTCTATTCCTATCGCCGCGACCGTGAAACCGGTCGCATGGCCGCGTTGATCTGGCTCGACGATCAGGCCCAAACCATCGCGGATTAGCGTGCGCGCAGCGGCCCGGCGCCCGGCCTATGAGGGTTTATTCGGGGTGCGTCGGCGGTTTTTGCTGCGCTGCCAGAATTATTCGCGGTCGCGTCAATCTATCGCAAAAAGTGTTGGGCGGCGAACGGATAAATGTTCATAAAGCCATGCTATATGGGCGCTTTTTTCGTTCGCCGACCCGCTCGCCGATTTATGTCCCAAAAGCGCGATCTGCTACACAGGGAAAACGATAATTAAAAAACTATCGCACTGCGGCAAAATCGGGAACAAGCATTGACATGCCTTGCGATGGGGAGCAAGAATGTTCCTCACGGCTCCTCGTAAAGGGACAGGGCGTGACGAGGTCGCGAGCAATCGCCCACTTGCGCACGAACCTGCCTCTCAACCCGTCCGCAAGGACTTACCGGTCAAAAGCAGGTATGGCAGCATCACATTCCTCAGCTTCCCCCAGTACGGACTCCACGACGGAGCACACGCAGCAGGCCGGTACGAGCGGCGACACCTCGGCCGCAGGCATGCAGCAGTTATTCGACGTGTGGATGAATGCGTGGCGTTCGCTTGGCACGCCGCAGAGTGGCGGCGCCGCACCGTTCCCAATTCCTTTGCCCAGATGCCGCAGATGCCGCAGGCGGGCATGCCGCACATGCCTTCGTTTCCCGGCATGCCGGACTTCAGCAAGCTGGCTTCGCTATCGTCGCTTTCCTCGATGCCGTCGTTCGCGGGTCTGGCCGGGCTGAAAGTGCCGAGCGCCGCGATCCCCGCCGAGCGTTTGCGCAAACTCCAGTCCGATTATTCGCGTGAGGCGATGGAGTTGATCCAGCAGGCCACCGGTTCCGCAACCAAAGCCCCCGAGCTCAAAGACCGTCGCTTCAGTTCTGAAGCGTGGGGCTCCACGCCGGCGTATGCGTTCACCGCCGCCTGGTATCTGCTGAATGCACGCTATCTGCAGGAAATGGTCGACGCGCTCGATACCGAGCCGAAAGTGCGCGAGCGCATCCGCTTCGCGGTCCAGCAGTGGACAGCGGCGGCATCGCCGAGCAACTTCTTCGCCTTGAATCCGGAAGCGCAAAAAACGCTGCTCGATAGCCAGGGCGAAAGCCTGCGCCAGGGCGTGATGAACCTGCTCAGCGACTTGCAGCGCGGCAAGATTTCGCAAAGCGATGAATCGCGTTTCGTGGTCGGCGAGAACCTCGCGAACACCGAAGGCTCGGTGGTATTCGAAAACGAGCTGATGCAACTGATCCAATACAAGCCGCGCACGGCCACCGTGCGCGAACGGCCGCTCCTGATCGTGCCGCCGTGCATCAACAAGTTCTACATCCTCGACCTGCAGCCTGAAAACTCGCTCGTGGCGCATGCGCTCGAAGCGGGCCATCAGGTGTTCCTGATTTCGTGGCGCAACGCTGACGCATCGATCGCAGCACAAGACGTGGGACGACTACATCGGTGACGGCGTACTGAAGGCAATCGAAACGGTCAGCGAGATCAGCGGCCGCGAGCAGATCAACACGCTCGGCTTCTGCGTCGGCGGCACGATGCTGGCCACGGCGCTGGCGGTGGCGGCGGCGCGCGGCGAACATCCGGCCGCGTCGATGACGCTCCTCACCGCGATGCTCGACTTCTCCGACACGGGCGTGCTCGACATTTTCGTCGACGAGGCGCATGTGCAGATGCGCGAGCAAAGCATCGGCGGCAAGGGCGGCACGGCGCCGGGCGTCATGCGCGGCCTCGAATTCGCCAACACGTTCTCGTTCCTGCGGCCCGAACGATCTGGTGTGGAACTATGTCGTCGACAACTACCTGAAGGGCCGCACGCCGCAGGCGTTCGACCTGCTGTACTGGAACAGCGATTCGACCAACCTGCCGGGTCCGATGTACGTCTGGTATCTGCGCAACACGTACCTCGAGAACAAGCTGCGCGAGCCGGGTGCGCTGACGACCTGCGGCGAGCCGGTCGACCTGTCGCGATCGATGTGCCGACCTTCATCTACGGCTCGCGCGAAGACCATATCGTGCCGTGGGAAACGGCGTATGCATCGGTGCCGTTGCTGACCGGGCCGCTGAAGTTCGTGCTGGGCGCGTCGGGCCACATCGCGGGCGTGATCAATCCGCCGGCGAAGAACAAGCGCAGTTACTGGGTTCTGGAAGGCGACGACAAAGACACTGCCGGCCGATGCGAGCGAGTGGTTCGAGCACGCGACCGAACTGCCGGGCAGCTGGTGGCCGGACTGGACGCACTGGCTCGACCAGTATGGCGGCAAGAAGGTGAAGCCGCGCGCGCAGCGGGCTCGGCCGACTTCCCGGTGATCGAACCCGCGCCGGGACGCTATGTGCTGCAACGCGAGTAAGCATTGCGCATGACGCGCATGCACGGCTGCGACGGTGTCAGCTGCGGATGCCAGATTGAATGCAGGCATCTGATCAGTAAGGCGCGTAGCAGCAACAGCGTATTTTTAACTTGACGGGCAACGGCGCATCTGGCCGACGAAGCCCAGAGGACATGGAAATGACTGATGTAGTGATCGTATCGGCCGCACGCACGGCGGTCGGCAAATTCGGCGGGTCGCTGGCGAAGATCGCCGCGCCCGAACTCGGCGCAACCGTGATCCGCGCCGTGCTGGAACGCGCGAGCCTCAAGCCCGAGCAGATCAGCGAAGTGATTCTCGGCCAGGTGCTGACCGCCGGCTCCGGCCAGAACCCGGCGCGCCAGGCGCTGATCAAGGCGGGCCTGCCCAAGGCCGTGCCCGGCATGACCATCAACAAGGTGTGCGGCTCGGGCCTGAAGGCCGTGATGCTGGCGGCCAACGCGATCATCGCGGGCGACGCCGACATCGTGATCGCCGGCGGCCAGGAAAACATGAGCGCGGCGCCGCATGTGCTGCCGGGCTCGCGCGACGGCTTCCGCATGGGCGACGCGAAGCTGATCGACACCATGATCGTCGACGGCCTGTGGGACGTGTACAACCAGTACCACATGGGCACGACGGCGGAAAACGTCGCGAAGGAATACGGCATCTCGCGCGAGGAGCAGGACGAGTTCGCGGCGCTGTCGCAGAACAAGGCGGAAGCCGCGCAGAAGTCGGGCCGCTTCAACGACGAAATCGTCGCCGGTCGAGATCCCGCAACGCAAGGGCGAGCCGCTGCGTTTCGCGACCGACGAGTTCGTGCGCCACGGCGTGACGGCCGAATCGCTCGCGGGCCTGAAGCCGGCGTTCTCGAAGGAAGGCACGGTCACGGCCGCCAACGCGTCGGGCCTGAACGACGGCGCGGCGGCGGTGATCGTGATGTCGGCGAAGAAGGCCGAGGCGCTCGGCCTCACGCCGATCGCGCGCATCAAGGCGTACGCGACGCGGGCGTCGATCCGAAGGTGATGGGCATGGGCCCGGTGCCGGCCTCGCAGCGCTGCCTGGAACGCGCGGGCTGGACGCCGGCCGACCTCGACCTGATGGAAATCAACGAAGCCTTCGCGGCGCAGGCGCTGGCCGTGCACCAGCAGATGGGCTGGGACACGTCGAAGGTCAACGTCAACGGCGGCGCGATCGCGATCGGCCACCCGATCGGCGCGTCCGGCTGCCGGATTCTCGTCACGCTGCTGCACGAAATGCAGAAGCGCGACGCGAAGAAGGGCCTGGCGTCGCTGTGTATCGGCGGCGGCATGGGCGTGGCGCTGGCGGTCGAGCGCTACCGTGATGCAGATCGCCGGCGCAGCGGGCCCGAATCAGGCACGGTGCGACGGCGAGCAGTGGCCTCGTCGGCCGGACGCCCGGCGGCAGTGGAGACGAGCAGAAGCGAGCGAAGGGGCAGCCGGTCGGCACCTCGAAAACGATAATGGAGTGAGTGTATGACGAAGCGAATAGCGTATGTAACGGGCGGCATGGGCGGCATCGGCACGAGCATCTGCCAACGGCTGCATAAGGACGGCTATCAAGGTCGTCGCGGGCTGCGGCCCGAACTCGCCGCGCCGCGTCAAATGGCTCGAAGAGCAGAAGGCGCTCGGCTACGACTTCATCGCGTCCGAAGGCAACGTCGGCGACTGGGAATCGACCAAGAACGCGTTCGACAAGGTCAAGGCCGAAGTCGGCGAAATCGACATCCTGGTGAACAACGCCGGCATCACGCGCGACGTCGTGTTCCGCAAGATGACGCACGAGGACTGGACGGCGGTCATCGACACCAACCTGACGAGCCTCTTCAACGTGACCAAGCAGGTGATCGACGGCATGGTCGAGCGCGGCTTCGGGCGGATCATCAACATTTCGTCGGTGAACGGGCAGAAAGGCCAGTTCGGCCAGACCAACTATTCGACGGCGAAGGCCGGCATTCACGGCTTCACGATGGCGCTCGCGCAGGAAGTGGCGACCAAGGGCGTGACGGTCAACACCGTGTCGCCGGGCTATATCGGCACGGACATGGTCAAGTCGATCCGCCCGGACGTGCTGGAAAAGATCGTCGCGACGATTCCGGTGCGCCGTCTCGGCCAGCCGGACGAAATCGGCTCGATCGTGGCGTGGCTTGCGTCGGAAGAGTCGGGCTTCTCCACCGGCGCGGACTTCTCGCTGAACGGCGGTCTGCACATGGGCTGATGCACGGGCGGCGGCGCGTGACCAGGCAACGCGCGCTGCTCAGATGGTTGCCGGCGGCGTACCGGCTGTGCAATGCCCGATTGCGTCGCTCGGCATGAGCGCCGTTTGCCGCGCTCAGTTAGTTTCGCGTTTAAAGGCGTTACATGACCACTACTACAAAGAAATCCGCCGAACGACTCATCAAAAAATATCCGAATCGTCGGCTGTACGATACCGAGACAAGCACGTACATCACGCTGACGGATGTGAAGCAGCTCGTGCTGGATCAGGAAGATTTCAAGGTCATGGATGCGAAGTCCAACGATGACCTGACGCGCAGCATCCTGCTGCAGATCATTCTGGAAGAGGAGAGCGGCGGCCTGCCGATGTTTTCGTCGTCGATGCTTTCGCAGATCATCCGCTTCTACGGCCATGCGATGCAGGGCATGATGGGCACGTATCTGGAAAAGAACATCCAGGCGTTCATCGACATCCAGCAGAAGCTCACCGACCAGTCGAAGGGTCTGTACGAAGGCAAGGCGATGAATCCGGAGGTCTGGTCGCAGTTCATGAACATGCAGGCGCCGATGATGCAGGGCATGATGACGAGCTACATCGAGCAGTCGAAGAACATGTTCGTGCAGATGCAGGAGCAGATGCAGACCCAGGCGAAGTCGATGTTCAACACGTTTCCGTTCACGCCGGGCGGTGCCGTTAATGCGGTCAATCCCGGCACGGTGTCGACCACGCCGCAAAGCGATCCGGAGCCGGAAAAGAAGTGATAGTGCAGGGCGCCTCTTTCGAGGCGCAGCGACGAGCTTGAGCCGTTTTTAGCCGACACGCCGGGTCGCATGTTGGGCGTGAACGGCTCGCTCCTCACCGATGCGTTCGCAGCTGGCGTGCGATTCTGGTTTGCGCAGTTGGCGCTGTGTTTGTGCCGATGTATTTGGCCTATGTATCTCGCCGACGTATCTGGCCCACGCAGCCGGCCGGCCGATGTACCAGACGCGCTGTGTGACCAGGGCCGAATGAAACTGGTCTGCTAAAACCGGCGACTTGATGGCGCCGCCGCGAGCACCAGGCTCGCAGGCTACAATGCCGGACGCAGACGCTGCTAATGCGCCGGATGCCCGTATGCGGATGCCGGTATGCCCGATGTCTGCATGTTTTGGCGCTCAGATTGAGCACTTGCTCCTCCGACATCCGCCGACTTTCACGCGCTCCCTTCTATCCCGTCGCCACGGCTTTGCGCCGGATTTACCCAATATGTTGATCCTGTCCCGCGCCGTGGTGACGCGAGGCTTGTTCCGACGGTCATTTCGTGATTTCTCGTCGTTGCGCTTGCCGGCCGCTCCGGCATATCCATTTCCCGCGCGCTTTCGCATGAGCCGGCTGTTTCTTGCGCCCATGGAAGGGCTTGCGGACTACGTGCTGCGCGACGTGCTGACCGGCACGGGCGGATTCGACGGATGCGTGTCCGAGTTTGTCAGGGTCACGGGCTCGGTGCTGCCCGAGCGTGTCTACGAGAGGGAAACGCCCGAAGTCCTGGACGGTGGCCGCACGCCTCAGCGGCACGCCGATGGTGATCCAGTTGCTCGGCAGCGATCCCGAATGGATGGCGCTGAATGCGGCCAGGCGGCCAGTCTGTCGCCGCATGGAGTCGATCTGAACTTCGGCTGCCCCGCCAAAATCGTCAACCGGCATGGTGGCGGCGCGATGCTGCTGGCGCATCCTGAGCAGTTGAACCGGATTGTTTCGGCTGTTCGCGCTGCCGTACCCGCCGAGCATCGCCGTGACGGCAAAAATGCGGCTCGGCGTGTCCGATACGTCGCTTGCGATCGACTGCGCCACGGCGCTCGCCGAAGGCGGCGCGGCCTCTCTCGTCGTGCATGCCAGGACGCGTGATCATGGCTACCGGCCGCCGGCCCATTGGGAGTGGATCGCGCGCATCGACGCCGCCGTGGACGTGCCGGTCATCGCCAACGGCGAGGTCTGGACCGTGGCCGACTGGGAGCGGTGCCGCGCGGTCAGCGGTTGCGCTGACGTGATGATCGGGCGCGGCGCCGTTTCGGACCCTTTTCTGGCTCTGCGCATACGTGGACTGATGGCCCGGTCCCTTCCGATGCGGAATGGCCGGCCGTGCTGGATCAAATCGCCGACTATCTGAAAAAATTGCAGACTCGCGTGGCGTCCCGGCATGAGCACGGACGCGTCAAGATGTGGCTTAGCTATTTGAAGCGGACATGGCCGAGGCCACGGAGCTGCATATGGCCATTCGGCGACTGCATGATTCACGCGATATTCTCGAAGTAATCGAGCGCGCGTTAGACGCTGTGGATTCTCGCGCTGACAAGCTTCCAGCTAGCATTCAATAACCGTTGTTGCGGTAATAATCATTGCGCTGCGTGTCTTCATCGCGCGGGCGATGTCCCTGCTCCCCGGTATAAGGGTTGTAATTGCCTCGCGTCGAATAATTGTCATTGCGTGTGCTATTCGGACTGGTGCGGTGATAACCGTCGACATGCGAACCGTCACGTCGTGAATATCCGTGCACGTAAGAGTCCGCGTGAGCTGTGGTCATCGTGATCGCGCAAAGCAATGTGAGAAGGGCGATTTTCTTCATCTCGTATTCCTGGTTCAGGAGAGTGGGTGGCTGAGGTGGGCGGAATTTTTACGCCGTCCGGGCGATTCGGTTATTGGCGGGCGCTGAAACTCCATGCTTTCTTCCCTATTTTGAGATCGACCATAAAAAACGCCCCGGCAAAGCGGGGCGTTTCGGTTTTTGAATGCTCAACGAATGGTCCATACAAAATGACAGCGAAAAAATGATTATCGATTTGCGGTGGGCAACTCGGGCCGGATATTAAAACCCTCCGCGATCAGGCTGCAAACAGTGTCACAAATGTGTGACTGCGTAGATCGGCGTCTCACGCGTCTTCGGCGAGAGGCTGTCGGGACCCGGTGGCGCGGTAGAATAGCGGTTTCGTGGCCACGTATGCCACGACCCCTCACAAGTACGGTGTATCAGTGGAAAATCATCTGGAATCAAAAGGCAACGTGAGTTCGGTGCCGAAAGTCGGCTTTGTCTCGCCTCGGCTGCCCTAAAGCGCTCGTCGACTCCGAACAGATCATCACGCAGCTGCGCGCCGAGGGCTACGAGATTTCCGGCACGTACGACGGCGCGGATCTGGTGGTCGTCAACACCTGCGGCTTCATCGACGAAGCCGTGCAGGAAAGCCTCGACGCGATCGGCGAGGCGCTCAGCGAAAACGGCAAGGTGATCGTCACCGGCTGCCTCGGCGCGAAGAAGAGCGCGAGCGGCTCGGCCTGATCGAAGAAGTGCATCCGAAGGTGCTGGCCGTCACCGGCCCGCACGCCCTCGGCGAAGTCATGCAGGCGGTGCACAACCACCTGCCGAAGCCGCACGATCCGTTCATCGATCTGGTGCCGGCCGCAGGCATCAAACTCACGCCGCGCCACTACGCGTACCTGAAGATCTCCGAAGGCTGCAACCACCGCTGCACGTTCTGCATCATCCCGTCGATGCGCGGCGACCTCGTGTCGCGCCCGGTCGCCGAAGTGATGCTCGAGGCGGAGAACCTGTTCAAGTCCGGCGTGAAGGAACTGCTCGTCATTTCGCAGGACACGAGCGCTTACGGTGTCGACGTCAAATACCGCACGGGTTTCTGGAACGGCAAGCCGATCAAGACGCGCATGACGGACCTCGTCGGCGCGCTCGGCGAACTCGCGGCGCAATACGGCGCGTGGGTGCGTCTGCATTACGTCTATCCGTACCCGAGCGTCGACGAAGTCATTCCGATGATGGCCGAAGGTCCGTTCAAGGGCCACGTGCTGCCGTATCTCGACGTGCCGTTCCAGCACGCGCATCCGGAAGTGCTGAAGCGCATGAAGCGCCCGGCCAACGCCGAGAAGGTGCATGGAGCGCGTGAAGGCGTGGCGCGAGATCTGCCCCGATCTGACGATCCGCAGCACGTTCATCGCCGGCTTCCCGGGCGAGACGGAAGAGCAGTTCGAGACGCTGCTCGACTTCATCCGCGAGGCGGAACTGGACCGCGTCGGCTGTTTTGCCTACTCGCCGGTCGAGGGCGCGACCGCGAACGAACTCGACGGCGCGTTGCCCGACGAAGTGCGTGAAGAGCGCCGCGCGCGCTTCATGGAAGTGGCGGAAGAAGTGTCGGCCAAACGTATCGCGAAGAAGGTCGGCAAGACGCTGAAGGTGCTGGTCGACGAGATCAACGCAGACGGCGGCATTGGCCGCACGGCGGCGGACGCGCCGGAGATCGACGGCGTGGTGTATATCGCGCCGGCTACCAAGGCGTCGAAGCGCTACAAGGTCGGCGACTTCGTGTCGGTGAAAATCACTGGCGCCGACGGTCATGACCTGTGGGGCGAGGTGTAAGCGATGGCGCAAGCCCAGCGTCGCGCAAATCCTCGCGCTCGGCGAGGCGATGATCGAATTCAACCAGTCGGCGAAAGATCAGCCGAACTACCTGCAAGGCTTCGGCGGCGACACGTCGAACTTCTGTATCGCGGCGGCCCGTCAGGGCGCGCGAACGGGTTTCGTCTCGGCAGTCGGCAGCGATCATTTCGGGCGTTTGCTGATCGATCTGTGGGAGCGCGAGCAGGTGGATACGTCGCTCGTACGCGTCGATCCGCACGCGTCGACCGGCGTGTATTTCGTGTCGCACGGTCCCGAGGGCCACGCGTTCGACTATCTGCGTGCGGGCTCGGCAGCGAGCCGCTATGCGCCGCACGATCTGCCGCTGGAGGCCATCGCCGCGGCCAAGGTCATCCATCTGTCCGGCATCAGTCTCGCGATCAGCCTGAGCGCATGCGACGCGGCGCTCGCCGCAATCGATCATGCGCGGGCAAATGGCGTGCGCGTGAGTTTCGACACCAATCTGCGGCTGAAGCTGTGGCCGCTCGCGCGGGCGCGGGCCGTCATGCTCGAGGCCATCCGTCAGACCGACATCTGTCTGCCGAGTTGGGACGACGTGACCGAACTGACCGGCCTGACGGGCCGCGACGAGATCGTCGATTTCCTGCTCGCGCATGGTCCGCGCGTGGTCGCGCTCAAGCTCGGCAAGGAAGGCTCGTATATCGCGACGCCGGACGAGCGTCGCGTCGTGCCGGGTCATGTCGTCAACGCAGTCGATGCCACCGGCGCGGGCGACTGCTTCGGCGGCGCGTTTATCGCGCGCATCGTCGCGGGCGACGATCCTTTTGAAGCGGCACGTTACGCGAACGTTGCCGCGGCGTTGTCGACGCAAGGTTACGGCGCGGTCGCGCCGATCCCTCGTCGCGACACGGTTGAAAAAATTCTGGCAGGCTGATCGCCGCACGTGGTGTGCAAGCTGTGCAACCGGCAACTCGCAGCCCGTCAGTCAACGATTATCTTGAGACTACAAAGGAGTGAGCGATGCAACGGGAAGTCGTAGTGGTGAGCGCAGTGCGTACGGCCATTGGCGGTTTCGGTGGCAGTCTGAAAGACTATCGCGCCGACCGAACTCGGCGCGCGTGTCGTGCGTGAAGTGCTGTCGCGCGCCAATGTGTCCGGCGATGAAGTCGGGCATGTGGTCTTTGGCAATGTCGTGCACACCGAACCGAAAGACATGTATCTGGCCCGCGTCGCCGCGATCAACGGTGGCGTTGCCCAGCATGCGCCGGCGTTGACGGTGAACCGTCTGTGCGGCTCGGGTCTTCAGGCAATCGTGTCGGCCGCGCAAGGCGTGCTGCTCGGCGACGCCGACATCGCGATTGGCGGCGGCGCGGAAAACATGAGTCGCGCACCGTACTCGATGCCCGCAGCGCGTTTCGGCCAGCGCATGGGCGACGCGCGCCTCGTCGACATGATGGTCGGCGCGCTGAACGACCCGTTCCAATCGATTCACATGGGCGTGACAGCGGAGAACGTCGCGCGCAAGTACGAGATTTCCCGTGAAACGCAAGACGCGCTCGCGCTCGAATCGCATCGGCGCGCGGCCAACGCGATCACGAGCGGCTACTTCAAGGAACAGATCCTGCCGATCACGATTGCGTCGAAGAAAGGCGACGTCGTGTTCGACACGGACGAACACACGCGCATGAATGCGTCGGCGGAAGACTTCTCCAAGCTCAAGCCGGTGTTCGCGAAAGAAAACGGCACGGTGACGGCCGGTAACGCGTCGGGTATCAACGACGCCGCCGCGGCGGTCGTGCTGATGGAACGCAGCGTCGCCGAGAAACGCGGCATCAAGCCGCTGGCGCGCCTCGTTTCGTATGCGCATGCGGGCGTCGATCCGGCCTACATGGGCATCGGCCCGGTGCCGGCCACGCGCAAGGCGCTGGAACGCGCGGGTCTGACGGTCGCCGACCTCGACGTGATCGAAGCGAACGAGGCGTTCGCGGCTCAGGCTTGCGCGGTCAGCAAGGAACTGGGCTTCGATCCGGCCAAGGTCAACCCGAACGGCTCGGGCATTTCGCTCGGCCACCCGATCGGCGCGACCGGCGCGCTGATCACCGTCAAGGCGCTGTACGAACTGCAGCGGGTCGGCGGCCGCTACGCGCTGGTCACGATGTGTATCGGCGGCGGGCAGGGCATTGCGGCGATCTTCGAGCGGATCTGAGCGTAGATCGCAGGTGACCGCAGCACGAGTAGGGTATCAGACCAGATGAGGAGGGCAAGCGGATGCAGGGAATCGAAACGCGATGCAGGATGCGATCGACGGCGCTGATGGGCTCGGTGCGGCGGCACGCCTCGGCGATCATGAGCGCCGCCGCGTTGCTGTGTGCCGGCGCGGGGCGTGGTCTGCCCGCGCAGGCATGGGCGGAAAGCGACGCGGTGAAGGAACTCGCGGCGCCCCCGCCGATTGAGTTGCCGCTCAAGCCGAGCCCGGAATTCGCGAAGTTTCCTCGCTACGCCGGCATGCTGGGCTCACGTCAGATCGTGCTGCGGCTCGGCGCGAAGACCGATGATCCCGTCCGGCGTGCACGGCGAGTATCAGTTCACCGATACCGGGAAGTGATCCTGATCGCGGGCGATCGCGACGGCGACACGCTTGAAGTCGAGGAGTCGAACGACGGCACGCATATCACCGGCAACTGGGTCGGCAAGTTCGCGGCCGACGGCTCGGTGTCGGGCGAACGGATGAACGTCGACGACTCCGATCCGCAGCCGTTCGATCTGAAGCCGTTGGCAGCAGGGCAGGCCGTGCCTGCTGCGGCCGTCAGCGCGACGACCGCTGGCAAGGCGCCGCCGCGGCCCGGCACCGGCCGCCGGCTTCGTCGACGGCAGGCGGCCAGCCGGTTGGCGGCGTCAGCAATCTGCGCATCGGCGAGTAATCGGCACGCGGCGCGATGAGTTCCATCGGCGCCGCGATTGGGTCCATGCGACGTGCGCTGACGCGGCATCAACACAACGCCGAATCAACCGCTGCCAGCAGATCACCCAAAGCTCGTCTACTCTTGCGAATGCGGTGTTCGCCACGGCCTTGGCGACTCACACTTCTTTACGTTTATCAACGACTCCACCATGACCCAACCCAAACTCAAACGCGGCCTGCAAACCCGCATCGTGCGTGCGGAAGATCAGCTCACGCCTGGCTTCGAGTCGTTCTCGATGCCGGTCACGCGGGCTTCGACGGTCGTGTTCCCCGATCTCGCGACCATGCGCGCGCTCGACTGGAAAAACGACGCGCAATGGCGCTATGGCCTGCACGCCACGCCGACTTCGCTTGTGCTCGCGCAGCGGCTGGCCACGATCGAGGGCGGCAATCATGCGTTGCTGCAGCCGTCGGGGTTGTCGTCGATTTCGAATGTGTATTTCGGCCTCGTCAAAGCCGGCGACGACGTGCTGATTCCCGATAACGTCTACTCGCCGAACCGCGATCATGGCGACTGGCTGGCGCGCGATTTCGGCATCACGGTGCGCTACTACGATCCGATGATCGGCGCGGGCATCGCTGATCTGATCCAGCCGAACACGCGCCTCATCTGGATCGAAGCGCCCGGCTCGGTGACGATGGAAGTGGCTGACGTACCCGCCATTACGGCGGCCGCGCGAGCGCGCAACGTCGTCACGGCGATCGACAATACGTGGTCCGCGGGCCTCGGCTTTCGGCCGTTCGATCATGGTGTCGATATTTCGGTGCAGGCGTTGACCAAGTATCAGTCGGGCGGCGGCGACGTGCTGATGGGCGCGACGATCACCGTCGACCGCGAATTGCATCTGAAGCTGAAAGCGGCGCGTATGCGCATGGGCATTGGCGTGTCGGCGGACGACTGTTCGCTGGTTCTGCGCAGCCTGCCGAGCATGCAATTGCGCTTCGAGCAGCACGACCGCGCGGCGCTCGGTCTGGCCAACTGGCTGAAAACGCGGCCGGAAATCGCAGCGGTTTTGCACCCGGCGCTGGCCGACTGTCCTGGCCACGAGTTCTACAAGCGGGACTTCACTGGCGCGGGCGGCCTGTTCTCCGTCGTGTTCGACGCGCGCTACAGCGCGGCGCAGATCGACACCTTCTGCGAGTCGCTGGAATTGTTCTCGCTCGGCTGGAGTTGGGGCGGTGCGCACAGTCTCGCCATGCCGTACGACGTGGCGTCGATGCGTACCGCGAGTGAGTGGCCGTACCGCGGCACCCTGGTGCGGTTCTACATCGGTCTGGAAGAAGAAGCGGATCTGCGCGCGGATATCGAAAACTGTCTCGCCGCGCTGGCCTAAGCCGTGCAGCAAGAGTTTGCATGAGCACAATGCTCGTGCTTCTGCCTGCGCTTTTTCAGCCGTAGTTCACACAAGCCCATCGGAACATCCGTTCCGATGGGCTTTTTCATATCGAATAGCCAGTAAAACTAACCATTCGGCCGAATGGTCGCCGCAGAATCCCGGCGCTACGATGGTGCGCATCATGACTACCGGTCGCCGCACTATGGTGAGCTTCAATGAATCTGTTTTTCTGGACGCTGCTGAATCTTGGCGTGCCGATCATCGGCCCGATCTTCACGCTGGTATTGATCGCGCCCACGCACGGCTGGCGCGTCGCAATGGCATTGGTTGCCGGATCGGTGAAAGACGGCCAACTATTCTGGTGCGCAATTGGGCTGTGTGCGACCGCGATTTATGAGGCGGTGACAGCGCTGGAGCGGAGAGGTGCCGAGGTGCCGATGCTGGCGCTCTGTATCGTCGGTTTTTGCCTTGGGGCGTTTTCCTGTTCGATCGTCGCCATGCTCGTGTGTCTGAACGGGTATCAGGACAAAGCCGCAAAAACCATGCGACTACGAAGAGCGCTTGTGCATGTGATCTCGCCGCGCAGAGCGATCGCCCTGTCGGGAGCGTCGGTGGTGATCGTCAGTATTTCGTTCGCTATCCTGCACATCCATCTCAATCAGGGTTTTACAAGATAGTGCAGCGTTTATACTGGACTGCTAAAGGAGGTGCGTATGCAAAGAATCTGGAATTTTTTGGAATCGGCGGAAAATCGCGAGCGCGTCATGGACTGGGCGAGCTACGGTATATACGGCATGGGCGTTTATATGGCCGTCGTATTCGCCATCATGTTCCTGCGGAAATGAGCAAGTGCTAAACCGGCGTCCATTACGTAACGCCGGCTCGTGTCTGTACCTCAATTTCAACACATCAGAGTCAGCACGGTCAGAGTCGCACGTCAGAGTCAGGCACATCAGAGTCGGCACGTCAGAATCAGCGCTTCAAAACAACCGCAACAAACCATCCAGTCCGACATAGTTGAACGACACGGTGGCCGCTTCCCGTACTACCGGTTTCGCACGGAATGCGACAGAGAGGCCGGCCTCCGCCATCATCTTCAGATCGTTCGATCCATCGCCCATTGCAATGGCCTGAGTCGACTGGATTCCCAACTGAGCGCAGGTTTCGCGCAGCGTGCGTGCTTTCACGTCCGCGTTGACGATTTCACCGACCACATTACCGGTCAGCTTGCCGTCCACAATCTCGAGCGTATTCGCGCGCGTGAAGTCCAGGCCGAGGCGAACCTTCAGCTTCTCGGTGAAGAACGTAAAGCCGCCCGATACCAGCAAGGTTTTGAGGCCCGCTGCCTTGGCGCCGGCGAGCATGCGTTCAGCGCCCGGTGAAAGCTGCAGGCGCTCTTCATACACCCGTTCAAGTGCCGCCGCGTCGAGCCCTTTCAACAGCGCCACGCGGCGCGTCAGGCTCTCGTTGAAGTCTTTGATTTCACCGCGCATGGACGCTTCGGTAATCGCGGCCACCTCCGCTTTCAGTCCACAGAAGTCGGCGATTTCATCGATACATTCAATGGTGATGAGCGTCGAATCCATGTCCATCGCGACCAGTCCGAAATCGCTCAACTGCCGGCCCGATTCGACAAACGCGTAGTCGAGTTGGTGCGTACCGCAATACACATCGAGGTCGGCGCGTTGCGCGATCTGAGCGTCAGCGATACGAATCGCATTCGCGTCGATCGCGACAGCCTGCGAGCCACGTGCGAGCGCAACGAGCGTTTTGTGATGGTCGGCGGAAAGGGGCGCGGGGCTTTGGATGACGAGGTTCATGGACGGCGCTGGAACACGAAAAAGGACGGCCGCGCGATGTGCGCGGAAAATCCCGCTATTGTAACGGTTCGGCGCGCTGCGGCCTGCCGGTCCGATTCCCCTTGCGGCGGCTATGCAGGGAGTCGGTACGCAGTTCATACTTGCGCGACAAACAACGCCCGCAGCCATTGCCTTCGCCGTGCCGCACGCGGATCGGTAGCACCAGGAAGTCCGCGGCGCAATGGAAAGGCCGCCTGCGAGGCGGACCACTACGGAGACGACCCATGACCCCGCCAACCGCCAGCGACGCGTCCGCGCTTGCCCGCGATTTCGATCTGCGCCACCTGAACCCTGCGTTCTACACCGACCCGTACCCCGTGTATCACGCGCTGCGCACTTACGAGCCAGTCAAGCACATGCCCGACGGTTCGCTGTTTCTGACCCGCTTCCAGGACGTGCAGGCCGTCTACCGCGACCCGAAGACATTCAGCTCGGACAAGACCGTCGAATTCAAGCCGAAATATGGCGATTCGCCGCTTTATAGCCATCACACCACCAGTCTGGTTTTCAACGATCCGCCGCGCCATACGCGCGTGCGCAAACTGATCGCCGGTGCGCTGACCGCGCGCGCCATCGCGGCGATGGAGCCGGGCCTCGTCCGTCTCGTCGACCAGTTGCTCGATGCGGCTGCCGCGCGTGGCCGCATCGACCTGATCGGTGAGTTCGCGTCGGCGATTCCGGTCGAAATCATCGGCAATTTGCTGGATGTTCCGCACGCCGAGCGCGAGCCGCTGCGCGACTGGTCGCTCGCCATTCTCGGCGCCCTCGAACCCTCGCTGAACGAAATGCAACTCGAACGCGGCAATCGTGCGGTGACGGAATTCGTCGACTATTTGCGCGGCCTTGTGGCGCGACGCCGACGTGAGCCCGGCGATCCACAGCACGACGTGCTGACGCGGCTGATTCAAGGCGAGGAGGGCGGAGAGCAGCTGTCGGAAATGGAGTTGCTGCAAAACTGCATCTTCATTCTCAACGCCGGGCATGAGACAACCACCAACCTGATCGGCAACGGACTCGTCACGCTGGCGGCCTGGCCCGAGGCGCGCGATGCGTTGCTGAACGAGCCGGAACTGATCGAATCGGCCGTCGAAGAATGTTTGCGCTTCGAAAGTTCGAACCAGCTCGGCAACCGGATGGCGACGGTGGATACGGAAATCGGTGGCGTTGCGGTGCCGCGCGGCACGCCGGTCACGCTGTGCATCGGCGCGGCCAATCGGGATCCGGCGCAGTTCGCCGATCCGGATCGGTTCGACATTCGCCGCACACCCAACCGGCACCTGGCGTTCGGATTCGGCATCCACCAGTGCGCTGGGTTGTCGCTCGCGCGTCTTGAAGCGCGCATTGCGATCGGCCGGTTCGTGCGGCGCTTTCCGGCATATCGGATCGACGGCGAGCCGACGCGCGGCGGCCGCGTGCGCTTTCGCGGGTTCGCCGCCGTGCCGGTCGCGGTATAGCGCGACGGCGCGCGGCTGTTCTGCATTCCGTATCTTTTGCCGATCGGACGCAAGACTTACATTGCGCACGCCTGCCCGCGTGACGGGCGTGTGACGACTGCGTGGCACCCCATCGTGCGCACGGCTGGCATGGCGCCGTGGCACGCTTGCTGCTTCACCGAAGGTCCTAGGCCTTGGGAGCGCACGATGGCACACATGATCTGGAAGGGCGCAATCAGCTTTGGCCTTGTCCACGTACCGGTCCAGCTTTATCCGGCAACGCAGTCGGAGAAAGTCGGTTTCAATCTGCTCGATAAACGCACGATCGACCCGATCGGCTACAAGCAGATTAACAAGCGTACGGGCAAGGACGTGACGCGCGATAACATCGTGCGCGGCTTCGAGTACGAAAAGGACAAGTACGTCGTGCTCTCGGACGACGAAATCCGCTCGGCGAACCCTGAATCGACGCAAACGGTCGACATCCTTGCGTTTGTCGACGCTCCCGACATCTCCTTTCTCTACCTCGATACGCCATATTTCCTCACGCCCGACCGCAAAGGCGAGAAGGTGTACGCGCTGCTGCGCGAGGCGATGAAGGCGTCCGGCAAGATCGGCGTAGCGAGCGTCGTGCTGCACAACAAACAGCATCTGGCGGCGCTGATTCCGGTCGGACCCGTGCTGGCTCTGAACACGCTGCGCTGGGCCGGCGAAGTCCGCGATTTCGACGAATTCAAACTCCCTGCCGAAGGCGTGAAAAGTGCCGGCGTCACGCACGCGAGAACTCGATATGGCGAAAAACTGATCGACGACATGAGCGACACGTGGGACCCATCGCAATTATCACGACACGTTTCGCGACGACATCATGGCGCTGGTCGATCGCAAGATTAGAGCAGGCAAGACCGAGGAAATCACCGAGGTCGAGGCGCCGCACGAATCGCGTCAATCGGCCGATATTCTGGATCTGTCCGATCTGCTGAAGCGCAGCCTCGGCCGCGGCAAGGGCAAAGCCGGCGGCGCTCGCAAGAAGATCGCCGACGACCAGCCAGACGAAGACGATGGCGACGCGGAAGAGGCCGCTCCGGCCCGCAAAAAGCCGCGCGCAGGCCGCGCAGGAACCACGGCGAGCGCGGCAAAGACGACAAGCGCGAAGCCGAAGACCACCCGATCCGCAAGCGCTGCCGCGACTAAGGCCGCGCCTGCAGCCCGCAAGCGCCGCGCGGCGGCATGATCGATAGCGCCACGCTGCGTCGACTCGCAGACAACCATGAACGACAGGCTCGACCTCTACAACCGCAAGCGGCGTTTCAACGAAACGCCGGAGCCTTCGGGCGCGCCCGCGCGCAAAAAAGGAAGCCGCAGGCGCCGCCGCGCGTGAAGAGGAAGCGACGCTTTCCTATGTCATTCAGGAGCACGACGCGCGGCGCTTGCACTACGACTTCCGGCTCGAACTGAACGGCACGTTGTTGTCGTGGGCCGTGCCGAAAGGACCGAGCCTCGACCCGTCGGTGAAGCGGCTTGCAGTTCATGTCGAAGACCACCCCATTGAGTACGGCTCGTTCGAAGGCGAGATTCCGCCGGGCAATTACGGCGCGGGCAGGGTGATCGTGTGGGATCGGGGCACGTGGGAGCCGCTTGGCGGCGCAGCGGAAGGCGCCAAAGCGTATACAGGCGGGCAAGCTGAAATTCAGGCTTTCTGGCGAAAAGTTGCATGGCGGATGGACGCTCGTGCGCAGTCATATGCGCGGCAGTGGCTGACAAGGAGCAATGGCTGTTGATCAAGGAGCGCGACGACGATGCTCGCGACGAAAGCGAATACGACGTGCTGAAAGAACAGCCCGGCAGTGTACTCGATCGCAAAGCGCCGCCGCGTGCGCGCAAGCAGGCACAAAAAAGCCGCAACCGCCAAAGGCGCGGACCCGAAGAAAACCGACATCGTCGCGACGCGCAGCGCGCCTTCGCTGCGGGAGCTTGTCTGCGTCGCCGTCTATCGAGGGTGCGGTGAAGGCGGCGTTGCCCGCCACGTTCAAACCGCAACTCGCCACGCTAGTCGACACAGCGCCGCCGGGCGACGACTGGCTGTACGAAATCAAGTTCGACGGCTACCGGGCGCTGGTCCGCATCGACCATCAAGCCAAACGAGCAGCGAAAGCAGGCGCGGTCCAGGTTTTCACGCGGGCGGGCAATGACTGGACGGCGAAATTCAGCAAGCAGGTCAAAGCCTTCGAAGGACTATCTGTCGAAAGCGCGTGGATCGACGGCGAAGCTGTGGTGCTCGACAAAAACGGCGTGCCGAATTTTCAGGCGCTGCAAAATGCCTTCGATTCCAACCGGCCGCAAGACATCGTCGTTTATCTGTTCGATCTGCCGTTCCTGAATGGCTACGACCTGCGCGGCGTGCCGCTCGAACAGCGCCGCGCGTTGCTGCGCGCGCTGCTGGAAGAGTGCGACGACAGCGTGCTGCGCTTTTCGAACGACTTCGCATTCAGCGCCGACGATCTGTTGAAGAGCGCCTGCGACATGGCGCTCGAAGGGATCATCGGCAAACGGCGCGACAGCGGCTACCTGTCGGGACGCTCCGCTGCGTGGATCAAATTGAAGTGCCGTCGTCGCCAGGAGTTCGTGATCGGTGGCTATTCGGAACCGTCGGGCAGCAGAGCGGCATTCGGCGCGCTATTGCTCGGCGTCTATGACGATAAAGGCAAGTTGCAGTACGCGGGCCGCGTCGGAACGGGCTTCGATGCCGCATTGCTGCGCTCGGTGAAAAAGGAACTCGACAGGGTCGAAACCGATCGCATGCCGTTCGCCACCGAGCCGCGCGAACGCAGCCGCACGCCGGTCCATTGGGTTCAGCCGAAGCTCGTCTGCGAGTGCAATTTCGCCGAATGGACGAGCGAGCGCATCGTTCGCCAGGCGTCGTTCGTGAGTCTGCGCGACGACAAACCCGCGCGCCAGATCGTCAAGGAAGCACCCCGTCAAGGAGCCGACGTGCAACAACAAACCAATACCTCGTCAGACGCCGAGCCGAAGCGCCGCGTCGCGAAGAAAGCGACCGCCGAGAAAGCGACCGCCGAAAGCGACCGCCACGAATAGCCGCTCGAAGGCGGCTGCCGGCGACGCCAAAGCGGCGCCTGCTAAAAAATCGGCTGCCGGCGACACCAAAGCGGTCGCTGCCAAAAAATCGACAACCGCCGCCGAAGTCGCCGGCGTGCGGGTCTCGCACCCCGACCGCGTGATCGATAAAAGCACCGGCACCCGCAAGATCGACCTGGTGCAGTACTACGAATCCGTGGCCGACTGGATGCTGCCACATCTGCAGGACCGGCCGGTTTCGCTGGTGCGCGCGCCGGAGGATATCGGCGGCGAACTGTTCTTCCAGAAACACAGCCAGAAGCTGTCCATTCCGAACGTCACGCAGCATCCCGGACTCGATCCGGGGCATCCGCCGCTCATCACCATCGAGAGCATCAAGGCGCTCGTCGGCGCGGCGCAAATGGGCACCGTCGAATTTCACACGTGGAATGCGCGTGGCGGCGAATATCGAAAAGCCCGATCGCGTCGTGTTCGATCTCGACCCCGATGCGTCGCTTGGCTGGGAACGCATGATCGAGGCCGCGCAACTGACGCGCTCGCTGCTGGAAGAACTCGGCCTCAAGTCGTTCTGCAAGACGAGCGGCGGCAAGGGACTGCATGTCGTGGTGCCGCTCGCCAAACAGGCCGGCTGGGATGAAGTGAAGGACTTCTCGCAAGCCGTCGCGCAGCATATGGCGAGCGACGCTGCCCAAGTACTTCAGCGCGAAGATGGGCGCGCAAAACCGCAAGCAGAAGATTTTCGTCGACTACCTGCGCAACAACCGCGGCTCGAGCACCGTGGCCGCATTTTCGGCGCGCGCGCGGCCGGGCTGGGCGTCTCAGTGCCGCTCGCGTGGGACGAAGTCGCCGACCACGACGAGCGGCGATCAATGGACCATCGACAATCTGCACGAGCGTCTCGCGGATCTCAAGCGCGACCCGTGGGCCGAGTATGCGAAGACGCGTCAGCGCATCACCGCAGCGATGAAAAAGCGTCTGGACGAAGCGCAGGTGATCGTCGAGCCACCGGCCTTATTCACAACAACAAGGAGCACAGCCATGAAGACCTCACCGCAATCATCGGACGGCGACAAGCTAGTCAATCCGCCGACCGACCCGCATACGAAGCAGCATCCGAAGTCCATTGCAGGAGGCGTCCGCGCCGCTGCCGCACGAAACCGATCAAAGCGCGGAGTCGCAGCACGAAGACGAGCCGCGCCATGTCGGCAAGCAGGCGCACAAGGATATCGAGCGCGGCCTGAAGGACACCGACCGGCGCGGCGGCGACGAGTATCAGGAGCAGACCCAGAACGATGCGCATACGGACGTCAATTCCGGCGGCAAAAGCTCGCCGGGCAGCGGACGCGGCCGGCACTGACAGCGGGCGTCAACGCGTGGCACGCCGATGCGCGACGGCGGTTGCCGTTGTTTCAACCGGCCTCGTTCGGCGGCTTGATGTTGCGCTCGCGGTCCCGCTTGGTGTCCCGCTCCGCGTCCCAATAGGGCGGATCGCCGAAATGCGCGGCGAGGAATTCGATGAACGCGAGCGTCTTGGGCGGCACGAACGCGCGGCTCGGATACACCGCCCAGATCGCCACGTTCTCCGCGAGCGGATAGGCAGTCGAGCACGCTAACGAGCTCGCCGCTTCGCAGATACGCGCCACGTCCCACGTCGATTTGAGCGCGATGCCGAAGCCCGCCAGCAGCGCGTCGCGAATCACCTCGCCGTTGTCGGTGACGAGCCGGCCGCTCACGCGCACGTCGAGCGGGCCGGCGGGCGTCACGAACGCCCAGTCGCGCTGATCCGACGAGGATCATGCATTCGTGCTGCGCGAGGTCCGACGGATGATGCGGCGTGCCGTGCGCGGCCAGATAAGCGGGCGACGCGCAGATCACGCGGCGATTGACCGCGAGCCGCCGCGCCACCAGCGACGAATCCTTCAGCACGCCGACGCGGATCGCCACGTCGATCCCCGCATCGACCAGATCGACGATCTGATCGGTCAGCCGCAAATCGACGCTCACGCCGGGATAGCTGGCGCAGAAATTCGCTGATCACCGGCGACACGTGCTGTCGTCCGAACGATGACGGCATCGACACCCGCAAGCGGCCCTGCGGCTCGGCCTGCGCGCGGCCCACCGAGGCGCGCGCGGCATCGGCCGCGTCGAGCAGCGCCTGCGGCGCGTGTCATGAACACTTCGCCGTCCTGCGTGAGGCTGATGCGGCGGGTGGTCCGATGCAACAGCCGCGCGCCGAGGAGCTTTTCCAGTTGCGCGATCCGCGAGCTTGCGACCGCCGCCGACAAGCCGAATTCGCGGCCGGCCGCCGACACGATTGGCGAGCAGCGCCGCGCGCACGAATAGCGCGACGTCGAGCAGATCGAGTCGTTCGCGCTGCTGGACGAGAGGCGCGTATCGTGCGGAGAGCGGTCAAGATTCATTATTCGGAAATTCAAAAAGATGTTTCAGTCATTATGACGGTTTTATAAGAATACGAACCGCCTTAGGATGACGTCCATGCGATCGATGGCCTGCGCGGTAACGGTCGGCGTCGCCGGTCCAACCTCATCTGAACGAACAGGAGCTGTGATGAAAGCCGTCGGTCTCTACCGTTATTTGCCGATCGATCAAGCCGAGTCGCTGATCGACGTCGAAATTCCCGAAGCCCGAAGCCACCGGCCGCGACCTGCTGGTCAAGGTTGAAGCCATTTCCGTCAATCCGGTCGACTACCAAAGTGCGCGCGCCGAAAGACACGGTCGAAAAAGCGCCGCGTGTGCTCGGCTGGGACGCCGCCGGCACAGTGGTCGCGGTCGGGCCGGACGTGACGCTGTTCAAGGTGGGCGATCCGGTGTTCTATGCGGGCAGCATCACGCGGCCGGGCGCGAATAGCGAGTTCCATCTGGTCGACGAGCGCATTGCCGGGCGCAAGCCGGCGTCGCTCGATTTCACGCACGCCGCCGCGTTGCCGTTGACCGCGATCACCGCGTGGGAAGCGCTGTTCGACCGCCTCGGCGTGTCGCCGCAAGGCGCGGACGAGGGCCGCACGGTGCTGATCATCGGCGGCGCGGGCGGGGTCGGCTCGATCGGTATTCAACTGGCCAAGCAACTGGCGAAGCTGAAGGTGATCGCGACCGCGTCGCGTCCCGAATCGGCGAAATGGGCGACGGAGTTGGGCGCGGATCACATCGTCGATCACTTCGGCGATATGCCGGCGCAGTTGAAAGCAGCTCGGCATCGACCAGGTCGATTACGTGCTGATCTTCAACGACACCGACAAGCATTTCCCGGCGGCCGCGCAAGTCATCAAGCCGCAGGGCGGCATCTGCACGATCGTCGAAAACAGCAAGCCGTTGCCGGTCGAACTGTTGAAGGCGAAAAGCGCCGCGTTTCACTGGGAGTTCATGTTCACGCGGTCGATGTTCGGCACGCCCGACATGATCGAGCAGCACAAGCTGCTGACCGAAGTGGCGCGCCTCGTCGACGCGGGCACGTTGCGCACGACCGTCGGCCAGGATCTCGGCAAGATCAACGCGGAGAATCTGCGCCGTGCGCATCAGTTGCTCGAAGCAGGGCGCGCGATCGGCAAGCTGGTGCTGACGGGTTTCTAAACGCGAGCTAGGGGTGCACGCGGGTTTGAGCGGAGTTGAGTCGGATCGCGGACGCAGAAACGGCGCTCTACCGCAAGCGGGGTAACACCGATT
This sequence comes from uncultured beta proteobacterium, assembly GCA_963800185.1. Classification (GTDB taxonomy): domain Bacteria; phylum Pseudomonadota; class Gammaproteobacteria; order Burkholderiales; family Burkholderiaceae; genus Paraburkholderia. Next base: position 39,601 of record CAWCZW010000002.1, on the reverse strand, counting down.
CGGACCGGGCGCGCGCGGCGCCGCTTGGCGGTAGACTGGGAGGGCATCATGCTAAAACAGTTGCGTGTCTCGCGGCCCGCCTGGCCGGGCCATCACCGGTGTGTGCAGGCAGCGGTGTCTCGCGGTCGTTTAGCGTCGATGTACCGGCGGACGCGCAGCGGCACAACAAGGAGGTGACAGTATGAGCTCCAGCTTCAAACTCTCCGCCGTTTCGGTTGTCGCTTCTCTCGCCTGCGCGCTCGCGCCCGGCCTGTTCGTGCCGGCAGCTCATGCCGCCACGCCGATCACGGTGACGTCGCAGTCCGCGCTCGACGGCCCGATCCGCTACACGGTGCGCGTCACGTCAAAACAGTTCGGCAATTCACAGGAAACGCGCACGATCCGCTCCGGCGAATCGGACGACTTCACGTGGAAAACCGTGCCGCCGGGCGGCCCGGTTGCCGCGACGGACACGTGCCCGAACTATGCGTCGCTGCCGATCGATACCAACGGCGCGATGATCCGGCAGACGCAGATCCGCTTTGCGCCGGTCGTCGCCGGCGACGGCACGGCGACCGTGCAGTTGAGCTTCCAGGCGCAGACGCCGCACGGCGTGAAGACGGTGACGAGCGGCGGCAAAACGCTCAAGTGTCCGAACGACGTCACCGTGAGCCAGATTCTGCGCTTTACGATGCCGGTCAACGGCAGCACGAAAACGCTCACGCTCAACGACGGCACCGAAGTGGCGGTCACGGCGAAACGTTGAGCGTTGGGCGTGGATCGTGCAGGCGGATGCGGCGCGCCTTGTGCGAGCGTTGTGCGTTCCGGCTTGCTACGTCCGCGACCCTCACCGCCGCGCCACAGCCCGCTCCACCAGTCGCGCCGACAGAAACCGGTGCTCCGCCGAAAAAAGCCGCCGATACGTCAGCAGCACGGCGCCCACCGTCCCCAGCGCTGACGACGCGGCGATCAGGAACATGATCACGATCTGATAGCGCACCGCCTGCAACGGCGATTGCCCGGCCAGCACCTGGCCGGTCATCATGCCGGGCAGACTCACCACGCCGACCACGGCCATCTGGTTCAGCGTCGGCATCATGCCCGCGCGCACCGCCTGGCGCGCCGGCGCCTGCGCCGCTTCCCAACGTGTCGCGCCGAGCGCGAGCGCCATGTCGACGCGGTCGCGCCGCGCCGTCAATTCCTCGGTCATCCGTTCGATGCCGAGCGACACGCCGGTCAGCGTATTGCCGAGGATCATGCCGAGAATCGGAATCGCATATTGCGGCTCGTACCACGGGTGAATGCGGATCACGACGAACAGCCCGACCGCCGCCACCAGCCACGAACTGACCCAGATCGACAACACGCTGTCCGCGCGCTGCCCGGCATAAGTGCGGCTGCCGCGTTGCGCGCCCGCGAAACCGGCGATCAGCGTCATCACGATCATCAGCGGCAGCACGACGAACCAGTGGTCGTAGCGGAACACCCAGCCGAGCACGTAGCCGATCGCCAGCAACTGCACCACGGTGCGCACCGCCGCCCACGCGAGCTTGCGTTCGAGGTCCAGCTTGAGCGCCACCGACACCACGCCGTTCACGACGATCAGCAGCGCGGCGATCGCGACGTCCCACAGACTCAGGTTTTGCAAGGTCATTGGTCGATCTCCTGATGCGCGGGCGTCGACCGCGGCTTCGTCGAGCACGCCGGCGCGCATTGTCAGATGCCGCTCGCTCATGCGCGCGGCTTGCGCCGGATCGTGCGAGACCCACATCGACGCGTGGCCGCCGGGTTGCGGCGTCGAACCATGCGTGCACCAGCGCTTCGATCGCATGCGACGACTCGGGGTCGAGCGACGCGGTCGGCTCGTCGAGCAGCAGCACTTCGGGCGTCGAGTTGCAGCACGCGAATCAGCGCGGCGATCTGCGCTTCGCCGCCGGACAGTTCGCTCGCGCGCTTGTCGAGAAAATCGTCGCCGCGGCCGGCCTGCGCGGCGAGACTCGCCGCGCGCGTGCGATCGAAACGCACGTCGCGATAGGCGCGCAACTCGAACGGATAACGCAGATTGTCTTCGACGCTGCCGTCGAGCAACGCGGGCCGCTGCCGGATATACGCGACGTTGCGCCGGTAGCGCGGAATGGCGGCGCGCTCGATCGGCTCGCCGTGCCACAGGATGCGTCCGGCATCGAGCGGATCGAGCAGCGCGAGCGCGCGCAGAAAAACGCTCTTGCCCGAGCCCGACGGCCCGGTGACCGCGACGCGCTCGCCCGCGCTGCAGAGCGAAGGTGGTCGGTTGCAGCAGCGTCTGCCCGCGCAGCTGCATCGCGGCGGGCGATGCCGTCGGCGAGGACGAGCGGAACATCGGTCATGGCTGGATCGTGGGGGAATTGGCGATTCAGGGCGCGCTGGCGCTTGAGGTATGGCATTGAGCATGTCAGCGCGACGCGCGGACGCTGCGGCATGATCGAACCGCTGAATCGCCAGGCACGATACGTGCTGCCCAGATGCACAACGAAGAACAAACAGCGGAGCTTCTCGATGGCAGTGTCGAGCACGATCGGAAGACGGATCGGAAAAATCATCGCATGGTTGCTGGCGATCATCGTCATCCTGATTGTCGCGCTGACGATTTTTATTCTGACCTTCGACTGGAACCGGGCGCGCCCCTAGGTCAACGACAAAGTCACGCAGGCCATCGGCCGGCCGTTCGCGATCAATGGCGATCTGAAAGTGGGCTGGCAGCATCCGGTCGGCGAGACCGGCTGGCGTGGCTGGGTGCCCTGGCCGCGTTTCTCGGCGGCCAACATCACGGTGGGCAATCCCGACTGGACCAAACAGCCGCACTTCGCGACGCTCGACGAGATCGACTTCGAGGTCAAGGTGCTGCCGCTGCTCGCGCACGACATCGTGATTCCCGTCGATCAACCTCGTGAATCCGTCGGTCGATCTCGAACGCCTGCTCGACGGGCGCAACAACTGGACCTTCAAGCTGGCGTCTTCGAGCGGGCCGTCCGAATGGAAGCTCGATCTGCACGACATCGCGTTTGCCAAGGGCAATATCGCGCTGTCCGACCAGCAGAAGAAGGTCGACATGCAGATGGTCGATCGATACGCTCGGTCAGCCGATTCCGATCGGCGAGGCGATGAAGCAGCAGGAAGCGGCTTCGCGCAAATGCGTCGGCGCGAGGCGGTCGGCAAGGCGGGCGCGAGCAAGCTCGACGGCGCAGGCGAATGCGGCAGGCCGCATCGGAAGCCGCGGCGGCTTCCGCTGCGGCGGCGTCCGGCGCGTCGTCGACGGACATCAGCGCGTCGGGCGCGACCGCGGCGACGGGCGCTTCGGGCGCGCTGGCGGCCGGGGGTGCGAAAGGCGCAAGCGAGCGAGCCGAACGCGGTCGCGCGCGGCGGTCGGGTCGCATCGGCGCCGAGCGAACCGACAGGCGCGAGCGAACGGCACGAAGCAGACGATTCCCCCTTACGCGATCGGCTGGACCGTCAAGGGCACGTACAACAAAACGCCGGTTTCGGGCAGCGGCAAGGTCGGCGGCGTGCTCGCGTTGCAGGACGCAAACCGCCCGTTCCCGGTGCAGGCCGATGTGAAGGCGGGCGATCTGCACGTCGGGCTCGTCGGCACGATCACCGACCCGGCGCATCTTGCCGCGGTCGATCTGCGTCTCTGGCTGCAAGGCAACAGCATGGCGCGCCTGTATCCGCTAACGGGCGTGACCTTGCCCGATACGCCGCCGTATGCAACCGAAGGCCGTCTCGTCGGCCAGTTCAAGTCGAGCGGCAACGTCTTCAAGTATGAAAATTTTACAGGCCGGGTGGGCGGCAGCGATCTGAACGGCTCGCTGACCTATACGGCGCGCGAGCCGCGTCCGCTGCTGCAGGGCGAACTGGTGTCGCATCTGCTGCAATTCTCCGATCTGGCACCGGTCATCGGCGCGGATTCGAACGCCAGCAAGGCCAAGCGCGGCGACGCGACGGCGCAGCCGAGCAACAAGGTGCTGCCGGTCGAAGAATTCCGCACCGACCGCTGGAAGGCGATCGACGCCGACGTGAAGTTCACCGGCCGCCGCATCGTCAAGGACACGGATCTGCCGATCACCGACCTGTACACCCATGTCGTGATGACCGACGGCGTGCTCTCGCTCGAGCCGCTGAAGTTCGGCGTGGCGGGCGGCATCGCTTGAGTCGAATATTCACCTCGACGGCAGCACGACGCCGCTGAAGGGCCGCTTCGCGACCTCGGCGCGGCATCTGAAGCTCAAGCAACTGTTCCCGAACTTCAAGACGATGCAGAACGCGCTCGGCGAAGTCAATGGCGACGCGGCGCTGACCGCGACCGGCAATTCGCCGGCGGCGCTTGCGGCGACCTCGAACGGCGAAGTGAAGGCATTGATCACCGACGGCACGGTGAGCCGGCTGATCATGGAAGCAGCGGGGCTTGAACGTGGCGAACGTGGTCTATGAAAAGCTGTTCGGCAATCGCGACGTGAAGATCAACTGCGCGGCGGCCGATTTCGTCGCGACCAACGGCGTGCTGGATTCGCGCATCTTCGCGCTCGATACGGACGACGCCGTGATCAACATCGACGGCAATGTGAATCTGCGCGACGAATCGCATGGATCTGGGCGTGCATCCGCATACCAAGGGCTTCCGGCGTGTTTTCGCTGCGCTCGCCGCTGTATGTGAAAGGGACGTTCAAGGATCCGCACGTGGGCGTGAATGCTGCTGCGCTGGCGTTGCGCGGCGGCGCGGCCGTCGGGCTCGGGCTGATCAATCCGTTTGCGGCGCTGATTCCGCTGCTCGCGCCGAGCAACAACAAGCCGCTGCCATGCGGAGAATTGCTGGCACAAGTCAGACAGGCGCCGACGGCGCCGCCGCCGGGCGTCAAGCAGCAGCCGAAGCGGCTATCTCGCTGGATGGCGCGCCGGTGAATAAGTAGTCCGCTGGCGGCGTCCTCGCCGTCGCGCCGCCCGCAGCGAACAAAAAGCCTGCCGACGTGTCGCCGGCCAGTGCGGCTGAATATAAGGGGAGCTGATGTTTTACTACGTTCCTGCGGCTGGCTGGCAAGAGTGGGCGTTGGGCGGCGGCCTCTCGCTGTATCTTCCTGTGGTCTGATCAGCGTGGCGCCCGCCCGCAGGTACGGTCTTCTCATTGCCGTCGATCGCAAGAGCAGTTCACGTGTGCGGGAAGCATGGGTAAAGCCACGCGAGGCGAAAATCAGGCAGCCTCGGCCTTGAATATGCCGGGCGTTAAGTTGGGTACTGAGCGGGGCACAAGTTGGACAATGAGCTGGGTACGCCCGGTACGTTCAACCGCAACGCGTAGACCAAGCAGAACCGCAACGCGCCGCTGCCTCGGTTCGCAGCGACATCATTGCGGTCTTCAATTCTTCTACAGCGTCACCTTAACGAACGCGGCGCGGCATCTCCCGCCGCGTCCTGCCGTGCGAACCCCGCGGCGCGCGCCGCCAACGCGGGTCGCGCCGAACTCCGTCAGGATCTTGCCGCGCGCCCGGCTGGCAAACACCAGGAACCCGAAGCCGTCCGCTTCATACCAGTAGCCGCCGTTTTCGAGTCCGTCGAGCGGCTGCTCCAACGCATTGGTAATGGATTCGATGCAGCGCCGCCGCAACTCGGCCGGTGCGGGATAGGGCGGTTGCGCGCCGCGCACGCTGCACAGGAGAACGTCGAGCCCCGGCAGTACATGCGCATAGAGCACCGGCTCGTCCTGCGCGCGAGCGCGCGCAATTTTGGTGTCGAGCTGACCGAACGGCTTGAAATGCCGTAGTACCGCGAGGAACGACTCATCGCCGTCCACCTTCGCGCGCCTACGCTTTTTCGGGAAGGACATAAAAATTCGCCTGAAAAAGAATTGCAAGAAACGCAGCGTCCTCATGCGACCACTCCCGGCTTCGCGCGCCGCACGTCGATCTTTTATAGCATACGACAAGGCCGGATTCACGATGATTCGACGTCTACGCCGCCCCACCGCCTCCCGCACGAATCATGCCGAACCGCCTCGCCGCGCGCTTTCCCTTCCCAGCACATCTTGTCTCCATCATAGACGCACGCGCCACTGAAAAAACATCTCGTATCAATAAAAAAGTCATTTTTATGTGGGCGAGCGCCTCTTGCCGCTACGTTGAAATATCTCACATTCACGTCGATAATGGCCCGTCCGGCTGCACTGCGGCGCGCGCGCCAGTCCGGCCCGCAACGGCCCGCCCCGCATGGCGAGGCGCAGCGCGCCTCGGCGCACCGCCGCGGCTTGAACGACCCTTCGGGCGAACATGAAACTATTCACCAAGGGTCTGCTGCTGATTGCCGTGCCGAGCGTGGTCGAGCTGGCGCTTCTGGGCGTCGTCTTCGATACCCAGGAGCAAACAGCGCAGGCCGCGCAGTGGGTCAGCCAACAGCAAGCAGATCCTGTATCAGTCGTCGGCTATTGTCGATCCGCTGCTGCGTCAGGCCGCGCGGGTCCGCACGGGTATGGTCGTCGGCGATCCGACGTTTATCGATCGCCATACCGTATGGGTCGATCTGGGCGACCGGCTGTCGAATCTCGAATCGCTGGTGGCCGATACGCCGCAACAGGTCGAGCGCGTGCACAAGATGCAACAGGCGATCGAAACGTATCGCGCGCAGACCGCCGCGATCTCGCAGGCGCTGCACGCAGGACGCAATCTGAACGCGTTTGCTGCGCTAGAACGCGGGCGCGCTGCCGCAGCAGATCGCCCTGTTTCGCGATGAGCTCGCTGCGTTCGGTAACGAGGCGTCCCGGCTCGACGCCGAGCGCGGCGCGGCCCTGGCACGGCGCCGTGAACGCCAGCAATATGCGCTGATCGCCGCCGTGTTCGGATCGATGCTGATCTGGGCGGCCACGGCCATGGTGTTTGCGCGCAGCATTGGCCGGCGGCTGGAAGTGTTGACCGGCAACGCGGAGCGTCTCGGCAACGGGCGGCCGCTTGCAGCGCCGCTGTCCGGCAACGACGAAATTGCCGCGCTCGACGCGGTGCTGCATCAGACCGGCGCGCGCCTGCACGAGGCCGAAGGCGAGCAGGCCAAGCTGAAAACGCGGCTCGAAGCGCGCGCGCGGGAACTGGCGGGCGTCAACGAGGAGCTGCGCCAGGAAACGCAAGACAATGAAATGTTCATCTACAGCGTGTCGCACGATCTGCGCTCGCCGCTGGTGAATCTGCAAGGCTTTTCGAAAGAATTGCAGGTGTCGTGCGACGAACTGGGCAGCCTCGTCGAGGCGGCGAAACTGCCGGAGGCCGAGCATCGGCGTATGGTGCATATCCTTGATGGCGACGTGCGCGAGTCGCTGCAATATCTACGCACCGCGGTGACGCGGGCGGCGGCGATCATCGACGCGCTACTGCGGATTTCGCGTGCCGGCCGGCTCGAATACCAGTGGCAGCGGGTGAGTGTCGGACGGGTGGTGGCCGGCGTGATCGACGCGCTGCAGGGCGCGATCAGGCAGCATGCGGCCGTGGTCACCGTGCGCGAGTTGCCGCCCGCATGGGGCGACCCGGGCGCGATCGAGCAGATTTTCAGCAACCTGATCGGCAACGCGCTCAATTATCTCGACCCGGCGCGCAATGGGCGCATCGAGGTCGGCGCGCTGGAGCCGGAACCGGTCGACGAGACGGAGCCGAGCGCGTTGCGCACACGCACCTATTATGTGCGCGACAACGGCCTCGGGATTCCGGCGGCGTATATGTCGAAGGTGTTCCGGGCGTTCCAGCGTCTGCACGGCGATGTGGCGAGCGGCGAGGGTATCGGCCTCGCGGTGGTGCGGCGTATGGTGGAACGGCACGGCGGCCGCGTTTGGGTGGAGTCGGCGGAAGGTGCGGGGTCGACCTTTTTCGTCGTGTTGCCGGAACAGCCTGCGCGTCATTGAGTTGGAGCAAGTCCAGCCAGGGGAAACAGTGGGAACAGTTAAAAGCATTATGGAAAAATGGATCGTCAGCACGGGGGGTATATGAGTCAAGGGGAATCGGTCAATATCGTGCTGATTGAAGATGACGACGGCCACGCCACGCTGGTCGAGCGCAATCTGCGCCGTGCCGGTATTTCAAACGGATTCGTGCGCTTTCGCGACGGCCAGCAGGCACTTGATTACTTCTTCGACCCGGCGCCGGCGGACGCCGCCGCCAGCCCTTACCCGCCTCGCGAAGATCTGACGAATTTCGTCGTGCTGCTCGATCTGAAAATGCCGCGCGTGGATGGCTTCGAGGTGTTGCGGCGTCTGAAGGATTCGCCGCAGACAGCCGCGGTGCCGGTGATCGTGCTGACCACGACCGACGATCCGCGTGAAATCGCGCGCTGTTACGAACTCGGCTGCAACGTCTATATCACCAAGCCGGTCGAATACGACGCGTTCATCGAAGCCGTGCGCCGTCTCGGCTTCTTCCTGCAGGTGGTCAAGCTGCCGCCGGGCCACCGGTTGGCCGCGCCGTGACCGAAGCTTTATGTGAAGGCGCGCCGAAAGCGGCCCATGACAAGATAGCGACACCCGACCTAGCCAAAGAAGACTCCGCATGACCGAAGAAGTGTCCACGCCGCCCGCCGCGTATGTGCTGGTCGTTGATGACGACGAAGGCATCCTGCGGCTCGCGCGCAAGTCGCTCGAACGCGCCGGCTGCCGGGTGGCGATCTGCGCAGGTGTCGAGGCGGCCCGCGAGCGGCTCGCCGCGGGTGCGCCAGACCTGCTGGTGCTCGACTACCAACTCAGCGGGCCGGAGACCGGCCTCGATTTCTTTCGCCGCTTGCGCGCGGAAGGCGTGCGGATTCCCGCCATCCTCGTGACCGGCTTCACCGACGAATCCCGCGTGATCGAGGCGTTGCGTGCAGGTGTGTCTGATGTGGTGCCGAAATCCGGCGACTATCTGGATTACCTGCCCGAAGCCGTCGAACGGGTACGCTCCCAAGTGCGTTTGCAGAAGGCGTCGGACGAAGCCTTGCTGCTGCGCGACCGCGAGCAGCATTACCGGACGCTGTCGGAGGCGTTACCGCACCTTGTGTTGACTTGCGACGCCGCGGGCGATTGCGATTTCCTTTCGAAGCAGTGGTTTGACTACACGGGCTTGGCGGAAAGCAGTTCGTACGGTCTCGCATGGCTCGAAGCAGTGCATCCTGACGATCGTGAAGAGATTCGCCGTACCTGGCTCAAGGCGGTGACGAGAAGGCGCCGGCGATTACCGGCACGAACTGCGGATTCGCCGCCACGATGGCGCTTATCGATGGTTCGACGTCCGCGCGGTCGCCATGCGCGACGCCGAAGGCAACGTCAGCAAATGGTTCGGCAGTTGCACGGACATTCATCCCCAGCGCGAGGCGATCGAGGAGCGCGAGCGGCTGCTCGCCTCGGAGCAGGCCGCCCGTCAGATCGCCGAAGAAGCCAATCGTGCGAAAGATCGCTTCCTCGCCATGCTGTCGCACGAATTGCGCACACCGCTCACGCCCGTGCTGGCGGGCGCAGCGTGCTGGAGATGATCCCGGATCTGCCCGATCAGGCGCGCGCGAGCGTGCGTATGATCCGTCGCAACGTCGAACTTGAAGCGCGGCTGATCGACGATCTGCTCGATCTCACGCGCGTCGCGAACGGCAAGCTGCGTCTGTCGCTCGAAACCGTCGACGTGCATGAGGTGATGGACAGCGTGCTCGAACTCTTCCGCAGCGAGATCCAGGTCAAGCAGCAGGACGTGCATGTCGGCAAGAACGCGCAGCACCATTACGTGCTTGCCGATCGCGCACGGCTGCAACAGATGTTGTGGAACCTGATCCGCAACGCCGCCAAGTTCACGCCCGACGGCGGCCATATCTACGTGCGCACGCACGACGAACGCATGCACGTGCAGATATCGGTCGAGGATACGGGCATCGGTATCGAGCCCGAGCAGATCGGCAAACTGTTCAACGCATTCGAGCAAGGCAACCAGAACATGACGCGGCAATTCGGCGGCTTGGGTCTGGGCCTCGCGATCACCAAGGCCCTGACCGATGTGCACGGCGGGACGGTGATCGCGCAAAGCCCGGGCGCGCACTGTGGCGCGACCTTCACGATCACGTTGCCGACCGCCGCCGCGCCTGCCGAATCAACGCCCGTTGCCGCGCCGGATGATGTGCGCCCTCATGGCTTGCTGACCATTTTGCTGATCGAGGACCACGTGGATACCGCCGAGGTGATGGCGCAACTGATTCGCAGCCTGGGTCACGATGTGACCACGGTGGGCCGCGTGGACGATGCCTTGGCCGCTACCCAATTGCAGGCGTTCGATCTGGTGATCAGCGACGTGGGCTTGCCCGACGGCACCGGTCTCGATTTCGTCAAAGCGTTCCGCGAACATTCGGACGCGCCGGCGGTGGCGTTGACCGGCTTCGGAACTGACGAAGATGTCCGCCGTTGCCTGAGCGCCGGCTTTACTTCGCATCTGACCAAGCCTGTCAATTTCGGACAGCTCGAGACGATGATTGAAAGCGCGCTGAATCGGAAGGCGAAAAAGGAGGCCTAACGCCGAGGCGACGGCGTCGCGAACAACGTGATGACGCATTTACGTGACGCGCGTTGTGACGCATTGTTCCAACGCAATTATCTACGCCTTTTCCATTTCGCCGGATGAAAAAAGGCCCGCTGTGAACTGCACCCCAAAAGTTGGACACCCGTCCAACCTTTGGGGTGTTTTTCATGGCGAAGCATAGTGAGCAGTTAAAGCTCAAATTAGTAAAGCAGTATCTGGCTGGCGGTGTCGGGATACGGGTGCTCGCCCGACGGCATGGTGTGAGTCGCAGTGCGTTGCGTCGCTGGGTGGCCGCCTACAGGGAGCACGGGCGTGACGGGTTGCGCAAGAAGTGGGACCACTACGATGCGCAGTTCAGAATGTCCGTTCTCGTCCACATGTGGAAGAAGGAGTTGTCGCAGCAACAGGTCGCAGCGGTGTTCGACATTCGCAGCCCGGGTTGCATAGCGAAGTGGGAACGCCAGTATCATGATGGCGGTATTGATGCTCTGGCGCCCCGCCCACGAGGGCGTCCTAAAACGATGACCCGTCCAGTTCCAGAAAAGCCGACCGAAGAAAGTGCGCCAGATGAGCGCACGCGTGAGCAGTTGCTCAAGGAAAACGAATACCTGCGCGCAGAGGTGGCGTATCTAAAAAAGCTCGATGCCCTGCTTCAGGCGAAGAAGCAGGGCGCGCAAAAGAAAAAGCGCAAATAGTGCAGGAACTACGTCAGCAACATCCGATAAGCGCTTTGCTCCAGGTGGCGGGGCTGGCACGCAGCACGTTCTATTACCAGTTAAAGGTGCTGGATGCCGGCGACCGGCACACGAAGATCAAGACGCAGATCAAGGCGGTGTATGAGCGTCACAAGGGTCGCTATGGCTATCGACGCATCACGGCGGACATGCGCCTGACGGGCCAGACGGTCAACCGCAAGAAGGTGCAGCGGCTGATGAAAGAACTACAGCTGAAGGCGCTGGTGCGCGTGAAGAAATTCCGTTCCTGGCGCGGCGACGTCGGGCGTATTGCACCGAACCTGCTGAACCGGGAGTTCAGCGCGCAGCAGCCCAACGAGAAGTGGGTCACGGATGTGACGGAGTTCAATGTGCTCGGGCATAAGCTTTACCTCTCACCGGTCATGGATTTGTATAACGGCGAGATTGTGGCCTACCAGATGAGCGAGCGACCGGTCTTTGAAATGGTCAGCCGCATGCTCAGGAAGGCGCTAGCAAAACTGGGCGATCATGACAGACCGATGTTGCATTCAGATCAGGGCTGGCAGTATCAGATGGCTGCCTACCGGGGGCTGCTGGCTGAACGCGGCCTTACGCAGAGCATGTCGCGCAGGGCAAACTGCTACGACAATGCGGCAATGGAAAGCTTCTTTGGTACGCTCAAGTCAGAGTTCTTCCGCCTGAACAGGTTTGAGAGCATCGACGATTTGAAGGCCGGCATCCGGCAATACATCCACTACTACAACCACAAACGCATCAAGCTGAAATTAAACGGGCTGAGTCCCGTGATGTACAGGACTCAGCCCAACCGGCCCTAGCCGAAAACTGTCCAACTTTGGGGGGTCAGTTCACTGCGAATTTTCGTAGCAGGCCTTCTTTTTTATTGCAATGTTCTGACCGTCAGAACGCGGATTCACGCCGCGGTTCTTCAGCGAATCGCGGATTTCACGCAGCAGCACGACGTCTTCCGGTGTCGGCGGCGGCTCTGCCGGCGCCGCATCAGCCGGCTTGCGCAGATTATTGATGAACTTGACCATCAGGAAAATGATGAATGCGAGGATCACGAAGTTGATGGCCACCGTGATAAATGAGCCATAACCGAACACCGCCACGCCGGCGGTCTGCAAGTCTTTATACGACTCGGGACTGCCTTTGAAGCTGGCGGGAATATCGCCGAGGCGAACGAACTTGTTGGAGAAGTCGAGGCCGCCGGTGGCAACGCCGACAACCGGCATGATCAGGTCTTTAACAATTGAATTGACGATCGTGGAAAATGCGCCGCCGATAATCACCCCGACGGCAAGATCCATTACGTTGCCTTTGAGGGCAAATTCCTTGAATTCCTTGATCATGCTCATATAGGTTCCTCCCAGAAGTCGATAATCGAATGATACCAATCTGAGAAGGATAGGCTAGTCTTTTGGCACGGAAAGCGCGGATTGGCTTTTATCCTGGAAACTGCGACTGGCTATGGCGCGCACGTTCGATATGCGCGGCAAAACTGACCGGGTCGGTATTGGTGCCGCACAGCAGAACGCCTACGCGCTTGCCTTGCAGCGTTTCGCGCAGCGGCCCGAGCAGCGCTGCTGTCGCCGCGGCGCAGGCCGGTTCGACGGCTAGCTTAAGTTGTCCGAACAAGGTCAGCATCGCCGCGCGCAACTGGTCGTCGGAGACGGTGACGAGCTGGTCGATATGACGGCGGCACAACTCGTAGCTGTATTCCTCGGTATGCGGCGACATCAATGAATCGGCAATGCTGTGCATGTGGCCCATCTTGACCGTGTGATTGGCGGCGAAGCTCTTGCCCATCGCGTCCGATCCTTCCGGTTCGACGCCGTACACGTGCACCCGCGGATTCGCGAGCCGCATGGCCGTGGCGACACCGGCAGCCAGACCGCCGCCGCCGATCGGCACGATCACCGCTTCGAGATCAGGCGTTTGCGTGGCCCATTCGTAGCCGAGCGTGGCCGAGCCCAGCACGGTGCGGTAGCCATTGAACGGATGCACGAAATAACGGCCTTCCTCGGCCTCGATACGGCGCACGAGTTCGAATGCCTCGGCAATATTTTCCGCGAAGACGATCTCCGCGTGATATTGCCGGCACAAGCGCGACGCGTGCCGGATTGGCCGCGCGAAACAGCACGACCTTCGCGCTGATGCCAAGACGCATGGCCGCATACGCGACCGCCACCGCATGATTGCCGCCCGACACGCAGGTGACGCCCGCGCTGCGTTGCGCTTCGTCGAGCGCGAGCAGATTCGTGAACGCGCCGCGCGCCTTGAAACTGCCGCCCGCTTGCAACAACTCGAACTTGAAGTTCACCACCGTGCCTTCCAGCGAAGGGAAGTCGAGCCGGTCGAACACCGGCGTTCGCGCCACCCACGGCGTCAAGCGCAAAGTGCTGCGCGGCGATGTCGTCGAGCGTGGGGATCGGCTCGCCGTCGATCGTATGGTCGGTGTGCTGCGGCGTGGCGGTTGACATGGCGTGGTAGCGCTGGTGCTGTCCGTCGATATATGGTAAGACTCTTTTTACGTCGCCAGTTTCAGTGCGCGTGCGCGTCGACCGACATGCTGTGAATGAATTTTTGCAGGAAGCGCTCGCAGGCCACCAATTGATCCAGCGCGACGAATTCGTTGGCTTTGTGCGCCTGCTCGATGTCGCCGGGGCCGCACACGATGCTCGGAATGCCCGCCAGCGAAAACAGCCCCGCTTCGGTGCCGTACGCGACCTTGCGCTTGTCCTGGTCCGCGGTCAGCGCGCGCACGAGTTGCGTGATCGCGGCTTGTTCAGACGAATCGAGGCCAGGCGCCGCGGCGATCTTCGTGATCTCGATGGCCGCCGATGGATGTTCGCGCAACATTTTCGGCAGCAGCGTTTCGCGTGCATATTGATCGATGCGCGCGAAGATCGGTTCGGGGTCGAGCGTGGGCAGATTGCGGAATTCGAACTGGAAGTTGCACTCGGCAGGCACGGTATTGATCGCGTTGCCGCCTTTGATCGTGCTGGTTTGCGCGGTGGTGAAGGGCACGTCGTACAGTTCGTCGAACGGGCCTTGCTCGCGGAACTGATCGGCCATGTCGCGGATGTAGCAGATCAGGCGCGCGGCGTATTCGATGGCGTTCAAGCCCTTCGGCGTGAGTGACGAATGCGCGGCCTGGCCGCGCACGCAACACTGATACGCGTTGATGCCCTTGTGCGCCACGATGGGCCGCATGCTGGTCGGCTCGCCGACAATGCAGCCGTCCGGCTTCACGCCACGCTTCATCAGATCGGCAATCAGCAGCGGCGCGCCGGCGCAACCGACTTCCTCGTCGAACGACAAGCGCGAAGTGAATCGGCTTGGCGAGCTGCGTGCGCTGCATCTCGGGCACGAGTGTGAGCGCCGCGCCGATAAAGCCCTTCATGTCGCAGGTGCCGCGGCCGTAGAGCTTGTCGCCGCGAATCTCCGGCTTGAACGGATCGCTGTCCCATTGCTGACCGTCGACGGGCACGACATCAGTATGACCCGACAGCACGACGCCGCCGTTGGTCTCGCCGTCGTGGGCGGGAATCGTGGCGAACAGGTTGGCCCATTTGCCGCTTTCGTCGTGGGTGAGCGTGGCTTCGATGCCGACGGCGCGCAGTTCGTCGCGCACGGTTTCGATCAGACCGAGATTCGGATTGCGGCTCACCGTGTCCATCGACACGAGGCGGGTCACCCAGGGAAGCGAAGCGGGGAACGCCGACGTTGCGGAAGAAGTTGCGATCGAAGCGGAGGGTGCGGTGGACTGCGCTGTTTCAGCGACGTGAGACATGACATGACTCCAGCATTTTGAGTCTTTCGATCATACCCAAAAAAAGCGGGCGCGCATGCGGCGGCGCGCGTTTGCGCACCGCAGCATGAGCAGCAAAAAGCGCTAGACGTGCCCGCGTTTTTCTCGTGGCGGCGCGCTGGCCGCCACGACGCCGCCACGATGTCGGCAATATCAGCGCTCTAGCGTGCAGCACGCGGCGGGCGCCGTGCCGCGGCTCGGCGTGCCGAGCGCACGCAAGGTCTCCTTGACCGTCGCCACGCGCACGGCCAGATCCGGGCTGCGCGTTTCGATACGCAGCTTGTCCTGGCCCGCGAGCTTGATGTGCTTGTGCTTCTGCACCATCTCGATGATCCGCATCGCGTCGATCGGCGGATTGGGGATGAACTGCAAACCGATCACCGTTCTCGCCCGCATCGATCTTCGAAATGCCCAACGGCTTCGCCGCCAGCCGCAGACGATGCGTCTCCACCAGCGCATGCGCTTGCGGCGGCAGCTTGCCGAAGCGGTCGATCAGCTCTTCCTGAATGCCGTCGATCGAATCGCTGTGCTCGCAATTGGCGAGGCGCTTGTAGAGCGACAGACGTTCCTGCACGTCGCCGCAATAGTCCGCGGGCAGAATCGCCGGCGCGTGCAGATTGATCTCGGTGGTCGCGGCGAGCGGCGCGGTCAGGTCGGGCTCCCTGCCTTCCTTGAGCGCCTTCACGGCGTCGTTGAGCATGTCGGTGTAGAGCTGGAAGCCGATCTCCTGAATCTCGCCCGATTGCTTGTCGCCGAGCACTTCGCCCGTGCCGCGAATCTCGAGGTCGTGCATCGCCAGATAGAAGCCCGAACCGAGTTCCTCCATCTGCTGGATCGCTTCGAGACGGCGTTGCGCCTGCTTCGTCAGGCCTTGCGGATCGTGCACGAGCAGATACGAATACGCCTGGTGATGCGAGCGGCCCACGCGGCCACGCAACTGATGCAATTGCGCGAGGCCGAACTTGTCGGAGCGATGAATCAGGATCGTGTTGGCGCTCGGCACGTCGATGCCGGTTTCGATAATCGTCGTGCACAGCAGCACGTTGGCGCGTTGCGCGACGAAGTCGCGCATCACGCGTTCGAGTTCGCGCTCGTGCATCTGGCCGTGCGCGACGGCGATGCGTGCTTCGGGCACGAGCGCTTCGAGCATCTGCCGGCGATTTTCGATCGTCTCGACTTCGTTGTGCAGGAAGTACACCTGGCCGCCGCGCTTCAACTCGCGCAGCATCGCTTCGCGAATCACGCTGTCTTCTTCGCGACGCACGAAGGTTTTGATCGCGAGGCGCTTTTGCGGCGCGGTGGCGATCACCGAGAAATCGCGCAGACCTTCGAGCGCCATGCCGAGCGTGCGCGGGATCGGCGTTGCGGTGAGCGTGAGCACGTCGACTTCGGCGCGCAGCGCCTTCAACGCCTCTTTCTGACGCACGCCGAAGCGGTGCTCCTCGTCGATGATCACGAGCCCGAGCCGCTTGAACTGCACGTCCGACGACAGCAGCTTGTGCGTGCCGATCACGATATCGACCGTGCCTTCGTTGATCTGCTGGATCGACGCGTTGACTTCCTTGGTCGACTTGAAACGCGACAGTTCGGCGATGCGCACCGGCCAGTCGGAGAAGCGGTCGGTGAAGGTTTGCGTGTGCTGTTCGG
This sequence comes from uncultured beta proteobacterium, assembly GCA_963800185.1. GTDB lineage: Bacteria > Pseudomonadota > Gammaproteobacteria > Burkholderiales > Burkholderiaceae > Paraburkholderia. The sequence goes on along the minus strand of CAWCZW010000002.1, from coordinate 22,922 downwards.
CGAGCAGCGTGGTGGGCGAGAGCAGCGCCACCTGCTTGCCGCCCATCACCGCGATGAACGCCGCGCGCAACGCCACCTCGGTCTTGCCGAAGCCGACGTCGCCGCACACGAGGCGGTCCATCGGCTTGCCGCTCGTCATGTCGCCGATCACGGCCGCGATCGCGGCGGCCTGGTCCGGCGTTTCCTCGAAGCCGAAGCTCTCGGCGAACTTCACGTAGTCGTTGCGGTTCGAGCGCGAACGCGTGGCCTTCGCGCGCGGCGCGGCGGGCGTAGAGATTCAGCAGCTCGGCGGCGGTATCGCGGATCTGCTGCGCGGCTTTGCGCTTGGCCTTTTCCCACTGGCCCGAGCCGAGCGAATGCAGCGGCGCGCTTTCCGGATCGGCGCCGCTATAGCGCGAGATCACGTGCAGTTGCGCGACCGGCACGTAGAGCTTGCTGTCGCCCGCGTATTCGAGGTGCAGGAACTCGGTTTCGCCTTCGCCGAGATCCATCGTGACGAGACCCATATAGCGGCCGATGCCGTGCTGCGAATGCACGACCGGATCGCCGATCTTCAGCTCGGACAGGTCGCGCACCATCGAATCGACGTTGCTCGCCTGTTCCTGGCGGCGGCGTCCCGCGCGGCGCGCGAGCGGGCCGTAAAGCTCTGTTTCGGTGATGATCGCAATGCCGTCGACCGGCACCGCGAAGCCGTTGGCGAGCGGCGCGACGCCTAGCGAGAAGCGCGCGTCGCCGATGAGCCAGTCCTGGAAGCTGTCGCTCGACGCGGGCCGCAGGTGATTGTCGGCCAGCAGTTGCAGCAGCGTTTCGCGCCGCCCGGCCGATTCGGTGGCGAACAGCACGCGGTTCGGCGTGGTGTCGAGATAGGCGCGCAATGCCGAGACGCGGATCGTCGGCGTGACGGTCGATCGCGAGATTGGGCAGCGGCGATCGACCAGCCGCCACCCGCGTTGGCGGGCAGCACGAGACGCGCGAACGGCTTGGCGAACGTGAAGAAGTCTTCGTCCGACAGGAACAGACGCTGCGGCTCCAGAATCGGCCGGTCGCGGTCGTGCGAGAGGAAGTTGTAGCGCTGCTTGGTGTCGTTGGTGAAGCGCCGGATCGCCGCGTCCAGATCGCCGACGAACGCCAGTTGCGCGCCTTCGGGCAGATAGTGGAACAGCGTGGCCGTTTCCTCGAAGAAGAGCGGCAAATAGTATTCGATGCCCGCCGACGGCACGCCGTTGCCGATGTCCTTGTAAATCGACGCGCGGCTCGGATCGCCCTCGAAGGTCTCGCGCCAGCGGCTGCGAAAAGCCGTGCGCGCGGCTTCGTCGAACGGAAACTCGCGGCCTGGCAACAGGCGCACGTCTTTCACCGGATAGAGGCTGCGCTGCGTGTCCGGATCGAACGCGCGGATCGAGTCGACCTGATCGTCGAACAGGTCGATCCGGTACGGCAGCGGCGAGCCCATCGGGAACAGATCGAGCAGCGAGCCGCGCACGCAGTATTCGCCGGGACGCACCACCTGGCTCACGTGCTCGTAGCCGGCGAGCGTCAATTGCGCTTTGAGTTTCGCTTCGTCGAGACGTTCGCCCTGCGAGAACGAGAACGTGTAGCCGGCCATGAACGAGGCGGGCGGCATCCGGTAGAGCGCGGTGGTGGCGGGCACCAGCAGGATGTCGCAGCGGCCTTCGCCGAGATCGTGCAGCGTGGCGAGGCGCTCGGAGACCAGATCCTGGTGCGGCGAAAAGGTGTCGTAAGGCAGCGTTTCCCAGTCGGGCAGCAGGCGCACGCGTGCCTCGGGCGCGAAAAAGCCGATTTCCTGCGACAGGCGCTGCGCGTCGACGGCGCTTTCGCAGACGACCGCCAGCAGCGGCACCTTCTCGCGATAGGCGAGATGGTAGCGGGCGATCAGCAGCGCGTCGGACGAGCCGTGCGTGCCGTCGAAGGCAAAACGCTGGCCGGCCTTGACGAGCGCGACGGGCGGGGAGGACTGCGATGATGCGGCGATGTCTGGCATAGAAGAGAAAAAGCGGCCTCAGGCTCACACGTGACCGGCAAGTTTACGCGTGTCGGGGCGTGGATGCGAAGGACCTATTATAAAATCCGTCCTTTACTTTGACTTCGCGGCATCCGCACTCGTGACTTCCCGTCTATTTGCCCTGATTCCGTGCGCTGGCACCGGCAGCCGTTCCGGCGCCGCGATGCCCAAACAATATCGCACTGTCGCCGGCCGCGACATGCTGCATTACTCGCTGGCGGCCTTCGACGCGTGCAGCGAGTTTGCGCAAACCCTTGTCGTGATCGCGCCAGACGACCAGCATTTCGACGCCCGCCGCTTCGGCGGCCTGCGTTTCGCCGTGCGCCGCTGCGGCGGCGCGTCGCGCCAGGCGTCGGTGCTGAACGGGCTGCACGCGCTGGCCGAGTTCGGCGCGCACGACGACGACTGGGTGCTCGTGCACGACGCCGCGCGGCCAGGCATTACGCCGGCGTTGATCCGCACGCTGGTCGGTCGCGCTGAAGGACGACGCGGTGGGCGGCATCATGGCGTTGCCGGTGGCGGATACGCTTGAAGCGGATCGATCCGGGCTCGTCCGGACGGCCGCATCGCCCGCACCGAGGCGCGCGACGGCTTGTGGCAGGCGCAGACGCCGCAGATGTTCCGCATCGGCATGTTGCGCGAGGCGATTTTGCGCGCGCAGGCGGACGGTCACGATCTGACCGACGAAGCGAGCGCGATCGAATGGCTGGGACATGCGCCGAAACTGGTGCAAGGCAGTCTGCGCAACTTCAAGGTCACGTATCCGGAAGACTTCGATCTGGCCGAGGCGATTCTGTGCCGGCCAGCCGCGCTTCCTGATGCTCGGCGACGCTTGCTGATCGACGCTTGCTGATCGAACGGCCCATTTCAATGAATGGACTTGATCGCATATGGATTTCAGAATTGGACAGGGGTATGACGTGCATGCGCTGGTGCCGGGACGCCCGCTGATTATTGGCGGCGTGACGATTCCTTATGAACGCGGTCTGCTCGGGCCATTCGGATGCGGACGTGCTGCTGCATGCGATCACCGACGCGCTTTTCGGCGCGGCGGCGATGGGCGATATCGGCCGGCATTTCTCCGATACCGATGCGAAGTTCGCCGGCGCGGACAGCCGGGTTCTGCTGCGCGAGTGTTTTGCGCGCGTGAAGGCGGCGGGTTTCTCGATCGCGAACGTCGATAGCAGCGTCGTGGCGCAGGCGCCGAAGCTGGCGCCGCATATCGAAGGCATGCGCGCGAATATCGCCGCCGATCTCGGCTTGCCGGTCGAGCGTGTCAACGTGAAGGCGAAGACCAACGAGAAGCTGGGCTATCTGGGACGAGGCGAGGGCATCGAGGCGCAGGCCGCGGTGCTGCTGATCAAGAACTGAACCGGTCGAGTTTCTGCACGCCGGATCGGCGTGCATTCGTTCAAGACGCAAAAGCTCAACGCGCAGCCGCACTCATTGCGCTGCGCGCATAGCCGCTTATTTCCCTTCCGCGGCGATGCACTGCGCGGCGGCGTTGATCGACCGCCGCGATGCGGCCCACGTCGCGCAATTGAGTCGAGCTCATGCCTTCGGCGACCAGCGTTTCGAAGTGCGACTTCACGCAGAAATGGCACTTGCCGATGATCGATGCCGCGAGCGCATACATCTCGAAGCGCCGCTTATCGACCCCGCCATGCGACGCATAAGCATTCATCCGCAATTGCTGCCGGCTGCGTCTTCAGATCGGCGTTGTCCGCCATCTCGACGTACGGATACCAGACGTTATTCATGCCCATCAGCGCGGCGGCGGTCAGCGCGCCATTCGTCTCTTCGGGCGACAGCACGCCCGCATTGCGAATCGCATCGACGATCATCGTGCTTTTCGCCGCGAATGCGGCCGCCAACGCAACGCCGACCGCGTCGTTGCCCTCCAGCGACGAGCGCGCGATCGTGCCGTCGACGTTCAGCCGGATGTCCTTCGCGTAGTCCGGTACGAGTGCCTTAATCGAAGACAAGAATTCCATTGATTTCTCCTATCAGGTTGTCCGATAAAAAAGCCCGCCGGCTTTTTCAAGCTTGGCGGGCTTTTCGAGCCTGAAGACTGCGGCACGCTTACAGCGTTGCGCCGCCGACCGCGCGGTTGCACGGACATAGTTCGTCCGTTTGCAGACCGTCCAGAATCCGCAGCACTTCTTCCGGATTGCGGCCGACGTTCAGGTTGTTCACCGAAACGTGCTGGATCGTGTTGTCCGGATCGACGATGAACGTCGCGCGCAGCGCCACGCCCGCTTCCTTGTCGCGCACGCCGAGCTGGTCGATCAGCTCGCCCTTCACGTCGCCGAACGCATAGTGGTTCAGCTTGTTCAGGTCCTTGTGCTCGCGGCGCCATGCCAGTTTCACGAATTCGTTGTCGACGCTGCCGCCGAGCAGCACCGCATCGCGCTCTTCGAAATCCTTGGCCAGCTTGCCGAATTCGACGATTTCCGTCGGGCACACGAACGTGAAGTCCTTCGGGTAGAAATAGATGATCTTCCACTTGCCGGGGAACGACTGCTCGGTGATCTCTTCGAACGCCGACACGCCGTTTTCTTCGTGATTGTTGAAGCCCGGCTTGGCAGCAGTAACGGTGAACGCTTCGACTTTATCGCCAACGGTTTTCATGCGAATGCTCCTTGTGTGATGGAAAAACAGACTACCTGATCGCTGTAACGCGCCTGACGCAACATCAGCTCGTTATAACGAGCAGCGTTACACGATTCACTATAGCTCTATTGAACTATCTGTCCAATAGATTTTAACTAACAATACTGGATAGTTATTATCGAATGCGGCCGATAGGTCGCACGTCGTTGCAGCGAGTCGCGCTGACCGTCGAACCGTCATGCGCCTTTGGCCAGCGGAAACTCGATCGTGACCTCGAGCCCGGGCCCGGCGTGCGATTGCGCAAACGCAGCGCGCCGCGATAACGGCCGACGAGCCGCTGCACGATTGCCATGCCAAGGCCTGTGCCGTTCGCCTGCGTGCGCGCCGAATTCACGCGATAGAACGGCCGCGTGACAAGCGCCAGTTGGTCTTCGGGAATGCCGCGGCCCTTCGTCGACCACCGACAATTCGACGCCGCGAGTGCGACACCCGCGTTTCGCAGAATCACGTGCGGGATGCCGTCGCCGTCGCTCAGGCCGTACTTGCGCGCGTTCTCCAGCAGATTGCCGACCACGCGCCGCATGTCGGTCTCATCGCGCCTCGATCACCGCCGACGGCGCGAGCCGCGTGATCAGCCGCATGCTGTCTTCGCTCTGCATGCGCGCGGCCAGTTCGCCCGCGATCACCGAGAGATCGACAGGCTCCGGCATGCGCTGCACCGGCCGCGCGTAATCGAGGAAGCGGCCGATGATCATGTCCATCTGCTCGATGTCGTCGACCATCGCGTCTTTGGTCGCCTGGTCGGACGGGCTCATTTCGGTTTCGAGCCGCAGCCGCGCGAGCGGCGTGCGCAGATCGTGCGAGATGCCCGCGAGCATCAGCGCGCGGTCGGCCTCGAGCTGTTCGAGGTCCTGCACCATCTGGTTGAAACTGCGATTGGTTTCGGCGGCCACGCCCATGCCGCGCTCGGGCAGCGGCTCGGGCGACTGGCCCGAGCCGACCTTGCGCGCGGCCATGGCGAGCCGCGCGAACGGCCGGTTCACGAGACTCGTGATGAAGGCCGCGCCGAACAGCGACAGCGCGAGCGCGAACACGCCCCAGCCGGCCCATTGCAGGCCGGTGGCGTTGTCGAGCTGATCGCGGTCGAGCGCGACCCAGTAGTCGTCGTCGTCGATCTTGAAGCTGATCCAGACGCCGGGGATGTCGTTGACGCTCTGCGCGATGACCGTGTCGTCGCCGAGGCGGCCACGAATGTCGTGTTCGATCAGCCGGTTCAGCGACTCGTCGGGCTGGAGCTTGTACTTGTCGGTGGTTTCGCGCGGGTACACGCGCACCCCTTCATTGCTCTCCAGATCCTGCAGCAATGCGCGCCGCAGGTCGGGATCGGAATAGAGGAGGGCGGTGCGCGTGAGCTTGACGATCGCGACCAGTTGCAAGGCCACGCGCTGTGCGCGCGGCTCGCGTTCGATCACCCGAAAGCTCTGGAACCACGCGGCGAGACTGACTGCGATCAACAGCGCGATCAACAGAAAGGTCCGCCAGAAAAGGCCGCCGAACGCGAGCGTCAGGAGGCGCCGGTCGATCCGCATGGGCCCTTCTTATCTGAAATCAAAAGCAGGAAGTGAGAACAAACTCAGGCCGCGCCGTCGGGAATGAACACGTAGCCAAGACCCCAGACGGTCTGAATGAAACGCGGGCTGCCCGGATCCGGTTCGATCAGCTTGCGCAGACGCGAGATCTGCACGTCGAGGCTGCGGTCGAACACTTCGTATTCACGGCCACGCGCAAGCTCCATCAGCTTTTCACGCGACAGCGGCTGACGCGGATGACGCGCAAATACCTTCAGCACCGAGAACTCGCCCGTGGTCAGCGGAATTTCCTGGCCGGCCTTGGTGAGCGTGCGGGTGGCGAGATTCAGCGCGAACTCGCCGAACTCGAACACTTCGGTGGTTTCCGACGGCGCGCCCGGCAATTCCGACGGCGACTGGCGGCGCAGCACCGCATGAATCCGCGCGACCAGTTCGCGCGGGTTGAACGGCTTGGGCAGGTAGTCGTCGGCGCCCATTTCGAGGCCGACGATACGGTCGACGTCTTCGCCCTTGGCCGTCAGCATGATGATCGGCGTGCGGTCGTTGCTGCCGCGCAGAGCGGCGGCAGATCGACAGGCCGTCTTCGCCGGGCAGCATCAGGTCGAGCACCAGCAAGTCGAAACGCTCACGCACCCAGAGCTTGTTCATGGACGGCGCGTTCTCGGCAACATAGACATTGAAGCCCTGTTCACCGAGGTAGCGGCGCAGCAGATCGCGCAGGCGTGGATCGTCGTCGACGACGAGGATTTTCGAAGGGTTTTTGGTTTCCATGGTCGGCATCTTAGCGCGATTAGAAAGTGGTGCGCGGTTGCATCATTTATCGGGTTACAGTCAGTTACAAAATTTACCCGGCACTGTGGCACGACGTAAAGCAGGGGCAGGTAGACTCCTTTACTGAATGCGGCTGTTCGGTGGATACTTCACTCGACTAAAACTCTCGCACCCGGCTCGTTACCGGGGTTTGTATACGCATTTGAGGTAGCCGGTTGCCGCGCCACGAAGGGAACAACATGAAGGGAGGGGTTTGGCCGAATGTGCGCCTAAGCGTAATTGCACTGGCGATAGCCGGTACGCTTGCAGGCACACTGGGACCCACGCTCGCCCACGCCCAGCCTTCCGCCGACAGAGCTGCGAGCGAGCGCGTGCCCAGGCCACCAATGCCGCACGGACCCCGCAACCCCAGTCAACGACGACCGCCCTGCATCAGACGTCATGTTGCGCACCGCAGTTCCCCCCGATCTTGATCAACGTCGCCGTGATGGCCATATGACGCCCGACGAACGGCGCCTGCTGCGGCAGCACATCGAAGACGCTGTCCGCGAACTCTACAAGCGGTAGCTATTTTCGTGCCCGCCTGTGGCACGCACCTCGCGTGTTCGCCGCGCGTGAAAGATTTCGTTGCACTTCCCCCGTCAACTTATGCGCTATTCTGCCGTTGAGTCGCCAGAGCACAGGTGTCTTGCCTGACGCATTCTATGCGCGCGTCTTCGTGACGATTCCCGCGGCCGGATGATCGATGATGAAATATGCATGAACGCGTAATCGTGGGCGATCGGATTGCATTTACTGCCATCGCACTCGCTGGCTGTGGCGTGCTGTGCCGGCACTGCGGCCGAGCGGCAAGCTGCCTCCATGCGCCTCCAGCACATCGACATCGCTCGCCGCTTCGCATCTGCCGTGCCGGCGGCAACCCAGGCCATTCTCGATGCCGACGACGCGCGATTTTTTCTTACGCGCGTCGGCTTTGCGCCGGATACGCCGAGCTCACGCAATACGTTGGGCTGAGCCGCGAGCAGGCCGTCGACAAAGTGCTCGCGAGCGCCCGAACCGACGCCGTGACGCCCTGCCCGACTGGGTGGACGAACCGATCCCGACACGCGACGATCCGCAAGGCCTGGACAGTTGAACAACGGCGTGACGAGCAGCGCCTGCGTGGGCAGCGTTACGAATTATTACGTGCGTGGTGGGTTCGCGAGATGCTGGCTACGCCTTCGCCGCTGACCGAGCGCATGACGCTCTTCTGGCACAACCACTTCACCTCCGGACAGGACAAGGTCCAGTTTCCGCAGCAGATGGCGCAGCAGAACCGCTGCTGCGGCGAGACGCGCTCGGCAATTTCGGCGATCTGCTGCATGACGTGGCCAAAGATCCGGCGATGCTGCAGTACCTCGATGGCGCGAGCAACCGCAAGGGCAAGCCGAATGAAAATTTCGCGCGTGAAGTGATGGAGTTGTTCACGCTAGGCGAGGGGCATTACACGCAGCGCGACGTATCGGAGGCCGCGCGTGCCTACACGGGATGGAGTCTCGATCCCGACACGCGGCAGTACGTGTGGCGTGCCAATCAACATGACGACGGGACGAAAACCGTGCTCGGCCAGACCGGTCACGTTCGACGGCGATCAGGTGCTCGATATCCTGCTGGCGCAACCGGACACGGCAAACTTTGTCATGGCGAAGCTGTGGCGCGAGTTCGTCTCGGATACACCGGAGCCGGCTCGCGTTGCACCGATCGCCGCCCAGTTTCGCGCGAGTCATTACGATATCAAGGTCGCACTGCGCGGACTTTTTCTGAGCGACGCGTTCTGGCGCGACGACAACCGCGGCGTGCTCGTCAAATCGCCGGCCGAATTCGTGGTGGGAGCGTTACGGGAGTTCGACGTCGGGTACGACAACACTGGGCTGTTCGCGGCGCAGATGCGCACGCTCGGCGAGAACCTGTTCTATCCGCCGAACGTCAAAGGATGGCCAGGTGGCGCGACGTGGATCAACAGTTCTACACTGCTTGCTCGCAAGCAACTTGTCGAACAGCTGTTTCGCGCGACGGAGGCGGCGGGTCCGCGGCGTCCAGGCGGTCCAATGAGCGGAGCTACGAATGTCGGGCCGGGCGTCATGGCATCGTCGGATGCGTCAGTGCAACGTGCAATGGCGCGCGTCGGTCAAGGTGGCCAGGCGCTCAAGGCGGCGTGCGTTTTGATATAGGAAGGTGGCTCGCGCGTTACGACACTGCGCCGACCGCGAAACCGGGGCTTTCGGCGGAATTGCAGATGCAGCATGCGGTGTTGCCTCTCGCGCCTGTCGATGCAATCGACACCGACTCCACCGCCAGCGCCTATCTCGAAGCGCTCTTGATGGACCCGGCATACCAGCTCAAATGAACGAGCCGAGCGAGCCGAGTATGTCGCGGGGCCCGACAGGAGCGCCGTCCAATGGCACGATTGCCGAGAGCGCAGCGACACGATTCTGAACACGCGCCCACACACTACAACGAGGTGCAGGATGAAGCGACGCAGCTTTCTTTCGATGGGGACAGTGGCGGGTGCAACGCTCTGGTTGCCGCGCCTCGCCGGCGCGCAAAGTCAGATCGACGGACGCGCGTTCAGCGGCGGCTATGGAAACCTGCTGATTCTCGTCGAACTGAAGGGCGGCAACGACGGCTTGAATACGGTGATTCCGTTCGCCGATCCGGCTTACTATCAGCTGCGCAAAAACATCGGCATCAAACGCGAGCAGGGCATTCAACTCGACGAGCGCACGGCGCTGCATCCGTCATTGCAACCGCTCATGCCGTTGTGGCAGAGCCGGCAACTGGCGATCGTCCAGGGCGTGAGCTACGCGCAGCCCAACCTGTCGCATTTCCGTTCGATCGAGATATGGGACACCGCATCGCGTTCGGACCAGTATTTGCGCGAGGGCTGGCTCACGCGCGCATTCGCGCAAGCGCCGGTGCCGGGCAGCTTCGTCGCCGATGGCGTGGTGATCGGTAGCGCCGAAATGGGACCGCTCGCGAACGGCGCGCGCGCCATTGCGCTCGTCAATCCCGCGCAGTTCGTCAAGGCGTCGCGGCTCGCCACGCCGGTCGCCTTGCAGGAACGTAACCCCGAGCTGGCGCATATTCTCGATGTCGAGAACGACATCGTCAAAGCGGCCGACCGACTTCGTCCGGCAGTCGGGCAAGCGCAACTGAAGACTGCGTTTCCCGGCGGCGCATTCGGCACGTCGATCAGAACGGCCATGCAGGTGCTCGCCGCGGGCGATGTGAGCGGCATGCAACAAGCGCGCAACGGGCACGGTGTGGCCGTGATCCGCCTGACGTTGAACGGGTTCGATACGCATCAGAACCAGCCGGGCCAGCAGGCGGCGTTGCTAACACAACTGGCGCAAGGATTCACGTCGATGAAGTCGGCGCTCAGCGAACTCGGCCGATGGGACGACACGCTGGTGATGACGTATGCGGAGTTCGGGCGACGTCCGCGCGAGAACCAGAGCAATGGCACCGATCACGGCACCGTGGCGCCGCATTTCGTCATGGGTGGGCGCGTGCGAGGCGGACTATACGGTGTGCCGCCAGAGCTTGGCCGTCTCGACGGCAATGGCAATCTGCCGGTTGGCGTCGATTTTCGGCAACTCTACGCCACGGTGCTGGGCCCGTGGTGGGGGCTGGACGCGTCGGCAATTCTGCAACAGCGCTTCGAGCCGTTGCCGCTGCTGCGAGTCTGAAAATCTTGTGAGAACGCGCTTGAGATTGAGCGGCGATCGATCACGCGCCGCTTATCTGGCACGCCACGCAATCCAGAGCTTGCGAATCGGCGTCAACGCAATGCGTTGATGCAGCACGTGATAGCCGTCGCGTTCGATTTCGTCCAGCAGTGCCAGAGCGAGCGCTGCCAGCGCGGTCAGAGTTCGTTGCGCTCGTCGTTCAGCAGCGGGTATGGCCGCTAACGCCGCGCGCAGCGCATCGCGGGCGCGCTGCGTTTCGAAGCGCATGAGATCGGTAAAGGCGTCGGTATATTTCCGGTTGATCAGATCCGCAGCGGTGACATTGAAACGCTGCATTTCGTCGACTGGAATATAGATACGGCCGTGGCGCGCGTCGTTGCCGGTTTCGACGACGAATTGCGCGAGCTGCAATGCTTCGCCGAGCGGCGTGGCCCAATTCGACGCTTGCGCAGGTTCTTTTGCCGTCGCACGCGCCACCAGCCCGGCAAACGTCCCGCCGACGTTCTGGACGTAACGGCGCAGATTCGGGTAGTCCAGATAACGCGCCTGATCGAGATCCATCTCGAAGCCCGCGAGGAGCGCCTGCAATGCCGGATACTCGGCCTTCACGTCGGGCAGATACGCTGCGAGCGCCTTCGACACCGGATGCGACGCGGAGCCGGACGCCAGGGCGGCGATTTCGTTTTGCCACCAGGCGAGCTTGGTGCGGCCGATCGCCGGGTCGCTGATTTCCTTGACGGTTTCCTCGAACTCGCGGCGCAACGCGAACAGCGCGGTCAACAGCGGCTGGCTTGCGGCGGGCGCCTGCCGAAGCGCATAGTAAGTGCTCGATCCGGGCGGCGCCGCTTTCTGCTGGCAATATTCGTCGAAATTCACTGGATTGGAATGTGGGGAAGGGGCGGGCGAAGAGGAGCGCGGCGTGCGCGCGCTTAGCCAAAAATTGTAGCATCGCGGCCGCCTGCACAGACGATGCACAGATGCAGACAAGCGCGAATCTATCGGTTAGAATCTCGCGCTTACGCTTTGGGGCACGTACTTTTCACGCGCCCGAAGCATGCAGGACATCGGATTGGGCGTATTGCGCCTCGTCCGGCTGCGAGGGTGGCGAAATTGGTAGACGCACCAGGTTTAGGTCCTGACGCCCGCAAGGGTGTAGGGGTTCGAGTCCCCTTCCTCGCACCATCTCATCTGTAGCAGAGAACCCCGTTAAGTCTTTGGACTGGCGGGGTTTTTTGTTTTTGCGCGCCGCTTTTGCGCGTTGGGCGCAGAGGTGTTGGCGCGTCGGTTCGCGGGGCGTCGCGCTTTGCGCGCGCCCCGCGTCACGTCATGCGTCCGACGACGGTGCCGGTGTTTCCGCGCCCGGCAGTTCGGCTTGCGCCGCGCCTTCCAGGAAGCGGCGCGTCGATTCGAATGCCTGCAGCATCGGCTCGGGCCATGGCGTTTGCAGCATGACCGCGTGGTGATTTTCGAATGCCGACGAGAGCAGTTTGACGAGTTCAGGCGAGCGCAGATGGCGCAGCAGCACGCTGACGGCGATCGCCGTCGCCTGGCTCGCGCCGGCTGTCTGGAGTTCTGACGCGGTGAGGGCCGCTACCTGTTTGTTGATGTCCACTGAAACTTCCTTGGATTAAAAAATGGGAGACTGAAGGCTCGGTGGCCGATCCGAATTTTGACATGGTTGGCAAGTCGACGCGCGGGGTCGAAGCCGCGTTGTCGATTGCCTGCGGATGACTGCCGGTACCGTCACTCAGATGCGGTCTGTGGGATTCGCCTGTGAGCCAGAAGATTTCTGATCGCGGAACCTTGAGCCATATTCCATTACCGTCACCCGCATCTGGCGATTATTATTCCGTCAGCAAGTACGCGTTTGGCCCACGGCGCGGCACGATATGGCCTGCACCGCCGCCGGCTAGCACCGTATTCAAACGATGGTGATTCGATCTGTCGCAAAAAGATGGTTGAATTGGATCGTGAGGGCGGCCGCTATCGGCGAAGGTTGCTGCCGACTCACACTATCCCGTTTTTGCCCCCAAGACTTTCGTTCTGGAATTCAAGCCATGAAGCGCATGCTGAAGCTGGCGGGTTGGTGCCTGGCGGGTTCCTCGCTATGGTTCGCGTGGGCGCCGCTCGCAACGTCCGCCACCGACGCGTTTGCCGAGCGCTTTGCGTTCGAACTCCAAAGCGGCGCGGCGTTTTATTCGGTGACGCTCCCGGCGGCCGTCTATACGTCCAGTCATCGCAGCGATCTGGGCGATGTGCGCGTGTTCAACAACGCCGGTGAGTCCGTGCCGTACTCGCTCGAAGCACCGCGCGAGGCCGCGCGTATGCGTCCTGTTCTGCGCCAGGCGCATTGGTTTCCTTCGGCCATGGGCGTGTCCGGGGCGACTGGCGCATCTGGTGCGAGCGACCGCAACAGCCTGCCGCCGGGCGTAAGGATCGCCGCCGATGGGTCGCTGCACGCAGTCGCTGCGCCGCCGAGCGGCGGCCAACGCGAAACAGACCTGGTCGACGTCTGGCGCGAGACACGTGAAACACGTGAGGCACGTGAGACGCGTGAGACACGCGCGGTACATGGGGAGACGCGCGGCGAGACACATGAGGCCGCGAAAGCGATTGCCTTGCTCGTCCATATTCGTGATGACAATTACCAGGGGCGCGTCATCGCTGAATCGAGCGACGATCTGCGCACCTGGCAACCCGCCGGCGACGCGCAACTGCTCAAGGTGACCTACAACGGCAGCACGCTCAGTCAGGAGCGGATCGAGCTTGAAGGACCACGCGCGCGTTACGTGCGTCTGCAATGGCTGGACCGCTCGCCGTATATCGAGTCGCTTGACCTCGAGATGCTGCCCATCAGCGCGGACAACGTCCTGAGCGCGCAAACGCACCGGCAATGGCGCGAAGGCATTGTCGCGCGCGCCGGTCCGAAAGCCGGCGAGTATTTCTTCGAGACGGGCGGCCCATTTCCGGTCGATCGCTTGCGTCTGAATTTGCCGCAACCGAATACAGTGGCGCCGGCGGTCATCTACTCGCGCGTCAGTCTGGACGGACCATGGCGCGAGGTAGCCCGTGCGACGCTATTCAGGTTGCACAACGGCGACGTCGAGCAGACCAGTTCGCCGCTCGAATTGAAAGCGGATACCGATCGTCAATGGCGCGTGGTGTTCGACGGCCGAGCCGGCGGGCTGGGCGACGGCACGCTGACGGTAGCCGCGGGCTGGCGGCCGACGATACTCACCTTTGCTGCGCAGGGCGCCGCGCCGTTCACGCTGGCGGTGGGCAACCGGGCCGCAATACCGGTTGCGGTGAGTCCGCTGGATTTGTTCAAGGGCGCCTCGGCGGTACCTGAGATAGCGCAGCTGAACACGACGGCGCCCGCGTCGCAGGATAGCGACTCGACTGCGCCGTCGAAGATCTCGGACGCCGCAACGCGCTCGTTGTCGTGGGCGGCCGCTGTGCTGGCCGTCGGTTGCGTTGTGGCTGTTGCCTGGCGGCTCGGGCATGGCGCCCGCGGTCAAGCTTTGGCGCAGCCCGAGGCGATGGCGGCCAGCGTGTCTGGCGTGTCTGGAGCGTCCGTGGTGTCCGGTGTGTCTGGTTTGACTGGTCTGCCGGGAGGGGACGCGAACGAAGCCGGCATGGCCGACGTCAACGCGCCCACAAACGGAAAGGGATGATTGACGTGCAGTGCGAGTTATTCGTCCCGCGCGATCATGGTGGCGATGATCTTGTCGAGAGCGTGACCGAAGTCGCGTTTTTCCTCGTCGTTGAGGCAGTTGAACATGTCGCCGTTCCATTTGCGCGCGACTGGCATGACCTTGCGATATAACGCCCGGCCTTCCACAGTGAGTGACACCAGTACGACCCGGCCGTCGTCGACGTTACGCTCACGCTTGACGAGCCCCTGACGGATCAGCGCCTCAGCGGCGCGGCTTGCCTGGCTCTTGTCGAGATTGGCGTGCCGGGCCAGTTCCATGATCGAGAACGGGCCGAACGAGCCAACCGACGCAATGACCCGTGCTTCCGGCAATGTGACGCCGATTTTCTGCTGATAGCGCTCGCTGATGCCTCGCTCGGCAAGCTTGTTCAGGACGTGCAGACGGTAAGTGAGGAACTGTTCAAGGCCGGTCTTCGCGGAGTCCTTCATGGTCTTCCCGTATTGAGTAGAACGGTCGTGGCGCTGTGATTGTTGCCGCAACCGTTCCGCTGGTCAACGCGCGCCGTATTTCAGCCGTGTCAACTGTTCCGCTTCGTCGGCGAGAAGGCGCGCCGCGTCCCGAATTGCGACTTCCAGGGTAATCGGACCGGGTGCAGGTGAGAAGCAACCGCTGAAGTATTCCGCGAGGCGAGGCAGTGCCGCGGAGTCGACTGCGCCGGACAGCAACGTGGCCGGCACGCCCGCCGCCTGAGCATGACGGCAGGCGATGAACGGTGCCTTGCCGTGCAGCGTTTGGACGTCCGAGCGTCCTTCGCCCGTGATCAGCCAGTTCGCGCCCTCGAGTGCCGCGTCGAGGCCGATTTGCCGGGCGACGGTTTCGGCGCCTGGCTCGAACTGCGCGCCCAGCATGTGCAACGCGAAACCCAGGCCGCCCGCCGCGCCCGCGCCCGGCAGATCGCGCGCCTTGCGGCCGAGCGCCGCTTCGAGCAGATCGGCGAAGCGGGCAAGCGAGGCGTCAATGGTCGCGACCTGCTCCGGCTTCACACCTTTTTGCGGGCCGAACACGGCGGTGGCGCCATGCTCGCCTGTGAGCGGATTGTCTACGTCGGACATGCCGACGAAGGAACTGTCAGCGAGTCGCGCATCGAGTTGCGAAACGTCGAGACGTGCAACGCGGGCAAGCTGCTCGGGCGTCGGCTCGATTTCCTTGCCGTCGGCATCGAACAGCTTCATGCCCAGACCTGCGAGCAGGCCGGCGCCGCCGTCGTTCGTGCTGCTGCCGCCGAGTGCCACGAAAAAGCGCCGCACGCCCGCGTCGAGCAACGCGCGGATCGCTTCGCCCATGCCGCGTGTGCTGCGCGCATCGACCGGCACACCCATACCGACCGGGTCTGTGATGCCGACCACTTCCGCCGTTTCGACGATCGCGCTGCCGTCTTTGAGCAGTCCCGTTAATGCCTCGCGGACCGGACCGGCCGCGCCGCGCACGCTCAACTTGCGTCGCTCCCCGCCGCTCGTGAGCATTGCGTCGAGCGTGCCTTCGCCGCCGTCGGCCATCGGGCAGATACGTACGCTGGCATCCGGCCGCGCGCGCTGGATGCCGGATGCGATGGCCTGCGCGACCTGTTCCGCGCTGAGCGAGCCTTTGAAGGAATCGGGTGCAATGACGACGACAGGCGAGGACGGCAGATTCGGCATGGTGTCTCTGAAATGGTTGGAGTCGTGGCGGGCCTGAACAGTGATGAGATGCCGCGCTAAAGCCCCGAGCGCGACCGTTAGCTTAGCAGTACGGCGGCGGCGGCTGAATATGCCGAACGGCATAGCCGGCATCGTTTGCCGTCTGTCGGCGCGGCTGCCTCACGCTGAACGCGGGAGCGCGTCGGAGTAGGGTCGCCAGCGTGATGAAAGACGGCTGAAGGGCACGAAAACAGCACGGAAAGCGCGTCGAAACCCGATAAAAACGCGGTGAACCATCGAATCCCGGCTAGGCGCGCAAATAGTTTGCTAAAATATTCGGCTCTTTGGACCCAACCGTGCTGCCCGGTGGCCTGCAAGCCCGCGGCGCAGGCGCGCAATCGGTGCGAAACGACGAGACGCGAACAAAACGCGACATCGCGCGACACCGAAAAGCGGCACGGAGAAGATAACTGATTCGCTCGAATAATTTTAGGACGATTGAAGCCATGGCTAACGTTGTTGAGAACCTCGGCAAGCTCGAACGCCGCGTAACGATTTCCCTGCCGAAGGACGCCGTGCAGAAGGAAGTGGACTCGCGTATCCGTCAACTCGCGAAGAACGTGCGCATGCCGGGTTTCCGCCCGGGCAAGGTGCCGCTCAAGATGGTGACGCAACAGTACTCGGGCCAGGTGGAAGCCGAAGTGCTGAGCGACAAGGTCGGCAAGGAATTTTTCGACATCAGCCGCACCGAGAACCTGCGTGTTGCCGGCCAGCCGAGCTTCGCGCCGAAGGGTGATGTCGCTGAAGGCGATTACGCGTTCGACGCAACCTTCGAGGTGTATCCGGAAGTGAAGCTGGGCGAAGTCGCCACGGCTGAAATCGAGCGCACCACGACGACCATCAGCGAAGCTGAAATCGACCGTACGCTGGACATCCTGCGCAAGCAGCGCGTGCATTTCCACGCTCGCGGCGAGTCTGGCGATCATGGCGACGGCGGTGCGGATACGGCAGCAAAAGACGGCGACCGCGTCACGGTCGACTTCGTCGGCAAGATCGACGGTGAAGTGTTTCAGGGCGGCAGCGCCGACGACTTCGCATTCGTGCTGGGCGAAGGCCGCATGTTGCCGGAATTCGAAAAAGCGGCGCTGGGCCTGAAGGTCGGCGAAGCGAAGGAATTCGATCTGGCATTCCCCGAGGACTATCACGGCAAGGACGTCGCTGGTAAGACCGCGCAATTCACGATCACGATGAAGAAGATCGAGTGGCCGCATCTGCCGGAAATCGACGCAGACTTCGCGAAGTCGCTCGGTATTGAAGACGGCGATCTGACCAAGATGCGCGCCGAGATCAAAGACAACCTCGAACGCGAAGCCAAGCGCCGCACGCAAGCCATCGTCAAGAATCAGGTGATGGACGCGCTGCTGAAGATTTCGGAACTGGACGTGCCGAACGCGCTGATCGAACAGGATCAGGAGCGCCTCGTGGCGATGGCCCGTCAGGATCTGGAGCAACGCGGCGTGCCGAACGCCAAAGATGCGCCGATCCCGGCCGAAATGTTCAAGGAACAGGCTGAGCGTCGCGTGAAGCTGGGCCTCGTGCTGGCCGAACTGGTCAAGGCAAACGAACTGCAGGCGAAGCCGGAGCAGATTCGCGCAGAAGTCGACGAGTTCGCAAAAAGCTACGAAGACCCGAAGGAAGTCGTCCGCTGGTATTATTCCAATCAGCAACGTCTTGCCGAAATGGAAGCGTACGTCGTTGAAGCCAACGTCGTCGATTTCGTGCTGGGCAAGGCGAAGGTGACGGACAAGGAAGTAAGCTTCGAAGAACTGGCAAGCGCAACGGCGCAAGCGTAAGCGTCGCTGCAACGGCGTGCCGGCTGTCGGAGCGACGGCCCGCACGCCGTTTTTTTTGTGCTGCTTTTTATGCTGCTGTGTACTCTGCGTTTTGCATGTCCTTCTTGCATCTCGTCACACACCGCGTTGCATGGGTCGCGCACTTGAATACCGGGGCGTCGGCCACACCTGTCTAGCATCTAATATTTAGAATATTTCCAGACAAGGATCCATTGCATGACCTTTCGCGCCCAAATGCTGGACACGTTGACCTCCCAGTCTTCCCGGGATCTCGAAGCGCAGGCGCTCGGACTGGTGCCGATCGTCGTGGAAACGAGCGGCCGCGGCGAGCGTTCGTATGACATCTACTCGCGTCTGCTGAAAGAGCGCATCGTATTCCTGGTCGGCGAAGTGAACGACCAGACGGCGAATCTCGTCGTTGCGCAGATGCTGTTCCTTGAAAGCGAGAATCCGGACAAGGACATCAATTTCTATATCAACAGCCCGGGCGGGTCGGTATCGGCTGGTATGGCGATTTACGACACCATGCAGTTCATCAAGCCGGACGTGTCGACCCTGTGCATGGGTCTCGCGGCCAGCATGGGTGCATTCTTGCTGGCAGCCGGTGCGAAGGGCAAGCGTTTTGCGTTGCCGAATTCGCGCGTGATGATTCACCAGCCGCTGGGTGGCGCGCGTGGTCAGGCGTCGGACATCGAAATTCAGGCGCGGGAAATCCTGTACCTGAAAGAGCGCCTGAACAGCCTGCTTGCGCATCACACGGGTCAGCCTGTAGAACGTATTGCGCGCGATACCGACCGCGACAATTTCATGTCCGGCGACGACGCGCAAGCTTACGGTCTGGTTGATCAGGTGACGCACAAGCGTCCTTGAATGCGTCCTTGAGTTGGTGCGGTTTTGCCCTAAAGCGGGGCAAGGCCGCGTCAGACCGGTCGTGAAAAAATCAGGACTCGTCCCAGCGCCTGCGGCAAACGCCGTTATTTTTGCTTAAGCCCTTCCGCGCCCAAACTACGAGGCGGGGGCAAACGGCGTATCATGTAATCGAGTGTCCGGAGGCTCACACATCTATGGCGGACAAGAAAGGTTCTAACAGCGAAAAGCTGTTGTATTGCTCGTTCTGCGGCAAAAGTCAGCATGAAGTGAAGAAACTGATTGCGGGCCCGTCGGTGTTCATCTGTGATGAATGTATCGACCTGTGCAACGAAATCATCCGCGATGAGGCTGCAGGTGCGGGCATCGAGGCGGGCTTGTCCAAGTCCGATCTGCCGAGTCCGCAGGAAATCCGTGAAATTCTCGACCAGTACGTGATCGGTCAGGAACGCGCGAAGAAGATTCTCGCGGTCGCGGTGTACAACCACTACAAACGCCTCAAGCATCTCGACAAGAAGGATGAGATCGAGCTGTCCAAGAGCAACATCCTGCTGATCGGCCCGACCGGTTCCGGCAAGACTTTGCTCGCGCAAACGCTCGCGCGCCTTCTGAATGTTCCCTTTGTCATTGCCGACGCAACCACGCTGACGGAAGCGGGTTATGTGGGTGAAGACGTCGAAAACATCATTCAGAAGCTGCTGCAAAACTGCAATTACGAAGTGGATAAGGCCCAGCGCGGCATTGTCTATATCGACGAAATCGACAAGATCAGCCGCAAGTCCGACAACCCGTCCATCACGCGCGACGTGTCGGGCGAGGGCGTTCAGCAGGCTTTGCTGAAGCTGGTTGAAGGCACGATGGCGTCGGTGCCGCCGCAAGGTGGCCGCAAGCATCCGAATCAGGACTTCATCCAGGTCGACACCACCAACATTCTGTTCATCTGCGGTGGCGCATTTGACGGACTTGAAAAGGTCATTGTTGACCGCACGGAAAAGACTGGTATTGGTTTTGGTGCCAGCGTGAAGAGCAAGCAGGACCGCGACGCCGGTGAAGTGCTGCGCGAAGTGGAGCCGGAAGATCTGATCAAGTTCGGTCTCATCCCTGAACTGATCGGCCGTCTGCCGGTGGTAGCCACGCTCGGCAAGCTGGACGAAGTCGCGCTGATGAAGATCCTCGTCGAACCGAAGAACGCGCTGGTGAAGCAGTACCACAAGCTGTTCAATATGGAACGCGTCGAGCTGGAAATTCGCCCGGCCGCGTTGCAGGCTGTTGCGCGTAAGGCGATTCGTCGCAAGACGGGCGCTCGCGGTCTGCGATCGATCCTGGAACAGGCATTGCTTGATGTGATGTACGACTTGCCGCAAATGAAAGGCGTTAGCAAGGTCATCATCGACGACAATGTGATTGACGGCGACGGCAAACCGCTGCTGATTTATGAAGACGCGCCCAAGGTGGCGGGTTCAAATTGATCGGCTTTCGGGTTCTGAAAAAAAGCCGTTCATGGCGACGTGAACGGCTTTTTCGTTTATCGTGTGGTCAATGAAGCTTGTTTTCACAATGGAGTCACTGAACCTTCGGAGTCACTGAACTTTTCCCACACGCGGAGGCTTGCAATCTGTTCTGCTAGCCTCACCTATCGAACGAACTGATTCCACTCATGGGGAAATGAAATGTCAGGAACCCAACTCCTTCCGCCGGAACACATTACGCTCCCGCTGCTCCCGCTGCGCGACGTAGTCGTCTTCCCGCACATGGTGATTCCGCTCTTCGTAGGCCGCCCGAAGTCGATCAAGGCTCTCGAAGCAGCGATGGAAGGCGGCAAGCACATCATGCTCGTCGCCCAGAAAACGGCTGCGAAAGATGAGCCGACCGAAAAGGACATGTACGAAGTAGGGTGTGTTGCCAACATCCTGCAGATGCTGAAGCTGCCCGACGGCACCGTGAAGGTGCTCGTCGAAGGCTTGCAGCGCGCGAAGACGCTTTCCATCGAAGAACAGGAAACGCAGTTCTCGTGCGAAGTCATGCCGCTCGAACCCGACCACGCCGACAGCGCTGAAACTGAAGCGATGCGCCGCGCGATCGTGTCGCAGTTCGACCAGTACGTGAAGCTGAACAAGAAGATTCCGCCGGAGATCCTGACGTCGCTGTCGGGTATCGACGAAGCGGGTCGTCTGGCCGATACGATCGCGGCGCATCTGCCGCTCAAGCTCGACCAGAAGCAGCACATCCTCGAAATGTTCCCGGTCATCGAGCGGCTCGAGCATCTGCTCGCGCAACTCGAAGCCGAGATCGACATCCTGCAGGTTGAAAAGCGCATCCGCGGGCGTGTCAAGCGCCAGATGGAAAAGAGCCAGCGCGAGTACTACCTGAACGAGCAGGTCAAGGCGATCCAGAAGGAACTCGGCGAAGGCGAAGAAGGTGCGGATCTCGAAGAACTCGAGAAGCGCATCACGGCTGCCCGCATGCCGAAGGAAGCCAAGAAGAAGGCCGACGCCGAGCTGAAGAAGCTCAAGCTGATGTCGCCGATGTCGGCTGAAGCGACGGTCGTGCGCAACTACATCGACACGCTGATCGGCTTGCCGTGGCGCAAGAAGAGCAAGGTCAACAACGACCTCTCGAATGCGGAACGCGTGCTCGACGAAGACCACTTCGGTCTCGAGAAGGTGAAGGAACGCATTCTCGAGTATCTCGCGGTCCAGCAACGTGTCGACAAGGTGAAAGCGCCGATCCTGTGCCTCGTTGGGCCTCCGGGTGTCGGTAAGACGTCGCTGGGTCAGTCGATCGCTCGCGCTACGAACCGCAAGTTCGTGCGTATGGCGCTCGGCGGCGTGCGCGACGAAGCCGAGATTCGCGGTCATCGTCGTACGTACATCGGTTCGATGCCCGGCAAGATTCTGCAAAGCCTGACCAAGGTCGGCGTGCGCAATCCGCTCTTCCTGCTCGACGAAGTCGACAAGATGGGCCAGGATTTCCGCGGCGATCCGTCGTCGGCGTTGCTGGAAGTGCTCGATCCGGAACAGAACCATACGTTCGCCGATCACTACGTCGAAGTCGACTTCGATCTGTCGGACGTGATGTTCGTGGCGACGTCGAACTCGCTGAACATTCCGCCGCCGCTGCTCGACCGGATGGAAGTGATCCGCCTGTCGGGTTACACGGAAGACGAGAAGGTCAGCATCGCGCAACGTTATCTTTTGCCGAAGCAGAAGAAGAACAACGGCCTCAAGGATGGCGAGGTCGATGTGACGGAAACCGCGATCCGCGACATCATTCGTTACTACACGCGTGAAGCGGGCGTGCGTTCGCTCGAGCGTGAAATTTCGAAGATCTGCCGCAAGGTCGTGAAGATGCTTCTGCTGAAGAAGGCGGAAGGCGCGGTGAAGGTCGACGGCAGCAATCTCGACACGTTCCTCGGCGTGCGCAAGTACGACTTCGGTCTGGCCGCGAAGGAAAATCAGGTTGGCCAGGTCACGGGTCTCGCGTGGACGGAAGTGGGCGGCGATCTGCTGACCATCGAAGCCGCGGTGATGCCGGGTAAGGGCAACGTGATCCGCACGGGTTCGCTCGGCGACGTGATGAAGGAATCGGTCGAAGCAGCGCGCTCGGTGGTGCGTTCGCGTTCGCGCCGTCTGGGCATCAAGGACGAAGCGTTCGAGAAGCAGGACATTCACATCCACGTGCCGGAAGGCGCAACGCCGAAGGACGGCCCGTCGGCCGGTATCGCGATGACGACCGCGCTGGTGTCGGTGTTGACCGGTATTCCGGTTCGTGCCGATGTTGCGATGACGGGCGAAATCACGTTGCGTGGCGAAGTCTTGCCGATCGGCGGCCTGAAGGAAAAGCTGCTGGCGGCGCATCGCGGCGGCATCAAGCTGGTGCTGATTCCGGAAGAGAACGTCAAGGACTTGACGGAGATTCCGGACAACGTGAAGAACGCGATCGAAATCGTGCCGGTCCGCTGGATCGACAAGGTGCTTGAACTTGCGCTCGAACGTGTACCGCAGGCGTTGCCGGAAGAAGAGCCGAAGCCTGCAGCGCCCGTCGCAGCTGAGCCGGCTAAAGACGCTGGCGCAACTGAAGTTGTAAAGCACTAAAGCAGTTGGCAACGTAGTTGCTTGCCGGACAAAAACCCGCGGTTCAGACCGC
>CAWCZW010000001.1:0-532563 GCA_963800185.1 uncultured beta proteobacterium | reverse complement strand
ACTGCCGTTGCCCAGCGGAGGTCCAGGGCGATGGTCAGCACGCACATGAGGACGACACCGGCCGCCACCAGGCTGCCGTAGACCTCGTCGACGGGGTCCGGGGAACGAGAACAGGGCGCGCAACCGAGTCGAACTGACCGATGAAGTGGTGTCGACGCCCATCGACCTGCTCCTTGCCCGAACCTTTGAGCAACCCCGACCCATGGGATGGCCCGTACCCGTATGCTTGAGAAAGTCGAGAAAGAGCCGCACCCGCAACGGCAGATGGCGGCGCTGCGGAAATACCGCGTGAATGCCGATCGGCGGCGCCGCGAATTCGTCGAGCACGCTGACGAGCCGCCCCGCCGCGATGTCGTCGCCGACCTCCCACCACGAGCGCCACGCGAGGCCGTAGCCTTCGAGACACCATTCGTGCAACACCGCGCCGTCCGAGCATTCCATCGTGCCGGACACCTTGATCGACACGACCTTGTCGCCC
Organism: uncultured beta proteobacterium; assembly: GCA_963800185.1. Classification (GTDB taxonomy): domain Bacteria; phylum Pseudomonadota; class Gammaproteobacteria; order Burkholderiales; family Burkholderiaceae; genus Paraburkholderia. The sequence continues at coordinate 532,085 of CAWCZW010000001.1, read as the reverse complement.
TGCTGGAACATCCAGCCGCGCTGCTGGTTGGCGCTCGCGCCGAGCGCGAGGCAGTTGTGGTGCGCGAGATCGGCCAGCGTGTGCGGCGCGCCGCGCCGGCCCAGATACGACGGCGACGCCACGCACACGCGGCGGTTCTCGCCGAGCTTGAGCGACACCAGCGACGAATCCGGCAACTCGCCGAGCCGCACCGCGCAATCGAAACCTTCGTTGACGAGATCGACCAGCCGGTCGGACAGATCGAGCGTGATCGGACACGTCCGGATGCGCGACGGTGAAAGCCGGCACCAGCGGCGCGACGTGGCGTCGCCCGAAGCCCGCCGGCGCCGACAGCCGCAAGTGGCCGCTCGCCTTCACGCCGCCCGCCGACACGCTGGCCTCGGCGTTCTGCATGTCGTGAATGATGCGCTGACAGTCTTCGAGGAACGCGGAGCCTTCGAAGGTCAGCGTGATCTTACGCGTGGTGCGCACCAGCAGTTTCACGCCGAGCCGCTCCTCGAGCGCGTCGATCCGGCGGCCGATGATCGCGGGCGCGACGCCCTCGGCCGATGCCGCCGCGGACAGACTGCCCTTGGCCGCGACGGTCGACGAAAGTCTCGATCTGCTTGAAACGATCCATGAGGGACGGGAGCCGCGGCGTTCGCGGCGAAAGTGGTCGGTGCGCGTCAGATTAGGTGCATGAAAGTAAAAGATCAAGTGATCTTTAGCCTCTTTTTTATCGCAGACCATCACTAATACAATTCGTCTCGACCTCTGACAGGAGTGCACGGCAATGTCGGCCACAACGACACTCTCCCCAAAAGCAGTGATTTTCGACGCCTACGGCACGCTTTTCGACGTGCATTCGGTGATCGCCGCCGCCGAGCAGATGTTCCCGGGCCACGGCGATGCGCTCTCGCAGTTGTGGCGGCAGAAACAGATCGAATACACGCAGTTGCGCACGCTCGCCGATCCCGACGCGCCGGCGCGCACTATCGGCCGTTCTGGGACATCACGCTCGACGCGCTGCGCTTCGCCGCGAAGAAACTCCAGCTCACGCTGAACCGCGCCGCCGAAAAGCGCCTGATGGACGAATACGCGTGCCTCTCCGCCTTTCCCGATGCCGTTCCCGCGCTGCGCCAATTGCACGACGCGAGCGCAGCCTGCGCCGGAACAAGGCGGCAAAACCGGCGCAGCGTGCCCGGCCTCGCGATCCTTTCGAACGGCAATCCGCAGATGCTCGACATCGCCGTGAAAAGCGCCGGCATGACGGGCCTGTTCGATCACGTTCTGTCAGTCGACGCCGTGCGCGCCTACAAACCCGCGCCCGCCGCCTATGCGCTCGGCACGCAAGCCTTCGGCGCGCAGCCGCGCGAGATCGTCTTCGTGTCGTCGAATGGCTGGGATGTGGCAGGCGCCACGTGGTTCGGCTTCACCACTTTCTGGCTCAACCGGCAGAACGCACCCGCCGAAGAACTGGGCGTCACGCCGCATGGCGCGGGCGCAGGCATGAACGATCTGCTCGCTTTTCTGAAGTCCCCCGCGTCGCCGCAACCGCGCCTGCCAGCAGCGGCGGCCACGGCGGCAGCCGCACGCGCCACAGCCCTGGCGAATGACGGCGACCGCCGCGACTCACACGACGCAACTCAACCCTTAACCGCCTTTCAACATTTGCATCTTTGCAATCTGACCGACCAAGGAGAAACCATGGCGAACTCGCTGTCATCGTGCGCTGCCGCAGGGCATGGAAATCACGGCCGAAATCAAGCCGGGCTACGAAGCGATCCTCACGCGCGAAGCGCTCGAGCTCGTCGCCGCGTTGCATCGCACGTTCGAGCCGCGCCGACAGCAGTTGCTGCAGGCACGCGTGGAGCGCACCAAGCGCCTCGATGCCGGCGAGCGTCCCGACTTCCTCGCCGAAACGCAAAGCGTGCGCGAAGGCGACTGGACCATCGCGCCGCTGCCGCAGGATCTGCAATGCCGTCGCGTGGAAATCACCGGTCCGGTCGAGCGCAAGATGATCATCAACGCGCTGAATTCGGGCGCGGATTCGTACATGACCGACTTCGAAGATTCGAATGCGCCGAGCTGGGACAACCAGATCACCGGCCATATCAATCTGAACGACGCGGTGCGCCGCACGATTTCGCTCGAGCAGAACGGCAAGTCGTACCGGCTGAACGACAAGATCGCGACGCTGATCGTGCGTCCGCGCGGCTGGCATCTGGACGAGAAGCACGTGACGGTGGACGGCAAGCGCGTATCGGGCGGCATCTTCGATTTCGCGCTGTTCATGGTCCACAACGCGAAGGAACTGGTCGCGCGCGGCTCGGGCCCGTACTTCTATCTGCCGAAGATGGAAAGCCATCTCGAAGCGCGCCTGTGGAACGACATTTTCGTCGCGGCGCAGGAAGCGGTCGGCGTGCCGCGCGGCACGATTCGCGCGACGGTGCTGATCGAAACGATCGTCGCCGCGTTCGAAATGGACGAGATCCTGTACGAGCTGCGCGAACATAGCTCGGGCCTGAACGCCGGCCGTTGGGACTACATCTTCTCGGCGATCAAGAAGTTCAAGGCCGACCGCGACTTCTGCCTCGCCGATCGCTCGCAGATCACGATGACCGTCGCCGTTCATGCGTGCGTATGCGCTGTTGTTGCTGAAGACTTGCCATCGCCGCAATGCGCCGGCGATCGGCGGCATGAGCGCGCTGATTCCGATCAAGAACGATCCGGCCGCGAACGACAAGGCGATGGGCTGGCGTGCGTTCGGACAAGGCGCGTGACGCGGGCGACGGCTACGACGGCGGCTGGGTCGCGCATCCGGGCCTCGTGCCGATCGCGATGGAAGAGTTCGTCAAGGTGCTCGGCGACAAGCCGAACCAGATCGGCAAGCAGCGCGACGACGTGCTCGTGACGGCTACCGACCTGACTGGATTTCCGTCCGGAAGCGCCGATCACCGAAGGCGGGCTGCGCAACAACATCAACGTCGGCATTCACTACCTGGGTTCGTGGCTCGCGGGCAATGGCTGCGTGCCGATCCACAACCTGATGGAAGACGCGGCGACCGCGGAAATCTCGCGCTCGCAAGTGTGGCAGTGGATCCGCTCGCCGAAGGGCAAGCTCGACGACGGCCGCAAGGTCACGGCCGAACTGGTGCGCGAGCTTTCGGCGCAGGAGCTCGACAAGGTCAAGCAGGCCGTTGGCGGCGATACGAAGCCGTACGAGCGCGCCGCGCAGATCTTCGAAGAGATGTCGACGTCGGAGCAGTTCACCGACTTCCTGACGCTGCCGCTATACGAGGAAATTTGAGGTTTTAACGTCGCGCGCAGCGTGCGCTTGCGCGCCTGGTCGCATTGCAACGCAACCGCATTGCACCGTACGACGACGTAGCCGCAAGACCGCTTTCACCCGCTCAACGCGGAGCGAAAGCGGCTTGCAGGTCCCAAGGCTGACCGACCGGACGGCCCGACAGGCGAATGCCTGCCGGGCCGTTTTTTTGTTTTCGGGCGCAGCGCGTCTGCCGGCTTGATGCGATCCGGCTTTGAGTTTGTGCGGCGCACCTCGGCGGAATGAACGCACTCCGCTTCGCGCAGAGCCGCGAAGCTCCAGCTCAACCGTCGTGCATCCGCGCGTTGCTAACGTGTGCTGCGGTGCTCGACCCAGTCGCCAGATTTGATTTCCGGCAGCCCCTTCACCGCCGTCGGCGTGACCGGATAGAAGCGGCAGTTCACCACCTGGCCATCCACTTTCAACATCACTTCGCGCGCGAGGAAACGTCCTTCTACGCCGGGATACACCGCCTCGATCTCGTCGAGCACCGCGACCAGTTCATCGTCGATCTCGTAGACGTCGCCTTTGACATCCACGCCGCCCTCATCGATCACGAGGCCCGGATACAAGCCGAAGTCGAACAGGTGGCCTCGGACCGTGGCCGTGCCGAGCAGCTTCGGCGGCGGCAATTTCGTTGCGCTCCGCTGCCGCACTGATATCGTTCACTTCTCCGGCACGCAACGTGCCGTATACGAAGACGGTCTGCATCGTTGTCTGAACTCTCCTTGAGTTTCGGTTGATTGTCAACAGGCCGCGCATTCAGTTCGAGCGGCGCGCTCGCGACGAGCACGCCGTCGATATCCGCATAAATCCATTCGCCCGGACGCACCAGCGCGCCCGGCAAGTGCACGGGTACGTCGCGCTCGCCCGCGCCGAGCCTCTGGCTGCGACGCGGCGTCGTGGTCAACGCGGCGATACCCGACGTTCACCTCGTTGAGCTCCAGCGCGTCACGCACGCAGCCATTCACGACGACGCCAGCCCAGCCGTTCTGTTCGGCGATTTGCGCCAGATTGCCGCCGACCAGCGCGCAACGCAGACTGCCGCCACCATCGACCACCAGCACGCGGCCCGCGCCCTGCTCTTCGAGCGTGGCGCGCACGAGCGCGTTGTCTTCGAACACTTTCAGCGTGACCGCTTCGCCGCTGAAACACTCAGCGCGACTGAAAAGATGAAAAACCGGCTCGAGCACGCGCACCGTGCCGAGCGCCAGTTGGTCCTCGTGCGCGTCGCACAGGTCCGCCGTTGCAAAGCTCATGGGGATCTCCTCGGGTTGCCGCAATCGGACCATTATGCAACGCCGGACCACACACAGCACCTACAATGAGAACCTCACTTGACGACGGTCGCTCATGCTGTCGATCTTGTGCTTCGTTCGTGCGCTTCGTTCGTGCGGATACCAGCCATGCTGGTTTTGAGATTGCAGTGCTCGGGTTTGCCGTCTTCGAGACTCGTTTTTTCGGCCGCTTTTCAACATGAATTCGTCCACCGATCGTAGCGAAACGATTTCCGCACCCTTCGCCGACATCCCGCCAGAGTTCCAGCCGACGCTCGACGCATCCCGATCCGCGTGCGCTCGCGGCCGATGCCGTCAGGCTGGCGCATCGCGCGCCATACGCACGCGTGGGCACAGGTGGCCTATGCGTCGCGCGGCGTGCTGCGCGTCGCGACCACCGGCACGACGTGGATGGTGCCGCCGTCACGCGCGATCTGGGTGCCGCCGCATGTGACGCATGAAGTGGTCGCTGTCGAAGAGGCTTTCTGCGCACGCTGTACATCAACGAAAGCACGGTGCCGCCCGGCCTCGATACGCCTCGCGTGGTCGAAGTGTCGGATCTGCTGCGCGAAGTGATCGCCGCGCTCGATACGCCCGGGCATTTCCGCGGCCCGTGAACAGTTGCTCGGCGCGCTCGCACTCGACGAACTCACGCGCTCGGAGCCGCTGCCGCTCTCCGTGCCGATGCCGAATGAAAAGCGTCTGCGCGCGTTGTGCGAAGCGGTGATCGCCGACCCAACGCACGCTGACTCGCTCGATCAATGGGCATCGAGCGTGGGCGCGAGCACGCGTACGATCGCGCGGCTGTTTCGGCAGGAATTGGGCGTGAGTTTTTCGCAATGGCGTCAGCAGGCCATCCTGGCGCGGGCGATTCCGCTGCTGAGCCAGGGTCGGCCGCTTTCGCATGTCGCGCAGGAATTGGGCTATCAAAGTCAAAGTGCCTTCTCGGCGATGTTCCGGCGAGCATTCGGCGAAAGTCCACGGGCGTTTATCGAGCGAGGCGCCGAACATCGCACGGAGAACGCTGAACCGGATCAGGCCGTCCCGGCGGAAGAGACGGCGCGAGATCGTGCGAAGGCGCCGAACGAGATCGAGGGATAGCGGCGGACGTGACGTTGACGGCAGGCGCAGGCGCAGGCGCTCATACGTGCCGGAGTGCTGTTCGGCAAGCGATCCAGGCGAAGGCCGCGAAGGCACAAGCGAGATGCCGCGTAAGGGACACCGAGGTCAAGCGCAGGGATTCGGGCTGGCGGGCAATCACGCGCGCTGATCGGAGTTGAGCAGTCGAGCCATTCGCGACTCATGAGACGACGCAAATCACACGCTCAAGAGCGCCACCGCCGGCCTCACTCAAACGCGCCGCGCCAGATGACGGATCGCACCGAGTTGCGCGAGCCGCGGACCCGGCCGGTTTATACCCCTTGCGCTGATAAAGCCGAGCCGCTGGATTGTCGACGAACACGCGCAACTGCAATTCACGCAGACCACGCTCGCGCGCCCATTGATGCGACATGTCGAGCAGATAGGTGCCGGCGCCGAGCCGCCGATGGCCTTCGGCAATCTGCACGTCGCGGATATGCAGCGAATCGCCCTCTTGCGTGATGCGCAACACGCCGATCGGCTTGCCATCCACTTCAAGAATGAAATTCTCCGACTCGCGCCAGCTGCCGAGAAACAGATCGCCACGCCAGACCAGATGGTGTCGGCGATAGTAGCCGCCCATGTTGTTGCGCGTCAGCGCCTCGGCGAACTCGAAATCGTCCATGCCGGCCTGGCGCAGATAAAACAGTGACGGAGCTTCGGTTGGATCGAACATGGTGGAGCGACGAAGATGAGTCGGGTCAACGGTAAAACAGGCGGCGCGCGCTGGCAATGGCTGTTTGTCCCGAGCGATCCCGAACAATACGCTGGCAATACTCGGGTAAAAACCGGCGACGCAATAAAAAAAGCCCACTTCTTTCGAAGTGGGCTTTTTCAAATCTGGCGGAGCGGACGGGACTCGAACCCGCGACCCCCGGCGTGACAGGCCGGTATTCTAACCAACTGAACTACCGCTCCAGATTTTTGCATCGCGGCTTATGAGTCATGCTCACCACCCACTGCACCGCTCAACTTCCAACCGAACGACGCCGATGTTTTGGCGTCCCCTAGGGGATTCGAACCCCTGTACTCACCGTGAAAGGGTGATGTCCTAGGCCTCTAGACGAAGGGGACAACGTACTGCTTACACCTTTAATGAAAAAGCCCGTTCAGGTTCGTATGAACGGGCTTTGTCTGGCGGAGTGGACGGGACTCGAACCCGCGACCCCCGGCGTGACAGGCCGGTATTCTAACCAACTGAACTACCACTCCAGTTTTGCCTATCATGACTTGCGAGCGTTGGTTTTTTCTCTGCAAGCTGCGCTGCTTTACCGTCGAATTGCTTCAACACTCTTAACACTAAAGCGACGCTGATATTTGGCGTCCCCTAGGGGATTCGAACCCCTGTACTCACCGTGAAAGGGTGATGTCCTAGGCCTCTAGACGAAGGGGACATAATCTTTTCAGATCTGTCTTTATCTTGCTGCTAACTCACGCTAACTTCTGTTTCGTCTGCAGCAAAGACCGATATTCTAACTACGTTACAGCTGTTTGTGAAGTCTTTTTTGCTACAAGCTCCAGGCTTCGGAACCACTTCACTCTGCTCTGATGGTGGAGGTAAGCGGGATCGAACCGCTGACCTCTTGCATGCCATGCAAGCGCTCTCCCAGCTGAGCTATACCCCCCTTGCAGAACAGAAACGAGATTCTAGAGGCCAATTTGCGCTTTGTAAATACCCTTTGAGCAATTGCATGCGACTTTTTTCACGAGTCGCACGCAATCCCTCTCAAGGCACGCGCGAACGCGCTCAGGCCAGCGCTTTTTCGATACGGCTCACGCACGACATCGCGCCCAAACAGCATCAGCACGCATCGATCGACGGCGTATGCGTCGTGCCCGCCACCAGCAGACGCACCGGCATGGCGAGTTGCGGCATCTTCAGCTTGTGCGCGCCGAGCGTCGCCTTCAACGCGGCGGCGATCGCTTCCTTGCTCCACTCCACTGTCTTCGAGCGCGGCCGCCAGATCGGCCAGCGCCGGACGCACGGCATCGGTGACGTGCTGCGCGACCGCGTCGGCTTCGGGCGCCGGCGTGCGATAGAACATCGCGGCGTTCTCGGCGATTTCCTTCACCGTCGATGCACGGTCCTTCAGCAAGCCCACCACCGCCGTCAGATCGCGCGCCTTGCGCGAGCGCGGCTTCGTCGATGCCCAGCTCGGCGAAGAACGGCTTGGCCAGCTCCGCGAGGCGCGCGTTGTCCGCTTCCTTGATGTAGTGCGCGTTGAGCCAGTTCAGCTTGTCGTGGTCGTACTGCGCCGGCGACTTGCCCAGATGCTCCAGATCGAACCATTCGACGAACTGCTCGCGCGAGAAAATTTCCGCGTCGCCATGCGACCAGCCCAGACGCGCCAGATAGTTGACCACCGCTTCCGGCAGAAAGCCGGCGTCGCGATAACCCATCACGCTCATCGCGCCGTGACGCTTGCTCATCTTCTCGCCCTGCTCGTTCAGCACGGTCGGCAAGTGCGCATACACCGGCGGCTCGCCGCCGAGCGCGCGCAGGATGTTGATCTGACGCGGCGTGTTGTTCACGTGATCGTCGCCGCGAATCACGTGCGTGATCTGCATGTCCAGATCGTCGACGACCACGCAGAAGTTGTAGGTCGGCGTGCCGTCCGGGCGCGCGATCACGAGGTCGTCGAGTTCTTCGTTCGAGATCTCGATGCGGCCTTTCACCGCGTCGTCCCATGCGACCACGCCGGTCAGCGGATTGCGAAAGCGCAGCACGGGCTGCACGCCCGCCGGCGGCTGCGGCAGCACCTTGCCGGGTTCCGGACGCCACGTGCCGTCGTAGCGCGGCTTTTCGCCGGCCTCGCGCTGGCGTTCGCGCAGCGCGTCGAGCTCTTCCGTCGACATGTAGCACGGGTACACGAGCCCCGCGTCCTGCATCTGCTTGAGCACTTCGCGATAACGGTCCATGCGCTGCATCTGGTAGAACGGGCCTTCGTCGAAATCGAGGCCGAGCCATTCCATGCCTTCGAGAATGGCGTCGACGGATTCGGTACGTGGAACGCTCGACGTCGGTGTCCTCGATCCGCAGCACGAAGGTCCCTTTCATCTTGCGCGCGAACGCCCACGGATAGAGCGCGGAGCGAATGTTGCCGAGGTGGATGAAGCCGGTGGGACTCGGTGCGAAGCGGGTACGAACGGAGGTGGTCATTAGCGGTTACTCGGAAGACAGGCGCCGGCGCCGGGGCGAGACATCGCCCGCGAAGCGCGGCAGCGGACCGCGCCCGTGCGGCAAACAGACGCCGTGCACGGACGCGAAGGAAATAAATACGAGAGCCGAATTATACCTTCCGGGCCTCGCATTGCCTGCCCTCGTCCGAACGGCCATGGCTGCACGCGACGAGGCGTCGAAGCGCAGTGCGACGGCGCCCCGAGGACTTCCTCTGCAACGTTTCATTACCGGGCCGCCGCGCGCCGCGGAGCTTTGATTTATGATGTGCGCGCGCTGCGAGTCGGGATCAGAACCACAGCGCGATGGAATCGCCGCCGGCGATTCTGCCCGTCTGACTATCCGCCTGATCGCGGCACAGGCTGACGCCGCTTGACGTCGCGCCGCCTTGCCGTTGCTGGAGAACCCGTTGAAACCGTCATCCCCTCGCCTCGCCCGCCGCATCTTCTCGCTGGCCGCCGCGTCCGCGGTGCTGGCCGCCTGCACCACGACCGGCAGCCAAACCGATACGCAGCGCCGGCCGCCGCCCGCCGCCACGCACGCCGCCGCTCGACAAAGCCGCAGCGGCCGATCCGCGTCGCGCTCGCGCTGGGCGGCGGCGCCGCGCGCGGCTTCGCGCATATCGGCGTGATCAAGGCGCTCGAGGCGCGCAATATCCAGGTCGATCTGGTGGCCGGCACCAGCGCCGGTTCGGTGGTCGGCGCGCTGTATGCGTCGGGGATGAACGGCTTTGCGCTGAACAAGCTCGCGCTGACCATGGACGAAGCGTCGATCAGCGACTGGGCCATGCCGTTTCGCACGCGCGGCTTCCTGCAAGGCGTCGCGCTGCAGAACTACCTGAACACGACGCTCAACAACCGTCCGATCGAGAAGATGGCCAAGCCGCTAGGCGTGGTCGCAACCGATCTCAGAACCGGCCAGCCGATCCTGTTCCAGCGCGGCAACACCGGCATCGCGGTGCGCGCGTCGTGCAGCGTGCCGTCGATTTTCGAGCCGGTGAAGATCGGCGGACACGAATATGTCGACGGCGGGCTGGTGAGCCCGGTGCCGGCCTCGTTCGCGCGCAAGATGGGCGCGGATTTCGTGATCGCCGTGGATATCTCGCAGCGCCCGGAAGCCGGCGCTGACCGCAAGCTCGTTCGACGTGCTGATGCAGACTTTCACGATCATGGGCCAGACCATCAAGGCCTACGAACTCGACAAATACGCCGACGTCGTGATCCGCCCGAATCTGGCCGCCATGAGCGGCAGCGACTTCTCGCAGCGCAACGCGGCGATTCTGGCCGGCGAAGAAGCGGTGGCGAAGATCATGCCGGAGTTGCAGCGCAAGCTGGCCGCGCGCGCGCGGTGTAACCATCGGCGCCGCACGCGGGCGTCGATTGCCGCGCGCAAGGCGACGTCACTGCAACGCCGATTCACCGCATCGCCGATCGCGGCCTCAACAAGCGCCCAACGCAAAAAGCCTGCTTCAAACGAAGCAGGCTTTTTTATTACGCCGACTGATCCGGTGAAGACCGAACTCAGCGAAACCTGTTATTGACCGCCGATCGACGCGTTCACGCGCTTGCGCAGATCTTCGCCGTCCTGATAGGACGTCTCGATCCGGCGCGCGCCCGTGAAGCGCTTTTCCCAGTAACCGCTATCCAGATCGTCGACGCGGATCGTGCTGCCCGTGGAAGGCGAATGCACGAACTTGTTGTCGCCGATGTAGATGCCGACGTGCGAGAACGTGCGGCGCATCGTGTTGAAGAACACCAGATCGCCCGGCTTCAGGTCGCTCACGCGAACCTTTTCGCCGACGCGGCTCATTTCCTCGGCGCGGCGCGGCAGCGCCATACCGAGCGTGTCCTGGAACACGTAGCGCACGAAGCCGCTGCAATCGAGACCCGAATCCGGCGTATTGCCACCCCAACGGTAACGAACGCCGATCATGTTCAGCGCGCCGACGACGACGTCGCCCGCTTTGCCGGCCATGCCGGACAGGAACGATTTGGCGCCGCCGTCGCTATCGGGAGCGGCCGGTTGCGAATTCGGAGAGCGGACAAACGAATTCGACCCGCTAGAGGTCGAATATGAGGCATTCTGATTGAAACTGCTGACTTCGTCGGCGAACGCGCCGGGAGCTGCTGCCATCAAGACGCCAATGAACATCCCGGCGACGACGCGCGTGCAAGCCTGGGTTAGGTTTCTGTGCTGCATTGGTCGGTAGTTTTTGCCTAAAAATCAGTGGGATACGGAAAAAAGTTTGGTCGATACTAGCCAGTAAGTATTCACATGTCAAAAGAAATAGAAAAATACAATCGAGACACGCACCCAATTGGTGAAAGAGTGAAAAATCAATGTGCGAGCGCCGCTTTCAGCAGCTTTCGCGTGTAAGGGTGCGACGGCGTCGCAAAAATCTGCTCAACGTCGCCACTTTCGACGATTGAACCGTTTTGCATCACCGCGACGCGATGCGCCATCGCCCCGATCACGGCCAGATCGTGGCTGATGAAAACGAAGCCGAGGTTGTACTTCTGTTGCAACCCGGCGAGCAGTTTCAGCACCTGCTGCTGGATCGACACGTCGAGCGCGCTGGTCGGTTCGTCGAGGATCAGAATGCGCGGCTCCAGCACCAGTGCGCGCGCAATCGCAATCCGCTGGCGCTGGCCGCCGGAGAACTCGTGCGGATAGCGGTACAGCACCGTGCGGTCGAGGCCGACTTCGCGCAGCACCGACACCACCTTGTCGCGCCGCGCCTGCGGCGTCATTTGCGGCCGATGCAGCGCGAGCCCTTCGCCGACGATCCGCTCGATCGTCTGGCGCGGCGACAGCGAACTGAACGGGTCCTGAAACACGACCTGCATATTCGAGCGCAAGCGCGGTCTGTTCGGCGCCGCGATAGCTCGCCGAGCGCCCTGCCCTGAAACTCGATCTCGCCGTGCGCCGTGCGCTGCAGGCCGAGCAGCGCCATCGCGAGCGTCGATTTGCCCGACCCCGATTCGCCGACGATCCCCAGCGTCTCGCCCTGCCGCACCGACACGCTCGCATCGCGCGACCGCCCGGAAGCGCCCCGCGCGGAACCAGCCGCTGAAGCCGGGCAGCTTCGTTTTGAAATCGACGCGAGACGTCGCGCGCCTCGAGCAGCACCGGCGACAATCGGCAGCACCGGCACCACCGTGCGCTGCGGCCGGCTCGCCAGCAGACGCTGCGTATACGGATGCTGCGGCGACTCGAACACCTGCTCGACCGGGCCGCTCTCGACCAGCACGCCCTTCTCCATCACCGCGATGCGCTGCGCGAAATGGCGCACGAGGTTCAGGTCGTGCGTGATCAGCAGCACGGCCATGCCGCGCTTCTCGGCTTCGTCGCGTTGCAATTCCAGCAGCAGGTCGACGATCTGCGCGCGGATCGTCACGTCGAGCGCGGTGGTCGGTTCGTCGGCGAGCAGCAGACGCGGGCGGCACGCGAGCGCCATCGCGATCATCGCGCGCTGCCGCTGGCCGCCCGAGAGCTGATGCGGATAGCTGTTCGACGCGCTTGCCCGGCTCGGCGATGCCGGTGCGCGCGAGCAGCGCGACCGCGCGCTTACGCGCCTCGCGCGCCGACACGCCGTCGTGCACGACGATCGTCTCCGCAATCTGGTCGCCGACCGTGTAGAGCGGATTGAGCGCGGTCATCGGCTCCTGGAAGATCATCGCGATGTCGGAGCCGCGCATGCCGCGCATCTCGCGCTCGCTTTTCGCGAGCAGATCCTCGCCGTCGAAACGGATCGCACCGCTCACCTGCGCGTCGTTCAGAAGCCGCAGGATCGACAGCGCGGTCACGCTCTTGCCCGAACCCGATTCGCCGACCAGCGCGACCCGCTCGCCGCGCTCGATCGCGAGCGTGACGTCGTTCACGGCGATCGTGTCGCCGAAGCGTCACGCGCAGATGATCGAGTTCCAGCAGCGGCGGCGTCGTACCTGTCTTGCGTCGTTCCCACGTTGCGCTCACTGGTTGCCTCCGGCGCGCATCGCATCGGAGATGCGGGTGTCGAGCGCATTGCGCAGCGCGTCGCCCATGAAGGTCAGCAGCAGCAGCATCGCGACCAGCACGCCGAAGGTGGACAACGAGATCCACCACGCGTCGAGATTGGCCTTGCCTTGCGCGAGCAGTTCGCCGAGGCTCGGCGTCGGCGACGGCACGCCGAGCCCGAGAAAATCGAGGCTCGTCAGCGCGAGAATCGCGCCGCTCATGCGGAACGGCAGGAACGTGATGACGGGCGTCAGGCTGTTGGGCAAGACGTGCCGCCACATGATCTGCCAGTTCGACAGACCCATCGCCCGCGCCGCGCGCACATAGTCCTGATGACGGTTGCGCAGAAACTCCGCGCGCACGTAATCGGACAAGCCGATCCAGCCGAACAGCGACAGCAGCACGATCAGCAGAATGAAGCCCGGCTCGAAGATCGACGCGAAGATGATCAGCAGGTAAAGCTCGGGCATCGCGCTCCAGATTTCGATCAGCCGCTGCCCGATGATGTCGATCCGCCCGCCGAAGTAACCCTGCACCGCGCCCGCGGCAATGCCGAGCACGGTGCCGATCAACGGTCAGCACCAGCGCGAACTCCACCGACACGCGAAAGCCGTACAGCAGCCGCGCGAACAGATCGCGGCCGCGGTCGTCGGTGCCGAGCCAGTTTTCGCGCGACGGCGGCGCCGGGTTCGGCGCCTTCGAGAAGTAGTTCAGCGTGTCGTAGTAATAGCGGTTCGGCGGATACACCGCGAAGTTGCCCGGCGTGTGAAACGCTGCTGATATACGGATCGAGGTAATCGGCGGGCGTCGGGAAGTCGCCGCCGAAGGTGGTCTCCGCGTAGGTCTTGAACATCGGAAAATACAGCTGCCCTTCGTAGCGCACCACCAGCGGCTTGTCGTTCGACCACAGCGGCCCGGCGAGGCTCGCCGCAAACGCGACGACGAACACGATCAGGCTCCAGTAGCCCAGCCGCTGCTGGCGAAAGCGCTGCCAGACGCGACGCGCGGGCGAAGGCGAGACGAACGCGCGAACCGGTTCGGTGCGCGCCGCCGCATCGGCGGAAAGGCGGGCTCGATTCATCAGCGCTCCAGTTGTTCGAATTGGATGCGGGGATCGACCCACACATAGCAAAGGTCGGAGATCAGCTTGGTCGCGAGACCGATCAGCGTGAACAGATACAGCGTGCCGAGCACGACCGGATAGTCGCGCCGCACGACCGATTCGTACGACAGCAGGCCGAGTCCGTCGAGCGAGAACAGCGTCTCGATCAGCAGGCTGCCGGTGAAGAACGCGCCGATAAACGCCGCCGGAAAACCGACGATCAGCGGCAGCAACGCATTGCGAAACACGTGCTTCCACAGCACGCGCCTTTCCGACAAACCTTTGGCGCGCGCGGTCAGCACGTATTGCTTGCGGATTTCGTCGAGGAAGGCGTTCTTCGTCAGCATCGTGACGACCGCGAAACTGCCCACCACCGACGCCGTGATCGGCAACGTGATATGCCACAGGTAGTCGACAATCTTGCCGCCGAGGCTCAACTGCGCCCAGTTGTCCGAGGTGAGGTTGCGCAGCGGAAACAGCTGCAGGAACGAGCCGCCGCCGAACAGCACGAGCAGCAGCACGCCCAGCACGAAGCCCGGAATCGCGTAACCGATCAGCACGACGAGGCTCGTCGCGATATCGAAGCGCGAGCCGTTGCGCACCGCCTTCGCGATGCCCAGCGGCACCGATATCAGGTACGTGAGAAAGAAGGTCCATAAGCCGATGCTGATCGACACCGGCAGCTTCGACACGATCAGCGACCACACGCTTTGATGGCGGAAATAGCTCTGGCCGAGATCGAAGCGTCGCGAAGCGCTTGAGCATCAGCACATAGCGTTCGAGCGGCGGTTTGTCGAAGCCGTACAGCGCTTTCAGTTGCGCGACCTGCTGCGCGTCGACGCCGCTATGCGCGCGCAGACCGAACGGCGCGCCGTTCTCCGCGCCCTTGCGCAGCTCGTGCTGCATCTGCTCGACCGGGCCGCCCGGCACGAACTGGATCACGACGAAGGTCAGCGTCAGCACGCCGAGCAAGGTCGGGATCATCAACAGCAGGCGTTTGAGGATGTAGCTCCACATGGCGGCGTTTCCGGTGCGAAGGCGGTGAGTAAATGACGGTTTTCAGTGCGGACTGTGCTGGCGGCTGCGGCGGCTGCGGCTTGGCAACCACCACGTCGACGTGATCCAGCCTTCCGCGCCATAGTACAGCGGCAAGCGTCTTCGGCCACGCCAGGCCGCGCTTGAACGCCACCCGGTGCGTCGCGCTGTACCAGTGCGGGACCACATAGTAGCCATGCATCAGCACGCGGTCGAGCGCGTGCGTGGCGTCGACCAGTTGCTCGCGCGTCTGCGCCTGCACCAGCGCGCGCAACATCGCGTCGACCGCCGGCGACTTCAGGCCGATCACGTTGTCGGAGCCCTGCGTATCGGCGGCCTTGCTGCCGAAGCGGTCGATCTGCTCCGTGCCCGGCACCTGCACGTCGGGCATGCGGATCGTCGTCGTGTCGAAATCGAAAGTGTCGAGACGCTTCTGATAAACCGCGAAATCCGACACGCGAAAGTTCGCGGTGATGCCGAGCTTCTGCAGATTGCGCGTGAACGTCGCGACGATCGGCGCCATCGCGCGCCTCGGAACCCGAGTCGTCGAGAATCTCGAACTCGAACGGCTCGCCTTTGGCGTTGCGCAACGCGCCGTCGCGATAGGTCCAGCCGGCCTGCTGCAACAGCGCGCGCGCCTGGAGCAGATTCGCGCGCAGCGAGCCGGGCGGATCGGTGTCGGGCTGCTTCGGCGGCGGGCCGAATACGGCGGGATCGAGTTGCGCGCGCCACGGTTCGAGCAACGCCAGTTCGCCCGCGCGACGGCATGCCCTTCGCCTGCAAATCCGTGTTGGCGAAGAAACTGTCGATGCGCGTGTACTGGTTGAAGAACAGTTGGCGGTTGAGCCACTGGAAGTCGAGCGCGAGATCGAGCGCCTTGCGCACGCGCACGTCCTGGAACAGCGGCCGGCGCAGATTCAGCATGAAGCCCTGCATGCCGGTGCCGTTGTGTTGCGGAAATTCGCGCTTGATCAGCTCGCCGCTGTCGAACTTCTTGCCGACGTCGCGCCGCACCCAATTGCGCGCGATGTACTCGACCATGCGCGTCGTACTCGCCCGCCTTGAATGCCTCGAGCCGCGCGACGTTATCCGAATACAGCTTGTAGACGATGCGATCGAAGTTATTGGTGCCGACCCGCACCGGCAACGCGGCGCCCCAGTAGTTCGGATCGCGCCGGAAAGTGATCGTGCGGCCGTTGTCGTACTGATCGATCAGATAAGGGCCGCTGCGCGATCGGCTTTTCAAACGCCAGTTGATCGAACGGAATGCGGCTGCCGTCCGGCTTCATCCCCCACTTGCGCGAGAACACCGGCATGCCGCCCGCGAGCAGCGGCAACTCGCGATTGCGCTGACGAAACTCGAAGCGGATCGGTATGCGGATCGACGACCACCGCGCGCGTGATCTCACCGAAGATCGACGGCGAATTGCGGCGCAGCCTGCGGGCTTTTCAGTGTGTCGAGCGAGAACTTGACGTCGTCGGCAGTGACCGGATCGCCGTTCGAAAAGCGTGCGCGCGGGTTGATGTGGAACGTGGTCGACAAGCCGTCGGGCGCGATGCTGATGTCGTCGGCGAGCAGGCCGTAGGCGGACGCCACTTCATCGCTGCTGCCGGTCGTCAGGCTCTCGAACATCAGGTCGACGCCCGGCGCCGTATTGCCGCGCAGCGTGAACGGATTGAATTTGTCGAAGCTCGTGAGCCGGCTTGGATTGGCCAGCACCAGCGTGCCGCCCTTGGGCGCATCGGGATTGACGTAGTCGAAGTGCTTGAAATCCGGCCGGGTATTTCGGCTCGCCGTATTGCGCGATCGCATAGACCGCCTGGGCCTGACGGCGCCGCGAGCAAACCGGCCACGGCCGATACGCACGCACAGCAGACGAGCGCACGCGGAGCGCTCAGGCCGGACACCGCACTACCGGTAGACCGACACGCGAGAGTCTGTGAATCACGCTGCACCAGAATGCACGAGGCGTTTGAACCCGTCGCGAGCCAGTTGTCATAGGGGCCTTGTTGATCAGTGGGCGATTTGCAATGTGAGGGAATTCTACCCAATAACCGCGCAATCCATGCTTAGCCGCACGATAACCCGATCAATAACCTGAACGGCGAGTGCGTGCACAACCGCTCCGACAAACCTGCGTTGTCGCTGACTGGTCGAAGCTTTCGACTCCGGCTGCAGGTTTTCGCGGGCGCAATAAAGAACCGCCGCTTTAAGCCCCGGGCGGTTTTTTTCAACGACGCACGACTGCATCAGCTTCGCGGCTTGCCCGATGGCTTAGTGCCAGCCACGATGATTGTCGTAGTGATCATGGCCGTAGTCGTAGTGGCCCGGCGGATGATGGCGATACCAGTCGTCACGCGCCCAGTAGCGGCGGCCGTCCCAATAACGGTCGCCATGCCAGCCGATCACGATGGCCGGACCACCGTAATACACGGGCGCCGGTTGATAAACGACAGGCGGCGGAGGCGGGCGGGGCGGTGCGTACATCGGAGCCGGCGCGACGTAGACCGGCGCGGGAATACCGATGTTGACACCGATGCTGAGCCCACCGGCCATTGCAGCACCCGACGCACCCAACCCAAAACCCCGATCAGAAGTGGAACAAGACGAGCGGACTTCATTGATCACCCTTTTAAGAATGTGTGTTGTTGGCGGAAATATAGCGCAAGGCAGCCATTCCGCGTATTTCAACTTTGTAATAACTGATGCATAAGATCGCACTGCTGGCCGCCTGGTTACGTCTCGTTACATCGGGCGGGTGTCGATCGAATAAATCTGACTCGAACTCGCAACAGCGGCCGCTATTTGCCTATCTTTTTATGGTGGCGGCGGCCGCTTGAGCGCCGCATTGGCCCGTCTTAGTGGAGTGATTTTTCTATCGTGTCCATCTCGATCATCATCCCCTGCTACTGCGCGGCCGCCACGCTTGCACGCACGCTCGATAGTTGCCTGATCCAGGCGCAAGCGTCGCAGATCATCGTCGCCGACGACGGCTCGACCGACCATTCCGCCGAGATCGTGCGTGAATACCGCCGGCGGGATCCACGTGTCGAACTGCTGACCATGCCGCAGAACGGCGGTTCAGCCAGGGCCCGCAACTGGGCGGCGCTGCATGCGTCGCAAGATCTGCTCGCGTTCATCGACGCCGACGACGAATATCTGCCCGACGCGCTCACCCCGGCGCAGCGCTATTTGCAGGACGCTCCCGGCGAGGCGTCGATCAGACTGGATGTCGAGTACGTTGGCTTCCCGGCTGCCATTCTCGAGCATCCCGACTTCGAAAAACTCGCCGCCGTGTTGAGCGATACCGTGCCTAGCAGTCTCGTGATTCGGCGCGCCGTCTACCTGGCGCTAGGTGGCTTTCCGACCCACGAGTTTTTCCGCCGTGAGGGCGGCGACGACGGTGCGTTCTCGTGGGCGTTGAGCACGCTCTTCGGCAACAGGCGCCTCGCCGACGCCAGGCGCGTGAGGATGCACTACCACGACGGCATCTACGCCGAACGGTTCTTCGCGGCGTGCATGGGGATGCGACCGCTCGCCGAGGCACAGGTGACCGAGTCCGTGCGACTGTCGCGCGAATTCGTGGCGGCATCGCAAGCCACGTTCGCGCAATTGCACGCGCTGAGCTTGCGTCCGCCGCCCGATGCGGAACCTGTCCCGCCCTTCGATGCGACTGGAAGCGTGAGTACCTGAATTTGCCCCACTCGCCGCACGGCGCTCATCGAACGCGTGATCAGAAATCTCCGCAACCGTGCTGGCTATTCACCACGAGGCAACTGTTCAGATTAGGCTGCGAGCGCACCCTTTTCCATTCGACGGCGAGAATGTCGTCGTTGTCACCGGTTGGCGTGGTGCTGAAAAGCGGCTGATTCGAGCCTACGCAGATGTTCGTTCCCTGCAGATTGTTCTCATAGACGAAGGTCTGTTCCTCGCTGCTGAAGAACGTTTGCAGACCACTCTTCGAGACCGGGTCCGGGATCGTCGGGGTGATGGGCGGCGACTCGGGGCTGATCGGCGGCGGGGGGGTGGTCGTCTGGGTGATCGTCAAAGTGGCCGGCACATCATTCACGATATAACCGACGCTGGAAGCAAAACTCGGGTTGATCGGATACTGTCCCGGACCCGACAACTGCGTCGCCGGCGATGTCACCGACCCGTTCAACGCACCAGGCGCGGCGTCTTCGTTCACAAGTCCGCTAGCCAGATAAGTGAACACCGGGTTCGGCGCGCCCGACGCGCGTGTCTCGCCGTTCGCCGTAACCGTCACCGTCGGCCGCTGAAGGTAGACGTAGTGATCGCCCGTCGTCGGCACCGTGCCGCCCCAGCTGCAACCCGCACCGAACATGCAGCCGTAGAAGTTCGGCTGAGCCGTATCCGGCTGAACCTTGCCGCGCGTTTCGCCGGTCCAGGTGCTCGCCCAGATGCGCCACCCGTTGGTGGCACTCAACGCACCTGCACTGCCCGCATCGAAGATACCCTTCTCCATGACGAGATCCGCGGTGCCGCCAACATTCAGGCCGGTATTCAAATTAACATCGCCGCTCGCCGCCTGCGCGGTCAGATTGCCCGACACCGTCGAACCGGAGCCATCGATCGTGGTCAACTGATCCGCGCTTGCGCTATAGGTCCGCCCCGTCAGCGGGCCAATCACGAAGCCGTGTGAATCGAGAAAGTTGACGTTGCCCGCATTGACGAGAGCAAGCACGCCCACGTCGTTTTGCGGATCGTTCAGGGTGAAGGTTCCAGGCCCGGCCAGCAGCAGGTTCGCGGCCCGGATGCCGCCGGGGTCCGTCACCGCGCCCGCCGAGATCAGCGACAACGTGTAGTTCGCGCTGATCGAAAGGCCATAAGGCAACTGGATGCCCTGGCTGCCCTCACCCGGGTTCGATAGCGTGAGGTTCATCCCGATGCCAGGTTGGGTCGGTGCGCAAGCGCCGCCTCCCGACGCACACACGCCGTTCACCGTGATGAGGCCGGTCTGCGTGTCCGAACCGAGAGTGAGCGTCTGGAAGTTCATGAAGCTCGCATACGTGACGGGGTCGATCGTCATACCGCCGCTCGTCCCGAACAGTGTGATCGATGTCGCGTTTTGCGCTGTCAGCGCGAACGTGGCCGGATCAGCAGTCGCGGCAAAAATCGACAGCGTGCCGCCATTGCCTGCGACGGTCGCATTGCGGCTCACGAGGCTTTCGGAGGTGTTGTCGTTCGCCGCGCGCAGCACGACGGAGCCGCCCGCTGCACCGTTGATCGCAACGGCGCCCGCGGCATAAGGGAAGATCCGCGGACTGGCGATCGCATCGGCGGTGACATAGCGATAGGTCGCGTTCGACAACGGCACGGCGCCGAAAGCGAGCCCCGCGTCCGACGTGTTGGTCGAACCGGTGATCGACATCACGCCGCCGGGTTGTGTCGCGCTCACGCTGCCGTTCAGGATCAGCGTGCCGTAGTCGTACTGGATGTTGCCGCCGTTCGCGCTCGCGGTCGGACTCGTGACGACGCCACGAATGTCGACCGAACTCCCCGTGATCTGAGCCGCGTTCGCGACGAGCACGCCTTGCGAGTCGGCGCCGGAGCCGCTGCCAAAGATGCTGACCTTGCCGGTTCCGCTTGCCACAGTCAGCGACGAAACGTTCGCCGCGCCGCCCGAGCCATTTAGCAAAACCCCCGTCGATAGATTGCCGACTGCTGGTGCGCCTGTCGTCACGCCGCTCAATGCGATTGCTCCGCTCGTCGAATTGATCGACGCGTCGGAATCGTTGATCGCGAAACTGCCCATATAGAGTTCCGGCGCGTTGTTGAACTGCGTGGCCGGCACACTGCCCGACACGGCTATGTTGCCGCTGCCGGTCGTGATCGCGGGCGCATATATCGCCGAATCGGTGTTCGTGTACCCGTCGATCAGATAAACACCGAACGCATACGAATTCAGACCGGCCGGACCCGTGACGGTGCCGTTGACCGTGACATTGCCGCTCGTCGTGCTCATCGAAGCGCCCTGAAGGATTACGCCAAAGCCATCGGTCGAGGTCGCGATCGTGCCGGTCAGCGAGATCGCACCGGTTGTCGTCGACGCGGTGGTGTCGGTGAAAGAAACGCCGGTCCCCGAAATACCGCGCGACGTGCCCGTGATGGCAATGGCGCCCGCGCCGCTGCTCGTGAACGCGCCAGCGCCAGCCGCGTACATGCCTTGCACCACCACCCCTTTTGCATGCGCGCCGAACGAGCCGTTACCGTTCGGTCCGACCGTGTTGCCGGTCGCCGAAATATTTCCGTCGACAGTGCCAATCGAACTGCCGTTCATCAGAACGCCGTTGCCGGTATCGCCGACGAGCGGCGCAGCAGGACCATACGCCGTGCCGTTCAGCGAAACGTTGCCCGCGGTCGTTTGAACGTTGCTGGTTTCGAGATCGACGCCCGAGGCTTCGAGTGCCGTCGCGCCCACCACGGTGGTCGACGCCGTCGCCGTGCCTGTCATGCCGAGAGCACCGGTCGCGCCCTGAAGTATTGCAGTATTGATCTGCGCTCCGAAGGCCGATTGCGCCGTCGCCGTACCGGTGATTGTTATCGAGCCCGTTCCGGTGGTGTCGATAGCAGGCAACATGGATGCGGCGGATTCCGTCACGAAGTACCCGCCCTCGATCAGCACGCCATAAGCGACCTGCGACGCCGCTGCGCTGGACGTGCCGTTGAAGTTGACCGCGCCGTTCGCGACCTGAATCGAACTGTTGCCCAGATGGATGCCGTAGCCGAGCGGGACCCCGAAGTTTCCGCTGCCGTTCGCGTTACCGATGAGGGTGACATTGCCTGCACCGGTGGTCGTCAGTTGCGAATTTTCCACCTCCGTTCCCGTGGCGTCCTGAAGGCCTGCGCGCGTCACTGGCGCGCTGCCGTTGATCGTGATGCCGCCGCCCGTCGTTCCGATCGGCGTCGACGTGACTTCGACGCCCACGCCGAACATCCGCTCGGTCGTCGTTGCGCCCATCGTCGCCGTGCCGTTCAAACTCACGGTGCCGCTGCCCATCGACACGGCTGCATTCTGAAGCTCGATGCCGTAGCCGGACACGCCGGTCAGCGTGCCGGTCACCGTGAACGTGCCGCTCCCGGTTGCCTGCAGGGTCGGAATTGTCGTCGTTCCGCCACCGTATTGAAGCCCCATGTACACACCGGATGAGAAGCCCTCGGTCGAGACGCCGGTACCTGTAATCGTGCCCTGACCGTCCACTGTCTGGATCGCGCTTTGCGATATGTTGACGCCGTTGCCGTCGCCCGTGTTGCCGGTCACGGTGATGCTGCCGCTCGTCGACGAGAGCAGCGAATACCCGATTGCGACGGCCGTGCCGCCTGACGTGACGCCATTGATATTGATGGCGCCCCCTTCGGTATGCACCGTCGAAGTGGTCACGTTGACCGCCGTCGGCGCGCTATCGCCAATCGTGAACTGGCCGCCGTTGGTATCGATCGTCGTTCCGTTGAGCGTGACGTTATTGGCTCCGGCCGTAGTCGGCGTGCCGCCCACGTTCGCATCGAGGATCACGCCGAGCGGACCGGCGCCGGGCGCCGTCGTGATGCTGGCACCGTACTGGAAAGTAATGGCGCCCGACGCATTGAGCGTCAAGGTCGTGCTCGTCGCCGACGTGCCCTGGATGACCGCGGCGCCATCGACCGTGATGCTGCCGTCCGTGGTCTTGACGAGGACCGAGGTGCCGGCACTCAGTGTCCGGTTGATCAACGCGTCCGGCACGGGCGTCGTCCCGTCGGCGAGCGGCGGCGCGGGCAGCGTCGCGCTCGGCGGCGGCGTCACGGCTTCACCGACGATCGGACGGAGAGGCGGACAGTTCCCCCCGGCGCTCGCTGCGCAGATCTCGACATCGCTCGGGTCGATCAGCCACGTTCCAGGACGCCCCTTCAGCGCCGATGCATCGATGGTCACGCCGTTCAGGTCGAGCGTCGCGCCTGACGTTTCGATCAGGCCACCGTTGCCGCCCTGCGCTCCGCCCTTCGCGGACAACGTGCCATACAGATCCGACTAAGTGTTTTGCTGAACGCGCGACATGACCGCCGTTACCGTGACGAGTGCATTCGCCTGGAGCTCGCGCTCGGCGACATCCAGATTGCATTCGCATTGCGGATGGTCCGGATCGGCGCCACCCGCGCCTCCGCCGAAACGCACCGTCCCGCCACCCGTCGCGCCGCTTGCATCGACCGCGATTCGCCAGCAGCGCGACGTTATAGCCCGTCACGTCGATCCTGTCCGCCCGCAAGTTCCCGCGCCGCCCGTTGCATCGAGCGTGCCGCCCACCTGCGTCACGCCGTTCGTGCCACCGTCGAGCATGATGTGACCGTTATGTTCGACCAGGCTCTGCGCGCGAACGATGCCTTGCTGATTGATGACCGTGCTGACAAGCGCATCGGCTGTCTGCGCGCTCATCACGACCATCCCGCCGTCCGCGGCCAGCGTGCCGGTGTTGCCGATCAGCGCGTTGGCCGCGCCCTGGTTGATTTTCAGCGTGGTCAGGCCGTCGCCGGCGAAATCCAGCGTGATATCCTGCCCGCGCCGAGCGCGACGGTACCGAGCCGCGCGACCGACCGTGCCGCTATTGCTGACCGCGCCGCCGAGCATCGCGACCGTGCCGCCTTCGATCCGGCAGTGATCGAACCCGCGTTGCTGACCGGGGCCGCCGATGCCCCGACGAAGTGGATAGTTGCCCGGCGAGAAAGTCCGCATTCGAGATATTGAGTGTCGACGCGACCAGTGAGCCCACGTTCACCGACGAACCCGGCGCGAAAATCACGCCGGCGGGATTGACGAGAAACACTTTGCCGTTCGCCTGCAACGCGCCCGCGATGACACTCGGATCGTTGCCCATGACGCGATTGAGCAGCGTGGAGGCCGCCGAAGGCTGGACGATCGTGACTGCCTCACTCGAGCCGATCGAGAACGAGTTCCAGTTGACGATCGCGTTGGGCGTGCTCTGCGTGATGTTCATCTGGCCCGCGCCCGGCGAGTTGATGTTCACCGCGCCGGACACGACCTGCGCACGCCGTCGGATTCGCGAGCGACGGACGGCCCATAGGCCGTGCCGCGAACAGCGCGGCCACCGCGCCGGCGATCGTTCCGGCACGCCCCGACCGCGTCACTGCATGGCTTATTCATGGCACAGCTCCGCCCCGGCGCAGGCCCCGGCTCGACCTACGATTCGACCATCCCGCCCGTGTCCCCTCGAGAGGTTCGATGCCGCCTGCTGCGTCGGCACAGCAGGCATGCCCGCTTACCGCTTCTGCTCCGGGCCTGCTAGAACGTCTTCGTCAACTGCATGTAAAAGCGCGGCAACGTCGCTGCCTGTCGTGTCGGGACCGGTGGTACGCCAGGCGACGCGTGCCCTGCAACGAAATGCCGCCGGGCGCAGCCCAGAACGCGCCGATCCCCGACACCGCTGCGCGTGATCTGTTCGGCGCCCTGTTGCGGTCGCGGATTGGCGTTGTACCAGCCGGCACCGAAGTCGAAGAAGCTGAACACGCGTCGCTTTCGAGCTGATCGCATAGCGGCCTTCCAATGTCGCCGACGAATCCTTCGTCGACGAGCGCCTCCGAAGGCGAATAGGCGCGCACGGCGTGCGGGCCGCCCAGCAGGAAGCGTGACGAACTATCGAGCGTGGTGCCGGCCCATTGTCCCGCGATGCCGACGAATACGCTCATCGCGTTCGGTGATCGTGTTCAGCCGGTTCGCGAAGAAGGTTGACGCGCATTCGGTGCCTTGCGTATTGCGGCCCAACTGCGAGGCGTCGAGTTGCTTCGTACAGCGGCTCCGGAATTGAAGGCTGCCGACCAGCAGTTCCACGTCGGCGCTGTTGAAGCCGCCGCCGAGCAACGCGTCGCGGCCTTCGTAGCTCAGCCCGACGCTGCCCTCCACCAGCGACCGGGGATTGTGTGAGACCGACCACGCCGATGTTGTCGATCAGATCGCGATACTCGAGGTTGGCGCGCGCAAGCAGGTTCTGGTTGCGCGTGCGCAGAAGCGGATGCGTGATCGTCAGGTCGACGACGGTCGCCTCGCCCTGCGCATCGAGCGATGCGAACTCCTTCGCCGAGCGAATAATTCAGACGCGCCACGGCCACGCCGACGCGTGTGCCGTCCGCATTGATCGGCGCTTCATATCCGACGCGGCCTATAGGCGGTGTCGAGGCGTTCGCTGCCGAGCAGCCGCAAGTCGAGGTTGTCGCCGATCATGAACGGCGAATTCAGGCGGGCGAGCGCGCCAAGACGCCACGTTCGCCGCTCGGCTCCGCGCCGAAGTTGTCGACGTCGGTCGCGAAACGTCCAGCGCTTTGCCGGCGTCACGCTGATAGTCAGGTCGACGGTGCCGGGCTCTTGCCCGCTTCGATCGCCGACGTCACCTCGATGCCAGGCAGATCCGACAGCAGCAGCATCGTGCGTTCGAGCTCGCCCTGCTGGAGCGGCGCGCCGACCGGAATCTGCGCGATCGCGCGCGCGCAACAGGTCCTCGCGAATCGGCGTGCCCGCACCAACGTCGAGCCGCACGTGCGCGACGCGTCCTTCGAGCACGCTCAGTTCGACGTTGCCCGAACTGACGTCCTGCGGCGGGATGACCACCTGCGCGAGCACGTAGCCGCGTTCGCGATACACCTGCGTGATGCGCGCGGCGATCGCTTGCGATGCCGTGAACTCGACCTCCGTGCCGATCTTGTCACGCACTGGTGCGAGCAATTGCTCGGTGGGTATCGTGTCGTTGCCTTTAACGTGATGCCTTTGAGCACGAACTTCGGGCCGGACGCCGGTGCAGTCGGCGGGTCGCCGGCCGGCGGCGCTGGCGGCAGCGCGCCCGCGCCGCCCGGTGGCGCGGGACGCGTGTCGCGCGGCGCTGTTGTTCGAGAATGCTGCCCGCATTCGGCAGCGTCTGGCCCCATGCGAGCGCGCTGCTGCAGGACACGGCTGCGGCGATCAATCGGAGTCTGTTCATAGTGCTCTCAGCGCGCGATGCTCAGCCGCCATCCCCCCATCAGATCGAACGGAGCCCAGAAAAATGGGTGCGCAAAACGCGGATTCTGCAGAACCGCCAGTTGCGCGGCGCGCATTGCATCGATCGCTTCATGGCCGTCAGTGAGCTGCGCGTAGAACGTGCGCATGGTCAGCGCGCTCGACTCGTCCGCAACCGGCCACATCGAGACGATCAGGCTCGTGGCGCCGGCATAGAAAAACGCGCGTGTGAAGCCGAGAATCTCGTCGCCACGCGCGATCCGGCCCAGTCCCGTTTCACACGCGGAAAGTGTGACGAGCGACGACGTCATTGAGCTTCAGGTTGTAGATGTCCTTGGCGAGCAGCATGTCGGGCCATCGGCCGGCTGCCTGGCGGCGCCAGCAGAATGCTCGAATGCAACGGGTCCATCGTGTCCGCCTGGGCATGCGTCGCGACGTGCAGCACCCGGCCGGCTGGCGCGTTCTGCGAAAGCTCACGCGGGTCGCCTGACTTGCAGGAAGACTTCGTTGCGCGTGAACAGTGGCGCGATGCCCTGCACTTCCGCTTCGGCGCCCGGCAACGCGTACGCCGGTGAAATCGTCGGATTGCCGAACGCAACCAGATTGCTCGCCACCTGCTGCTGCCGCTGCGCAAGTTGCACCGCGACGCTCGCCGACGGTTCGAGCGCGATCGCGTGGCGTTGGATCAGAAAGCCGTCCGGCATTGTGCAGCGCCTGAAACGGCAGATAGTGCAGCGCGCCATGCGGCACGATGATCAGCCGCTCGTTGGCGCGCAAACCCAGCGGCGCGATCAGCAGCGCATCCAGCTTGTCGCCGTAGGTCAGCGCGGCCGGCCGACGACGCACGATTGCGTTGCGGATCTCGGTGACGGCGGCTTCCATGTCGGCGCGCGAAATCGGCAGCGTATACCCCGTGAGTCCGTCGGTACGCACCACCCACACGATCAGCGATTTGTCGAGGCTATGAAATTCGACGATCGCCTCGTTCGGTTTCAACGCGCTGCGCGTCGTGTCAGGCTCGGCACCTGGCCGTTCAATTGACGATCGTCCACGCCGGCATCGACACGGTTACGCACAACATCGAGCAAGGCGCGCGCGCGACTGCGTTCGGAGAGATTCCACGCGCTCTCGTAGTCGCCGGTTTCGAGCGTCAGGGCAATCGCTTCTTCGAACACGGTCTGCGTGTCGCCGAACAGCCCGGTCTTGAATTCGTCGCTGCGAAAACGCGCACGGATCTTTTCCGAATCGTCGACCGCCGCCAGATACGCGATGCGTGCCGCCGTCCGGTCGCCGAGCGCAAGGTCAGCGCGGCCGATGCCTTCGTGTGCCCACAACCGGTCGTAGTTTGCATCGCTCGATCCGCCGCTTTTCTGAGCAGTGCTTCGAACGCGCTCTTCGCATCCTCGGGCTTGCCTTCGGCAAGCAATAGATTGCCCTCGATGCGGTGGTAACGGGACGCAAGCTCAGCCGTCGCCGGCGGCCTGGCCGCATCGAATGTCTTGCGGGCGGCAGCGGTGTCGCCCGCGGCGATCTGCGCGTTCGTCACCGAGAGCAGAACGAGCGGCTTGTAGCGCGCCGACGCGGTGTCAAGCGCCTGGTTATACTGCCGCGATCGCCGCTTGCGGATTTGTCACGGCGCAACGCGATTCGCCGAGCACCTTGTGCGCTGGCGCGTATACCTGCTCGGGTGACTTGGGCGTCGACGCGAGCGCCTCGCGTGCGTAGCGTTCGGCGTCGTCGAGATCGCCGGCGTAGCTGTACGCGATCGCAAGATCGCGCTTGGACAAGGCGACGAGGTCGGCGTTGTTGGTCTGCCGCGCCAGCACGAGCGCCCGTGATGCCGCTTCGACGCTGTCGCGAAAATCGCCGCGTTCGGCGGCGGCAACCGACATGCTGCAATAATCGTAAGCCGGCAACTTGACGTGATCGCGCGAAAGCAGCAGCCGCCCTTCGGCGGTCAGCGTCTTGAGCGTTTCCGCGTCCCGTTCGCGTTCGGCGGCAACGAGAAAAGCCTGCGATTCCGGTGCGAGAGCCGGTGCAGCGGCATCGGCCTGACGTGACGCGGAGGCCGGCGCGCCAGCGGCAAAGACACTGCCCGTGGGTGTCAACAGAGCCAAAGCGGCAGTCAGCGCGACGGGTAACAGTGCGGCATTGATCCGTCGACTCACGGCATTGGCGACACCGCGCGACAGAGTCTGCATCACGATGCACGCTTTCCCGTTTGACGGACCTCTGCTCTCGTTCACTTTAACTTCCTGCCAGAACGATAAAGAAACCAACTACGAACGGAAAGCGCGTGAAGCAGGCACGCTGCGCTCGACGGTGCACTACATCGGGTTAGACGATTCGGCGGGGTGATTTTGAAATGTGGGCGAGAGGCGGGGAAGGTTTCTCTAGCGGGTACGTGGGTCGTTTTGAGACTGTCGCGACGGCGCACGAGTGAAGGCGCAGTCGGTCGGCGGCGTGTGATGCGCGCGATGGGTAGCTGTGTGCTTTGGATCGTTGTGTAGTGAG
Organism: uncultured beta proteobacterium; assembly: GCA_963800185.1. Classification (GTDB taxonomy): domain Bacteria; phylum Pseudomonadota; class Gammaproteobacteria; order Burkholderiales; family Burkholderiaceae; genus Paraburkholderia. The sequence continues at coordinate 503,539 of CAWCZW010000001.1, read as the reverse complement.
AGTGAGGCGTCGCGCAAAAGCTCATTTGCGAATGCTGCACGTTGTTTGAAGAACAGCAGACGGCTCATGTGAACGACGTCGTCGAGCATTGCAAAGACGCTGGGTTTCGAAAACTATGGCGATGCATAGCGCCGATGCGTTGGCTCCATGATCCGCAGATGCTCATTGGTGAAGACGTATTGGCAAAGTCAAGAATCCGTCTCATCGACTTCTTTCAGAACAACTGAATATTTAGCTGCATGTTGCGCGGCGCGCGATCGCACCGCCGCCGCAAAGAATTCAGCATGGATGGCGGACGCGGACAACTACGATCGTCATGCGCACGCCTTGGACGGATCTCAGCCAGATAGGTCGCCCAAAAACAAAAACCCCGCAGAGCCTAGACTCTGCGGGGTTTCTGCCACCACTTCTGGCGGAGACGGAGGGATTCGAACCCTCGATCCAGGTTTTGGCCCAGATGCTCCCTTAGCAGGGGAGTGCCTTCGACCTCTCGGCCACGTCTCCCAAACTTTCGGTTGCGCAGGGAGTCAGCGCAACGAAGCCAAGATAATAGCGGGCCGAACCGCGAAGGTCAATGTCTAACGAACATTTTTTGTGCCAGTTTTGTCATTGACGACGCAATTTGTTCACATTGACCCCGCACAAACAAAACGGGGCGCTCTCGAGCGCCCCGCTGCGTTCACGCCATCAGCCGATCACGCCTATTAAGCCTGATCCAGTTCGAATGCCTTATGCAGCGCGCGCACGGCGAGCTCCATGTACTTCTCGTCGATCAGCACCGAAATCTTGATTTCGGAGGTCGAGATCATCTGGATGTTGATGCCCTCTTCCGACAGCGTGCGGAACATCGTGCTCGCGATACCCACATGCGAACGCATGCCGACGCCGACCACCGACACCTTCGACACCTTCGGATCGCCCAGCACCTGCTCGGCCTTCACGTGGCCCTTGCACCTGGCTCGTGAGGATGTCCATGGCGCGCTGATAGTCGCCGCGGCCGACCGTGAACGTGAAGGCCGTTTTGCCTTCGACGCTCTGGTTCTGGATGATCATGTCGACGTCGATATTCGCGTCCGCCACCGGGCCGAGAATCTGATACGCGATGCCCGGCTTGTCGGGCACGCCCATCACGGCGATACGAGCTTCGTCGCGCTGGAACGCGATGCCCGAGATGACTGCTTTTTCCATGGTCTCGTCTTCTTCAAAAGTAATCAGGGTGCCCGACTTCATTTCGGTGTCGAGCGGGATCAGCGGATCGGTCAGGCTCGACAGCACGCGCGTCTTCACCTGATATTTGCCGGCGAATTCCACCGAGCGGATCTGCAGCACCTTCGAACCCAGGCTGGCCATTTCCAGCATTTCTTCGAACGTCACGCGATCGAGCCGGCGCGCTTCTTCGACCACGCGCGGGTCGGTCGTGTAGACGCCGTCGACGTCCGTGTAAATCAGGCACTCGTCGGCTTTCAGCGCGGCCGCGACCGCGACCGCCGACGTATCCGAACCGCCGCGGCCGAGCGTGGTGATATGGCCGTCCGGGTCGATGCCCTGGAAGCCGGTGATCACCACCACTTTGCCCGCGTCGAGATCGCGCAGCACGCGCTCGCCGTCGATTTCGCTGATGCGCGCTTTCGTGAACGCGCTATCCGTTTTGATCGGCACTTGCCAGCCGGCGTAGCTGACCGCGTCGACGCCGGCGTCCTGCAGCGCGATGGCCAGCAGGCCCGAGCTGACCTGCTCGCCGGTGGCGGCGATCATGTCGAGTTCGCGCGGGCTCGGGCTGGGCGTGATTTCTTTCGCGAGACCGAGCAAGCGGTTGGTTTCGCCGGACATCGCCGACGGCACGACGACCATCTTGTGGCCGGCCTTGTGCCATTTCGCGACGCGCTTGGCGACGTTCTTGATGCGCTCGACCGAGCCCATCGAGGTGCCGCCGTATTTATGTACGATGAGTGCCATTGTCGTTCTGAACTGGAGGAGAAACCGCGCTGGCGCGCTGGTGACGACCGCACAAAAGCACAGGAGCGCAACGTCTTGTGAACGACGGCAAAGTGTGTGGCGGCGTAAATGCAGCGCGCGTGCAGCACGCGCGGATTTGCCCGGGAATGATCGCTAATGGCTTACACGGGAAACGACGGATCACGCTCGGAAACCGGCGACAGCGACAAAAGCGATCGGCGAAATCGGGTCGGGCAAACAAGTTAACGTACCCGATTGAGCGCAAAAAGACAAGCCAAAATGGCCATTGAATGCGCGGAATTACGGCTGCAAAGGCTTGTCCGCGTGCGGCTTTGCGCCCTATTTTGACGATTCCGGCGGCTAGTCGGCCGACTGTCCGACCGGCCGGTCAGGCGATCAGCAGATCCTCGCGCCAGACGATTCTGACGCGCGCTTCGCCGCGACTCGCCGACGCCGGCAGCGACTGCGCGGTTCACGCCGAGCAAGGGCACGAACAGCAGTTCGTCGCCGATAAAAAGCAGCGGCACGTCGCGCTTCCATGCGGGAATGCCGCGCTCCTGGAACAGATTTTTCAACGTGCGGCTCGGTGCGTCGGGCGAGCGCCAGTGCGCATCCGTTCGCCGCCGCTGCGCGAACGCGCGCTCAACAGCGCGCGCTTCAGGACGCTGACGGGGATCGTATCGGCGTCGAGCGTGCCGGTATCGCCGGTATCGCTGGCATCGGCATCTGCAACCGCGCCGCCGTAGCAAACACGAACGTGCCGCGCCATTGCGGCAAACGCCAGACCGCTTCACCCTGCCACGCAAGTTCGCTGATCGCGCGCGCGGCGAGCGCGGTTTCGTCGGCGGGCTCGCTGCTGTCGCCCGCTTCCCAATAGACGAGGCCGCGATAGCTGCGCAACGCCTGCCCCGCATGATCGATACGCAGACGATGCCCCTCGCCTGCCGCGCCGACCTCGCGCAACTGACGCAACGCATCGGTCAGCGCGCGCGCTCGACGCCGCCGACGAGACCCAGCGCGCGCATCCAGTAACGCAGCAGATTGAGCGCGCGATCGTCGTCGAGCGCGAGCAGCGCGTCGTGCGACAGCGCGCGCCCTTCGTCGCGTGCACGCGTGCTTCCATATCGATACGCGCAAGCTCGTCGAGCAAACGCTGCGCCGACGCCGCATGCGACGCCGTGCGCGCGAGCGCGTCGCGAAAACCGGGAAAGTGGACCGCCAGCGCCGGCATCACCTCGTGGCGCAACGCGTTGCGCGCATAGCGTGTATCGGCATTCGATTCGTCGTCGATCCAGCGCAGATCGCGCTCGCTCGCATACTGCTCGAGTTGCGCACGCAGCACGATGCAGCAACGGCCTGCACGCGCGTCACCGACGCACCCGCCGGCACGTACTCAGGCGCCATCGCCGCGAGCCCCGCGAGCCCCGCGCCGCGCAGCAATTGCAGCAGCACGGTTTCCGCCTGATCGTCCGCGTGTTGCGCGAGCCATAGCGTGCGAATGCCGCGCGCCGAACACATCGCGTCCAGCGCGCGATAACGCGCGTCGCGCGCCGCCGCCTCGACGCTCACGCCCGCCGCGCGCGACACGTCGACGCGCTGCGCGTCGAACTCGACGCCCACGCTCCTCGCGCAAATGCCTGGCAGTGCGCGAGCCACGCATCGGCATGCGGACTCAGCCCATGATGCACATGCAGCGCGACGCAACGCGACGCGCCCGCGACGCGCACCGCCGCATCGAGCAGCACGCTCGAATCGACACCGCCGCTGAACGCCACCGCGATGCGCTCGTGCGCGGGAAGCAGCGGACAGCGCCAACGCCGAGCCGCCTCGATAACGAGGCGGCTCGGCGGGAGTTTCGGCGGGAGTGGTCACGTCGCTAGCGCGCGGGGCGCCGATGGACGAAAGAGAACGCGCGCGGGCTTACGCACCCGGCGTCGTTTCCTTGAACTTGCCGTACGACATCAACCGTTCGAAACGGCGTTGACGCAGGTCGTTGATGCTCATGCCCTGGAACTGGCGCAGCGAATCGGCGAGCGCACGGCGCAGCATCGCGGCCATGCCCTTCGGATCGCGATGCGCGCCGCCGAGCGGCTCGTTGACGATCTTGTCGATCAGCCCCAGCGCCTTCAGACGATGCGCGGTCAGGCCGAGCGCTTCGGCCGCTTCCGGCGCTTTCGCCGCGCTCTTCCACAGAATCGACGCGCAGCCTTCCGGCGAAATCACCGAATAGGTCGAGAATTGCAGCATCAGCACGCTGTCGCCGACAGCAATCGCGAGCGCGCCGCCCGAACCGCCTTCGCCGATGATCGTCGCGATCAGCGGCGTCTTCAGCTCGGCCATCACGTACAGATTGCGGCCGATCGCTTCCGACTGGCCGCGCTCTTCCGCGCCGATGCCCGGATAAGCGCCCGGCGTGTCGATGAACGTGAAGATCGGCAGGCCGAATTTCTCGGCGAGGCGCATCAGGCGCTCGGCCTTGCGATAGCCTTCCGGACGCGGCATGCCGAAGTTGCGCAGCGCGCGCTCCTTCGTGTCGCGGCCCTTCTGATGGCCGATCACCATGCAGGCCTGGCCGTTGAAACGCGCGAGGCCGCCGACGATCGACAGGTCGTCCGCATAGTTGCGGTCGCCGTGCAGTTCGTGGAAATCGGTGAACAGCTCGTTCACGTAGTCGAACGTGTACGGGCGCTGCGGATGACGGGCGATCTGCGAAACCTGCCACGGCGTGAGGTTCGCGTACAGATCTTTGGTGAGCTGCTGGCTCTTCTTGGACAGCCGCTCGATCTCTTCCGAAATATCGACGGCCGAATCGTCCTGCACGAAGCGCAATTCTTCGATCTTCGCTTCGAGTTCAGCGATCGGCTGTTCGAAATCCAGAAAGGTGGTCTTCATTGGTTGGAATCCTTGGACTTACCGGCAGCGCGTATTCTAACCGCGCTCGCCGATGTCAAAACCATGTCGCAACTATCGAATCTATAAAAATCGATAGTTTTCTGAACGGCATCGCTTCTCTTTATTTCAGTAGTCGACCGGCAACGGATCGAGACTACGCCACATATACCAGGTCGCGACGGTGCGCCACGGCTCCCAGTTCGCCGCGACCTCGCGCGCTTCGCTGCGCGTGACCGGCTCGCCGCTGAAATAGTTGACGCTGATCGCGCGGATCAGGCCGAGGTCGTCGAGCGGCAGAACGTCCGGGCGCGACAGATTGAAGATCAGGAACATCTCCGCGGTCCAGCGGCCGATGCCGCGAATCTGCGTGAGTTCGGCGATCACCGCCTCGTCTTCCATCGACGTCCATTTGCCGACGTGCAACGCGCCCGACACGAAATGCTGCGCGAGATCGAGCACGTACTCGGCCTTGCGCTTGGACAAGCCCGCACGCGTGCAGCTTCTCCTGACCGAGCTTGATGAACTGCTGCGGCACGAGCTTCGGACACGCGGCCTCGACGCTTCGCCCAGACCGCCTGCGCGGACGCCACCGAAATCTGCTGCCCGACCACCGAACGCGCGAGCGTGACGAACGGATCGCCACGGCTCATCAGATGCACCGGGCCGAATTTCGGAATCAGCTTCTTGAGAATGCGGTCGCGCTTGACGAGGTCCGCGCACGCCTTGTCCCAGTACGTCGGGACGCGTGACTTCAGGCGTGAGCCCGGCGATCTGCACCGGCACCGCGACTTCGCTCGCACTCGAGCTTCGCCGTCGCACTCGCCGACGCGCGCGTCTTGCGCACGACTTCGCCTTCGTGCCGCGTCACGCGCGAGTTCCTGCACGTCGCCGGCCAGTTCGGCAGACAACGCGCCGTTGCGTCTTCACGCGCGACGCTTTGCAGCGCGCTTCGCAGCACGGCGCGTGCGCCGACGCACCGTTGAGCGCGCGCTTCACGGCGCGTTTTGGCGCGCGTCTTCTTCGCTGCGCCCGTTGCTGTCTTGGCCGCCACCCCGGCAGCTTTCGACGATGCTTTCTTTACCGCGCTGCTGCCCGCGCGCGCCGACGTTCGTGTCGACTTTGCCGCGGCTGCCGCGTTTGTTTGAGACGCGGCTCGTTTAGCCGGCGTCTTCGTGGCCGTTGCCATCCTGCCTCCTGCCTGGCGAGTCGATCAAAGGGAATTGCGAGGTGCGCTCACACGCGCCGCCATTCGGTCAACCCGCCGGGTTTGTCTTCAAGTGCAATGCCGGCTTCGAGCAATTCGGCCCGGATCCGGTCTGCTGCCGCATAGTCCTTCGCCTGCTTGGCCGCCACGCGCGCGGCGATCTTCGCTTCGATCGCGGCGGGCTCGAGCGCGCCTTCGCGTCGCGCTGCGCCCGCGGCCTGCTGCAGGTATGCACGCGGCTCGCGGCCGAGCAACCCGAGCACGCGCGCCCAGCGAGCGCAATTGACGGGCCAGCGCGGGGTCGCGCGTGCGGTTCACTTCGCTTGCCAACTCGAACAGCACCGACACTGCCACCGGCGTGTTGAAGTCGTCGTTCATCGCCGCCTGGAAACGCTGCGCATGCGCTTCGTTCCAGTCGAGCGGCCGCGCTGTCCGGCGTGACGTCTTTCAACGCCGTGTACAAACGCGTGAGCGCGTTGCGAGCGTCGTCGATATGCACGTCGCTGTAATTCAGCGGCGAGCGGTAATGCGCGCGCGCAATAAAAAAACGCACGACCTCGGCATCGTATTGCGCCAAGTACTTCGCGGATCGTAAAGAAGTTGTCCAAGCGACTTCGACATCTTCTCGTTGTCGATCTGCACGTAGCCGTTGTGCATCCAGTAATTGACGAACGGCTTGCCGGTCGCGGCTTCGCTTTGCGCGATTTCGTTCTCGTGGTGCGGAAACTGCAGGTCCTGGCCGCCGCCGTGAATGTCGAACTGTTCGCCGAGCAGCGTGCAGCCCATCGCCGAACATTCGATATGCCAGCCCGGACGGCCGCGCCCGTACTTCGAGTCCCAGCCGGTGTCGGCGGGCTCGTCGGGCTTGCGCCTGCTTCCACAGCACGAAGTCGAGCGGATCCTGCTTCGCGTCGTTCGCGGCGACGCGTTCGCCCGCGCGCAGATCTTCGATCGACTTGCCCGAGAGCTTGCCGTAGCCCGCGAACTTGCGCACCGCGTAGTTCACGTCGCCGTCGCTCGCCTGATACGCGTAGCCGTTCGCTTCGAGCGTCTCGATCATGCCGAGCATCTGCGGAATGAAGTCGGTGGCGCGCGGCTCGAGGTCGGGCCGCGCGATGCCGAGCGCGTCCGCGTCTTCATGCATCGCGTCGATGAAGCGGTCGGTCAGCGACTTGATCGTCTCGCCGTTCTCGACTGCGCGACGAATGATCTTGTCGTCGATATCGGTGATGTTGCGCACGTAGGTCACGTTGTAGCCGAGCGTGCGCAACCAGCGCTGCACGATGTCGAACACGACCATCACGCGCGCATGACCGACGTGACAATAGTCGTACACGGTCATCCCGCAGACGTACATCCGCACGACGCCCTCTTGCAGCGGCACGAAAGTTTGCTTGTCACGCGCGAGCGTGTTGTAGATGCGCAGTGATTCCATAGAGAACGGTGCGTGGGCCGAAAGAAATCCGCAATGTGTTTCGTGCGCGCCGCGCCCGCGCAGTCACAACAGGACGGCGGGTGCGTCGCATACAGCAAAACCGGTGCAGCTGGTGCGGCGGTCAGGCTGCGATCAAGGCGGAGACGACCACGAGTGGCGAAAAGACAGTCTGCGGTTCGACGGAACGCGCAGACCTTTTGTTAGAATGGGTCGGAGTATAACATCCAGACCTGAGCCTATGAAACCTTCCAGCGGCCGCGCGCGCAGCGCTGCGACCCTCGCCGCGACGGCCTTCAGCGGTCGCCACGCGGCGTCCGCGCGGCATCGCCGCGGCCTGCGCTCGCTGCACCGCCCTGGCGCGCTGCATGCCTCGGTCTGCGCCGCCGTTCGCGCTAGACAGCGCCACGGCTCATGCCGCAGGGTCCACCGCCACGCGCGACGGCACGCCGGAAATCGACGCGTCGATCGCGCAGAAGAACTGGCAAGCGCGCTCACGCAACTCGACGCGCGCATCGCGTCGAACCCGCGCGACGCGCAGGCGAAGTTCAAGCGCGGCACGGTGCTCGCGCACCTGAATCGCGACGACGACGCGATCGCCGCGTTCACCGAACTCACGCAGACTTACCCCGAACTGCCCGAGCCGTATAACAATCTCGCCGCGCTGTACGCGAAGCACGGCCACTATGCCGAAGCACGCGCCGCGCTCGAAACCGCGACCAAGGTGAACCCGGGCTACGGTCTCGCGTACGAAAATCTCGGCGACCTGTATCTGCGGCTGGCCGACGAGGCGTACCGCGCGCGCAGAGCCTCGGCAAGGCGAGCGCCACGACGCACGCAGCGTCTCGCGGACATCCAGAAGATCGTCTCGCCGCCGCAAGAACGCCGGCGGCGCCGGTCGACGCAGGCGGCCGTGCCGACCGACGACTACACGGCGCGCGCCACCTCGAACATGACGCAGACGCCGAGCTTCCAGTTCGGCGGCGCCGAACGGCTCGCTCGCCATGCCGCCGTACATGGCGCCGTCGAACCGTACCCGACCGCGCGCTCGTCGGCCATCACGCAGCGCGCATCGCACGCTTCTACGCTCGTTCAGCACGTCAACGATTCGCACCGTTTCCTCCAACCCGAGGATCTTCATGAAATGGTTGATGTTGGCGCTCGGCAGCGCCGCCCTGATCGCAAACGCTCCCGCCTTTGCCCAGTCCGGTTCGCAGGCCGCGCATCCGTCCGTCCTCTTCAAGACCTCGGAAGGCGACATCCGCGTCGAGTTGTATCCTGAGAAGGCGCCGAAGACCGTCGCCAACTTCCTCGACTACGTGAAGTCCGGCCAGTACAGCGGCACGATTTTCCATCGCGTGATTCCCGGCTTCATGATTCAGGGCGGCGGCTACACGCAAAGCTTCGCCGAGAAGCCCACGCGCGCGCCGATTCCGCTTGAAAGCCGTAACGGCCTGAAGAACAGCCACCGGCACGCTCGCGATGGCGCGCACCAGCGACCCGAATTCGGCCACCGCGCAGTTCTTCATCAACACGGTGGATAATGCCGGCCTCGACTATCCGAACCCGGACGGCAACGGCTATGCCGTGTTCGGCAAGGTCACGGCGGGCATGGACGTCGTGAAGAAGATCGAAGGCACGCCCACCACCACGCGCGGCCCGATGAGCGACGTGCCGCAAAAGCCGATCGTGATCGAGTCGGCCACGGTGGTCGGCAAGTAAGCCAGCACACGCGATGAACGCACGGCGCAAGGCAGCGCCGCCGCCCGGCGCAGCTTGCACGCATGGCATTCGCACTGACGCCGCCGCGTCTTTTACCCACCCGTTCATCAAAGGATTCCATCATGGTTGAACTGCATACGAACCACGGCGTCATCAAGACTCGAACTGGACGCCGAAAAGGCGCCGAAGTCGGTTGAGAACTTCCTCAACTACGTGAAGGCCGGCCACTACGACAACACGGTGTTCCACCGCGTGATCGACGGCTTCATGATCCAGGGCGGCGGTTTCGAACCCGGCATGAAGCAGAAGCCGACGGACGAGCCGATCACCAACGAAGCGAACAACGGCCTGAAGAACGTCAACGGCTCGGTCGCGATGGCGCGCACGAACGACCCGCATTCGGCCACCGCGCAGTTCTTCATCAACGTGAACGACAACGACTTCCTGAACCACTCGTCGCCGACGCCGCAGGGCTGGGGCTACGCCGTGTTCGGCAAGGTCGTCGACGGCCTCGACATCGTCGAGAAGATCAAGAAGGTCAAGACGGGTTCGAAGGGCTTCCATCAGGACGTGCCGGTCGACGACGTCGTGATCGAAAAGGCTGTGATCGTCGACTAAGTCCGTCGAGCGACTGGCTCGAACTGCTATCAGGCACCTTCAATGCTGCAAGAAACGCCGCTGCGAAGCGTCGCCGCGGGCGTGCCTGGCGAGGGCAAACGCCCGCACGCCGCACGCCCGTTTTTTTCCTCTCCGACATTCATCTGAGCGAGGCGATTCCGAACACGGTCGCCGCGTTCGAACACTTCATCCGCGTCACCGCCGACGCAGGCCGATTCGGTGTTCATTCTCGGCGATCTGTTCGAGTACTGGGTCGGCGACGACATGCTCGTCGAGCCGTTCGTCGCGCGCATGGCGGCGCTGCTGCATACGCTGTCGGAGCGCGGCATCGCGCTCTACATCATGCACGGCAATCGCGATTTTCTGCTCGGCAAGCGCTTCATGAAAGCGGCCGGCGCGATCTGGCTGCCCGACCCGTTCGTGATTACGGCGTTCGGCACGCGCGTCGCGCTCGCGCATGGCGACGGCTTGTGCACCGCCGACCGCGGCTATCAGCTCTTCCGGCGTTTTGCGCGCAACCGTGCTCGCGCAGAGGCTCTTTCTCGCGTCGCCGTTCACGCTGGCGCCACGCGCTCGCGGAGACGCATGCGCTCGAAAAGCGAGCAAGGCCGCATGCGGCCCGTGTCGGCGAAATACGATGTGACGCGCGAAGGCGGTCGCCGCGCTATTCAAGCGTCGAAAACCGCACACGATGATTCACGGCCACACGCATCGGCCGGCGCGGCATCGCGAGCCGGACGGCACGCGCTGGGTCCTGCCGGATTGGGAACTCGATCACGGCGAGCGCGCGGTGGCTATCTGCGTATCGATGCCGAAGGGATTCGGGCGTTGCCGCTCGATTGAGGCTCGCATTCAGCGCTTCAGTTGCCATTGAGCCTCGCAACGCCGCTAGCAGCGTCGCCCGTCGCGCCTTTCCACCTTCCCGCGCTATGGCAGCCGAAGACGCCGCAGATCGAGCAAGCGCCGCACGTCGGCCGCCTTGCAGCCCTTCCACGCTCGTGCCGAGCCGCTCCAGCGCCACGACGATTTCATCGATACGCTGCGACTGCGTCGCACGCGCTGATCGATCAGGCCGTGAATCGCGAGCGACACCGGATCGTCCGCATTCGGCGTGATGCCGTACGCGCAGAATGGCTGCGCTCCGGCGCGGCCTTCGGCGTGCCGCACGCGACCGCGCCGTTCGTCGCAGTTCGCGCCGCGCCGTTGATCGCGTTTGAGTCGCCGCCGAGCCAGTCGGCAGCCGCCGCCGGCACGATGATCCGCGCCGGATTGCCCACCGCCGTGCCGCCCGCCGGCACCGGCTTCACCACCACCGCGTTCGAGCCGATCTTCGCCTCCGTCGCCGACCGTGAAGCCGCCGAGCACCTTCGCGCCCGCGCCGACGATCACGCCGCGCTCGAGCGTCGGATGCCGCTTGGCGCCCCGCGTGAGCGACGTGCCGCCGAGCGTCACGCCCTGATAGATCGTGCAGTCGTCGCCGATCTGCGCCGTCTCGCCGATCACGACGCCCATGCCGTGATCGATGAACACGCGCCGCCCGACCGTCGCGCCCGGATGGATCTCGATGCCGGTCATGAAGCGCGCCATCTGCGAGACGAAGCGCGCGAGCCAGCGGCGCCTTGCCCGCCAGCACGCGTGCGCGAGCCGGTGCAGCACGAGCGCGTGAAAGCCCGGATAACACGTGAGGACTTCCCAGGCGCTGCGGGCGGCGGGATCGCGCTCGCGGATGGTGGCGATGTCTTCGCGAAGTCTCGTGAACATGGCAGGGACGGTCTGTCGAGGGGAAAGCGGCCCGCATGTCGGCCGCGAGGCCTCGCGTGACGGCGTCGCTGCCGCATAGCACGGCGGCAGCTTTGCTTAGAACGTTTCGAGGATTGTAGGACGATTGCGCGAAACCTGCCGGATGCCCACGCTGCCGGCAAGGTCGTCAGGTCAATGCGTGCGGGCTCAGGACGCGTCGCTAGTCCGGTGCTTCGTCTTCAGCAGAATGTGCTTGGCGATGCCGCGCACGATGTTCACCTCTTCGCGCTCCAGCCCGGAACGCGCGAACAGCCGCCGCAAGCGCGACATCAGCTTCTTCGGATTGGCGGGATCGAGAAATTCGAGCGCGACCAGCGCGCTTTCCAGATGCGTGTACATGCTTTCGATTTCGTCGCTCGCCGCCCGCGGGCCGCAGGCTCGCCCTGCCCCGCTGACTGCTGACGCCGCGGCGGTGCGGCGCCCGCGCGGTCGTCCGCAGATTGATACGCGAGTGCGCAATTCGTACGCCAGCACCTGCACTGCCTGCGCCAGATTCAGCGAGCTGTACGCCGGATTGGCCGGAATATGCGCGAGCGCGCTGCATCGCTCGACGTCCTCGTTCGACAAACCCGTGCGCTCGTTGCCGAACACCAGCGCGATTTCGCCGTGCACCGCCTGCTCGCGCGCGACACCGGCGGCGGCGCGCGGCGGCCATTGCGGCGGCCCGTATTCGCGCAGCCGCGCGGTCAGCGCGATCGACCAATGCACGCCGGTCAACGCGTCGGCGAGCGTCGGCACGACGTGCGCCGACGCCAGCACGTCGTCGGCGCCGCTCGCCATGGCGATGGCTTCCGGATCGCTTTGCACATGCGGCACGCGCGGCGACACCAGCACGAGGCGCGAGAATCCCATCGTCTTCAGCGCGCGCGCCGCCGCGCCGACGTTGCCGGGATGGCTCGGCTCGACGAGCACGAAGCGCGTCGACGTAAAACCGCCGCGCAGATCGGCCACGGCGGGATCGGAAGAATGGTGGGTGTGGTCCACGATGGAATTCTGCAAGGTAAAGACGCGTATGGTAGCGCCAACCCCGCGCTCGGCTCCGAATTGCGCGTGACGGCCGCAGAACGTCACGCCAATCGGTCGTCATGGCGCACGCCGGGCAGCAATCGCTGCCGTGGCGCCCGGACTCAGGTAAAATACCCATATTCGCGCCCGGCTTTCGGCCATGCCGGGCGCCTCGTTCTTATCCAATTCGTCTCCGTCGGCGGATTGCGCACCGGTCGCTTACCGGGCGTGCGTTCCGTGCTGTTTCCGCGCCTCTTGATGGTGCCCAATCAGCGCTCGTCCCGCGCTCATTTACCGGCCAGCAGCCGTGCTGCCCCGGCACAAGGATCCAGTCTCATGCATCCCATGCTCAATATCGCTGTCAAGGCCGCGCGCCGCGCAGGACAGATCATCAATCGCGCGTCGCTCGACCTCGATCTGCATCCAGGTCAGCAAGAAACAGCACAACGATTTCGTCACGGAGGTCGACAAAGCGTCTGAAGCGGCGATCATCGATACGCTGAAGACCGCCTACCCCGATCACGCGATCCTCGCCGAAGAATCCGGCAAGTCGGACAACGAGTCCGAATTCCAGTGGATCATCGATCCGCTCGACGGCACCACCAACTTCATCCACGGCTTCCAGTATTACTGCGTGTCGATCGCGCTGGCCCACAAGGGCATCGTGACGCAGGCGGTGGTCTACGACCCGACCCGCAACGACCTGTTCACCGCCTCGCGCGGCCGCGGCGCGTACCTGAACGATCGCCGCATCCGCGTCGCCAAGCGCGACCGCCTCGCCGACGGCCTGATCGGCACGGGCTTCCCGTTCCGCGACAAAGACGGCCTCGAAGCCTACGGCCGCCTGTTCGCCGAAATGACGGAAGCCTGCGCGGGCCTGCGCCGTCCGGGCGCTGCCGCGCTCGATCTGGCGAACGTCGCCGCCGGCCGCATGGACGGCTTCTTCGAACAAGGTCTGAATCCGTGGGACGTCGCCGCGGGCAGCCTGCTGATCACGGAAGCCGGCGGGCTGGTCGGCAACTACACGGGCGACTCGGACTTCCTGCACGAGGGCGAAATCGTCGCGGGCAATCCGAAGGTCTATGCGCAGATGATCCCGATCCTGTCGCGCTACAGCCGCACGCGCCAGCAAGCGGCGTAAGGATCGGGTTCGGTCGGCCTCGTGGCGGTCGTGGGCCTCAGCAACTGCCCGCGCCTGCTCGGCGCAACGGCATCACGCAACAGACAAGCGGCTTCGGCCGCTTTTTCGTTGGCGCGCCTGCATCGCGCTGGGCGTTCGTGCTACAAAGCGGGAGGCCGCGCCGGCACGCACGATCGCCGGTTGCGTTTCGCGCGTTCTTGCAGCGCCCTGCTTGCGCGCCAGACTTTCGCGCAGCTTCCGATCCGCTTCATGAAAAAAGGCTTCTACACGATCATCGCGGCGCAGTTCGTTTCGTCGCTCGCCGACAATGCACTGCTGATCGCCGCCATCGCCCTGCTTTCGGTGATCCGTTCGGCCGCGTGGGTCACGCCGCTGCTGCAGATCTTCTTCACCGATCTCCTACGTGCTGCTCGCGCCCTTCGTCGGCGCATTCGCCGATGCCCTGCAAAAGCGCCACGTGATGTTCGTTTCCAATGCGCTCAAGGCGAGCGGCTGCCTGATGATGATCGCCGGCGTGCATCCGATGATCGCGTACGGCGTGGTCGGCTTCGGCGCCGCCGCGTATTCGCCGGCGAAGTACGGCATCCTCACCGAGCTTCTGCCCGCCGAAAAACTCGTCAAGGCGAACGCGTGGCTCGAATCGGCGACGGTCTGTCGACCATCGTCGGCACCGATGGTCGGCGGCGCGCTGATCAGCACGTTCGCCGACAAATTCGTCGCGCATGCGCATCTGCCGCTGATCCGCTCCTCCGCCGATCTCGCCATGTTCGCCGTGATGGTCATCTATGCGATCGCGGCCGCGATCAACATCGGCATCCCCGACACCGGCGCGCGCTATCCGAACCGGCTCGACCGAGCCGAAGAAGCTGGTCGGCGATTTCTACCACTGCTTCAACGTGCTGTGGGCCGACAAGCTCGCGCAGATCGCGCTGTGGGTCACGACGCTGATGTGGGGCGGCGCCGTCACGCTGCAATTGCTGGTGCTCAAATGGGCCAACGTGAACCTCGGCCTGTCGCTCTCGAAGGCGGCCGTCATGCAAGGCGTGACGGGCCTCGGCATCGCGGTCGGCGCGGCGGCGGCGGCCGCGCTGATTCCGTTGCGCAAGTCGCTGCGGTGCTGCCGATCGGCATGCTCACCGGCGCGGTCGCGATCGCCATGGCGTTCTACAACAAGGATCTGTTTCCAGCGGGCGCGGGCATTCGTATCGGCCCGTTCGTTCGCGCCGATCTATATCCTGCTCGCCTATCCGCTGATGATCCTGCTCGGCGCGCTGTCGGGCTTTTTCATCGTGCCGATGAACGCGATTCTCCAGCATCGCGGCGCGACGCTGCTGTCCGCCGGGCATTCGATCGCGGTGCAGAACTTCAACCAGAATCTCGCCGTGCTGCTGATGCTCGGCGCCTACGCGCTGCTGCTGACGGCCAAGATGCCGGCGCAATGGATCATCGTCGTGTTCGGCAGTTTCATCACGTTCATGATGTGGCTCGCAAAACGGCGCAGCGCGGTGAACGAGCGCACGGTGGATCTGCGCGCGCTGGTCGAGGAATGACGGCGACGTGGCGAACGGTCGCCGTCTGCACGAGCATGCCTCGACGGTCATGAGGTTTGCTTCGCGGATTGGCCATCCGGCCAGGGTCCGCTCGCCGCGCCGGCGGGTTAAACTCTCGCCCTGAACAGCTAACGCAAGAAGACACCGAGGATGGGCATTCAAACCGCAGCGGCCAATGACGTCGCACAACATACGCCGATGATGCAGCAGTACCTGCGCATCAAGGCGGATCATCCGGGCACGCTGGTGTTTTACCGGATGGGCGACTTCTACGAGCTCTTTTTCGAAGACGCGGAAAAAGCCGCGCGCCTGCTCGATCTGACGCTGACGCAGCGCGGCGCGTCGGCGGGCAATCCGATCAAGATGGCGGGCGTGCCGCATCACGCGGTCGAACAGTATCTGGCGAAGCTCGTGAAGCTCGGCGAATCGGTCGCGATTTGCGAACAGATCGGCGACCCGGCTACATCGAAAGGTCCGGTCGAGCGCAAGGTCGTGCGCGTCGTCACGCCCGGCACGCTGACCGACGCCGCGCTGCTGTCCGACAAGAACGACGTCTATCTGCTCGCGCTGTGCGTCGCGCACAACCGCCGCGGCGTGGCGACGAGCGTCGGGCTCGCGTGGCTGAATCTGGCGAGCGGCGCGCTTGCGCCTCGCCGAAGTCGCGCCCGACCAGGTCGGCCGCCGCGCTCGAACGGATTCGTCCCGCGGAAATTCTGGTCGCCGATACCGCCGCCGATGTCCGCGCGCTGGACGCCGCCCGTCAACGCGGGCGCGCCTCACGCGTGTGCCGGCCTGGCATTTCGATGTCGCCTCGGGCACGCAGCGCCTGTGCGATCAACTGGAAGTGGCGGGCCTCGACGGCTTCGGCGCGCATTCGCTGACCTGCGCGTGCGGCGCGGCCGGCGCGCTGCTGCTGTATGCGGCCGCCACGCAAGGCCAGCAATTGCGGCACGTGCGCAGTCTGAAGGTCGAATACGAGTCCGAATATATCGGGCTCGACCCCGCCACGCGCCGCAATCTCGAACTCACCGAAACGCTGCGCGGCACCGAATCGCCCACGCTCTGCTCGCTGCTCGACACCTGCTGCACGACGATGGGCAGCCGTCTGCTGCGTCACTGGCTGCATCATCCGCCGCGCGAATCCGCCGTGGCGCATGCGCGGCAGCAAGCCATCGGCGCATTGCTCGACGCGCCGCCGCGGCGCGAGCGTCGACACGCTGCGCGGCGCGTTGCGGCAGATCTCCGACATCGAACGGATTACCGGGCGTCTCGCGCTGCTGTCGGCGCGGCCGCGCGATCTGTCGAGCCTGCGCGATACGTTCATCGCGCTTGCCCGAGTTGCGCACGCAGCTCGCGCGCCGTGACGTCCAACGCGGATTCGCTCGCGCGCATCGACGCCTCGCTCGAACCGCCGCACGCGTGCGTCGAACTGCTCAGGCGCGCGGTCGCGCCGGAACCCGCCGCGATGGTGCGCGACGGCGGCGTGATCGCGCGCGGCTACGACGCCGAACTCGACGAGCTGCGCGATATTTCGGAGAACTGCGGGCAGTTCCTGATCGACCTCGAAACGCGCGAACGGGCACGCACCGGCATCGGCAATCTGCGCGTCGAGTACAACAAGGTGCACGGCTTCTATATCGAAGTCACGCGCGGCCAGACCGACAAGGTGCCGGACGACTATCGCCGCCGCCAGACGCTGAAAAACGCCGAGCGCTACATCACGCCGGAACTGAAGACGTTCGAAGACAAGGCGCTGTCCGCGCAGGAACGCGCGCTCGCCCGCGAGCGCTCGCTGTACGACGCGCTGCTGCAAGCGCTGCTGCCGTTCATCGCGGACTGCCAGCGGGTCGCCGCGGCGCTCGCCGAACTCGATCTGCTCGGCGGCCTTCGCCGAACGCGCCCGCGCGCTCGACTGGGTCGCGCCCGACGTTCTCGGCCGACGCGGGCATCGAGATCGAACAGGGCCGGCACCCGGTCGTCGAGGCGCAGGTCGAGCAGTTCATCGCCAACGACTGCACGCTCACACGCCGAGCGCAAGCTGCTGCTGATCACCGGCCCGAACATGGGCGGTAAGTCGACCTTCATGCGGCAGACCGCACTGATCGCGCTGCTGGCGTATGTCGGCAGCTACGTGCCGGCACGGCGCGCGCGCGTTCGGCCCGATCGACCGCATCTTCACGCGCATCGGCGCAGCCGACGACCTGGCCGGCGGCCGTTCGACCTTCATGGTCGAAATGACGGAAGCCGCCGCGATCCTGAACGACGCGACGCCGCAAAGTCTCGTGCTGATGGACGAAATCGGCCGCGGCACGTCGACGTTCGACGGCCTCGCGCTGGCCTGGGCCATCGCGCGGCATCTGCTCTCGCACAACGGCTGTCATACGCTGTTCGCCACGCATTACTTCGAGTTGACGCAGTTGCCCGCCGAATTTCCGCATGCGGCCAATGTGCATCTCTCGGCGGTCGAGCACGGACACGGCATCGTGTTCCTGCACGCGGTGAGCGAAGGTCCGGCGAATCAGAGCTACGGTCTGCAGGTCGCGCAACTGGCCGGCGTGCCGAACGCGGTGATTCGCGCGGCGCGCAAGCATCTCGCGCATCTGGAACAGCAGTCGGCGGCGCAGCCCGCGCCGCAACTCGACCTGTTCGCCGCGCCGCTGCCCATGCTGGTCGAAGACGCGGACGACGAACCTGCGACGCTCAAGCCGACGCGCCGCGTCGCCAGCCATGCAGGCGCTCGTCGAGCGTCTGCGCGCGCATCGACCCGAACGATCTGCGCCCGCGCGAAGCGCTCGATCTGCTGTACGAACTGCATGACCTGGCCGCCGCGCCGGATGCGGATCATTGACGCACACAGGCGCTCGCCACGCCCGCGCACGACGTTGCGCGGCGCTGACCCTCGCCATTGCTGCTCACGGGCGGCGCTCGTGCACGCTGGCGCGCTGGTCGCGTTCGCCCGGCGCGCGCCGACAGCGCCGCGCTACGCGTTCGCGGTGATCGCCGAACACGATGCAAAGCCCCGCCGACGAAGCGCCGACGCAGCGCCTGATCGAAGCGATCAGCCGCGAGCGCGACGTATCGTTCATCGTCTACGACGGCAATCTGAAGGGCGCGAAAGAAGCGTGCCGCGATGCGCTCTACGAGCGGCGCCAGACGCTGCTCGACACGGCGCGGACAGCCGCTCTTCTTCATTCCGGGCCAGCACGACTGGGTCGATTGCGGCACGCGCGAAGCCGGCGGCTTTGATCCGGTCGAGCGGCTCGATCAACTGCGCCAGACCCTCTTCGCCGACCCGACTTCGATGGGCCAGAACCCGATTGCGTTGACGCGCGAGAGCGAAGTGTCGCGCTTTCGCCCGTATCGCGAGAACGTGCGCTGGCAGGTCGGCGATACGGTGTTCGTCGGCCTGAATGCGCCGGGGCCGAACAATCACTATCTGACTGCGGGCGGCCGCAACGGCGAATTCGAAGATCGCGTGATCGCCAATGCGTTCTGGCTCGAACACGCTGCGGAATATGCGAAACGTCGCGACGCGCGCGCGATCGTCGTGTTCATTCAGGGCGACCCCGATCCGGAGCGTTACGAACGACCCGACCGTTTCGCATGGCTGCGCTTTGCGCGCAACACGCGCCGCGACGGCTTTCTGGAATTCAAGCGCAGCCTCGTCAAACTGGCGCAGATTTTTCGCGGCCCGGTGCTGGTGATTCATTGCGACGACGAACGCGCGAGCCGCCGGCTTCGTGATCGATCAGCCGCTACGCAATGACAAGGGGATGCTGGTGACGAATCTCACGCGTGTCGCGCATCGCGCCGCATGACCGGCTGAACCAGTGGATTCAGATTGACGCGGATCTCGGCAAGAAACCGCCGTTCCGCGTGAGTGTGCGCGATGTGCCGAAGCACATGCCTATGCCCACCGCCGCGCCTGCAGTCGCCGCACGAAGAAGCCGGCT
The DNA here is from genome assembly GCA_963800185.1 of uncultured beta proteobacterium. Classification (GTDB taxonomy): domain Bacteria; phylum Pseudomonadota; class Gammaproteobacteria; order Burkholderiales; family Burkholderiaceae; genus Paraburkholderia. Next base: position 484,266 of record CAWCZW010000001.1, on the reverse strand, counting down.
GCCTCGATGCCCGCTGTACCTGCACTCGGGCCGGCCTCGGAATTGCCGCCGCTGCTGCCGACGCCGGGGCAATCGCAACCGAGCCGCATCTCAACCGCAATCGCAACCGGATCAGCAACACACGCACCGGCGGATGACGGCAGCGGCGAATACGGGCCCGCCATGTGGGCCGCCCGCCTCGAGCCGTGTGCCGCATACGCCGGGCGCAGCTTCTGGCGCTGCCCGGCACGCCTGCAAGTTCAGTGCAGCGTGGGCCCTGACTTGTCGTCTTCGGCTTCGTCGTCGTCTTCGTCGAGGACTTCGAGGCCGTCGGCGCCATGGGCATGTTCGTGCTGGATTTCGTCTTCGGTCGCGGGACGCACGTCCTTGACGGTCAGCGCGAAACGCAGCGCCATGCCGGCGAGCGGATGGTTGCCGTCGAGCACGACTTTGTCTTCCGCGACTTCGGTCACCACGTAGACGAGCGAATCGAGATCTTCGTCGCCTTCTTCCGGCGTGCCCTCGAACTGCATGCCGACTTCGAGCGGTTCCGGGAAACGATCGCGCGGCTCGATCTTCACGAGATCGGGGTCGTACTCGCCGAACGCGTCTTGCGGTTCGAGCTGGATCTGAGTCTCGAAGCCGGCCTCGTGGCCGTCGAGCTCTTCCTCGATCTTGGGGAACGTGCCATCATAGCCGCCGTGCAGATAGACCATCGGCTCGTCGCTTTCTTCAATCAGATTGCCCTGCGCATCCGACAGCTTGTAAGCGACCGACACGACGGTGTTCTTTGCGATTTTCATTCGATTCTCCAGAATACAGCTCACATTATACGATGCCCAAGCGGCCCACTGACCACCCGGCCGATGCAGCTTCGGCACGGAATTCCTCGCCGGCTGCCAGCCGGCTTCCCGTTCTCCCGCCCTCGCCCGACACGCCCACGCCGTTGCTCGGCAATCTGACGCCGTCGCAATTCATGCGCCGGTACTGGCAGAAAAAGCCCCTGCTGATCCGCCAGGCGATCCCGAACGTCGAGGCGCCGCTGTCGCGCGACGAATTTTTCGAACTGGCCGATCAGGACGAAGTCGAAGCGCGGCTGATCACGCACTTTCGCAACAAATGGCAACTGGAGCACGGCCCGTTTGCGCCCGACGAACTGCCGTCGGTCGAAGCAACGTGCATGGACGCTGCTCGTGCAAGGCGTCGATCTTTACGACGATCGCGCGCGCGCCCTGCTCGACCGCTTCCGCTTCGTGCCTGACGCGCGTCTCGACGACCTGATGATTTCGTACGCGACGCGACGGCGGCGGCGTCGGCCCGCATTTCGACTCCTACGATGTGTTCCTGCTGCAGGTAAAAGGCAAGCGTCGCTGGCGCATCAGCGCGCAGAAAGATCTGACGCTCCAGCCGGGTCTGCCGTTGAAAGTTTTACAGCATTTCGAGCCGGAAGAGGAATGGGTGCTCGAGCCGGGCGACATGCTTTATCTGCCGCCGCATATCGCCCATGACGGTATCGCCGAAGGCGAATGCATGACCTGCTCGATCGGTTTTCGCGCGCCGTCCGCGAGCGAACTGACCGCGCAGTTCCTCTACCATCTGGCCGAGCGCGGCGAGTCGGCAGGCCGCAGCCGGCGGCCCTCTATCGCGACCCGCAAGCAGCCGCCGGTCGACCGTCCGGCGGAGCTGCCGGCCGCGCTGATCGAACGGGTTGGCGCGATCCTTGCTGACGTCAAGTGGAATGAGCAGGACATTGCGTCGTTCCTTGGCACGTACCTCAGCGAACCGAAGCCGAGTGTCGTCTTCGATCCGCCGCAACAAGCCGCTCAACGAAGCACGTTTCATCGCTCAGGCGTCGAAGTTCGGCATTCGGCTGGATCGCAAGACCAATCTGTTGTACAACCGCCGTTTTTTCTTCGTAAATGGAGAGGAAATGTCATTTGATGGCGCAAAAAAGTGGTTGTTTGACCTCGCCGACTAACCGGTGCATGAGTGCGAAACGCTTTGTAACACTCTCACACGATTCGTCGGTGACAGCACTGCTGCACGAGTGGTATTGTGCGGGCTGGATACAAGTGGGCGAGCTTGCGTAACTCTGCCTGCCTGCTATACCGTACAGTGAAATTTTGTATGAGAAAGACAACGTATTGACCCCGGATTTATCGATTGTCAGTACGAAAGTGCATATAATTTCCGCCCAAGCCGTAGGGAAGATTCCAGCTCGTCAAAAGAGCGTCTCCACCAGCGGCCCAGGTCGGTGTTGGAGCACATTACCGGTTTTATTTTGCGCTGTTGCTTACCTTTAAACCATAAAAGGACGTGATCATGAAGAAATCCCTCCTCGTAGCATCCCTGTTGGCAGCTGTGGCACTGGCTGCATGCAACAAGAGCAACGATCAAGCCGCTGCACCGGCTAGCGACGCAGCTGCTGCTTCGGCACCGGCTGCTGCAGCTTCGGATTCGGCTACGGCTGCTTCGGGTGCTGCTGCTGCTGCGAGCGATGCTGCTGCTTCGGCTACGGCCGCTGCTTCGGATGCAGGCGCTGCTGCTTCGGACGCTGCTGCTTCGGCTGCCGCTCCGGCTTCGGGCGCAAGCCAGTAAGCTGTCGCATAGGGTTCGCCTCTGGGCGAAAACTGCTTCGGGAAATCATTACGATTTCCCGGGCAGTAAAGCAAAACGCCACGGATTCACATCCGTGGCGTTTTGTCATTTAAGCTTTTTTTCTTTGCTATTTCATTGCCGCTTTTCACAAACGGCATTGCATGGTCAATCGCCTACTTATCAGCCGGCTTCGCGTTCTCTTCGAAGAACTCGCGCACCACTTCGATCTCACGTGTGCGCTTGAATGGCGGCAGGCTCTGCCATATGCGGCGCCCATACGGTTTGTCGACGAGACGCGTATCGCAGATCATCAGCACGCCACGATCGGTCTCAGCGCGAATCAGACGGCCTGCGCCCTGCTTGAGCGTAATCACTGCCTGCGGCAACTGATGCACGGCAAACGGGCTCAAGCCCTTCTTCGTCAACGCATCCAGCCGCGCCGACAACACCGGGTCATCAGGCGGCGCAAACGGCAGCTTGTCGATCACCACCAGCGACAGCGCATCGCCACGCACGTCCACGCCTTCCCAGAAGCTCTGGCTGCCCACCAGAATCGCATTGCCGTACGCACGGAAACGGTCGAGCAACTCGGTGCGGCTCGCGTCGCCTTGCACGAGCAGCGGATAGTTCCAGCCGCGCGCTTCGATCGTGTCGCGCAACTTGGTCGAGATGCGATCCACCGCGCGCAACGTCGTGCACAGCATGAATACGCCGCCGCCCGACGCTTCGATCGCCGGCAAAGCGGCGTCGAACACGGCGTCGGTAAACATCGGCGACGACGGCTGCGGCAAATTGCGCGGCACGTACAGCAAGCCCTTGCGTCGGATAGTCGAACGGGCTCGGCAGCGTCATCGAGCGTTTCGCGTTCAGGCCCATCTGCGCGGCGTAATGCGTGAAGTCGCCGCGCACCGACAACGTCGCCGACGTGAAGATCCACGCGCGCGGCACGCCGGCGCGCTGCTTCGCGAAGATCGGCGCGACCGACAGCGGCGTTTCGTGCAACTGCACGGTATGCGAGAACACTTCGATCCAGCGCACCTTTTCGTTCGGATCGGCGCGCTCGGCCTTGCCGTCAGCCGAGCGGCTTGCCCTCGGCGGCTGCGCGCTCGGTCTCGGTGGGCGGCGTGGTCCAACCGCGCGAGCACGCCCTGCAACTCGCGCGCGCGGCGCAAACACGCGCCGATCGACTCGGCGCGCTCGGCCTGCCCCGCCAATGCGGAGGCCAACGCATCGAGTTCGGTTTCGAGCGTTTCGAGCGCGGGGAACAACGGATGATCGTCGGCAGCTGGCCGATCGACAGGCGCACCGAATCTTCCTTGAACGCCAGCCGCACGTCGCGCGCCGCGCGTTCGAGCGCCGCGCCAAGCTTCACCCAGTCGACCGTTTCGCGCGCATGGCCCAGACCTTCTGCCACGCGAATCGCGCGCGAGTTCGAGAAACTGCGTGGTGGACAGCGTTTCGCCGAAAAACAGCGTCGCGGTTTCCGGCAATTGATGCGCTTCGTCGAAGATGACGGTGTTCGCGGTGGGCAGCAATTCGGCCATGCCGGTATCGCGCAACATGATGTCGGCGAAAAACAGGTGGTGATTGACGACCACGATATCCGCCTGCTGCGCCTCGCGGCGCGCCTGCATCACGAAGCATTCCTTGTAATGCGGGCACTCCTGGCCGAGACAGTTTTCACGCGTGGACGTGACCATCGACCACACCGCCGCCGTTCTCCGGCACGCTCGCGAGTTCGGCCTTGTCGCCGGTGCGCGTGATCTTGGCGAAGCGAATGATGTCCTGCAGATACGAGGTTTCCTGGCGCGACGGCAGACGGCCGTTGTCCGCGGTGCGCTGCAGATAGTAGTGGCACAGGTAGTTCGCGCGGCCCTTGAGCATCGCCACCGAGACCGGCACGGCGAGCGCGTCGCGCACGGTCGGGATGTCGCGCTGAAAAAGCTGGTCCTGCAAGTGCTTGGTGCCGGTGGAGACGATCACCTTGCCGCCCCACAACATGGCCGGCACGAGATACGCATAGGTCTTGCCGGTGCCCGTACCCGCTTCGACGATCAGCGTGTTTTCGCTGCCGTCGAGCCCGTTCGATTCGTCGCTTTCCGACGTCGTTCGCGCTGCGGCATCGGCGCCCTGGCGACTGCAGGCGCCGCGCCGGACGCTTTTGCGCCTCGAACATCGCGGGCTCGGGCATCGCGCGGCCCGACGCTTCCATGGCCGCCGCGACGGCGCGCGACATGTCGATCTGCGACGCGCGCGAGCGATAGCCGTCGATCTGACGCGCCAGCAGGCCGTTGTCGGCGAAGATTTCGTCGAGTTCGGCGACGCGGCGCGGATTCAGTGACGCGCAGAGCGCAGACGCGGGAGCGCCGCGGCGCCGGCGCGCCGGCCGCGGAGCGTCGTCGCCCGTCGGGGCACGCGGTGAGGTTTCAAGCGGTGAATTCAAGGCAAGCGTTTCCTGCAAAGTCCGGCGCGCGCGTGCGCGACCCGGCGCCTGCCAGGCCGCGAACTCAGGCGCGTGCGTCCGGTTCGAGCTGCAATTGCAGCAAGATGATGGTGTCCTTGACCTTGAGTTTGCGCTTTTTCAGGCGCTGCAACTCGAAGTCGTCGATGCCGGGCTCATCCGACATTCGGTCGATCAAGCGGTCGAGCCCACTATGCTCCGATTCCAACTGCAGAATGCGGTCGCGAAGTGTGTCCGCGGTGATGACGTGATGTTGATCGCGCATGCTCGCCTCCTCTCGTAAGCGGCACGGGCTGCGTGGTGCAGCCCGATGCCTGAGGTTGCTGTCCGGCTTAAAACGCGTTACGGCGACTACTGCCTGGCTACAACCCGACCAGAACCCGCTACAGCACACCTACTGTTGTTCCTGTTGCTGCTTTTGCTGTTCTTCGAGTTGCTGCTGCTGTTTCAACTGGTCCTGACGCTTCTGCTCGGCTTTCTCGGCCGCCTGCTTCTGACGCGCTTCGACATCGGCCTTGTGCTGCTCGGCAGTCGGCCTGCTTCTTCTCGAAGCTCTGCTGCTTCTCGACCCGCTCCTGCGCCTTTTGCGCGCCCTGCTGACGCGCTTCGTCGAGCTTGCGCTGGTAGTCGCCCTGCTTCTGATCGTACGCCTGCTGATTGGCTGCGGCTTGCGACGGACTGATGCCACGCTGCGCCTGATCCAGCGCATGCTGGCGCTGCTTGTCCTGATAGGCCTGCGCGTTGGCGCTGCGCTGCGGCGCCTCGGCGGCGCGCTGCGCCTGGTCGAGCTGATGCTGGCGCTGCTTGTCCTGGTAAGCCTGCGCGTTGCGCGCGTCTTCGGCGGCGCGTTGCGGCGCGCTCGCTTCGTCTTGCGCGCGTTTGAGCGCCGCCTGCTCGTCACGTTCACGGGCGCGCTGCGACGCGCTGTTCGCCGTCGAGCGCGAGTTGTTCCTTGCGGATGTCGGCCTGCACCGTGCGCATGCTGTCGCGCGCCTTGTCCAGGCAGTGGTTGACGAAGAACCTGCTGTAGCAGTCGTGCTCGGCGACCGCGTAACGGTAGTTGTTCTCCTCGGTACGCTGATCCAGCACTTTCTGCCGCGCGTCGAACTGACTTGTCCTGCGATGCCGCGTCTTCGGCGCTCGTGCTTTCCGGCAGTGTCCGCCGCCTGTCGCGCTCGACTGCACGTTGCCGACCGGCTCGCGTGCATGCGCCGACTGAGGCGCGCGACTGCCGGCGGCTCGGCGGCGCGGCGTCTGCGCCGCGGCCGGCTGCGGACGCCAGTCAGCGCAGCCGGCCATAGACGCGCACGAAGCGCGCGACGCCCGAAGGAAATATCGCCTCGCGGGCACGCGCGAGCTGGAACACGGAACCGCGACGCCGACATGAACGAGGTAAGCGGCGACGCAACGACAAACGAGCGACAGCGAATGACCGCAATGGTGACAGGCGAGAGACCAAGCGGGAGCCCAGGCGGTTGAGGGACAAGGAGATTGGCAACGTCGTAGAGGGTCAACGGAACATGCCCGAAATTCTATCACCCTGCGGTTGAGCCCTTTGGCATTTATGGCAAAATGCCCCGCTCCAGCAACCTGGTCGCAGCGCGCACGCCCCGCGTGCCCTCGTGCCCCGACGTGTAGGCTCCGCGCGTGTGCCCGCGTGCACCATTACGCCGACGCGGCCTCTGATTGAGTCCGCAGGAACACCAAGACCTTATGACGGAAACCGTAGCACTCAAGATCGTACAGCGCATCGCCGCCGAACTGTCCGTCCAGCCGCGCCAGGTCGCGGCCGCGGTGCAACTTCTCGACGAAGGAGCGACTGTTCCGTTCATCGCCCGCTACCGGAAGGAAGTGACCGACAATCTCGACGACACGCAACTGCGTAATCTCGAGGAACGCCTGCTGTATCTGCGCGAACTGGAAGACCGGCGCGCCGCGATCATCGCGAGCATCGACGAACAGGGCAAGCTCACCGACGAGCTGCGCGCCGCGATCGAAGGCGCCGACAGCAAGCAGGTGCTGGAAGACCTGTATCTCCCGTATAAGCCGAAGCGCCGCACGCGCGCGCAGATCGCCCGCGAAGCCGGCTTGCAGCCGCTCGCCGACGCGCTGCTCGGCAATCCGCTGCTCGACCCGCAAACCGAAGCCGCCGCCTACGTGGACGCCGAAAAAGGCGTCGCCGACGTCAAGGCCGCGCTCGACGGCGCGCGCGACATCCTCTCCGAACAGTTCGGCGAAACCGCCGATCTGCTCGGCAAGCTGCGCGATTACCTGTTCAACCAGGGCGTGCGTGTCGTCGAAGGTGGTCGAAGGCAAGGAAAGCGCGGAAGAAGAGAAATTCCGCGACTACTACGACTACGCGGAAACCATCAACACCGTGCCGTCGCATCGCGCGCTGGCCCTGTTCCGCGGCCGCAATGCGGGCGTGCTGATGGTCAAGCTGGGCCTCGGCGAAGAACTCGACGCGCAGGTGCCGCATCCGGGCGAAGCGCTGATCGCGCGCCACTTCGGCATCGCCAATCAGAACCGCCCGGCCGACAAGTGGCTCTCCGACGTGTGCCGCTGGTGCTGGCGCGTGAAGGTGCAGCCGCATATCGAAAACGAACTGCTGACGAATCTGCGCGACGAAGCCGAACACGAAGCGATCCGCGTGTTCGCGCGCAATCTGAAGGACTTGCTGCTGGCCGCGCCCGCCGGCCCGAAGGCCGTGATCGGCCTCGATCCGGGCATGCGCACCGGCGTGAAAGTCGCGGTGGTCGATCGGACCGGCAAAGTGCTCGCCACCGACGTGATCTATCCGCACGAGCCGCGCCGCGACTGGGACGGCTCGATCGCGAAACTCGCGCGCATCTGCGCGCAAACGCAGGCTGAGTTGATCAGTATCGGCAACGGCACGGCGTCGCGCGAAACGGACAAGCTCGCGAGCGAACTGATCGCGCGTCATCCGGAATTCAAGCTGCAGAAGATCGTCGTGTCGGAAGCGGGCGCGTCGGTCTACTCGGCCTCTGAACTCGCGGCGAAGGAATTCCCTGACATGGACGTGTCGCTGCGCGGCGCGGTGTCGATTGCGCGCCGTCTGCAGGATCCGCTCGCGGAACTGGTGAAGATCGACCCGAAGGCGATCGGCGTCGGCCAGTATCAGCACGACGTGAACCAGCGCGAACTGGCCCGCTCGCTCGACGCGGTGGTCGAGGATTGCGTGAACGCGGTGGGCGTGGACGCGAATACCGCGTCGGTCGCCTCTGCTCGCGCGCGTGTCGGGTCTGAACGCGACGCTCGCGCGCAACATCGTCGATTATCGCGATGCGAACGGCCCGTTCCCGTCGCGCGAACATCTGCGCAAGGTGCCGCGTCTCGGGCGACAAGACCTTCGAGCAGGCCGCCGGCTTCCTGCGCATCAACAACGGCGAGAATCCGCTCGACCGCTCGTCGGTTCACCCGGAAGCGTATCCGGTCGTCGAACGCATGCTCGCGAAGATCAGCAAGCATGTCGGCGAAGTGCTCGGCAATCGCGACGCGCTGCGCGGCCTGTCGCCGGCGGAATTCGTCGACGAACGTTTCGGCCTGCCGACCGTGCGCGACATTCTGCTCGAACTCGAAAAGCCGGGCCGCGATCCGCGTCCCGAGTTCAAGACCGCGACCTTCCGCGAAGGCGTCGAGAAGGTCAGCGATCTGACGCCGGGCATGGTGCTCGAAGGCGTCGTGACGAACGTGGCGGCATTCGGCGCGTTCATCGACATCGGCGTGCATCAGGATGGTCTGGTGCACGTGTCGGCCATGTCGACGAAGTTCATCAAAGACCCGCATGAAGTGGTCAAGGCCGGCCAGATCGTCAAGGTGAAGGTGCTGGAAGTCGACGTGAAGCGCCAGCGCATTGCGCTGACCATGCGTCTGGACGACGAATTCGGCGCGGCGGCAGCGCCGCGCAGCGGCGGTGGCGCGCAGCAGGATCGCGGCGGCTCGGCCGCGTCGGGCGGCGGCGGTCGCGGCGCGCATCGCAACGCGCTCGCGCGAACCGGAAGCAGGCGGCGCGATGGCCGCGGCGTTCGCCAAACTCAAGCAGAAGTAAGCGGAGTAGCCGAGCGGTGAGCGTCCGCGCGCGGTGATTGTCCGCGCGCACGGCGCCGGCGCTGAGACCGGTGCCGGTGACACGGTGACCGGCGCGACGCCAAAAAAAGCCCACGCATTATCCGCGTGGGCTTTTTATTGCGCCCCGGCACACGAGGCGCGTTCAGAATGGCCGTCGTCAGATCTCGATCTTCGTCCCCAACTCCACCACCCGATTGGCCGGAATGCTGAAGAAGTCCGTCGGCTTCGCGGCGTTCTGGTGCATCCATGCGAACACCCGTTCGCGCCATACCGACATGCCCGGCAATTGCGTCGGCACCACGGTTTCGCGCGCCAGGAAGAACGACGTGTCCATCATCTCGAACGTCATGTCGTGCGTGCGGCCGACTTCGAGCAGCACCGCCTTCACGTCCGGCGTTTCGTTGAACCCGTACGCCGCCTTCACGAGATACAGGCCGCCGTCGATGTCCTTCACCGTCACGCGCTCGGCATCGTTCACATACGGAATATCGCGCGTCACGAAGGTCAGGAAGATGGTGCGCTCGTGCAGCACCTTGTTGTGCTTCAGGTTGTGCAGCAGGCTCACCGGCACGAGCGAATCGCTGCCGGTCAGATAGATCGCCGTACCCGACACGCGATGCGGCGGATGCGCGAGCAGGCCCTGCAGGAACGGCATCAGCGGAATACCGTCGGCGGCCGTGCGCTCCTTGACGATCATCCGGCCCTTGAACCACGTCATCAGCAGGAAGAACAGCAACGCGCCGATGCCGAGCGGCAACCAGCCGCCCTCTTCGACCTTCAGCAGATTGGCGCCGAAAAAGCCGAGATCGACGATCATGAACACGCCGATGATCAGCGCCACCAGCAGCTTGTTCCAGTTCCACACGCTCACCATCACGACGCAAGCGAGGACCGTGGTGATCACCATCGTGGCGGTCACCGCGATGCCGTAGGCGGCGGCGAGATTGTCCGAACTCTTGAACGCGATCACGATGCACAGAATGATGAACAGCAGCATCCAGTTCACCACCGGCACATAGATCTGGCCGATCGCCAGTTCCGACGTGTGCAGGATCTTCATGCGCGGCACGTAGCCGAGCTGGATCGCCTGGCTCGTCAGCGAATACGCGCCGGAAATCACCGCCTGCGACGCGATCACCGTCGCCACCGTCGACAGCACCACCAGCGGCAGCAACGCCCAGTCCGGCGCCAGCAGGAAGAACGGATTTTCGATCGCCTTCGGGTCGTGCATCAGCAGCGCGCCCTGACCGAAATAGTTCAGCACCAGCGACGGCATCACGAGGCAGTACCAGCCATGCCGGATCGGCTTGGCGCCGAAGTGGCCCATGTCGGCGTAGAGCGCTTCGGCGCCGGTCAGCACCAGCACGACCGAGCCGAGCACCACATACGCCTGCAGCACGTGCGCGGCCATGAAGGTGTACGCGTAGTACGGGTTCAGCGCGCGGATCACGTTCGGCGACTGCACGATGTGCCACAGGCCGAGCACGGCGAGCACCACGAACCACACGCACCATGATCGGACCGAACAGGCGGCCGACCAGTCGCCGTGCCGTGCCGCTGGATCCAGAACAGCACGACGAGAATGACCATGGTCAGCGGCAGGACCAGATGCGACAGATTCGGCGCGGCGATCTCCAGACCTTCGACCGCGCGATATCACCGAGATGGCCGGCGTAATCATGCGCGTCGCCGTAGAACATGCAGGCGCCGAAGATGCCGAGCATCATCAGCACGCCGGCGCATTCTCGACTTGCTGATCCAGCGAGCGCAGCGCCAGCGCCATCAGCGCCAGCACGCCGCCTTCGCCGTTGTTGTCGGCGCGCATCACGAACAGCACGTACTTGATGCCGACCACGATCACGATCGCCCAGAACAGCAGCGAGATCACGCCGAGAATGGATTGATCGGTCAGCGGGATGCCATGCGACGGGCTGAAGGCCTCTTTCAGCGAGTACAACGGGCTCGTGCCGATATCGCCGAACACCACACCGATCGCGGCAAGCGCGAGGGACGGCAGAGGCTGTTTGCGCACGTGATTGTTATCTGTCATAGACGCGAGGAAATCCGTTTCCTGAGCGGAAAAAACGAGCGCTATTCTAAACTGCCCGCTCTGTGCCGCCCGGCTTGTTGTGGATACACCACGTGGATGGTCCGCGAAGTGTAGCACCGCGCTTTGAGCGCGTCTGCTGCACCTCACCCTGCATGCTCGAGATATGCCGTGCATGAACTGACTCCCATCAGCACTTGCGCATAAAAAAACGGAGCCCATCAGGACTCCGTTTTCAGTGTATGACGCGAAAAGCACGAGGTCGCGACCGGACCGAACAGGCGGCCGACCATCGCCGTGCCGTGCCGCTGAATCCAGAACAGCAGGATCAGGATCACGATAGTCAGCGGCAGAACCAGATGCGACAGATTCGGCGCGGCGATTTCCAGCCCTTCGACCGCCGAGATCACGGAGATGGCGGGCGTGATCACCGCGTCGCCATAAAACATGCAGGCGCCGAAGATGCCGAGCATCACCAGCAGACCGGCAAATTTCGACTTGTGGTTCCAGCGAGCGCAGCGCCAATGCCATCAGCGCGAGCACGCCGCCCTCGCCGTTGTTGTCCGCGCGCATCACGAACAGCACGTACTTGACGCCGACCACGATCACGATCGCCCAGAACAGCAGCGAGATCACGCCGAGAATGGATTGATCGGTTAGCGGAATGCCATGCGACGGGCTGAAAGCCTCTTTCAGCGAATACAACGGGCTCGTGCCGATATCGCCGAAGACCACTCCGATCGCGGCAATCGCGAGGGAAGGCAGTGGCTGTTTGTGCACGTGATTGTTATCTGTCATAGACGCGAGGAAATCCGTTCCCTGAGCGGAAAAAACGACCGCTATTCTAAACTGCCCGTCTGAGCGCCGCCCGGCTTGTTGTGGATACAGCCACGTGGATAGTCCGCGCAGTGTAGCACTGCGATTTGGGCGCGTCTGCTGCGTCTGGCTGGATCGCCGGCATCGGCTGTTGCGCAGTTGCGAAGCGCCATCGACGATACCGTATGCACGCACGGCGCGCGGGCAAAAAAAACGGAGCCCATTCGGGCTCCGTTTCACGGGCACTGCGATGAATACGACGCGACGTGTAAAGCGCCGAAGTCAGCATCACTCCCCCGACGACTCCTGCGCCTGCGCGATACCGCGCTTGATCCACGCGCCGAGGTTATGCGGACGAACCGTGTCCCACTCCTCGAACGGCTGGTGAATCCACGGATTGGTCGGCAGATACTGCACGTGGTAGTCGGGCTTCACCTTCGAGCAGCCCTTGTACCAGAGCACCGCCGAACGCACCGCCGTGATGGCCGGATAGCGGTCTTTCAGATGCTGCTGAACGCGCGCCAGCGTGACGCCCGAATCGACCAGGTCGTCGACCAGCAGCACGTTGCCGTGCAGCTCGCCGCGCGTCATCGTGATGTATTGCGCGATGTCGAGTTCGCCCTGCTCCGTGCCGGCCGCTTCGCGGTACGAACTGGTGGCGAGAATCGCCAGCGGCAGGTCGTAAATACGCGAGAGCTGATCGCCGACGCGCAGGCCGCCGCGCGCGAGACACAGGATCTGGTCGAACTTCCAGCCCGACTCGTGCACGCTCAACGCCAGCAGTTCGATCAGCCGGTGATACTCGTCCCAGCCGACCCACAGGTTCTTCTCGTCGTTGCGCGGATCTTTCATCGCGATCATGGGTACACCTTGAACCATGGCTTAAACCTTGAACGGATGACGAAGAAGAATGGTCTCGTCACGATCCGGACCGGTCGACACCATGTCGATCGGAATGCCCGCAACTTCCTGCACACGCGACAGATACGCACGCGCATTGGCCGGCAGCTTGTCCCATTCCTTGATGCCGACGGTGCTTTCCTTCCAGCCCGGGAAGGTTTCGTACACCGGCACGCAACGCGCGACTTCCGACGAACCGCGCGGCAGCAGATCGACGCTCTGACCGTCGACCGTGTAGCCGACGCACAGCTTCACTTCGTCGAGGCCGTCGAGCACGTCGAGCTTGGTCATGCACAGACCCGACACGCCGTTGATCTGGATCGAGCGGCGCAGCGCGGCGACGTCGAGCCAGCCGGTGCGGCGCGGACGGCCGGTGACCGAGCCGAATTCCTTGCCGACGGTAGCCAGTTCCAGGCCGATCGGTTCCTGACGCGCGGCGTTGTCCGCGTCGTACAGTTCGCTCGGGAACGGGCCCGAACCGACGCGCGTGCAATACGCCTTGGTGATGCCGAGAATGTAGTTCAGCTTTTGCGGACCGACGCCCGCGCCCGCCGTTGCCGCACCCGCCACGCAGTTGCTCGACGTGACGTACGGATACGTGCCGTGGTCGATGTCGAGCAGCGTGCCTTGCGCGCCTTCGAACAGCAGGTTGCTGCCCGCTGCGTTCGCGTCGTACAGACGGCGCGACACGTCGGTCACCATCGGCTTCAGACGGTCGGCGTAGCTGAGCATCGTGTCGAGCGTTTGCTGGAAGTCGACAGCGGCGACGCCCAGGTATTGCGTGAGCACGAAGTTGTGGTAGTCGAGGTTTTCGCGCAGACGTTCGGCGAAAGATTTCCGGCTCGAACAGGTCCTGCACGCGCAGACCGCGGCGTGCCGACCTTGTCTTCGTAAGCCGGGCCGATGCCGCGGCCGGTCGTGCCGATCTTGCTCGCGCCACGGCGCGCTTCGCGGCCCTGGTCGATGGCAATGTGGTACGGCAGGATCAGCGTGGTGGCTTCGGAAATGAAGAGGCGATTCTGAACATCGACGCCGGCGGCTTCGAGCTCGCCGATTTCCTTGAACAGCGCTTCCGGCGACAACACGACGCCATTGCCGATATAGCACGCGACGCCGGGATGCATGATGCCCGACGGAATCAGACGCAAGATGGTTTTCTTGCCGCCGATGATAAGCGTGTGGCCGGCATTGTGACCGCCCTGGAAGCGAACGACGCCTTGGGCGTGGTCCGTCAGCCAGTCGACGATCTTGCCCTTGCCTTCATCACCCCATTGGGTTCCCACGACGACGACGTTGCGCCCGGGGTTCACATTCACTGCGCTGGCAGACATGTTGTTTCGTAAGCTGGTTAAAAACGTATTCTACCTATGTTCGCGGAACCTTCCGAATTTTTCCGTTTCCGCTCAACGGTATGCACGTTATGGTGGGTATATCGAAAGGATGGCGCGGCAGTTGGCCGCGCCGGGTCCTGCGACACTTCGGCGCCGTTCGATGACGCTTCGTCGCCTGCAGATGCAGGGAAGTCCCTCGCGGATCGGCCGGAACGCGCTCAGGAGCGCGGTTCGACGACCCATGCGCCGTTGCGCTCGACCAACACGCGGTCGAACGCGAATTCGTCGAGGCTGTGCTCGTGGCCAGGCAGCGCCTGGATCACCACTTCGCCGGCATCGCGCAAGGCGGCCACGCTGACGCGCAACGCGTCGTCGTGCTGCCACGGCGCGAGAATCGCGCTGCTGCGCGCTTCGACCGGCGAGATACGCGCCACTTCGCGCAGATCGAGCGAAAAGCCGGTTGCCGCGCGGGCCCGGCCATAGGCCTGGCCGACGTGGTCGTAACGGCCGCCGCGCGCCACCGCATTCGGCACGCCGTCGACATACGCCGAGAACATCACGCCGCTGTGGTAAGCATAGCCGCGCAGATCGGCGAGGTCGATCATCACTTCGGCGCCGTCCACCTGGCTCGCGAGGAACGCGAGGTCGTCGAGCGCGCGGGCGATGGCCGGCGTGTTCGGCAAGCGTGCGCGGGCTTCTTCGAGCACCGACGCGTCGCCGTAGAGCGACGGCAGCGCGCGCAACGCGTCGCGCGATGACCGGCGTGAGATCCGCGGTCAGCTTCGACGAGACGCGGCACGTCCTTGCCCGCGAGCGCGTCGTACAGCGACTGACCGAGGTCGGCCGCTGCCGGCTCGGCTTCGATCAACGCGGCGAGCACGCCCGCGTGGCACAGGTCGAGACGCACCTTGGCGAGACCGGCCAGACGCAGCGCGTCGAGCATCAGTTGCTGGATTTCCAGGTCCGCTTCGAGGCCGGCGTGACCGTAGATTTCCGCGCCGATCTGGATCTGCTCACGCGTGGCGTGCAGGCCGCGCGGACGCGTATGCGCGACGTTGCCGGCATAGCAAAGACGCGTCACGCCCTGACGGTTCAGCAAATGCGCGTCGATACGCGCGACCTGCGGCGTCATGTCGGCGCGCAGACCGAGCGTGCGCCCGGACATCTGATCGACGAGCTTGAAGGTGCGCAGATTCAGATCGTGACCGCCGCCGGTCAGCAGCGACTCGATGTATTCGAGCAGCGGCGGCATCACCATCTCGTAGCCGTACGAGCGGAAACGGTCCAGCAGACGGCGCCGCAACTCTTCGATCTTGCGGGCTTCCGACGGCAGCACGTCGGCGATATTCTCGGGAAGTAACCAGGTCGACATCGATACAGTCCTACGACGTTGAACACGGCGGCTGGGTGCGCCGGTAAGTGAATGTGAATGGCGGGCGGCGGCTCGATTCTGGCGGCTATCGCAGGCCTCGGCACGCCCTTGCAGGCCATCGCCAGTCGGCCACCTGGCCCGCGCCGGCAGACGTCAGCGGCGCGACGCAGGCGGACAACGCACGCCGTGCGCCAGCCGGCATGCGCCGCGCCGCGCCCCGTCAGGTCACGATAAACAGCAGGATCAGCCCGAGCACCATCACGATCAACCCGCCGATGCGGATCTGATGCGGCGGCCGTTCCGCTATTTTACGGAACGTGTCGCGCCAGGCGCTCGGAAAAACGAAGGGAAACATCCCCTCGATAATCAGCATCAATGCGATCGCGAGCAGTAACGAGCCGGCTATATCCATGCGAATGAAGAGGCCGCGATGCGGATGCCGCGGCGCTTCCGGTTATCAGTGTTTGCGCGGGACCGCGGGAGCGTCCGGGGCAGCGCCACCGGTCGGGCTACGCATGAAGCGGAAGAACTCGTTGTTCGAGTCGACCACGATCACGTCGCCCGGCTTGAAGGTGTTCCGGTACGCCTGCATGCTTTGATAAAACTGGTAGAACTGCGGGTCGTTGCCGAACGCGTCGGCCGCGATGGCCGCTGCCTTGGCATCGCCCTCGCCCTGGATGGTCTGCGCCTGACGTTAGCCGTCGGCGAGAATCGCCTGCTGCTGCGCGATCGGCGTCGGCCTTGATCTGGTCGGCCTCGGCCGCGCCCTTGGCGCGCTCGTCGGCGGCGACCTGCTTGCGCGCGGCGATCATCCGCTTGAAGACCGAATCGGCCATCGCCGCCGGGAAATCGACGCGCGTCAATTGCATGTCGACCACCGACACGCCCAGCGACGCCGCGGCCTTGTCCATCGCGTCGCGCGCTTCGTCCGCGACGGCTTGCTGTTTGCCGAGCGCATCGGACAGCGTGACCTTGCCGAACGCATCGCCCAGCGCGCGTGCGCGACAGCAGGGCCAGCCGGTCAGGCAGGCTCTGCACATCGCCCTTGGTTTCGGCGAGCAGCTTCAGCGGATCGGTGACGCGGAATCTGACGACCGGGTTGACCAGCAACTCGGTTTTGTCCGACGTGACGTAGTGGTCTTCGTCCGGCGCGTCGAGCGACTGGATGCGGTTATCGACCAGCGTAACGGTTTGCAGCGGCGGCGGCAGTTTGACGTGCAGCCCGGGCCCGAGCAACGTGGAAGGCGAGTCGCCACGCGACGGACAACACCGCCATATGCCGCTGATCGACGACGAATACCGTCGACGAAGCCGCAAACAGCACGATGACGATAGCCACGACGAGCGCAATGATCTTGTTCATGTTATGCGCTCCTTATTGAACGTCGTCTTCGCGCATGCGATTGCGGAAGGCGTCGCGTGAACGCAGCGAGTCGCCGCTGGCTGCGGGCTGGCTGGCTGGCGTGCGACGCGCGGCGGGTGCGGAAGCCGACGCGCACCCGGCGCAGCCGCCGCCGCGCTGTCGGAA
Source organism: uncultured beta proteobacterium (assembly GCA_963800185.1). Classification (GTDB taxonomy): domain Bacteria; phylum Pseudomonadota; class Gammaproteobacteria; order Burkholderiales; family Burkholderiaceae; genus Paraburkholderia. Next base: position 467,145 of record CAWCZW010000001.1, on the reverse strand, counting down.
GCCGCCGCAGCCGCGGCTGCCGCTCGCCGCCTGTGATGCAGCGGCAGCACCGGAGCGCCCGACGCGGCTCACTGCCCGCTTCCGCGACGCCGCTGGCGATTCTGTTCGACCAGTTTGTCGAGCGGCAGATACATCACGTTATTGCCGTTCTTGTTGTCCACGAACACCTTGGTCGCATGTCGAATAGATGTGCTGCATGGTTTCCATGTACATGCGCGTGCGGACCACAGCGGGCGCTTTCGAGTACTGCTCGTAGACCTGATTGAAGCGCTCGGCGTCGCCTTGCGCCTGCGCCACGGCCTTGTCGCTGTATGTTTTCGCTTCGTCGATCTGGCGCGCCACGTCGGCTTGCGCACGCGGCAACAGATCCGCCACATAAGCCTGCGCGTCGCGCTTCGCGCGTTCGTTTTCCTGACGCACTTTCGCGGCGTCGTCGAACGCGGCCTGCACCTGGTCGGGCACCTGCACGCTCTGCATCGTCACGCCGGTCACGGCGAGGCCGGACTGGTTCGCATCGAGGGTCTGCTGGATCGCTTCCATCAGCTGCTGACGAATTGCTTCGCGATCCTGATCGAGAATGTCGCTGGTGCTGCGCGTGCCGACGATGCTGCGCACCGCCGCCTGCGCGGCCTGCATCACGCTCTGATCGGGATCGACGCTGCGGAACAGATAGTCGGTCGGCTTGCGCACCTGGTATTGCACGGCGAAGCGCACGTCGACGATGTCCGCGTCGTGCGTGAGCATCGACGCGTCTTTCACGTTCGCGAGCGCACGACGTTATTGCGGCCGATTTCCACCTGACGGATCTGGCCGATATTGACGATCTCATGCGCTTCGAACGGATACGGCAGACGCCAGTGCACGCCCTGCCCCGCGGTGTAGCGATACTTGCCGAACTGCATCACGACGCCGGCCTGACCATCCTGCACGACGAACACGCCGCTGCCGAGATAAATCGCGATCAGCACGCCGATCACGATGCCCACGCCGATGCGCGCGCCGCGGCCGTTGTCGGGCCGGCCGCCGCCAGCCGCCGCCCTTGCGGCCGAAAATCCGGCTTAGCCGGCGATTGAAATCGCGCCACATCTCGTCGAGATCGGGCGGACCTTCACCGTCCTTGCCGGCGGGCGCTTGGGATCGTTCGGCCGTTGCCGGTCGCCATTGCCGTCGCCCCGGCCCCAGCGCGGATCGTTCATGAAAGCATGGCGCGCATGCGCAGCCAGATACTCCGCTCGTTGTAATCGTTCACCTGTGTTGTTCACCAGAGTAGACAGCGGGTCAGTGCAATTGGAACGGGTCAGTGCCCGAGTTCTGGGACCTTGCGGTCGTCGCGCTGTGCTGCCGTTCCGGTCTTCTTCCAGACGGCTCGATCAGCACGTCGGCAAGCGGTTCGGCAGTAGCGATTTCAGCGATGGCAGCGCGCAACGTATCCAGCCCTTGCCCGGTGCGCGCGCTCAAAAAGACGCGCGAAATATTACCATACTCATCCCGCTCAACCGCGTCGCCACGGGCCGCCAACTCAGGCACCGCGTCGATCTTGTTGAACACCAGCACCTGCCGGATCGTGTCCGCGCCGATGGCGTGCAACACCTCGTTCACCTGATCGATCTGGTCGAGCGCGCACGGCGCTCGACGCGTCGACCACATGCAGCAGCAGATCGGCGTGAATGGTTTCCTCGAGCGTGGCGCGGAATGCCGCGACCAGTTGGTGAGGCAATTCGCGGATGAAACCGACCGTATCGGACACCACCACCTGCCCCGCTTCGTCGCCGAGATAGACGCGGCGCGAGGTGGTATCGAGCGTGGCGAACAACTGGTCGGCGGCATACGCCTGGGCTTTCGTCAGCGCGTTGAAGAGCGTGGATTTGCCCGCGTTCGTATAGCCGACCAGCGACACCGACATCGTCTGATTGCGGCTGCGCGCGCGACGCTGCGTGCCGTGCTGACGGCGCAGTTTCTTCGAGCCGCGTCTTGAGCGCCTTGATGCGCTCGCCGATCAAACGGCGGTCGGTTTCGAGCTGCGTTTCACCAGGACCGCGCAAGCCGATACCGCCTTTCTGCCGCTCGAGGTGGGTCCACGCGCGAATCAGCCGCGTCGACAGATACTGCAACTGCGCGAGCTCGACCTGCAGCTTGCCTTCGTGGCTGCGGGCGCGTTGCGCAAAAATATCGAGGATCAGGCTGGTGCGATCGATCACGCGGCGATTAAGCGCCTGCTCCAGATTGCGCTGCTGCGCAGGCGCCAGAGCGTGATTGAAAATGACGAGTTCGATGTCGTTCGCCTCGCACGCGAGACGCAATTCTTCGGCCTTGCCGCTGCCGACGAACATCTTGGCATCGGGGCTGGACCGGCGTCCGGTGAGGGTAACTATCGGGATTCGCGCCCGCGCTTTGCGCGAGCAGGCTGAGTTCTTCGAGACTGGCTTCGAAATCGATCTTACCGAAGTCGATGCCGACAAGCGCTGCGTTGATCAAATTGGAGGGTATCAAGATGAGGCGGCCGGGAGTAATCGCCAACGGGCGACGCTACGCCGGCCGCGACGAGGGTTAGGACTGTTCAGAATCCGGGTGGAAATTCACCGGACGGGCCGGCACGACTGTCGAGATTGCGTGCTTGTAGACCATCTGGGTGACCGTATTCCGGAGCAACACGACGTACTGGTCGAACGATTCGATGTTCCCTTGAAGCTTGATGCCGTTGACCAAATAGATCGACACCGGCACATGCTCTTTACGCAGTGCGTTCAAAAACGGGTCTTGTAACAATTGCCCTTTGTTGCTCATAGCAAACTCCGTATTTTTTTGCAGGTTGACTAAATTGACGACGAAGAAAAAGAGATCCGCCGTCAATCGCTACACTATAGCCGATTTTCGTTTTTGCGCCAGGGCCGGCCCACGCGGCCAAACGCCAGCACACACGCGGGTTTCAGCCTTTGTCCGCGTAAGGGTTCGTCGATCGATCTGAACTCTATGCGCAATGGAGTCCCGGCCAGCCCGAAAGTTTCCCGGAAGCGATCTTCGAGGTAGCGTTTATAGGTTTCGGTGATCGCGTCGAGCGCATTGCCGTGAATCGACGATGATCGGCGGATTCTGCCCGCCCTGGTGCGCGTAACGCAGTTTCGGACGCACCGGACCGCGCCGGCGCGGCTGCTGGAATTCCACTGCGTCGATCAGCGCGCGCGTGAGCTTCGGCGTCGGCAGCTTGGCCATCGCCGCGGCATAGGCGTCGTCGACCGACTGCATCAGCGGCCGATTCCCGTTTTTTCCAGCGCCGAGATGAAATGGAATTTGGCGAAGTCCAGAAATTTTAGCTTGCGCTCGAGGTCGGCCTTGGTGCGCTCGCGCACATGCGGGTCGAGCCCGTCCCATTTGTTCACGCCCACCACCAGCGCGCGGCCCTGCTCCACCACGAAGCCGGCGATGTGCGCGTCCTGCTCCGAAATGTCCTGGCGCGCGTCGAGCAGCAGGATCACGACGTTGGCGTCCGAGATCGACTGCAGCGTCTTCACCACCGAGAACTTCTCGATCGCCTCGAACACCTTGCCGCGACGGCGCAGACCGGCCGTGTCGATCAGCGTGTACTGCTTGCCCTGCGCTCGAAGTCGACGTAGATCGAATCGCGCGTGGTGCCGGGCATGTCGAACGCGATCACGCGCTCTTCGCCGACCAGCGCGTTGATGAGCGTCGACTTGCCGACGTTCGGCCGGCCGACGATCGCGATCTTCACGCCGCGCGTCTCTTTCTCTTCGTCGCTCTTCTTCCGGCTGACCGGCGTAGGCGACTTCGAGCGCCTCGTTGATCATTTCCGTGACGCCGTCGCCGTGCGCCGCCGAAATCGCGCGCGGGTCGCCGAGGCCGAGTTCGTAGAAGTCGGCGGCGACCGCGCTGTACTTCATCCCCTCGGCCTTGTTGACGACGAGGAAGATCGGCCGGCCGATCTTGCGCAGATAGTCGGCGATCGTCTTGTCCTGCGGCGCGAGACCGTTGCGGCCGTCGACGATGAACACGACGACGTCCGCTTCCTCGACCGCCTGGCGGGTTTGACGCGCCATCTCGTGCAGGATGCCGTCTTTCGCGACCGGCTCGAAGCCGCCGGTATCGACGACCAGATACGGCCGGTCGCCCAGCGCGCCCTTCGCCGTAGTGGCGATCGCGCGTGAGACCGGGCAAGTCGGCGACCAGCGCGTCACGCGAGCGCGTGAGACGGTTGAATAGCGTGGATTTCCCCACATTGGGGCGCCCAACGAGGGCAATAACGGGTTTCATCAGATGTTGTTCACGGTGAAACGCGGGATCGAAATCGACCGGCCCGCGTAGCGACGCCATGCGGCCGCTACACGGCAGCGTTTGACGAAAATTATCACGAATTCGGCCAGCCCCGGCTGTGCTCGTCAATATGCGCAACCGGGCGGACGGGGGTTTGGCTGTATGGGCGGCGCCGATGGGCCGCCAGATTCAGTCTTTCTTGCTCGACGGCTCGCACGCCAGCTCGAGTGCGATTCGGCTGCAGCTGCCGCCGACGGTGGCGCCGCAAGCAGCCACCGTGGCCACGTGGCCGCCGTGCTGTCTGATCCGACTTGCCGGACCAGCCAGTCCGGCGCGAATTCTTCTACTGACTCTACTCTTACTCTGCGCTACGACACGAACTTGCAACGAAACAAAACCGAAATCCGGCAAAAACGCGCGCGGCCGGCAAAGCCGGCCTGCGCGTCTGACGGCAATCTACCTGCGCGATCAACGCGGACGGAAGCCGTACAGACCGCCGTCGTGCGTTTGCACGACGAGCGTGTCGCCGGCCAGCACCGGCGCCGCCGTAATCGCGCTGCCGTCGGTCTTCACGCGGCCGACGAACGCGCCATCGTCGGGCGACAGGAAATGCACGTAACCCTTGGTAGTCGCCCAGCACCGCGGCACGACCGAGCATGAACGGCACGCTGACGTTCGCGGCTCTTCAGCTTGTCGTTCTTCCACAGCGGCGTGCCGTTGTGCCGTCGAACGCCGACACCACCGACCAGTCGTCGCCGGCCGACCACGACGCGGTCGTCCTGCGCGAGACCGCTGTCGCTCGAGAACGCCTTTTCCCACACCGGCACGGCCCGAGTTCGCATCGAAGCAGCCAATCTGCCCCTGGAACGTCACCGCGCAGGTTTGCGAACCGACCAGCGTGGGCGGACCCGTCACGTCGTTGATCCGCTCCACTTCCGTCACGCCCTTCGGATACGACACCGGCGTCTGCCAGTAGTTGTCGCCCGTTTGCAGGTTGATCGCCGCGAACGCGCCGCCCGGGAAACCGGCCAGCACGGCCTGCGTCGCCCGCGAACGTCATGCCCGACGACACGCGCAGATTGAGCGGCACGGCGCGGTTGCGGTAGTTCCACTTCTGCTCGCCGGTCTGCGCGTTGAACGCGATGATCTGCCGTCGACCGTACGCACGACCACGAGACCGTTGCCGACGAGCGGCGGCGAAATGATTTCGCCCGGCGCCTTGGCGGTCCACAACTGCTTGCCGTCCGCGCCGAGCACGTAGACGTCGCCCTTCAGGCCGCCGACCGCCGTCAGCGTGCCGTCGCTGCCGACGCCTGCCGACAGGTCGTCGTGCAGCTTGACGCGCCAGACGTCCTTACCGGTTTGCGCGTCGATCTTCGCGACCGAGCCGTTCGCGCCCGCCGCGTACACGGCATTGCCGACCGCGACCGGCGAGAACAGGTAGCGACCGGCCTTGCCGACGCTCGCCTTCCACGCCTGCTGCACGTCGAGCACGGGTTTGAACTCGGTGAGCGGCGTCGGCACGCGGCGCTCGTCTTTCGTGGATGAGCAAGCCGCCATGGCGAGGACGGTCATCGCACAGGCAACGGGCACAGCGTAACGTTTCAGCAGATTCATCGGTGGACGAAGCATTCAGGAAATTAGTTAAAAGGAGACCGGTTGAGTCGTTGCGCGAGGCGTCGCACGCGGCATGGCGGCGCCGCATTGCTGCGACGATTCAGCCGCCCAGCGCGTCCAGCTTGAACTGGATCAACTGACGTGCCGAGCTATCGTTTTTCGACAGCGAGTCGAGCGCGAGCTTGTAGGCTGCGCGCGCATCGTCGCGCTTGCCTTGAGCCGCGAGCAGGTCGCCGCGGCGATCCGCCACGATGCCCTTGAACGCATCGGATTGCGGCTCGGCCAGCACCGCAGGCCCTGGTCGTAAGCCTTGTCGTCGAGCAGCAGCGAGCCATGCGCAGTTTGGCGATCTGCTTGAACTCGTCGTCCTTCGCGTGATCGATGGCCCATTGCAACTGGGCCTTCGCGCCGGCTTCGTCGCCCGCGCCAGTAGAGCGCCTTGGCTGCGCCCAGCGCGGTCATCTGCGCGTACGCGGTGCGGCTGAACTTGTCTTCCATGTCGGTGGCGACGCGCGTGATCTTCGCCTTGTCGCCCGATGCCACGGCTTGCTGCACCTGGTCATACAGCACGGCGGCTTCCGCCGCCTGGCGCCGCTGCCAGTAATTCCAGCCGTTCCAGCCGGCTGCGGCAACCAACGCCACCAGGACGATCCACGTGGTTGCATTGCCCCACTGCGTCCACCATGCCTTCAGACTTTCAATTGATTCTTGTTCGTCGTGGTAACTCATTGCCCGGCGATTTCCTCTTTCTTGCTACTGTGTGCGTGCGCCGTTCGGAGCCAACCGGCCCGACGACATCGCGATCAGTCGTCGCCGTCTTCGGCGGTTGCAACCATCGCATTGATTAGAAATTCGGTCAAGTCTTCAGCGGGCACGTTATGTTGCTCGCTTTTACCGCCGTTAGCATTGTATCGCGCAGCGGCTTCACGCCGACCGTGCCGTTGGCGATTTCGTCTTCGCCGAGCACCACGGCGAACGCCGCGCCGCTGGCGTCGGCACGCTTCATCTGCGACTTGAAGCTGGCCGATCTGACCGTCGGCACTGCAATGCAGGATCACGTCGAGGCCCGTGTCGCGCAGACGTTCGGCGATGATGAACGCCTGCTCGCGCGCCGCGTCGCCCTGATGGACGACGTACACGTCGCAACCTTCGGCTTCCGGCACGAGTTGCTCTTCCTTCAGCAATTCGAGAATCCGTTCGACGCCCATCGCCCAGCCGCATGCTGCCGTCGGCTTGCCGCCGAGTTGCTCGATCAGCGGATCGTAACGGCCGCCGCGCCGCGACGGTGCCCTGCGCGCCGAGCTTGTCGGTCACCCATTCGAACACGGTCAGATTGTAATAATCGAGACCGCGCACGAGACGCGGATTGATCGTGAACGGAATGTTGTTCGCCTTCAGAATGCGCTGCAACACCTTCGAAGTGCGCACGCGATTCGTCGCCGAGAAAATCGATCGAGCTTCGGCGCGTTCTGCGCGACTTCCTGCATCGCCGGATTCTTCGTATCCAGCACGCGCAGCGGGTTCGTGTAGAGACGGCGCTTCGCTTCTTCGTCGAGCACGTCCATGTGCTTTTCGAGGTACGCGATCAGTTCGACGCGATGCGCCGCGCGCTCTTCCGCGAGACCCAGCGAATTGATTTCGAGCTTGATGCCCATCAGCCCGAGGTCGTCCCACAAACGCTGGCACATCATGATGATTTCAGCGTCGGCATCCGGGCCCGCGAAGCCCAGCGCTTCCACGCCGACCTGATGGAACTGGCGATAACGGCCGCGCTGCGGACGCTCGTGGCGGAACATCGGGCCGACGTACCACAGGCGCTTCGGGCCGTCGTACAGCATGTTGTGTTCGATCGCCGCACGCACCACGGCCGCCGTATTTTCCGGGCGCATGGTGAGATTTTCGCCGTTCAGCGCGTCGGTGAAGCTGTACATCTCTTTCTCGACGATGTCGGTCACTTCGCCGATGCCGCGCTTGAACAGCTGCGTATGTTCGACGATCGGCGTACGAATATTCTGGTATCCGTACGAACGCAGCATCGACTTGACGGTCGTTTCGAAAAATTCCCACAGCCCGGCTTCCTGCGGAAGGATGTCGTTCATGCCCTTCACGCCGGACAGCTTTTCGAGCTTTTTCTTCTGTTCAGTCATCTGTCTTTCGATAGCCGATATTTAGTTGAGTGCTTCAGCGCGGCCATAGCTGCGCTCGACGTAGTCACTCACGATTTGCTGGAATTCTTGCGCGATGTTCTCGCCGCGCAGCGTCTTGACCTTCTCGCCGTCGATGAACACCGGCGCGGCCGGGTTCTCGCCCGAACCCGGCAAGCTGATGCCGATGTTCGCCTGCTTCGATTCGCCCGGACCGTTGACGATGCAGCCCATCACCGCGACGTGCATCTTCTCGACGCCAGGATACTGGTCGCGCCACACCGGCATCTGCGTGCGCAGATAAGTCTGGATTTGCGACGCCAGTTCCTGGAACAGCGTGCTGGTGGTGCGGCCGCAACCCGGGCACGCGATCACCATCGGCGTGAACGAGCGCAGACCCATGGTCTGCAGAATTTCCTGGCCGACGATCACTTCGCCGGTACGCGGGCCGCCCGGTTCCGGCGTGAGCGAGATGCGGATCGTGTCGCCGATGCCTTGCTGCAGCAGCACCGACAACGCCGCGGTCGACGCCACGATGCCCTTCGAACCCATGCCCGCTTCGGTCAAGCCGAGATGCAGCGCGAAGTCGCAACGGCGCGCGAGTTCGCGATACACGGCGATCAGATCCTGCACGCCGCTGACCTTGCACGACAGAATGATCTTGTTGCGCGCCGAGACCGAGTTCGACCGCGCGTTCCGCCGAGCCGATCGCCGACTGGATCAGCGCTTCGTACATCACGCTTTGCGCTTCCCACGGCGTGGAGCGCGCGGCGTTTTCGTCCATCATTTTCGCGAGCAGGTCCTGGTCGAGACTGCCCCAGTTGACGCCGATACGCACCGGCTTGTCGTACTTCACCGCCGCTTCGATCATCTGCGCGAACTGCGTGTCGCGCTTCGCGCCGTGGCCGACGTTGCCCGGATTGATCCGGTACTTCGACAGCGCCTCGGCGCACGCGGGATAATCGCGCAACAGCAAATGGCCGTTGTAATGGAAATCGCCGACCAGCGGCACCGACACGCCCATGCGGTCGAGTTGCTCGCGCACGGCCGGCACGGCCGCGGCCGCTTCCGGCGTGTTCACCGTGATACGCACCAGTTCCGAACCGGCTTGCGCCAGTTCCTTGATCTGGATCGCGGTGCCGATCGCGTCCGCGGTGTCGGTGTTGGTCATCGACTGGACGCGCACCGGCGCGTCGCCACCGATCGTGACGAGCTGGCCGCCCCAGCGGACGTCGACCGCGTGCGACTTGCGCCGCGCAGCGTGGCCGCCGAACACCGGCTCGTTCGAAACGATCTTGCTACTGGATTGGGATTGAGCTTCGGATTGCATCGAAAAACCCATTTACGCCGCATGCGCCACACAAAAGACGTCGCGCCTGAATTGAAAAAGCGCCGCGGCCCGGTTGGCCGCGGCGCATACCATATCTGTCAAGGCAGCGCGAAACGCGCCACGTTACCCTTGGCTGCCGAATATTTCGACGGATCGACCGGCTGGCCGTCGAGCGTCAACGACTCGAGACCCGCCCTGTTGCCGATCGTGACCTTGAAAGGCGCCGTCGCCCGTCACTTCCTTGGTGTCGCCTGCGTGCACGAGGCCGGAGAACACTTCCTTGCCGTCTTTGTCACGCACGCTGAACCAGCTGTCCTGCGTCACGCGCAGCGCGACGATCGCCTCACCCGCTGTCAGGCGCCGCTGCCGAGGGCGGCCGCTACGACGCAGCCGCCGCCGCGCGACTGCGCGCGCTGCGGCCTGCAACGCCGCCTTGGGCGCTGCGAGCCTGCCTTGGGCGCGGCCGTCCACGGCCGTGACCGCCGACGCCGACGCAGGCGCAGCATCCGTACCCAGCGGCGCCGGCATCGGCGTAGCCGACGCCGGGTTGTCCGCCGCGGCCTGCGCTTCCGGCGCCGATGCGCCGTCTTGCACCGCCGTCGCGTCGGAAGCCTGCCGACTGACCTGCGCCACCGCGCCCGATGCGCCGGTCGCGCTACCCGCGGCGCCGTTCGCGCTCGCCTTCAAACGCGCGAGCCACGCCGACGAATCGCCGCCATTGGTATGCCACATGGCGAGCGCGATCACCGCGACGATCACCGCCGCCACGCCCCACAACCACGAACGGCTCTTTTGCCACTACCGCCGAGCGACAACGACACCCTGCCGCGCGGCAAATCCTTGCCCGACGACGCCGGCATCGACAGATCCGGCGCAGGCACACCCTTCTCGCGGCGCAACGCCTGCGTGAACGGCGCCGGATCGGCGCCGAGCATCTTCGCGTAGCTGCGCACCACGCCGAGCGCGAAAGTCGTGTCCGGCAAATGGCTGATGTCGCCCGATTCGAGCGCACGCAACTTGACGACGACACCTTCAGACGCGCCGATACGTCTTCGATCGTCCAGCCCTTCGATTCACGCAACTGGGTCAAGCGCGCGCCAACTGCCGCCAACGAATCCATACCCGGCTGCACAACAGGCTGCACCACCGCCCGCGCGACCGGCGCCGGATGGCCTTCGTTTGTGTCTGTGTCCTGCGGCTGCGGGTGCTGCGGCTCACTCATCCCAAATCCTTTCGCGTCGATTCTTCTTTACTTGTGCAACCCGGACGGGCTCGAACAGCCCCGCCGCCCGAATCGCAGACCGTTTATAACAAAATGTGCGGCCTTGTGTGCCGCTTCCGATCGCTTCTGCAAACTTTCTTTTCAATCGACGCCGGCATGACGGATTTTCGCGCGCCCGTGAAGCCGCACGACCGCCGAACGCCCGCCATCACCGCGCGATTACACGGCGCGAACCTCGATCACCTTCGCCGCCTTCCCGGTGCGCTCAGCAAGGCGCGTGCGGTCCTGCACCGCACCGGCCAACTGACCGCAGGCAGCGTCGATATCATCGCCGCGTGTTTTACGCACCGTGGTGACGACGCCCGCGTCCATCAACACTTGTGCAAACCGCTTGATCTGTTCGTTCTTCGAGCGCATGAGGCCCGATTCGGGGAACGGATTGAACGGAATCAGATTGAATTTGCACGGCACGTCGCGCGTCACGGCCAGCAGTTCGCGCGCTTGCGCTTCGCTGTCGTTCACGCCGTCGAGCATGCAATATTCGAACGTAATGAAATCGCGCGGCGCGACTTTCAGATAGCGCTGGCAAGCCGCCATCAATTCGCGCAACGGATACTTCTTGTTCAGCGGCACCAGCATGTCGCGCAGCGGATCGGTCGGCGCATGCAACGAAACCGCGAGCGCCACCGGCAAATCGGCGCCGAGACGGTCCATCATCGGCACGACGCCCGACGTGGACAGTGTGACGCGGCGGCGCGACAGGCCGTACGCGTTGTCGTCGAGCATCAGGCGCATGGCCGGCACCACCGCGTCGTAATTGAGCAGCGGCTCGCCCATGCCCATCATCACGACATTCGTGACGACGCGCTCGCCCTTGCCGTCACCGCCATTGGCGCGGCCGCCCGCCAGACCGCGCGACGCGCGCAGCGCGAACTCGGCCATGCGCAACTGGCCGATGATTTCGCCGGTGGTGAGATTGCGGGAGAAACCCTGCTTGCCGGTCGAACAGAAACGGCAATTGACCGCGCACCCCGCCTGCGACGACACGCACAACGTGCCGCGCGTTTCTTCGGGGATGTAAACGGTTTCGACCGCGTTGCTGTTGCCGACGTCGATCAGCCACTTGCGTGTGCCGTCGGTAGAAATATGGTCGCTGACGATGCCGGGCATCGAGATCGTGGCGCGCCCTTTGAGCTTTTCGCGCAAGGACTTCGCCAGATCGGTCATGCCGTCGAAGTCGGCAGCGTTGTACTGGTGAATCCAGCGCTGCAATTGCTTGGCGCGAAACGGCTTCTCGCCCAGGCTGTCGCAATAGGCGACAAGCCCTTGGGCGTCGAGGTCGAGAAGGTTGACGGTGGGACTGCTCGTCATATCGAATCCTGCCATTTCAGTGCGAGACTACGTTCATGCAACAAGCTGCATGAACGCAATGCCGTTCGCGCCCATTCCTGCTGCTTTACCTTACTACTTTGCCGGGCGATTCGTGCGATAAAACGACTCGGCTGCACGAATCGCCAGGGCAAAAATCGGCTTAACGCGAGTAGACGTTCACTTCCGGGAAGAAGAACGCGATTTCGACTGCAGCCGTTTCCGCTGCGTCCGAACCGTGAACCGCGTTCGCGTCGATGCTGTCAGCGAAGTCAGCGCGGATCGTGCCCTTTTCTGCCTTCTTCGGGTCCGTTGCGCCCATCAGGTCACGGTGCTTCAGGATTGCGTTTTCGCCTTCCAGCGCCTGAATGACCACCGGGCCCGAGATCATGAATTCGACCAGGTCCTTGAAGAACGGACGTGCAGCGTGCACAGCGTAGAACTTCTCAGCGTCAGCGCGCGACAGTTGAACCATGCGCGATGCGACGATCTTCAGACCAGCGTTTTCGAAACGGCTGTAGATCTGGCCGATCACATTCTTGGCCACTGCGTCCGGCTTGATAATCGACAGGGTGCGTTCGATCGCCATAAAAACTCCAAAAAATTAAGAGGTTACAGATTCAAATGAATCCGCTATTGTAGCATGTTCCCGTGTATGATTGCGATTGAACCCTTACAACATTGAAAGGCGTCCAGCACGAGTTTCAAAATACTGGTAGCGTAGGCCGTGTGGACATTTTCAGGGTATTGAAACTCCCTGCTTCCGCGCTAATCTTAGGGTTGAACAGTCCGCGCCTTGCGGCGAGACATTCCGGCTGGCTCTACACAAAATGCTGTACAATTGCTGTATCACTCGCTGTACCACTGTCACGCAACACGCTTCCTGAGGTAAGGAGAAACCATGAACGATCATCCGTATAGCTTTGGCCGCAATGGCGCGGTCAGCACGGCCGAAACGCGCAACCGTGTGCTACGGAACACCTACTGGCTGCTCGCGCTGTCCATGATTCCGACGGTGCTCGGCGCATGGGTCGGCCTTGCCACGGGCTTCTCGCTGTTCGCCGCCACCAGCCCCGCAATGAGCATGCTGGCGTTCTTCGCCATCGCCTTCGGCTTCATGTTCGCGATCCAGAAAACCAAAGACAGTTCCGCCGGCGTCTTCGTGCTGCTTGGATTCACGTTCTTCATGGGCCTGATGCTGTCGCGCATCCTGAGCTTCGTGCTCGGTTTTTCGAACGGCCCGTCGCTGATCATGCTCGCGTTTGGTGGCACTGGTGTGATCTTCGCGTCGATGGCAACCATCGCAACGGTCAGCAAGCGCGACTTTTCGGGTCTCGCCAAGTGGCTGTTCATGGGCGTGATCGTGCTGATCCTGGCGTCGGTTGCGAACATCTTCCTGCAACTGCCGGCGCTGATGCTCACGGTGTCGGTCATGGCGATCGTGATTTTCTCGGCCTACATCCTGTTCGACGTCCAGCGCGTCGTGAATGGCGGCGAGACGAATTACATCACCGCGACGCTCGCGATTTATCTGGATCTGTATAACGTGTTCGTCAACCTGCTGGCGCTGCTCGGTATTTTCGGCGGCAATCGCAACTAAGCCTCTTCACGGCGCGGCGCTTGATGCGCCAGCCGCAGAAAAAAGCCCATAACGAGCGATCGTTATGGGCTTTTTTTATTTCTTCCGGGATGAGCGCGCCAAGCGCGCCAGATCAGCCGGCCCTTACACGCTCAGCCATGCAAATCCGTCATCCTGCGACGCCACCACCACGTCGGTAGGCGCTGCGCCCAGCACGCCCGCCATTGCGGCCTGCGCCAGTTCCGGCAGATTGTTCTGCTGACTCAAATGCGCCGCAACCAGATGGCGCAGCCGCGAACGATCGAGCGAGGCCAGAATCTCAGCGGCGGCTTCGTTGTTCAGATGCCCATGATTGCCGCCGATGCGCGCCTTCAACGATTGCGGATAGCGGCTACCCGCCAGCATCCGCACATCGTGATTGCATTCGAGCACCAACGCGTCGCAACCGCTCAGCACCGCGCTGATATGCGGCGTCGACGTCCCGACATCGGTCAGAACACCGAGCCGGCTCGCGCCGTTCGAGAACACGTATTGCAACGGCTCGCGGGCGTCGTGAGGAACGGTGTAGGGCAGGACGCTGAGGTCGCCGATTGCCACCGCTTCGTCGCCCCACAGCACTTGCAGGTCGACATCGGCTTCGTCGGCACCCACCGCGCGGGCGGTGCCCCAGCTCATATAAAGAGGAATCGACCACTTGCGCGCCAGCGTGAGCGCGCTGCCAATGTGGTCGCTATGTTCGTGCGTGATCAGAATGGCGTCGAGACCTTCGACGCTTGCACCGAGCCGCGCAAGGCGCCGCTCGACTTCCTTGCCCGAAAAACCGCAATCGAGCAGAACGCGCGTGGTGGTCGCGCCGCTTTGGGCTTCCACCAGCAAAGCATTACCTTCACTGCCGCTGCCGAGACTGGCGAACCGCACGGCTCGCTTAGTTCAGTTGAGCGTGCAGCAACGACACGATGCGCTGCGCGTCGGACGAATTATCGACCTGACCGTTCGCGTCGAGCACCGCCACCTGCGTCACAGCGTCGCCCTTGGAGCGCACGTTGACGAGAAATTCCTGACCCGGCTTCTTCGACCGAATTGCCGCTGTAGAACAGCTTGCCGAACAGGCCTTCCTTCTTCAGTTCCTGCATCGAGTCGGCATAGCGCACGTAGTAGATGCCCTTCGCGCGATCGCGGTTGTCCACCGTGAAGTTGGTGCGGTCGAGCGCGAGGCCCACACGCAGCCAGGCGCGGTCAAACGATTCCTGCAGATCGAGCGTCGAAGCGCCCGCGCTCTGGTCGATCGTTGCCGGACCGGCAGCCGGACGCGCATCCGTCAGAAGTTGCTTCGATTGCGCTTCGGTCAGACCGAATTTTTCCATCAGCTTGGCGAGGAACAGCGCCTCAAGCGCCGGATCGCGCGGACGCTCTTCCCACTTCGACGACGTCTTGTCCTGACCCGTCAGCATTTCTTCCATCGCGCTATGCGTGATGGAGATGTCCGTCGTGCCGGCCGCGCCGCGCGACACGAGCGTGCGGAAGCTGTCGCGCGTGCCCGACGAATACGCGAAGTCGATCACCTTGCCCACCGTGCGGCGGAACCAGTCGTCCGGAATGTTCGCGCGGTTTTCAGCCCAGTCGGTCGTCATGATGCCGGTGGACGGCGCATCGGTTTTCAGCGCAAAGCCGTTTTCCTGCCAGAACTCCTGCAATTGCGGCCAGAGCTGCTCCGGCGTACGGCCGTCGACCACCAGCCAGCGGCGATCGCCATCACGCTCGATGTGCATGCCGAGCGGATCCTGCGCATTAGGCTGGCCTTCGGTCGCATTGCCGGCTGCCGTGACCGCGCGCGTCGGCGCGCCGCCCAACGCCAGATTGGCGGGCGGTGCGACATAGCGCTGATCGGTCGGCGTCGCGCTCAGGTCATTCGGAACGGCGAGCGGCGGAGCACTGCCCGCGCCCTTGTAATTGACGCGATCCGACGCAAACCAGTCGTTCAGCGTGTCACAGCCGGCGAGCGTCGTCAGGGCAAGCGCCAGCGCCGCCATGCGGGTTGCGTGGAGGGAAAGTGCGGAACGTTTCATGAGGTCCTTCGTGATACTGGAACGCGGTGCCTGGTTCTGTGTGCCGGGAACGTGGGCTGGATCGACGTCGGTTAAGGGAATGCCGGTGGCAGGCTTTCGTAGTGCTGGTGTGTGTCGCGGTGAAGCCGCTTAACCCAGCAGACCCGCTTCGCGCAGCGCGCCGCGTACCACTTCGTGGTATTTCGCGTCGAGCGGCGTGAGCGGCAGGCGGATTCCGCCCTGCACACGACCCAGTTGCTGCAACGCCCATTTCGCCGGAATCGGGTTCGATTCGATGAACAGGTTCTTATGCAGCGACAGGAGTTTCAGATGAATCTCACGCGCAGTCTTTGCGTCTGCGGCAAGGGCGGCCTTGCACAGATCGCTCATTGCACGCGGTGCGACGTTTGCGGTGACCGAAATATTGCCGTGGCCGCCGAGCAGCATCAGCGCGATCGCCGTGGGATCGTCGCCGCTGTAGATGCCGAAATGCGCGGGCGCCGACTTGATCAGATGCGCGGCACGATCGATGTTGCCGGTCGCTTCTTTCACGCCGACGATGCCCGGCACCTGCGCGCAACGCAGAATGGTTTCGTTGCTCATGTCGGCAACGGTGCGGCCCGGCACGTTGTACAGAATGACCGGCAGGTCGACCGTCTCGGCGATCTTCGCGAAGTGGCGATAGATGCCTTCCTGGGTCGGCTTGTTGTAGTAAGGCACGACCTGCAGGGTCGCGTCCGCGCCGACGTCCTTCGCCTGCTGCGTGAGCTCGATGGCTTCGGTGGTGGAGTTGCCGCCCGAGCCCGCGATCACCGGAATCCGGCCCGCCGTGTGCTCGACCGCGGTCTTGACCATCAGCACGTGCTCTTCGACCGACAGCGTGGCCGACTCGCCGCTCGTGCCGACCACGACCAGCGCGCTGGTGCCCTCGTCGATATGCCAGTCGATCAGTTTGCGGAATGCCGGCAGATCGAGGCTGCCGTCTTCGAGCATCGGGGTGATGATGGCTGGAATGCTGCCGCGAATCTGAACGCTGTCAGTGGTACTGCCTTGGTTGCCGCCTTGGTTGCCGTTAGTCATGAAACGCCATGAATTTGATCAGGTAAACCGCGATTGTAGCGGATTAGCCAGCCAACTCGTAACAAGGCGAAGGGACTGCCTGTGCAGGGTCGTCTGGGTGCTCCGCCTCCAGAATTGCGCAGATCCGCTGGACGTAGGCCGGGCGCGGCTGCGCAAGAAAACCATCCTGAAACGCGACCACCCGAAGCTGGCCCCGCACGCGCTCGAGAAGCTCGCCGGGAGCGAGTAAAAACGCCGGATTAGAAGGCTTGCCGACTCTTTCGTTTCCTTGCGCGAAGGTCTCGTAAACCAGTACGCCGCCCGGGGCGAGCGCAGCGCAAAAGTGCGGGAAAAGTGGCCGGTGCAGGTAGTTCGTCACGACGATCGCGGCGAAGCGGGCGTCGTCGGCAAGAGGCCATGCGGCGCCTTCGAGATCCGCGGCAAGCGTGGTGACGAGCGGCTCGTCGCGCAGCGTGTCGAGCGCGGCCGCATCGCGGTCGAGCGCGGTCACCGGATGCCCGCGCGACGCGAAAAAGCGTGCATGCCGCCCCGCCCCCGACGCGACATCCAGCACCGCGCCGCCCGCCGCGACCAGATGCGCCCATTGGCGCACCCACGCGCGACGGTTCGCCCAAGCCATGCATAGCGGCGGCAACAGACGTGTTCATCACAGACACCGCAGCCGCCTCAGTTGTACGACAGGCCCATGGCCTCGCGGACGTCGCGCATCGTTTCCATCGCGAATCTGCGGGCCTTGTCGCAGCCGTCGGCGACGATCGCGCGCAACAGCGACGGATCGTCCATGTACTTCTGCGCGCGTTCGAGCATCGGCTGCTGTTCGCGCAGAATGCCTTCGATCACCGGCTGCTTGCAGTCGAGGCAGCCAATGCCCGCCGTGCGGCAGCCCTTTTGGACCCATTCGTGGGTCGCTTCGTTCGTATAGACCTGATGCAGCTGCCATACCGGGCACTTGTCCGGATCGCCCGGATCGGTGCGGCGCACGCGGGCCGGATCGGTCGGCATGGTGCGCACTTTCTTCGTGATGGTTTCCGCGTCTTCGCGCAGGCCGATCGTGTTGCCGTACGACTTCGACATTTTCTGCCCGTCCAGACCGGGCATGCGCGACGCCTCCGTCAGCATCGCCTGCGGCTCGACCAGAATGATCTTGCGCGAACCTTCGAGGTAGCCGAACAGACGCTCGCGGTCGTTCATCGACAGGCTCTGCGATTCCTGCAACATCGCACGCGCCTGTTCGAGCGCTTCGTCGTCGCCTTCCTGCTGATACGCGTTGCGCAACTCGTGATAAAGCTTGGAGCGCTTGCCGCCGAGCTTCTTCGCGGCGTCGTTCGCCTTCTGCTCGAAGCCGGGTTCGCGGCCGTACAGATAGTTGAAACGGCGCGCGATTTCACGCGTCATTTCGACGTGCGGCACCTGATCTTCGCCGACCGGCACGAGCGAGCCGCGATACAGCAGAATGTCCGCCGCCATCAGCACCGGATAGCCGAGAAAGCCGTAAGTGGACAGATCCCTGTCCTTCAGCTTCTCCTGCTGCTCCTTGTAGGTCGGCACGCGTTCGAGCCAGCCGAGCGGCGTGCTCATGCCGAGCAGCAGCGCCAGCTCCGCATGCTCGGGCACCTTGCTCTGGATGAACAGCGTTGCCTGCGCCGGATCGATGCCCGACGCGAGCCAGTCGACCAGCACGTCCCACACGTTCTTTTCGATCAGTTCGGGCGTTTCGTAGTGCGTCGTCAGCGCATGCCAGTCGACCACGCAGAAAAAGCACGGATATTCCGACTGCAGACGCACCCAGTTCTTCAGCACGCCGTGATAGTGGCCGAGGTGCAGCGAGCCGGTAGGCCGCATGCCGGAAACGATACGATCTGGGAACATGGTCTTAGAAAAGCGAAACAAGGGGAGTCAGCACCGCGGTAATCGCGCCATAGCCGAGCGTGACGAGCGGATTCAGCCAGTAGCGCGTCAGCGTGCCCGTCATGACGAGCGCCATCACGATGAAAAAACCGTACGGCTCGAGACGCGACAATGCGATCGACTGCTTCGGCGGCAACAGCGCCATCAGCACACGGCCGCCGTCGAGCGGCGGCAACGGAAACAGATTCAGCACGCCGAGCACGAGGTTCACGCCCACGCCCGCTGCCGCCATGCGCGTGAAGAACGGCTCCTCGACGCCCAGCACCGCGAGCGCCACGCCGACCACGCCCCAGATCAGCGCCTGGATGAAGTTGCACGCCGGCCCGGCCGCCGCGACCCACAGGCTGCCCCAACGCGGATTGCGAAGATTGCCGAACGCGACCGGCACCGGCTTCGCGTAACCGAACATGAACGCGCCGCTGGTCGCGAAATACAGCAGTAGCGGAATGGCGATCGTGCCGAGCGGGTCGATGTGCCGCATCGGATTGATCGACACGCGGCCGAGCACGTAAGCGGTGTTGTCGCCCAGCCAGCGCGCGACGTAGCCATGTGCGGCTTCGTGCAACGTGATCGCGAAAATCACCGGCAGCGCGTACACCGCAATGGTTTGTATCAGGGAAGAATCCATAGCTCACTATTGTAACAACGCGCTTGCGGGCGTCTGTCCGCTTCCGCTCATGCCGTCTCTTCGAGACCGAAGGGCGCGAGCGAACCTCGCCCTGCCCGCACCAGCACCGGCTCCGCGCCGGTCAGATCGATCACGGTGGACGGCTCGCACACACACGCGCCGCCGTCGATCACCAGATCCAGTTGCTTCTCCAGCCGCTCGCGAATCTCTTCGGGATCGTTCAGCGGCTGGGTTTCGCCTGGCATGATCAGCGTGGAGCCGAGCAGCGGCTGGCCCAGTTCCTCGAGAATCGCCAGCGTGATCGCGTGATCGGGAACCCGCAGGCCGATGGTCTTGCGCGACGGATGCGACAGGCGCCGCGGCACTTCCTTGGTGGCCTGCAGCACGAACACGTAAGGACCCGGCGTGACCGACTTGATCAGCCGGTATTGCCGGTTATCCACCATCGCGAAGTTCGACAGCTCCGACAGATCGCGCACCAGCAACGACAGCAGTTGCTTCTCGTCGAGGCCGCGAATGCGCCGCAGACGCTCCACCGCGTCCTTGTCGTCGAGCTGGCAGGCGAGCGCATAGCTCGAATCGGTCGGCAACGCGACCACGCCGCCTTCCTTGATGATCTGCACTGCCTGCTTGACGAGGCGCGGCTGCGGGTTGTCAGGGTGAAGCCGAAAGTATTGGGACATGATGTCTAACGATGGCTACCGATGGACGAAGACGGAACAGCGAACGGGTCGCGCATGGGCGGACCAGCGGCGCGAGACCGGACGACAAGTCCGATCAGAACGGAACGAAAAGTCTGACGTGGAGCAGGACAAAAACCGCACGCGGCGGCCCCGAACGGCTGTCGCGCGCGACGTGCCGGCACGGCACGGCGCGCGATCACAGCCAGCGTTCCCAGACGGGCTTGAGATCGGAAGGAAGCGGCGGCAGCGTGCCGAGGTCGACGCGGCCTTCGCCGGGTGCGTGGAAATCGGACCCGCGCGACGCCTCGAAACCAAAGCGGCGGGCGACGTCCGCGTATTCGCGGTACTGGTCGGGCGTGTGACTGCCTGTGACGACTTCGATCGCCTTGCCGCCGAGGTCGATGAATTCGGCGAAAAACGCGTCGAATTCGACCGGCGTGTACGCGTAACGGCCCGGGTGCGCAACGATCGCTTCGCCGCCTGCCTGCTGGATCCAGCCAACTGCGTCGGCCAGTTTGGCCCAGCGATGCGCGATAAAGCCAGGTTTGCCGTCGCCGAGATAGCGGTTGAACACGTCTTGCGTGGAGCTGCAGTGACCGCTTTCGACCATGAAGCGCGCGAAATGCGTACGCGAGATCATGTCGGGATTCGACACGTATTGAAGCGCGCCCTGATAGGCATCGGGGATGCCGAGTGTGGCCAGTTGCTCGCCGATCGCTTCGGCGCGCGCGGCGCGACCGTCGCGCGTGCGGGCAAGACCGTCGATCAGGCCCGGGTTGGTCGGGTCAAGACCCAGACCGACGATGTGCACCGTACGCGAAGCCCACGTCACCGAAATTTCGACGCCGCTCAGGTAGCGCATGCCGAGTTCCTCAGCAGTGCGGCGCGCTTCGAGCTGGCCGCCCACTTCGTCGTGATCGGTCAGGGCCCAAAGGGTCACGCCGCCCGCATGCGCGCGGCGCGCAACATCGGCTGGCGAAAACTGGCCGTCGGAAACAGTGGAATGGCAGTGCAGGTCGGCGTTCATCGTGGTCGTGGAAAGGTTCTGTGCTCATTTTACTGCAACGCAGTAAGTGACCACAGGGCTATCTCGCGTCCACGTCCGCCGAAGCCCGCCATTTCCGATGGACGGACCTCTCAGGCGCAAAAGCCCTCGATCAGCGCCGCGATCTGCTCCGGCTGGTCGTGATGCACCATATGCCCCGCCCCGTCGATGATCTTCTCGCGCCAGTTCGGGAAAGCCTCGAAACGCGCCTTGAATTCGGGAAGCGGGATGTCTCCGGCGATGGCCGCGAGCGTCGGCGAATTGGCGGCCTCGACATGCAGCACTTTCGCGCTCACCTGGCGCCATACGGCCATCACCTCGTCCAGACGATACAGCGCCGGGCCCGCACCTTGTGAGCCGGATCGGCCAGCAGCATGTAGCGCCCTTCGGCGTCGGGCTTCGACCAGTGCTGCGCGAGAAACTGCGCTCGCTGCGGAGCAAGACGCGGATTGGTCTTGATCAGCCGCGCGGCGACCGCTTCGAGCGACGCGTAGCGCTTCAACTGCGGCGGATCGCGCAATTCATCGAGCCACGTCAGCAGGCGTTTGGGCGCTTGCGCCGCGTGAGCCGGAGCAAGACCGAACCCTTCGAGATCGACCACCCGGCGCACCCGCTCCGGCCGCACGCCCGCATACAGGCAGACGATGTTCGCGCCCATGCTATGCCCAATCAGGTTCACCTCGCCGCTTGGCGCGTAGTGGTCGAGCAGCACGTCGAGATCGGCCAGGTAGTCCTGCATCCAGTAGTTGCCGCCGCCGCGCTCGGCCACCGGCCAGTCCGACAGGCCGAACCCGCGCATATCCGGCGCGATGATCTGCCAGTCGCCGCCGAGCGAATCGACGACAAACTGGAACGACGCCGCAACGTCCATCCAGCCGTGCAGCATGAACAGCGCGGGCGCGTCCGGATTGCCCCAGCGCCGCACGTGCAGGCGGATGCCGCGCACGGCAATGAATTCAGACTGCGAAGTGCTCATGAACGCGCGCCCCGAAAAAAAGAATGATCGTTCGATTATAACGAGATAGCTGGGCAGTGCGAGGGGCCGGATCGTGGAAGAAGGTCTCGGTCCAGTTCAGTCGCCGGGCGCCGACGGAGCGGCTGGCTGAAGATCGAGACCGGCAAGCGCGGCCAGTTCGGCCTCGTCGAAACCGGCGTCGCGGCGCGCTTCGAAATTGAACGGACCCCGCAATTTCGGCGCGTGATACTGGTCGGCAAGACGGGTGTAGGTCGCGTGCGGATCGAGGCCATCTTTGTCGCACAGGTGACGAAACCAGTGATTGCCGATCAGCACGTGGCCGATCTCGTCGCGCAGGATCACGTCGAGAATCGCGGCGGATGCGTGATCGCCGGCCTGCTGCAGACGCGCGCGGATCGGCGGCGAAGCGTCGAGCCCGCGTGCTTCCAGCGTGCGCGGCACCAGCGCCATGCGCGCGAGCACGTCGCCGCGGGTGCGCTCGCACATGTCCCAGAGGCCGTCGTGCGCGGGGAAATCGCCGTATGCGTGGCCGTATTGCGCGAGCCGCGCGGTCAGCAGCGAGAAGTGATACGCCTCTTCGGCGGCGACTTTGAGCCAGTCGGTGTAGAACGCGGCGGGCATGGCGGGAAAGCGCCAGACGGCGTCGAGCGCGAGGTTGATCGCGTTGAATTCGATGTGCGCGAGCGCGTGCAACAGCACCGCGCGGCCTTGCGGCGATTGCATGCTGCGCCGCTTCAATTGACGCGGATCGACCAGCTCCGGTTGCGCGGGACGGCCGGGCAGGTCGTGCGGTTCGTCGAGTTCGACATCGGCTGAACAGGTCATCTGGCCGTCGAGCACGGCTGTGTACAGCGAGCGCGTAGCTGCCGCTTTGGTCACCGGATCGTTCTCGCGTAACGCGGCAAGCGCGGCGGTTCGCGCGCAACCGGGCGGGCGGCGATTGGCGGCAACAGAAGCGGCGGACAGGCTGGACGAAGCAGCGGACATCATGGCAAGCGGACGGGTAAGGAAAGCGGCGCGGACGCGGCTTTCGGGGTTTCGGGGTTTTGGGGTTTCGGGGTTTCGGGGTTTCGGGGTTTCGGGGTTTCGGGGTTTCGGGGTTTCGGGGTTTCGGGGTTTCGGGGTTTCGGGGTTTCGGGGTTTCGGACAAAGCAGACAGCCGGCGCCGCAACGAAAATGGCCCCAAGCGGCGCGCCTCTGGGAATGGCGCCAGGCCGGCCGGGCATTACGCTGGCGCCCGCTCCCCCGCTCGACTTCGGCGTGCCCGCGCCTCGCAGAATGGAACGCGGCTAGCCGCAAGCATTTCGGCAGCAGGTGATCGAGCCCGCACCGAAAGCCGGTACACCGCAGGTACTCCAGGCGGCCCAACCACACAACCGTTTACAATACCCGATTCGACCATCCGGCGCGCCGATTGCGCCGGCAAAGCGGCACATTCCGCGGAAACCCCGGCCACGCTTGACATGGCGGGCCATCACCGCCCCATTTCAGCGTCTGCAGCGACTGACCAGGAGGAGACATTGTGACGATTTACAAGCTTGGCGAAGCCGCCCCGACCATCCATGAAAGCGTGTTCATCGCGGATTCGGCGACTATCATCGGCAATGTGACGATCGAGGAAAACGCGAGCGTCTGGTTCGGCGCGACGATTCGCGGCGACAACGAGGCAATCACCATCGGCTCAGGCAGCAACGTGCAGGAAAACGCCGTGCTGCATACCGACCCAGGCTTTCCTCTGACCATCGAGCCGAACGTGACGGTCGGCCATCAGGTGATGCTGCACGGCTGCACGATCAAGGAAGGCTCGCTGATCGGAATTCAGGCCGTGGTCTTGAATGGAGCGGTAATCGGCCGCAACTGTCTGGTCGGAGCGGGCGCCATCGTCACCGAAGGCAAAGTGTTTCCCGACAATTCGCTGATTCTCGGCGCGCCCGCCAAGGTGGTGCGCGAATTGACCGAGACGGATATCGCCAATATGCAGCGCGGCACGGCAAGCTATGCCGAGCGCCGCGAATATTTCAAGGCGCAGCTCGTACGCATCGGCTAACAGCCGGCGCGCCGGGCGCGCAAGGCGCGGCAAGAGCCGCGTCATTCCACCGAGGAAAAGTTGTGAGCGACCAGTTGCAAAAATTCATGTTCAGCGCGGCGCCAGTGCGCGGCGAGATCGTTTCGCTGCGCAATACGTGGCAGGAAGTGCTGACGCGCCGCGATTATCCGGCGCCCGTGCGGACGATTCTGGGCGAAATGATGGCCGCATGCGCGCTGCTGTCGGCGAATCTCAAGTTCGACGGCACGCTTGTCATGCAGATTTTCGGCGACGGCCCGGTCAAGATGCTGGTGGTCCAGTGCAGCTCCGATCTGTCGATGCGCGCCACCGCCAAGCTCTCCGGCGAAACTGCGGATACGATCGGCGACACGACTTCAATGGTCGAACTGCTGAACGCGAGCGGTCACGGCCGCTGCGTGATCACGCTCGATCCGACCGACAAGCAGCCCGGTCAGCAGCCGTATCAAAGTATCGTGCCGCTGTCGGGCGTGGACGGCCCGCTCAGCTCGATGGCCGAAGTGCTCGAGCACTATATGCATCACTCCGAACAGCTCGACACGCGCCTGTGGCTCGCGGCGAACACCGAGCGCGCGGTCGGCATGCTGCTGCAGAAGCTGCCGGGCGACGGCGGCATCGTTCCGCATCCGGGCGAGCTCGACGCGGATACGTGGGAGCGTGTGTGCACGCTCGGCGGCACGCTGTCGCAAGACGAACTGTTGAAGGAAGAGCCGGAAACGGTTTTCCGGCGTCTCTTCTGGCAGGAAAACGTCCAGCATTTCGAGCCGGCTACGGCGCGCTTCGAATGCACGTGTTCGCGCGAGAAAGTCGGCGGAATGCTGAAAATGCTGGGCCGCGAGGAAGTGGATGGCGTGATCGAAGAACGCGGCCATGTGGAAATTCATTGCGAATTCTGCAATCAGCGGTATGAATTCGATCCGGTCGACGTGGCGCAACTTTTCGTAGCCAACGCACTCACACAAGGTGTGACGCCGGCTGCCGACCAACGGCATTGAGACGACCGGTGACGCCGGTGTCAGGGCCGGCGGGCGGGATCGGATCGTAGTCGCATCACAGCGGTTGTTATTGCGCCGCCCATGGTCATTTCATGACTCGGGCGGCGCGATTTCCTTCAGCGTTAGCTGCTGATCGTTGCGTGAATCCCGGCGAAGAACGCCGTGCATTTTTGCTTAGTTATCCGACCGACTGATTGCTGGAGATCGAACATGATCCGTGCTGTGTCGTCGACCCGCTACGCCCTTTCCCTCCTCCACGCGCGCACGTTTTACGTCGTGCTCGTGATGGCCGGCAGCGCCGCGCTGGCCGCCTGCGAGATCGGTCCGCCCGGGCCGTCACCGATCTAGAGCCGTTTGCCTGCCGATCAGACCGGCACGGCAACACCACCAGCGCGCCGCCCCAACTCACACCCGAAGAACGCGCACGCTATGACGCCATCGACCGGCAGGTGCTGTTCGAACAGGATCAGGCCATAGCCGCAGAAAACGCCGCTCAGGCGTGGTCGCGTTATTACTCGCCGCCTGTCAGCGTCTGGGGCGGTTATTCCAGCGGTGGCTGGGGACGCGGCTGGGGCTCCGGCATTGGCGTGGGTTTCGGGCCAAACTGGGGATGGTAGACCGGAGCGCAGAGTAACAGCAGTGGCGCGTTCAACCTGGCGACCAAAAGAAAAGGAGCGGTTCATTGCTGAACGGCTCCTTTTTTCATCCCCCGGATTCTGCCGACCTGGCGCAGCACGGCAAACGCACAACGCTCAATGCGTGGCCGCCGCCTTCTTCTCCTTCGCCGCCTTTGCGCCGTGCTTGCGATCCGGCTTCGCACGCGACTCCGGATTCGGCACCACATGCAACGGCGCCGCCGACACCTCGCCGCGCGTCGAGGTGGTCACCGAAGGCGTATTCGCCGTCGGCAACGGCGCGTTCGGCGACACGAACTGCACGAACACTTCGCCGTCCTTCACCATGCCCATTTCGTAGCGCGCCCGCTCTTCAACAGCAGCCGTGCCGTTCTGCAAATCCTGCACTTCGCCCTGAATACGCTCGTTGCGCAGTTTCGAATCGGTGTTCTTCTGCAGTTGCTGCGCCAGTTGCTGCTGCAACTCGTGCACGCGCAACCAGCCACCGTGCCCCCACCAGAGCGGGTACTGGATCAGCGCCAGCAGAACGATCAGGACAGCAGTGACGAGCCGCATGAAGTAAGCACAATAAATACGCGCCGCCCTGCGCTATACGCAGGGCGGCGAGGTCAATCAGAAACGGGGGATAACCGGCTCATCGGTCGGCATAGGCAAACTGGCCATTGACCTGCTTAGCGCAGATTGTAGAACGCCGACTTGCCCGGGTAGCTGGCGATATCACCGAGATCTTCTTCGATGCGCAGCAGCTGGTTGTACTTCGAGATGCGGTCCGAACGCGACAGCGAACCCGTCTTGATCTGACCGGCGTTCAGGCCGACCGCGATGTCCGCGATCGTCGAATCTTCGGTTTCGCCCGAGCGGTGCGAGATCACGGCCGTGTAGCCGGCGCGCTTGGCCATTTCGATCGCTGCGAAGGTTTCCGTCAGCGTGCCGATCTGGTTGATCTTGATCAGGATCGAGTTGGCGATGCCCTTGTCGATGCCTTCCTTCAGGATGCGCGTGTTGGTGACGAACAGGTCGTCGCCGACCAGCTGGACCTTCTTGCCGAGCTTGTCGGTCAGCGTCTTCCAGCCTTCCCAGTCGCTTTCGTGCATGCCGTCTTCGATCGAGACGATCGGGAACTTGTCGGCCAGGTTCGCCAGGTAGTCGGCGAATTCCGTCGACGACAGTTGCAGGCCTTCGCCAGCCAGCTGGTACTTGCCGTCGTGGTAGAACTCGCTCGCGGCGCAGTCGAGCGCGAGCAGCACGTCTTCACCGGCGCGGTAGCCTGCTTTCTCGATAGCTTGCAGGATGGTCGACAGGCATTCGTCGTTGCTGCCGAAGTTCGGCGCGAAGCCGCCTTCGTCGCCGACGGCCGTGCTCATGCCGCGATCCGACAGGATCTTCTTCAGCGCGTGGAACACTTCGGCGCCGCAGCGCAGTGCTTCGCGGAAGGTCGGCTGGCTGACCGGCACGATCATGAATTCCTGGATGTCCAGGCTGTTGTTCGCGTGCGCGCCGCCGTTGACGATGTTCATCATCGGCACCGGCAGTTGCATCGCGCCCGAGCCGCCGAAGTAGCGGTACAGCGGCAGGCCGGCTTCTTCAGCGGCGGCCTTCGCGACGGCCATCGAAACGGCCAGCATCGCGTTGGCGCCGAGGCGCGACTTGTTGTCGGTGCCGTCGAGTTCCAGCAGGGTCTTGTCGAGGAAAGCCTGCTCGGAAGCGTCGAGGCCCATGATCGCTTCGGAGATTTCGGTGTTGATGTGCTCGACGGCCTTCAGCACGCCCTTGCCGCCGTAACGGCCGGTTTCGCCGTCGCGCAGTTCGATGGCTTCGCGCGAACCGGTCGATGCGCCCGACGGCACCGCGGCGCGGCCCATCGTGCCCGACTCGAGCAGCACGTCGCATTCGACGGTGGGGTTGCCTCGCGAATCGAGAATCTCTCGACCGATGATATCTACGATAGCACTCATGGTTTCCTCAAGAAATGACGTTGAATTCTTTACTGTGACACTGTATCTGGCGTGTCGATCCGGAGTTGGCGCTTGAGCGCCTGCTCCGGTCCCAAGCAGAGTGCCGGTCTCCCCGCCACACCACTCGCGCGCCGATACGTTCGACGACCATTGCGTTGCATTCGCCGCGCGCCAACGACTGCGCCCATTATGCAGGCGCAGTCGTGACACGCGGAAAACGTGTGAATCAGTTGAAATCGCTTTCGAGGAACGGCGCGCGCTTGACGGCCTGATCGAGCGTCAACAAGCGTCTCGAGCAGATCGGCCATGCGGTCCAGCGGCACGGCGTTCGGGCCGTCCGACTTCGCCTGCGCCGGATTCGGGTGCGTTTCCATGAAGAGGCCCGGCAACGCCCACCGCGACCGCGGCACGCGCCAGCACCGGCACGAATTCGCGCTGACCGCCCGAGCTCGTGCCCTGCCCGCCCGGCAACTGCACCGAGTGGGTCGCGTCGAACACGACCGGCGCATTGGTTTCGCGCATGATCGCGAGCGAACGCATGTCCGACACGAGGTTGTTATAGCCGAACGACACGCCGCGCTCGCACGCCATGAAGCGGTCTTCCGACAGACCCGCTTCACGCGCGGCATCGCGCGCCTTGTCGATCACGTTCTTCATGTCGTGCGGCGCGAGAAACTGGCCTTTCTTGATGTTGACCGGTTTGCCCGAACGCGCGCAAGCGTGAATGAAATCCGTTTGACGGCACAGGAAAGCGGGCGTTTGCAGGACGTCGACCACCGACGCGACCTGCTCGATTTCGTGCTCGGCGTGAACGTCGGTCAGCACCGGCAAACCGAGCTGACGCTTCACTTCCGACAGGATGCGCAAACCTTCGTCCATGCCCAGACCGCGAAACGACTTGCCGCTGCTGCGATTGGCCTTGTCGTACGACGATTTGTAGATGAACGGAATGTTCAGCTTCGCGCAGATTTCCTTCAGCCGGCCGGCGACGTCGATCGTCATCTGTTCGGATTCGACGACGCAGGTGCCGGCGATCAGGAAAAACGGCTTGTCGAGCCCGATTTCGAAATCGCCCAGTTTCATGCTTTCTCCCCAACTGCGTTCGCCGTGCTGCGCCTGATGATGCGCGAGCGCTGCTTCGACGAACGACTTGAACAGCGGATGGCCGTCACGCGGCGTGGACGTGAATTCCGGGTGGAACTGCACGCCGACGAACCACGGGTGCATGCTGCGCGGCAATTCCATCATTTCCGGCAGATCTTCACTCGGGGTACGGGCGCTGATGATAAGGCCACCGGCTTCGAGCTGGGGCACGAAGCGGTTATTGACTTCATAACGGTGACGATGACGCTCGTTCACATCCTTGCCGTAGATCTCTTCGGCCATCGTGCCGGGCTTGATCGGGCAACGTTGCGAACCGAGGCGCATCGTGCCGCCCAGATCCGATTCTTCGGTGCGCTTCTCGACCTTGCCTTCGCGGTCGTACCACTCGGTGATCAGCGCGACCACGCGGTTTTCGGTTTCCTGATCGAACTCGGTGCTGTTCGCGTCCTTCAGGCCGACCACGTCGCGGGCGAATTCGATCACGGCGAGTTGCATGCCGAGGCAGATGCCGAGATACGGCACCTTCGCTTCACGTGCATAGCGGATCGCAGCGATCTTGCCTTCGGTGCCGCGACGGCCGAAGCCGCCCGGCACGAGCACGGCGTCGAGATGCTTGAGGCTTTCGACGCCTTGCGTTTCGATCTTCTTCCGAATCGATGTACTCGATGTTGACGCGGGTCGACGTATGCATCGACGCATGGCGCAGCGCTTCGATCAGCGACTTGTACGACTCGGTCAGATCGACATACTTGCCGACCATGCCGATCGTGACTTCGTGCTTCGGATGCTCGAGCTTCTCGACGAGACTCGGACCACATCGACAGATCGGCCGGCTTCGGCGTGAGCTTGAGCTCTTCGCAGATGATCGCGTCCAGACCCTGATCGTGCAGCATCTGCGGAATCTTGTAGATGCTGTCCGCGTCCCACACGGAGATCACCGCGTCTTCCGGGCACGTTCGAGAACATCGAAATCTTTGCGCGCTCGTCGTCCGGAATGCGACGGTCGGCGCGGCACAGCAGCACGTGCGGCGAGATGCCGATTTCGCGCAGCTTCTGCACGCTGTGTTGCGTAGGCTTGGTCTTCAGTTCGCCGGCCGTGGCGACCCAGGGCACCAGCGTGAGGTGCACGAAGCACGCGCTGTTGCGGCCCATGCGCAGGCTCATCTGACGCGCGGCTTCGAGGAACGGCAGCGATTCGATGTCGCCCACCGTGCCGCCCACTTCGACGATGGCGACATCCGGCTCGCCGCACGTCGCCGAAGCCGCGCCGCGTTCGATGAACGCCTGGATTTCGTTCGTGATGTGCGGGATGACCTGCACCGTCTTGCCGAGATAATCGCCGCGGCGTTCCTTGCGGATCACCGATTCGTAAATCTGGCCAGTCGTGAAGTTATTGGCCTTGCGCATCTTCGTGCTGATGAAGCGCTCATAGTGGCCGAGGTCGAGGTCAGTCTCCGCTCCGTCTTCCGTCACGAACACTTCGCCGTGCTGAAACGGGCTCATCGTGCCGGGGTCGACGTTGATGTAGGGATCGAGCTTGAGGAGGGTGACTTTAAGACCGCGCGATTCGAGGATCGCGGCGAGGGAAGCGGCGGCAATACCCTTGCCGAGGGAAGATACTACGCCGCCGGTGACGAAAACATATTTGGTCATCGCTGGATGCTCGCGGGAAAAACGGATTATACCGTAAAGCAGGGTCTCAACCCAGCGAAATCCGAGCGACATCTGTACGCACGTGTGCCACCGCGATGGCGATTGCCGTGCGCCGATCATGCACCGTTTTTCGCGGCGCGGTTTAACCTTGTGCGGACGCTGTGCGCGCAAGGCTGCGCTGCGCGCTTCCGGTCTTTGTAACGCAGAGGCTGCCTGTTGATGGGACAGGACACTTAACCTGGGCGTCGGCGAACGCCTGTGGAAGCGTCATCTTGCTGCCGTATCTCTTCGTCGCTTTGCGCTTCCGCTTTTCCTTCCACTTTTACGCCCGCTCTTCCACACGGCCTCAGGCGCGCTGCTCCAGTTCGCGCAACATGCGCTGCACCGCGCGCGCGGTTTCGATCGGCTTTTCCATCGGATACAGATGGCTGCCTTCGATCCATTCCACATGGCCGCCCGTCACGCGGCGCGTCGCGTCGAGGCCCGCCTGGCGGATTTCCTTCGAGCGCGTGCCGGCGATGAACCCGACCGGCACCGGCGCGCCGCGAGCGAGGCGCGAGCCGAGCGTATGCGGCAAGGTTTTGTAGATCTGATATTCGGTGCGGCGGTCGAAGGCGAGCGAGCGAGCGCCGTCGGGCGAACTCTGCGGAATGCCGAAGTCGATGTAGTCGGACAGCATGCGCTCGTCCCAGCGCGCGAACGCCGGCTTCGAATGAAAATGCCGCCACGCTTCGTCGCGGCTCGCCCACTGCGTGCGGCGCGTGCGGGTGGCGGCCGCGGGCGACAGGCGCTCGTCGAGCCCCGTCCATTGCGATACGCGCAGCATGCTGCTGCGCCAGCCGGCGATGACCGGCGAATCGAGCATCACCACGCCCCGTCACCCACTGCGGCTTTTTCAGCGCGGCCATCAGCGACAGATAGCCGCCGAGCGAATGGCCGACCAGCCAGACCGGCTGCTCGTACGAACGGCCGATGTCGTCGAGCAACTGCTCGACCAGATGCGGCCAGTCCTGCGTGACCGGAAAACGCGCGTCGTGACCGATGCGCTCGATCGCAGCGCAGTTCGTAGTCGTCGGACGAGTTCGGCGAAGATCGTCCGGTAGGTCGACGCCGGGAAACCGTTCGCATGCGAGAAGTGAATGATGTTTTTCAACTGCGGCTGTCTCCGTTCGGTTTTTGCTTCTTTTTCTAGCGATCCATCCAGTAGCGGCGCTGCGTGTCGCGGTAGCGTTCGAGCGTGAGCACGGCGCCGTTCGTCTGCGCGCCGGCCTGCGCCGCGAGACCCGGATTGACGTCGACCCGCACCGCGCCGTCCAGATCGCTGCGCGCGAGTTCGATATGACGCGCCTTGTAACGCTCGAACACGCCCACATTCGGATGATGAAATCGGTTGCGATAGCCTACCTGAAATAATGCGATGAGCGGATCGATAGAGTCGAGGAACGGCTCGGTCGACGAGGTCTTGCTGCCGTGATGCGGCACGACCAGCACCTGGGCGCGCAACGCGCCGCGATCGCGCGCGAGCAGCACGCGTTCGGCCGGCGCCTCGATGTCCGCCGTCAGCAAAGCGGCGAGGCGCGGCGGCGTCGGTTGAATGCGGCTTTGCGGGCCGCTCGCGACCACCGGCAGCGTGCTCACCCGCAACACGCAGCAATGCTCGTTTGGCTTGCCTCGCAGTGGACCGGCATCCGGCCACAACATCGCGAACTCGACGCCGTCCCACTGCCAGCGCTGGCCCGCTGCACATGGCAAGGTCTCGCGCGCCGTGCTGTCTCGCGCTCGACCAGAGCGCATTGGCCGGCGCCAACGCGGCCACCATCTGACTCGACCTCGATCGCATCGAACACGGCCGGCGCGCCGCCGGAGTGATCGGAATCGGCATGACTGATGATCAGCGTGTCGAGCGATCGTCACCCCGCGCGCCTGTAGAAACGGCACGACCACCCGTTCGCCCGCGTGAGTCGATTCCGGGCCGGGCCCGGTATCGAACAGCAGCGTGTGATGCGCGGTCTCGATCAGCACCGAGGTGCCCTGTCCGACATCCAGCGCCGTCAGGCGGAAGCTGCCGGGCGGCGGACCCGGCGGCGTCGGGATCAGAAGCGGCAACCACGTGAGCGGCGCGGCCCAGCGCAGCGGCCAGCCGCGTGGCGCCAGCACCAGAGCACGCCGACCGCCGCCGCGGCCAGCGTCCACGCGTCGGGCTGCGGCAGCCGCCAGAGCGTCCATGCCGGGGCCGGACAACAGCTGCAAGAACGCGCGCCAGCAGATCCAGCAAGGTATGCGCGGCGTGAAAGGCGCATCGCATCGACGGGCGCGGGCAACGCAATGCCGGCCAGCACGGCCGGCGTGACCAGCAGACTGACCCACGGAATCGCGAACGCATTCGCGAGCGGGCCGATCAGCGGAATCTGCGAGAACCAGTAGACGGTGAGCGGCGCAAGCGCGACGGTTACCGCGATCTGGACTTGCGCGGCGCTGTGCAAACGGTCACCGAGGACAACCAGCCGACGACGCAGGGCGGCGCATAACGGCGAAGCGCGAGTCTTCTAGTCGTAGATGTCGTCGAGGCCGTGGCGGTTATCGTCATTACGCTGACGGCGGTGTTGCCGTGGTTGCCGTCGTGCTCACGGTCGCCATTCCCGTATCGTCGTGGACCCGCCGTCGCTCGCCGTTGCCTGACCACCAGCCCGATGACCCTGCGCCGACAACGAACCTCCCCGACATCGCGAACAGAATCGCCGCCACCGCACAAAACGACAGCCAGAATCCCGCCGACAACACCGCCCACGGATCGATCAGCAACACCAGCCCCAACGCCCACGCACAGCACCGCCGAACGCGCGAGATTGCGCCCGCTGACAAACGCCAGCGCAACCACCCACGCCATCCACAACGCGCGCTGTGCCGGCACGTTGAAACCCGCCAGCGCCGCATGCAACGCGGCGAACAGCGCGCCGCCCGTCACCGAGACGATCTGCGCGGGCAAGCGCAGCGGCCAGTCGCGGCCGATCCACCCGGAGCGCCGCCACACTGCACCCGCGAGCCAGCGCGGCGAGACCCGCGACGAAGCCGATATGCAAACCCGAAATCGCCACCAGATGGCTCGTGCCCGTGCCGCGCATCAACAGCCAGTCGGCGGCGCTGACTTCGTCCTGCGCGCCGATCGCCAGCGCCACGACGATCCCGCGATGCGGCGCGTCGGCGAGCACCGTGTCGATGCGCGCACGCAACGCCGCGCGCCAGCGATCGACGCGTCACGCCAACGCCACGCGCGCTGCCCCGGCAAGCGCCTCGCGTGAGCCGGCGCGCTGACATAGCCGGTTGCGCGCACATTGCGCGCGAGCAGATCCGCTTCGGCATCGCGCACGCCGAAATTCGCGTTGCCATGCGGACGCTTGAGACGCACGGTCAGACGCCAGCGCTCGCCCGGCTCGAAGCGACGGCGCTGGGCGCGTCTTCGGCGATCCAGGACAGTTGCATGACACGCGGAAACGCCGCGACCGGCGCGTCGGCCGATTCGACTTCGAACAGGAAACGCGCGCCCTTTTCGTCTCGCGACGGCAAACCTTTGATACTGCCGACGACTTCGATATCGCGCCCTTCCCACGCGCTGCGGCAAGCTCACCGCGAGCCGCATTTCCGCGCGCCAGGCGGCGTAGCCAAAGCCCACGCAAATCGCCGCGATCCACACGGCGCTCCACCCGACGCGAACGCACCGCAAACGCCGAATCGAACGCGAATGCGCGTGCGCACCGCGCAACGCGACGCCAATGCCGAACCGCGGCCGATAGCAATCCCAGGCTCGCTCCGCAAGCCACCACGCCGCCACGAGCATCGCTACGGCTCCCAGCGCCACCAGCGCCGAACCACCCGCCGCCACCCCGGCAACGCCGCCTGCCGCTGCAAGCCAATCACGCCCAACGCAAAACCGCACCATCCATGCCCGCATTCGCCCTCCGCTCCACCAGCGCGCCGGACAGCCGGCAACGCATCGACGAACAGGCGTCAGCGAGCCCGCCGGGCATGTGTTCCGCCCGGCGCGAACCACTCAAGATCAACGAGATCGATTATGCAGAGGAAAGTGCGAGCCGAGGCAGCGCGGCGAGCGCGTTAGCCGTTGTGCCTAGGGCGGCTTCTTCGGCGTCATGCCGCGCAGTCCGGCGAGACCCGCGCCGATGCCCGGAATCTGCTCCGGCGAGTTGCGCTGCTTGTAGATCCATGAAGGCGCGATGTCCGGCGCGTCGGTTTCGACGCACCAGCGCATCGAACGGCAATTGCTCCGCGAGCCGGCGAATTTGCCGCGCGCGCTCGAACGTCAGATTGCCGCCGAAGCCGAGATGCATGCCCTGGTCGATATACGCCTGAGCCTGCTGGAAACTGCCGTTGAAAGCATGCGCGATGCCGCGATGAATCTGATGCCGCCGCAGTCCCTTGATCACCTGGTCCTGCGATTTGCGCACGTGGCAAATCACCGGCAGATCGAATTCGCGCGCGAGTTGCAGTTGATCGTTATAGAAGAATTGCTGGCGCGCATCGTCGAGACCGTCGACGAAATAATCGAGCCCGATCTCGCCGATACCGACAAACAGCGGATCGTCCAGACTCGCCTCGATCTCCATGCGCAGCAGGTCGAGATCGTCGTCCGCGGCGCGCGGCGTGAAGAGCGGATGAATGCCGAGCGCATATGCGCCGCCTTCGATGCGATGCGCCAGCTCGCGCACCGCCGCGAAGTTCTGCGCGGCCGATCGCCGGAATCACGATACGCGCCGACGCCCGCCTGACGCGCCGCACGCCGCGACTTCGTCGCGGTCGGCGTCGAACTCCGACGCGTCGAGATGACAGTGCGTATCGATCCACATGACGCGCCTCGTTAGCGGCGGAGCAGCGGTTCGCGCCGATTAGACCGGCACCGGCGGCTCTTCGTACAGCACGCCGTCGCGCAAACGCATGATGCGGTCGCAGCGCGCCGGCCAGTTCGGGATCGTGCGTGACGATCACGAAGCTGGTTTCGAGCGTCTGCGACAGTTCGAGCATCAGGTTGAACACCGTGTCCGCCGTGCCGCCGTCGAGATTGCCGGTGGGTTCGTCGGCGAGCACGCAGGCCGGCTTCGTGACCAGCGCCCGCGCAATCGCCACGCGCTGACGCTCGCCGCCCGACAACTCGCCCGGCCGATGCTTCGCCCGATGCCCCATGCCCACGCGCTCCAGCACGTCGAGCGCCTCGCGCGCGCGCGGCTTCGGTCGTCATGCGGCGAATCCGCAGCGGCATCGCGACGTTGTCGAGCGCGGTGAATTCCGGCAGCAGATGATGGAACTGATACACGAAACCGAGCGCGCGATTGCGCAAGTCGTTGCGCTCGCGTTCGGACAGCTTCGTGAACGGCTTGCCCATCACCGAGACATGGCCGGCGCTCGGATCGTCGAGACCGCCGAGCACGTGCAGCAGCGTGCTCTTGCCGGAACCCGACGCGCCGACGATCGCCAGCTTCTCGCCGCGCCGCACGCTCAGTTGCGTGTTGTCGAGCACCTGCACGTTCAAGCCGCCCTGCACGAACG
The DNA here is from genome assembly GCA_963800185.1 of uncultured beta proteobacterium. Taxonomy (GTDB): domain Bacteria; phylum Pseudomonadota; class Gammaproteobacteria; order Burkholderiales; family Burkholderiaceae; genus Paraburkholderia. The sequence continues at coordinate 431,291 of CAWCZW010000001.1, read as the reverse complement.
TCTTCGAAATGCCGGTCGCTTCCAGCACATAGGGATGCAGCGCGGTGTCTTCAGAGGCCATGGATAAATTAGCGGAACGGTCATTCATAACGCAGTGCCTCCGCCGGACGGACTTTCGCGCCGCGCCAGCTCGGATAAAGCGTTGCCAGCGACGACATCACGAACGCGATGATGCCGATGCGCGCGACGTCGGCGGGAACCAGTTCGGACGGCAATTCGCTGATGAAGTACACCGACGGCGGCAGGAACTGCACGCCGAGCAGATGCTCGATCATCGGCACGAGCCACGGAATGCTCCACGCGATCAGGCAGCCGAGCGCGACGCCGATCGCCGTGCCGATAAAGCCGATCGTCACGCCCTGCACCACGAAGATCTTCATGATCGAGCCGGGCTGCGCGCCGAGCGTGCGCAGAATCGCGATATCCGCCTGCTTGTTGGTCACCGTCATCACCAGCGACGACACCAGATTGAACGCCGCCACCGCGATGATCAGCGTGAGGATGATGAACATCATGCGCTTTTCGATCTGCACGGCCGAGAACCAGGTCTTGTTCTGCTGCGTCCAGTCGCGGATATACAGATCGCCCGACAGCGTGCGCGCCAGTTGATGCGCGACTTCCGGCGCGCGCTGCATGTCCGTTCAGCCGCAGCCGCACGCCGGTTGGCGCGGGCAGCCGGAACAGCGCCTGCGCATCCTTGATGTAGATCAGCGCGAGCGTGCTGTCGTATTCGTAATGCCCCGACTCGAAGATGCCGACCACCGTGAACTGCTTCAGCCGCGGCAGCATGCCGGCCGGCGTGATCGTGCCTTCAGGCGCGACCAGCGTGATCTTGTCGTTGACCGTGACGCCGAGATTGGTCGCGAGATCCGCGCCGAGCACGATGCCGAAGTCGCCCGGCACGAGATCGGTCAGCTTGCCGCCCTTCATTTCCTTGCCGATGTCGGAAACTTCCGGCTCGAGCGACGGCTCGACGCCGCGCAGCGCGACGCCGCTCACGGCGTCCTGGCGCGTGAGCAGCGCCTGCGCTTCGACATACGGCGCCGCGCCGATCACTTCCTTGTTCTGGCGCGCTTCCTTGGCGGTCAGTTGCCAGTTGGGCATCGACCCGGTCGGCGAAAAGATTTCGACGTGCGCGAGCACCGACAGCATGCGGTCGCGCACTTCTTTCTGGAACCCGTTCATCACCGACAACACCACGATCAGCGCCGCGACGCCGAGCGCGATGCCCGACATCGACACGAGCGCGATGAACGAAATGAAGCCGTTACCGGTCGTGCGTTTGCCGGCGCGGGTGTAGCGCCAGCCAATCTGCCATTCGTAGGGAAATTTCAAGCGAATCCTTTTCTGCGTTCTTCGGCTGGTTGGTCGGTTGCTGCGCATGACGGCAGCAATGGCAACTTCGCGCCTGTCGTGCGGCCCGAGCGTCGTGATCGTTGGTGTCGCGGCAACGCCGAATGGTTCCGGCGTTCGGTGCCTACGGCACTTCGGCGATCCCAGCCAACCGTCGTCACCGCAGCCGCGCGCCACCGCCGCTGCCACAGCCATCGATCAAGCGCGAAGTTTGCCATACAATGCCGCCGGACTCGCGCAAACGCTCCGAGCCGGCCCCAGGCAAACGCCGCGACGCCGGTTCAGATCCATATCCGCGCGCCGCGGCCGGCGACGCAGCCGCTTCGTCCGCGCCGGGCTTCAGCCGCAGCGCAGGTTGCTCGATTAACCGCCAGCTCAGCCAGGCGAGTGCCGTGCACAGATCACCATCGTCGATGCAGAACATCAGCCAGGGCGTCACTTTCGGCCAGTACCAGCTCAGCAGCTTCTGCACAGGCCAGCCATACAGATACAACCCATACGACAGATCGACGTGACGGCCGCCACGCTAACGCGCGCAGCGCGCGGCATCGCGGCCACACCGAACACCACGTAAGCGCCGCCAAGCAGCACGCCCGACGCGCAGCCACTCCGGATAGAACAGCGAGCAGGCCAACGCGAGCGACGGCCACCGCGCCATGCCGTCACGCGTATAGCGGATGCGCTCGCGAAACAGGAAAAAACAGGCTGCCGGTCAGAAAGAGCGCCGATGAACCACGCCATGAAGTCGGACACGCGCAATGCCTTGAGCCCGAACAGCAGGTGCTGCGAATCGGTCGGACCGGCTCTCCGGCACCGCATAACAGATCGCTGCCGCCGATCAGCACCGTGGCCACGAAAGGCGCCAGCGGCGTGAACAAGCCGACGCAGCCGCAGATCAGCGCGAGCAGATAGCAGCGAAATTCGAACGAGATCGTCCACATGCGCCGTTCACGCTTTCGACCGTGTGCCGGCAAACACGCGCGGCGTCTGCGGCTCATGCAGACAGCAGCAAGTCCGCGCAAGAAGCGCGCCCAGATCGAGATCCTGGAAATATTGCGCCGCCTCAGCGCCGAGTGGACCCACAATCAACACCGAAAACAGCGACGCGACGATAAAACCCGGATAAATGACGCAGAATGCGACGGGCGAGAAAACGCCCCACCGAGGGATCATTCACCCAGCTGCGCGTAATCAGATAACCGCTGATCAGAAAGAAACCGTCGACCCCGAGCGCCCCGGCGACGTCGTGGCACGAGCGCCTGAAGCGGGTCCGCAAAACCCAATAACTCAAAGCTGTGCGAGAAAATAACGCAGACCGCAAACAGCAAACGTAAAACGTCAAAGTTCAGTAAATGCCCCGAAACAGCAAGATCCGAAGTGCCGGTCTCTTTCATCATTCCCTTTTTCGTGCAGACAGTGCAATCATATGCGGACAGGCGGTGCAGGTCGCCTAGCGGCGGCATTCTAAAGGAATGCCAAAACCTTACCAGAGTAACCAGGTCGGCAGGACAAGCAAAATCCTGCGCCGGAGTCGCGCGTTGCCAGACAGGAAAGAGCCGCCACGTGCCTCCCCGCCGCGCCCGGCGAAAAAGGTCCGCTGCCGGCTCGCGCGCTATCGCAGGTTGTAACGGCTGCGCACCTCGTTGATGATGCCGCCGCCTGCGCGGCAGCGGTTCGCGCAAATCCGCGTCCTTGCGGTCGCGGTGCAGGTGGGTGATGTCCCAGTTGCAGCCGTCCTCATCCTCGACCGTTTCGTGGAAGCCGGTGGGAATCCAGCCGGCCGTCGCCGGGTTCGCGTTCAGCGCCTTGACGACCAGTTCGAGCAGTTCCTGCTCGGTTTTGAGTTCACGCGACATGCCGGTCTCCATCGTCATGGGCGCGGTGCCGCCGCGCGCGGCTGCTGCGACCGGCCCGGCTCGGGTGCCGTCGCCGAATCCGGCGAGCTGTGTCGGAATACTCGCACTCTTTGCCCTACAATGCGCAGCATCATGCCGCCAACCGTCTTCATCTTCTCCTGCCCTTCGCGCTGCCCGCCGCAGCGGACGCCTCCACCGCCCTTCACGATATCCAGAGTCCGGCCCTCGACCGGCTGATCGCCCGCGCGACGCTGGTCGAACGGGTGGTCGGCGAAGATTTCCAGCGCACGCTGCCGCACGAGCGCTGGGTGGCGCGCCAGTTCGGCGCGCTGCCCGAGCGGCGCAGCAGCCGCCGACGAAGCGCCGCTCGCGCCGTACATGCTGCGCGCCGACGGCGGCGAGCCCGGCAACGCGACGTGGGCCTGCGTGCAACCGGTGCACGTGCGCATCGCGCACGATCATCTGGTGCTGATCGATCCCGCCTCGCTCGAACTGTCCGACGACGAAGCCGCCGCGCTGCTGGCCGTCGCCCGCCCGTTGATCGAGGAACTCGGCGTGCGCATCGAAGCGCCGAAGCCCGCGCGCTGGTATCTGTCGGGCGACGGCTTCGGCACGCTGGCCGGCGCGTCGCCGTTGCGCGCGAGCGGCCGCAACATCGAAATCTGGCTGCCGCACGAAGCGCATTCCGGCGAGCGTTCGCGCGCGTGGATGAAGCTGCAGAATGAAGTGCAGATGGCGTGGTTCGAGCATCCGGTCAACGAAGCGCGCGAGGCGCGTGGCCTGCCGGCCGTCAACTCGATCTGGTTTCATGCGCAAGGCGCGGCGCAGCCGGTGCGACAGCCCGTTCGCGCGGGTCTTCTCCGACGCGGCGGCGACGCGCGGTCTCGCCATGACGGCGGGTGTCGCGACCGGCGCGCCGCCGGCGTCGTTCGCGCGCTTGGCCGGTGTATTGAACGGCGCGGCACCGGGCAGCGTGTCAGGTGATGCAACGGGCGCCACGCTGGTCGAACTCGATCCGTTCTCCGCGCCCTACATCGAACAGGACTGGGCGCGCTGGAACGACGCCTTCGCCGCCTCGCAAACCGACTGGTTCGAACCCGCGCTCGCCGCCGCTGCAATCCGGCCAGCTCGGCGAACTCGGCCTGACGCTGTGCGGCGACACCGGCTCGGTGACGCTCACCGTGACGCGCGGCGACCTGCGCAAATTCTGGCGACGGCGCGTGCTGGCCTCGCTTTTCATCGAATGAATGACTGAATGATCCACGGCCTTTCCGAATGACTCGAATCGTTACGCGCGCCGCCTCCCCTGTCGACGCCGAAGTCCTCACCCGCCACGGCCTGCATCCGGTGCTCGCGCGCCTGTACGCGGCGCGCGGCGTGTGCATGCCCGATGAAATCGAAACCGGCCTCGCGCGGCTCGTGCCGCCGGCCGCGCTCAAGGGCTGCGAAGACGCCGCCGTCGCTGCTCGCCGACGCGATCCAGGGCAAGCGCCGCATGCTGGTGGTCGCCGACTACGATTGCGACGGCGCCACCGCCTGCGCGGTCGCGGTGCGCGGCCTGCGCATGTTCGGCGGCCAGATCGACTACCTGGTGCCGAACCGCTTCGAATACGGCTATGGGCTGACGCCCGAGATCGTCGCGCTGGCCGCGCGCAGCGCGTCCGGCAAGCCCGAACTGCTGATTACGGTCGACAACGGCATCGCCAGCGTCGACGGCGTGGAAGCGGCCAACGCGCTCGGCATCGATGTGCTCGTCACCGACCACCACCTGCCGGGCGACGACCTGCCGGCCGCCCGCGCGATCGTCAATCCGAACCAGCCGGGCTGCACGTTCCCGAGCAAGTGCATCGCCGGCGTCGGCGTGATGTTCTATGTGCTGCTCGCGCTGCGCGCGGAATTGCGCCGCCGCGGCGCTTTCAGCGACGCGCTTCCCGAGCCGCGCCTCGACGGCCTGCTCGACCTGGTCGCGCTCGGCACGGTCGCCGACGTGGTCAAGCTCGACGGCAACAACCGCGTGCTGGTCGCGCAAGGCCTGCAGCGGATTCGCGACGGCAAGATGCAGCCGGGCATCGCCGCGCTCTTTCGCGCCGCCGCGCGCGACGCGCGCAGCGCGTCCGGCTTCGACCTCGGCTTCGCGCTCGGGCCGCGCCTGAACGCGGCGGGCCGCCTGTCGGACATGTCGCTCGGCATCGAATGCCTGACCACCGACGACATCGGCCGCGCGTGGGACCTCGCGCAGCAACTCGACACGATCAACCGCGAGCGCCGCGAAATCGAAGCCGGCATGCAGCAGCAGGCGCTCGACGACCTCTCGGCATCGACCCCGACGGCGCGACCACCATCACGCTGTTCAATCCGACGCTGGCACCAGGGCGTGATCGGCATCGTCGCGGGACGGCTGAAGGAGAAATTCCACCGGCCCGTCGTTCACGTTCGCGCTCGCCGACGACAGCGGCCAGACTCGTCAAAGGCTCGGGCCGCTCGATCCCGGGCTTCCATCTGCGCGACGCGCTCGATCTGATCTCGAAGCGCGAGCCGGGCCTGATCGTCAAATTCGGCGGCCACGCGATGGCCGCCGGGCCTGACGATCGCCGCCGCCGATGTGCCGCGCTTCACCGCCGCGTTCGAAGCGGTCGGCCGCGAATGGCTGTCCGAAGACGCGCTGTCGCGCACGGTCGAAACCGACGGCGAACTCGAAGACGCCTACTTCACGCCGCAATTCGTCGAAATGCTCGACGCCGCCGTATGGGGCCAGGGCTTTCCGGCGCCGGTGTTTTCGGGCGAATTCGACGTCGCGTCGCAGGCGCTGGTGAAGGACAAGCATCTGAAGCTGCAACTGATGCGCGGCCGCCAGCGTTTCAACGCGATCTGGTTCAACCACACCGACACGCTGCCCGCGCGCACCACCGTCGCCTACCGGCTGGCGAGCGACACGTGGAATGGCGTATCGCGGGTGCAGTTGATCGTCGAGCACGCGGCAGCTGAAGGACGGCGTATCGAGGTTGCGGCGGTTGCGCGAGCCGAGCCGCTTCGCGCGACGCCGCGCCTGAGAATTCCGCGCAGCCCGGCACCGGGCGAAAACCACTCGCCTCCGCCTTTCAGCGCCAAGCGCGAAAATCCCCGCAAAATCAACCCCAAACCCGCGCCGGATCGCTCAAGAGCCTCCGGCGCGGCGCCGCCGATCGGCTATAATTTCCCCTTTTTACGAAGCTATAAAAGATCGACATGGAAGCGGAACGTCTCAACGCGATCGAAGCCTCTCTGGCGGACCTGCGCACTCGCGCAGACTCGCTACGGGGGTATCTTTGACTACGACGACAAAGCACTGCGTCTAATCGAAGTCAACCGGGAACTCGAAGACCCGGACGTCTGGAACGACTCGAAGCACGCCCAGGCCCTCGGCCGGGAAAAGAAACTGCTCGACGACGTCGTCAGCAAGCTCACGTCGCTCGATAACGACCTGCGCGACGCGCAGGACCTGTTCGACATGGCCCGCGAAGAAGACGACGAGGAAACGCTCGTCGCCTGCGAATCCGACGCGCAAGGCTCGAACAACGCGTCGCCGACATGGAATTCCGCCGGATGTTCGCGAACCCGGCCGACCCGAACAACGCGTTCCTCGACATCCAGGCCGGCGCCGGCGGCACCGAAGCGTGCGACTGGGCGTCCATGCTGCTGCGCCAGTACCTGCGCTACTGCGAGCGCAAGGGCTTCAAGACCGAAGTGCTGGAACAGACCGACGGCGACGTCGCGGGCATCAAGAGCGCGACGATCAAGATCGAAGGCGAATACGCGTACGGCTTTCTGCGCACCGAAACCGGCGTGCACCGCCTCGTGCGCAAGTCGCCGTTCGATTCGTCGGGCGGCCGCCATACGTCGTTCTCGTCGGTGTTCGTGTACCCGGAAATCGACGATTCGATCGAAGTCGACATCAACCCGGCCGACCTGCGCATCGACACGTACCGCGCGTCCGGCGCGGGCGGTCAGCACATCAACAAGACCGATTCGGCCGTGCGTATCACGCACTTGCCGTCGGGCATCGTCGTGCAGTGCCAGAACGACCGCTCGCAGCACCGCAACCGCGCCGAAGCCATGGCCATGCTGAAATCGCGCCTGTACGAAGCGGAAATCCGCAAGCGTCAGGAAGAGCAGGACAAGCTCGAAGCCGGCAAGACCGACGTGGGCTGGGGTCATCAGATCCGCTCGTACGTGCTCGACAACAGCCGTATCAAGGATCTGCGCACCAACGTCGAAATCAGCAATACCAAGAGCGTGCTCGACGGCGACCTCGATCCGTTCATCAGCGCCAGCCTGAAACAGGGCGTCTAAGCGCAAGCCGGCGCGGCGCATCCGCACAGCGGCGCAGCCGCCGCCGGCCTTCATCAACGCCGTGCCGCATCGATTTACCGCCTGAGGTTTTTACACTGACTGGCCATCCGCATGCGGCGCACTCCGGTGCCTCCGTGCGGACCACCGAATACCAAATCATCATGACCGAACCGACCCAGCCTAATGCGGCCCAGCCTAACGCGGCCCAACCGAACTGTCGCGCCCGAGGTGGACGACAACCAGATCATCGCCGAGCGCCGCGAAAAGCTGCGCGAGCTGCGTGAGCAAGGCGTCGCCTATCCGAACGATTTCCGCCCTACGCATCACGCCGAAGCTCTGCAAGCCGAAATACGCCGCAGACCGACAAGGAAGCGCTCGAAGCGAATCCGCTCGAAGTCGCGATCGCCGGCCGCATGATGCTCAAGCGCGTGATGGGCAAGGCGAGCTTTGCGACCGTGCGCGACGGCTCGGGCCAGATCCAGTTCTTCATCACGCCGGCCGACGTCGGCCAGGAAATGTACGACGCGTTCAAGAAGTGGGACATGGGCGACATCGTCGCGGCGCGCGGCGTGCTGTTCCGCACCAACAAGGGCGAGCTGTCGGTGCGCTGCACCGAACTGCGCCTGCTGTCGAAGTCGCTGCGTCCGCTGCCGGACAAGTTCCACGGCCTCGCCGACCAGGAAATGAAGTATCGCCAGCGCTACGTCGACCTGATCGTCACGCCGGAAACGCGCAAGACGTTCGTCGCGCGCACCAAGGCGATTTCGTCGATCCGCAACTTCATGGCGGACGCCGATTTCATGGAAGTCGAAACGCCGATGCTGCACCCGATTCCGGGCGGCGCGGCGGCCAAGCCGTTCACCACGCACCACAACGCGCTCGACATGCAGATGTTCCTGCGCATCGCGCCGGAGCTGTATCTGAAGCGCCTGGTGGTCGGCGGCTTCGAGCGCGTGTTCGAGATCAACCGCAATTTCCGCAATGAGGGCGTGTCGGTGCGCCACAATCCGGAATTCACGATGATCGAGTTCTACGCCGCGTACACCGATTACAAGTGGCTGATGGATTTCACCGAGCAGCTGATCCGCCAGGCCGCCGATCGACGCGCTGCGGCACGCGCCACGATCAGCTATCAGGGCCGCGAACTGGATCTGGCCAAGCCGTTCCATCGCCTGACGATCAGCCAGGCGATCCAGAAGTACGCGCCGCAATACACGAACGAACAACTCGCCGACGACGCGTTCCTGCGCACGGAATTGAAGAAATTCGGCGTCGATGCGTCGCAGCCGCAGTTCCTGAACGCGGGCGTCGGCGCGCTGCAACTGGCGCTGTTCGAAGAAACCGCCGAATCGCAACTGTGGGAGCCGACGTACATCATCGACTACCCGGTCGAAGTGTCGCCGCTGGCGCGCGCGTCGGACAAGGTCGCGGGCATCACCGAGCGTTTCGAGCTGTTCATCACGGGCCGCGAAATCGCCAACGGCTTCTCGGAGCTGAACGATCCGGAAGATCAGGCCGCCCGCTTCAAGAAGCAGGTCGACCAGAAAGACGCCGGCGACGAAGAAGCGATGTTCTACGACGCCGACTACATTCGCGCGCTGGAATACGGCATGCCGCCGGCCGGCGGTTGCGGCATCGGCATCGACCGGCTGGTGATGATGCTGACCGACAGCCCGAGCATCCGCGACGTGATTCTGTTCCCGCATCTGCGCCGCGAAGACTGATTGCCGCATGCGCTCGCTGTCATACGGCTCGCACGAAAACGCCCGGCTCGAAGCCGGGCGTTTTTCTTGCTGGCGCTTGAAAACATCGCAGACCGAACCTGACAGTTTGTAACTATCGGTAAAAGCTGCGGCGTATGCTCCGATCGGGCCGCTGTTTTCGAACCTGTGCAGACGCTGCAAGGAATCAGGCGCACCGCGCCGTGCGTGCGCTTCGACGCGAACCAGCGTCGCGATGATTGCCGGGAATCGTTACAAATTGAAACCCTCGCCGGGATCGATTTGCCCGACACTGAGTCTCAATAACAGTCGACTCTGCTCGAGACGGAGGCCAAACATGGACAATCCAGATACCAAACCCACGCAACAACGCCGTCATTCATCCGCTCGTCGCGACCGCTGCGGGCGCGGTGATCATCGCCAGTCTTGCCGCGACGGCCGCCGTCACGGGCCTGTTCCCGAAGGCGTCGAGCAACGGCGCGCAAACCGATCAGACCCAGGCCGCGCAAGTGACGCACCGCAGCCGGCCGTGGTCGATTCGGCGGCGCCGGCCAATCCGGCTGCAGCAGACAGGCTGCGCAACAAGCCGCGCAGCAGCAAGCGGCGCAGCAGCAGCGCGCAACAACCGGCGCCGCGCGCGCACCAGGCGCCGCAGCAGCAACCCCAATACGCGCAGCAGCAACCAGGCACAGCCGGCGCCGCAATATGCGCAGCAACAGCCTGCCGCAACCGGCCTACTGCTCGACCTGCGGCACGGTAGACGCGATCTCGGCGGTGCGTCAGGAAGGTCACGGCACCGGTATCGGCGCGGTCGGCGGCGCAGTGGCCGGCGGTGTGGTCGGCAATCAGTTCGGCGCGGGCGGCGGTCGCACCGCGATGACGCTGCTCGGCGCACTCGGCGGCGGTCTCGCCGGTAACTCGGTCGAAAAGCACATTCGCAGCACGACGTCGTATTCGGTGCGCGTGCGGATGGAAAACGGCAAGACGCGCTACTTCACGTATCACGAAGCGCCGCCGTTCCAGCAAGGTCGAGCGCGTGCGGATCGAGAACGGCACGCTGGTCGCAGGCTGACCGCTAGGCTAGCCTGAAGCAGTTCCGCAGGCGCAAAAAAAGGCGATTCCAATGGAATCGCCTTTTTCTTTGCCGCAGCCGATGCGCGTAACAGCCTGCCTGACGCCACCGGCAACCGCAGCCAGCACGCGCTCAATAATCCGCGTCTTCGATCCATGCAGCCTGAATCGCCTCGAGGATCTTCTCGTTCGAGCGCTCAGGATCGTCGTCGAATCCTTCCAGCTCGGTCACCCAGCGGTGCAAGTCGGTGAAACGCACCTGCTGCGGATCGATGTCCTGATGCTCGTCGGTCAGCGCCATCGCGATGTCTTGCGTGTCGGTCCACTTCATGGCTGCATCCTCCTTCCTGTTAGTGATTTTCCTTCGCGTGATTGATCGAGTAGCGCGGGATCTCGACGACCAGATCCTGCTCGGCCGGCACCATCGCCTGGCATGACAGACGCGAGGCCGGTTCGAGCCCCCACGCCTTGTCCAGCAGATCGTCCTCGTCTTCCTCGGACGGCGTCAAGGCGGCGAAACCCTCACGCACGATCACGTGACAGGTCGTGCACGCGCACGACTTCTCGCACGCATGCTCGATTTCGATGCCGTGTTCGAGCAGGTTGTCGCAGATGCTCTTGCCGGGCACGGCGTCGATCACCGCGCCTTCCGGGCACAGTTCGACGTGGGGCAGCACAACGATTTGAGGCATACATTTTCCGTTTGGGTCTGAGGCACGGCGGCCGCCAACAGGCTCCGTACCATTTTACTGGCGCCACGCGGACTTTTTAAGTCCGCATGCGCGCTGGTTTCTTTGCGGCGTGCGCTGCCGGCGGCTGGCCGCCGGCCGCGTCATGCGCGACGCTCAGATCTCGTCGAGCTTGCGGCCGGCGAGCGCGCGGCGAATGCCCTTGTTCATGCGGCGGGCGGCGAATTCGTCGGTGCCTTCGGCGAGCGTTTTGGTCGCGGCTTCGATCGCGTCGGCGTCGTCGCTCTGCGCGATGATTGCGCAAGCGGCGAGCAGCGCGTCGAGCTCGGCGCGCTCGCTGTCGTCGAGCAGTTCGGCGTCGGCGGCGAGCGCCGCGTCGGTCGCTTCGACCAGACGCCGCGCTTCGACCTGCGCCTCGCGCAGCGCGCGGGCGCGCATGTCGACTTCGGCGGTCGAGAAGCTCTCTTCGAGCATGCGGGCGATGTCGTCGTCGGCGAGACCGTAGGACGGCTTGACCACCACCGACGCTTCCACGCCCGAGCCCTGCTCGCGCGCGAACACGGACAGCAGGCCGTCCGCGTCCACCTGGTACGTCACGCGGATGCGCGCCGCGCCGGCGGCCATCGGCGGAATGCCGCGCAGTTCGAAACGCGCGAGCGAGCGGCAGTCGCCGACGAGCTCGCGCTCGCCCTGCACGACGTGGATCGCCATCGCCGTCTGGCCGTCCTTGAAGGTCGTGAAATCCTGCGCGCGCGCGACCGGAATCGTCGAATTGCGCGGGATGATCTTCTCGGTCAGGCCGCCCATCGTCTCGACGCCGAGCGACAGCGGAATCACGTCGAGCAGCAGCCAGTCGTCGCCGTCCGCGCCACGGTTGCCCGCGAGCAGATCGGCCTGGATCGCCGCGCCGAGCGCGACGACCTGATCCGGATCGAGATTGGTCAGCGGCGGCTGGCCGAAGAACGTCTCGACCGCGCGGCGGATCACCGGCATGCGCGTCGCGCCGCCGACCAGCACGACGCCCTTGATCTCTTTGGTCGCGACTTTCGCGTCGCGCAGCGCCTTTTTCGTCGGGCCGCAGCGTGCGTTGCGACCAGCGCCTGCGGTGATGGCCTCGAAAGTCGCCTCGTCGATCGTCAGATCGAGCCTGCTGCCGTTCGAGAGCGTCGCGCTGCACGCGTTGCCTCGGCGCGTCCGACAGCGCCTCCTTGGCCTCGCGCACGCTGTCCAGCAGCAGGCGCACGTCTTCCGGTGCGAGCGTTTGCGGCGCGATGCCGGCCTGCTCCAGCACATGGCGATACAGCGCGTGATCGAAATCGTCGCCGCCGAGCGCGGAATCGCCGCCCGCCGCGAGCACTTCGAACACGCCCTTGGTGAGCTTCAGAATCGACAGGTCGAAGGTGCCGCCGCCGAGGTCGTAGACCGCGTACAGCCCTTCGGAGCCGTTGTCGAGGCCGTAGGCGATCGCCGCCGCGGTCGGCTCGTTCAGCAGACGCAGCACGTTCAGGCCGGCCAGACGCGCGGCGTCCTTGGTCGCCTGGCGCTGGGCTTCGTCGAAATAAGCCGGCACGGTGATGACCGCGCCGACCAGTTCGTCGCCGAGCGTGTCTTCGGCGCGCTGGCGCAGCGTCGCGAGAATTTCCGCCGACACTTCGACCGGGCTCTTCACGCCGTCGACGGTGCGGATCTGCACCATGCCGGGGGCGTCGACGAAATCGTACGGCGCGTTTTCGGCGCCTTCCACTTCCGCCTTGCCGCGGCCCATGAAGCGCTTGACCGACACGATCGTGTTGCGCGGATCGGTCGCCGCTTCGGCCTTCGCCGTGCGGCCGATACGGCGGCCGCCCTTTTCCAGATAGCGCACCACCGACGGCAGCAGCGCGTGGCCGTCTTCGTCGGGCAGCACGTCGGGCACGCCGCTGCGCACGGCGGCGACGAGGGAATTGGTGGTGCCGAGATCGATACCGACCGCCAGACGCCGCTGATGGGGCGCCGGCGCCATGCCGGGTTCGGAGATTTGCAGTAGGGCCATCTGGATCTTCTCGGGGCCGCTGGGCCCCGTCCTGAATTTTCGCGTTGCTGGGTGTAATGCTACGGCTGCGTGTCGACTGCCGTCATGCGCGGCTGCACGACGTGCTGTCACGCGCGCGCCCGCGCTAGTTCTCGAGCCGCTCGATCTGCGTGCCGATTTCCGACGCCACCCGCTCGATGAACATCAACTGCCGCACCGCCTCGCCCGCCGCCTGATTCGCGCCGCTGTCGAGCAATGCGCCGAGCTTGTCGAAGCGCATGCGCTCTTCGTCGCGCAGTTCGCCGAGCAACGCGTCGAGCGCGTCGACGTTCTTCGCCGCGGCCGCGTCTTCGATGCTTTCGCGCCACTCCATCTGCTGCATCAGGAACGCCGGCTCCATCGCCGTATTGTTCTCCGCGCCGACATCGATGCCGCGCAGCGACAGCAGATACGTCGCGCGCTTCAACGGATCGCGCAGCGTCTGATACGCCTCGTTGGTGCGCGTCGCCCATTGCATCGCGATGCGCTTTTGCGCGTCGCCGGCTGCCGCGAAGCGGTCCGGATGCACTTGCGCCTGCACCGTGCGGTAGGCGTGGTCGAGCGCCGCCGCGTCGAGCGCGAATTGCGCCGGCAGATCGAACAGGTCGAAGTGGCTGTCGTTCAGCGAGGCCATCGGATAAAAGGAGTCCGTTCAGGAAAGCGCACCGGAGTGCAGTCGAAGTCGGGCGAAGTAGCGACAGCAATGCGCGGATCAAACTAAAAAGGCGGCCCGCGCCGCCTTTGATCCGCTGCACGCGGAAAGTGCCCGATCTAAACGCGGAACGATTCGCCGCAACCGCACTCGTCCTTCACGTTCGGGTTGTTGAACTTGAAGCCTTCGTTCAACCCTTCACGCGCGAAGTCGAGTTCGGTGCCGTCGATATAAGCGAGGCTCTTCGGATCGACAATGATCTTCACGCCGTTGCATTCGAACACTTCGTCTTCCGGCGCGAGTTCGTCCACGTACTCGAGCTTGTAGGCCAAGCCGGAGCAACCGGTGGTGCGCACGCCCACGCGCAGGCCGACGCCTTTGCCGCGACGATCAGATACTTCTGGACGTGCTGTGCTGCCTTTTCGGTCAACGTAATTGCCATAGCGTTTCTCATTGCGCAGTGCGCGTCGTCCGGCATGACTCGTTGCCTGCTTCCGCGCTGCTACCCTGCCTGCATCAAATATCGCTCATGCCGGACGGCGCTTGCTTCAACTGCACCGTCCGCTTCGATTCGCTGCTGAATGCGCAATCACAGTCGGCTGCATAACGCGCTCGGCACGCGCTCGCAGCGTGCTGCTTAAGCGTGCTGCTTGTCGCCTTCGACGACCGCTTCGCCGTGGCGTTGCTTGTAGTCGGCGACCGCTGCCTTGATCGCGTCTTCCGCGAGAATCGAGCAGTGAATCTTCACCGGCGGCAACGCCAGTTCTTCGGCGATCTGCGTGTTCTTGATCGACATCGCCTGATCGAGCGTCTTGCCCTTCACCCATTCGGTGACGAGCGAGCTCGACGCGATTGCCGAACCGCAGCCGTACGTCTTGAACTTCGCGTCTTCGATGATGCCGTCCGCGCCCGACGCGGATCTGCAGCTTCATCACGTCGCCGCATGCCGGCGCGCCGACCATGCCGGTGCCGACCGCGTCGTCGTCCTTCGCGAACGAACCGACGTTGCGCGGGTTTTCGTAGTGATCCAGTACCTTGTCGCTATAAGCCATGATTACACTCCTTGATTCGTTTCAACCTGCAATTCGCAATTCGATGCAATTCGACGTCGTCCAAGCGGCGCGTCAGTGCGCCGCCCATTGGATGGTCGAAATATCGATCCCGTCCTTGTGCATTTCCCACAGCGGCGACAAGTCGCGCAGCTTCGCAATCTTGCGTCTTCAGCAGGTTGATCACGTAGTCGACTTCCTGCTCGGTCGTGAAGCGGCCCACCGTGAAGCGGATCGAGCTGTGCGCCAGTTCGTCGCTGCGGCCCAGCGCGCGCAGCACGTACGACGGCTCCAGCGAAGCCGACGTGCAGGCCGAACCCGACGACACCGCCACGTCCTTCACCGCCATGATCAGCGATTCGCCTTCGACGAAATTGAAGCTGATGTTCAGGTTGTGCGGCACACGCTTTTCCATGTCGCCGTTCACATAGATTTCTTCCATTTCCGACAGGCCCTGCCAGCAGCCGGTCGCGCAGCATGCGGATGCGCTCGTTTTCCGTCGCCATTTCTTCGCGCGCGATACGGAACGCCTCGCCCATGCCGACGATCTGGTGCGTAGCCAGCGTGCCCGAACGCATGCCGCGCTCGTGACCGCCGCCGTGCATCTGCGCTTCGATGCGGATACGCGGCTTGCGACGCACGTACAGCGCGCCGATGCCCTTCGGGCCGTAGGTCTTGTGCGCCGAGAACGACATCAGGTCGACCTTCAGCTTCTGCAGGTCGATCGCGATCTTGCCGGTGGCCTGCGCCGCGTCGACGTGGAAAATGATGCCCTTTTCGCGGCATGATCTCGCCGATCGCCGTCGATGTCCTGGATCACGCCGATTTCGTTGTTCACCGTACATGACCGACACCAGGATCGTGTCCGGGCGCATCGCCGCCTTGAACTCGTCGAGGTCGATCAGGCCGTCGTCCTTGACGTCCAGATACGTGACTTCGAAGCCTTCGCGCTCGAGCTCGCGGCATCGTGTCGAGCACAGCCTTGTGCTCGGTCTTCACCGTGATGATGTGCTTGCCCTTGCTCTTGTAGAAGTGCGCGGCGCCCTTGATCGCCAGGTTGTCCGACTCCGTCGCGCCCGAAGTCCAGATGATTTCGCGCGGATCGGCAGTTCACCAGCGCGGCGACGTTCTCGCGCGCTTCTTCGACTGCGCGCTCCGCGTCCCAGCCATACGAGTGGCTGCGCGATGCGGGGTTGCCGAACTGCTCGCGCAGATACGGAATCATCTTGTCCACCACGCGCGGATCGATCGGCGTCGTCGCGCTGTAGTCCATGTAGATGGGCAGATGGAGAGAGTCGTTGTTCATCAATTGCTCCGGGGACGTCATGTGCTCTGGCTTCTGGGTTCTTTATCTAGGCTGCGGCGAGTTGCTAGTTACCGCGCCTCAGGAACCGGCCATGTTGAAAACGGAATTCGGCCCTTTCGGCGCCACGCGCACGGGCTCGACCGCCGGCGCTTCGTTGCGCCTGTCGCGCAACACCGCCGGCGCGCCTTCGCGCGAACGCTGCTGATCGACCAGATCTTTCAGCGACACCGAATCGAGGTACTCGACCATTTTCTGGTTCAGCGTGGACCACAATTCGTGCGTCATGCAGTGGCCGTCGTGCTGTTTGGTGCCTTCGCACGAGCCCTTGCCGCCGCATTGGGTGGCGTCGAGCGGCTCGTCGACCGCGATGATGATGTCGGCCACGGTCACGTCTTCAGCGCGGCGGGCCAGATTGTAGCCGCCGCCCGGTCCGCGCACGGACTCGACGATTTCGTGACGACGCAGCTTGCCAAACAGCTGCTCGAGATAGGACAGGGAGATATGTTGGCGCTGGCTGATACCCGCAAGCGTCACCGGGCCCTGCTCCTGGCGCAGTGCCAGGTCAATCATCGCCGTGACGGCGAAACGGCCTTTCGTGGTGAGTCTCATATAGTGTGGGAACCGCAATTCTCGACAAGTTTGGTCAAGTATAAATACATGAGCGATTTAGTCAAGTATCCCTGATCGCGATTTGGGTCATTTGCTTAATTGCTGGACTATGCCCGACGCGTTGCACGGCACGGAACGCTACGCGAGCAACTGGGGACGCAACGCGGCGATCAGCCCGCGGCAGGCCGCTTCACATTGATCCAGCACCTGCTCGAAACCTTCCGCGCCGCCGAAATACGGATCGACGACTTCGCGGGCGCCGCCCCAGCGGCTGTCCGACTCGGGCACGAACTCCATCAGCAGCCGGATCTTGTCGCGCTGCGCCGGCGGGCAGATCTGGCGCAGCGCGGCGACGTTCTTGTCGTCCATCGCGATCAGCAGATCGAAGCGCTCGAAGTCGGCCGCGGCGATCTGGCGCCCGCGCAAGGCCGCCAGCTTGTAACCGCGCTGCCCAGCGGCCTGTTGCGCGCGCTCATCGGGCGGCTCGCCGATGTGCCAGTCGCCCGTGCCCGCCGAATCGATCAGGATGCGCTCCGCCAGCTTCGCCTCGCCGACCAGATGACGCATCACGCCCTCCGCAGTCGGCGAACGGCAAATGTTCCCGAGGCACACGAAGCAGACGGAGACAGTTTTCATCAGGAGTTTTCCGGCGCTTCAGCGACGCGCACGCGTGAAACCGACGGTTAGCAAAGAGTGCCGCGATTATACAAAGCCGTCGAAATCTCGCCTGGCGCCGCGCCGGGCTGCGAAGCGCGCTAAACCTGCCGCGGACGACGCCTGCGAGTCCGCTCGCAGGCGCTGGTGCGCGCCGTCAGCGCTAACTTGCAATGCGATCGACGCGTCAACTGAGCTCAGGACGCTTCGGCCATCGGCATCGCCGTGGCAGCACGCATGGGTTTGGCCGGCAGCGTCGAAGCGGCATCGATCATGCCATACGAAACGGCACGCGCGAGTTCGGCAGTCAACTGATCCGCGTCGAGCGGAGCCTGCGACGCGCGCGACGCGGCGTCGCCGCAAATATGCAAATAAGCGACCGCTGCAAGGGGCACAACGATGGCAAGGGGCCAGTACACCGATATTGTCTTTTTCATGATGTCGTTCTTCCGATTAGGGGCGCATGAGCTTGTGACCCACTATGCCCAGTCGAAATCCTATAGAAATTCGCAATCAGGAAAAACCCACCTGGCCGAGATACAGCGTTGCTCCAAATAGAACAGTCGATTGACGTTTTGTCAGCGCCGAAGCATCGCCATCACAGGCACGAAAAATAAATCCTTACAAACACATACAAAGCTCTTGCGACGGATGGCGATAATAGCGGTCTTACAGATGTAATCCTCTCGCACTGGTCTACGCAAATGAAACGTTTTGCACCACTCGCCGGCTTCATGTGTCGCCGCCCTGCTCGGCGGCTGCGCGGTCTATCCGGACGGCACGCCGATGTACGGCAACGGCTACGGCGGTGCAGCGGCTACGACGGTTATGACGGCTACGCCGCCGGCGCGGCGGTCGTACCGCAAACCAATGTCTATATGGGGTACAGCAATTACTCGGGACCGGGCTACTACGGCGGCCCGGGGCGCTATTACGGGCCGGGCCCGGGCTCTCGCGGCTATCCCGGATCGGGGTCAGCCGAACAATGGCAACTACGGAAACCACGACAACCGCGGCGGCAACAATGGCCACCACGGGCCAGCCGAACGGCGGACCGCCGCCGCCAAGGTGCGGTCGGCGGGCCAGCGGCGGACCGGGCGGGTCGAACGGGCCGACGGCCGGGCGCGGGCGGGCCGCCGCCTCGCCGCCACAGCAGGCCGGTAATGGTGGTGGACGAGGCAATGGTGGCGGCAATGGCGGCGGCAATGGCGGTGAGCAAGGCGAGCTCGGGCGGTTCAGGCCATCAATCCGACGGGCGATCAGCCAGCATTGAATCGACCTGACGGGCGCGGTGGGTTAGATGACGCCGATTTACGCCGACGTTGTTGCCGACGCATCGGGACGCGCCGCGGTCACAACTGGGCGGCGAAGTCTAATCGCCGGACTACGGTCGGACGTCTGTGACCGACGTCCGCTGGCGGCGCGCGCCAACGTGCCAGCACGCATTCCGCGCGGCTGCACTTCAGGCGCAAGCCGCTCGCTCAGCCAATATGGCTGCGCTGCGCCGCGTACAACTCCCTGAACGTACGACCCACCGGCGCCGGCATCTCGCGCGTATTGGTCCAGCCCGCGCCGCCCAGCGGCAATCGTGGCAATCGACCGATTGCGGCCGCCCATGCGCTCCAGCACCCGCACGGCCAGCTTGGTGAAAAGCGCATAAGCATCGGGATGCAGCGCCAGAAACCCCCAAACCGCCAACCCGACCCGCTCCTTCCACGGACGCAGTCGTCGCTCGACCTGCTTCTCGCGCAACTTGCGCAACAGATCGGACAGCGGAATTCCCACCGGACAAACGCTATTGCACTCGCCGCACAAAGTCGCGGCCTGCGGCAAATCGAGCGCCTTGTCGATCCCGACATAGCTCGGCGTCAACACGGACCCCATCGGCCCGGGATAAACCCAGCCGTACGCATGGCCGCCCACCTTCTGATAAACCGGGCAATGATTCATGCACGCGCCGCAGCGGATGCACCGGAGCATCTCCTGAAAATCGCCGCCGATCAGCCCCGTGCGCCCGCCGTCGACCAGCACCACATACATATGCTCCGGTCCGTCCTGATCGCCCGCGCCGCGCGGCCCGGTCAGCAGCGGAAAAATAGTTCGACGTAGCCTGCCCGGTCGCCGAGCGCGGCAACAGACGCATTGCCGTCGCCAGATCTTCCAGCGTGGGCAGCACCTTCTCGATACCCGTCACCGCCACATGCACGCGCGGCATCACCGTGCACATGCCCTCGTTGCCCTCGTTCGTGACCAGCACGACCGAACCGGTTTCCGCGACGACGAAATTGCCGCCCGTCACGCCCATGTCCGCGCTCATGAAATGCGGACGCAGCATCTCGCGCGCTTCGCGCGTCATATCGGGAATCTCGGTCAGACGCGGCCGGCCGTGCGTCTTCGCGAACAGGTCCGCAATCTCGTCCTTATCCTTGTGGACGACCGGCGCGATGATGTGGCTCGGCGGCTCGTTGTCGTTGATCTGCAGGATGTACTCGCCCAGATCGGTTTCGATCGACTGCACGCCCATCTGCCCGAGCACTTCGTTCAGACGCATTTCCTCGGTGACCATCGACTTGGTCTTGATCACCTTCTTCACGTCGTGCCGGCGCGCAATGTCGCCGACCAGCCGCGCGGCTTCCTGCGTCGTCTCGGCGAACAGCACCGTCACGCCGCGCCGGGTCGCCTCGCGTTCGAAGGTTTCCAGCCACACGTCGAGATTTTCCAGCGCGCGATTGCGGCGCTCCTTGAGCGCGGCGCGGGTGGCGGGGAAATCGATCGCGGTCATCGCCTCGGCCCGGGCCGACACGAACTTGGTGGACAGCTTGGTCAGGTTCTGCTGCAAACGCTGGTCGGCGAGTTTCTGACCGGCGCGAGCCTTGAACTGCATCGATTGAATTTGCATGGCGGCCTTTTGCGTAATCGGACATACGCGAAGACGGGCGCGAGATAAGACGCGCGAAACGGAATGCGTGGAGCGGAATTGCGCGATGCCGTGCGACGAATCGCCGGTCGCGGCCGGCTTTCTACACGTCCCCGGCCAGCACCTGCGCGATGTGCAACACCCGCGTGGTGGCGTCGCCGGTGCGCCGCAAACGGCCCTTCGATATTGAGCATGCAGCCCAGATCGCCGAGCACCACCGTGCCCGCGCCGCTCGCGCTGATATTCGCGCATTTTTCGTCGACGATCGCCGTCGAAATATCGCCGTACTTCACCGCGAACGTGCCGCCGAAGCCGCAGCAGTGCTCGCAGTCCTTCATCTCGGTTACCGCCACGCCGACCTGCGCGAGCAACGCGCGCGGCTGCGCCTTGACGCCGAGTTCGCGCAACCCGGAGCAGGAGTCGTGATACGTGACCTGGCCCGCGAACTCGCCCGGCGGCAACTGCACCTTTGCCACGTTGACGAGGAAATCGGTCAACTCGAACACCTTGGCGCGCACGCGGCCGAAGCGGTTCATCAACTCGGGATCGTCGGCGAAGAGGTCGCCGTAGTGCGCGCGGATCATGCCGCCGCACGAGCCGGACGGCACCACGATGTAGTCGAACTGTTCGAATTCGCGCACGGTTTTCTCGGCCAGATCGCGCGCAATACGGCGCTCCCCCGAGTTGTACGCGGGCTGCCCGCAACAGGTTTGCGCGGGTGGCACCACCACCTCGAAACCGGCGCCTTCGATCAGCTTGATGACCGAAAAACCGATTTCGGGACGCATCAGGTCGATCAGGCAGGTGACGAACAATCCGACTCGCATGAGCCCTCCTTCGGGAAAACGTCCCTGATTATCCGCTGTTTGGCGGACAATACCAACGGCCAGAAGGCATAGGACGAATGCGACGGCAAATTGGAATAGGCCTTCCAACCGCGTTCGCTTTTTTCACCATACGAGATACAATCAATTTCCGCTGTTTGACGCGTCAACCGATTCCTCCCATGAGCGATACGAACCCGGATCCCAAAACTTCGATCCAGGTGATCGAACGCATGATGCGCCTGCTCGACGCACTCGCCGCGCATAGCGACCCGGTCAGCCTGAAAGAACTCGCCATCCGTACGGAGCTGCATCCGTCCACCGCGCACCGCATCCTGAACGATATGGTGATGTGCCGGCTGGTCGACCGCTCGGACCCCGGCACTTATCGGCTCGGCATGCGCCTGCTCGAACTGGGCAATCTGGTGAAGGCGCGCCTGTCGGTGCGCGACGCGGCGCTGACGCCCATGCGCGAATTGCATCGCCAGACTGGCCAGACGGTGAATCTGTCGGTGCGCCAGGGCGACGAGATCGTCTATATCGAACGCGCGTATTCCGAACGCTCGGGCATGCAGGTGGTGCGGGCTATCGGCGGCCGGGCGCCGCTGCATCTGACTTCGGTGGGCAAGCTCTTCCTCGCCGCCGACGAATCGACCCGCGTGCGCGCCTACGCCACGCGCACCGGCCTGTCGGGCCACACGCAGAACAGCATCACCGATCTGACGAAACTGGAACGCGAGCTGTCGCACGTGCGTCAGCAAGCCTGCGCGCGCGATAACGAAGAACTGGAACTCGGCGTGCGCTGCATCGCGGCCGGAATTTACGACGACACCGGCAAGCTGGTCGCGGGTCTGTCGTTGTCGGCGCCGGCGGATCGGTTGCAGGACTCGTGGCTCGGGCAAGTCAGCCAGACGGCGCTGATGATTTCCGAATCGCTCGGTTATCGCCCGCATGCGCCGCACGACCATTCGCATGGCGCATCAGCCATCACACGTAAAGGCTACGCCCGGCCTCCGACGCCTGGCAGCAATAAAAAAGCCTCGCAATCATTGCGAGGCTTTTTTTATCTGGCCGGCCGGCACAACCGGCCGTTCAAACTGCTTCAGGTACCCGCGCCGCCGGCGTCCGCACTGGTGATACGCGGCTGATCGCCGCCATTGTCCAGCCACGTGCGCAGACGCGTGGCGTCCGCGAAACGCGAGTATTTACCCGACGAATCGAGCAACACCATGATCATCGGACGGCCATGGATGGTCGCCTGCATCACGAGGCACTCGCCCGCTTCGTTGATGAAGCCGGTCTTTTGCAGACCGATGTCCCACGTCGGGTTACGCACCAGCGCATTGGTGCTGTTGTACGCCAGCGAGCGCTTGCCGGTGTACACCTCGTAGCTGTGATCGGTCGAGAACTTGCGGATCAGCGGATATTGATACGCCGCGTTGACCATCTTCACGAGGTCGCGCGCGCTCGACACGTTCTGGCTCGTCAAACCCGTGGGGTTTTCGAAGTGCGTGTCGGTCATGCCGAGTTGCTTGGCCTTTGCGTTCATCGCCGCGAGGAAGGCCGGACGGCCACCCGGGAAGTAACGCGACAAAGCCGCCGCCGCGCGGTTTTCCGACGCCATCAGCGCGATGTGCAGCATGTCTTCACGCGAGAGCACCGAGCCGACCGACAGACGCGAGCCGGTGTTCTTCTCGTAGTCGCGGTCTTCGTCGGTGACTTCGATCTGGTCGGTCATCGGCTCTTTCGAGTCGAGCACCACCATCGACGTCATCAGCTTGGTGATCGACGCGATCGGCACCACGGCGCGCGAATTCTTGTCGAACAGCGATTCGCCGGTGTTCTGGTCGATCACGTACGCGACGCTCGAACGCAGCATCAGCGCGTCCGGCGTTTCGTGCAGACCGAAAGCCTGGCCGACGCGTCGGCTGACGCGGCTCGTACGCGACGCGGCGTACCACGGAGTGGTGACGGCCGTTGGCCGTGAAGGTCACGCGCTTGCGCTTGACGCTGGCGCGCGGCGCGTCGTCGTCGGCAGCGGCAGGTCTTCGCGGCCGCGCCTTTATCGGCTTTCGCCGACTTGCCCGACACCTTGGCGGCGGCAGCAGCCGGCTTTTTGGCGGCTTTCGCGTGTTTGGAGGTTTTTGCAGTTGCAGCAGGCGTAGCGGCAAAAGTGGAGACGGGCGTGGCGAACGCCGCTGCGACGACCAGGGAGACGGCCACCGACAGAGCGGTGCTGCGGGCCGCGCCGTGGATCACTTTTAGCGACGAAAACATGTCGGTTTTCATGGGTGTTCGGTAGGGAGCGGCGAGAGGTTTCCGCAAGTGTAGTAAAACAACGAAAAATTAGCAATTTGAAGCACTTATACGCGCTCCTTAAACCGGCTTGTAAGCTCCGATCGCAAAAACACGAATAAGTGCCGCGCATCGATCGAAAAAAACGATCGCTAGCGCGCTTCGTCTCACCTTTGCCGCCGCCAGCCAGAATCGAGTTGATTCTTCCAGCATAACGGCAATTTCGAGACAACCTTGATCAGGGGAAATACGGTTAGCGCGCGGGCAAGTACAGCGCCGCCCGTGCGCAGGAAACATCGCTGGGGTCTCGCTGCATTGGCTGTTAAACGCCTGCTGGAGACCGCCGACGCGCATTCGACCGGCACTGAGCATTAACGTTCCGTGACACTTTCCGGTTTACATCGAATCGACAATTGAAGCAGTTTTTCTGAGTCGGCAAAGGTGGCTGCCGTGACGCTGGAAAACCCGGTATGCACGGTAAAAATTGCTCGCACCATTCGCATTACATCAGCATTTCTGCCGCACCAGCACGGTGCTGCCGGTCAAATCGACTGGCGTCATACGAATGTCATGCCTACTGCATAAGGTATTGTTTTATCAGCGCTTTCTTAATATTGTGCGACGCACAAAAATCGCTTGACATTCACTGTGGCCATCCTAAAATGGGAACCATTGCTGCGATGCACAATACATCGCAGTCCGGTGGAGACGATCTCACTGCGTCTCGCCACCAACCCAATGCGGTCCGCACAGACAGACCGCAATCCAGGAGCGTAAACCATGACTCTGCTGACCCCTGAGCAATTCGCCGCAGCCCAGAAAGCCAACTTCGACACTCTGTTCGGCCTGACGACCAAAGCATTTGAAGGCGTCGAAAAGCTGGTTGAGCTGAACCTGCAAGTTGTGAAATCGACGCTCGCGGAAAGCCAGGAAAATGCCCAACGCGCTCTGTCGGTGAAGGACGCGCAAGAATTGCTGGCGCTGCAAGCCAGCCTGGCCCAGCCGGTGGCTGAAAAGGCGCTGTCGTATGGCCGTCACGTGTATGAAATCGTATCGGCAACGCAAGGTGAATTCACCCGCGTCGCAGAAGCCCAATTCGAAGAGCAAAACCGCAAGGTCCAATCGCTCGTCGAAAACGTCGCGAAGAATGCACCGGCTGGCTCGGAAACCGCTGTCGCCGTGATGAAGTCGGCTATCACCGCCGCCAACACCACGTACGAAACGGTCCACAAGGCAACCAAGCAAGCTGTCGAAATCGCTGAAAGCAACTTCAATGCAGCCGCTACGGCCGCATCGAAGGCAGCTTCGCAAGCCGCTGCGCAAGCATCGCGCTCGGCCAAGAAGGCAGTCTAAGTTTCAGAGCGCTTCACTCGGCACGTCAGTAGTGCGTCCGCTGCTAGCCATTGCGCCGGCACAGCTCACCGCTGTGCCGGCGTTATCGTAAGCAACAGCGTCGTGCCGTTGCCGCTCACACGGTTTGATTGGCCGAACGCTCCGATACGTTGAACACGTATCGTTTGCCCGGCGAAGAGGCCGGGATTTTTTTTCGGCCTGAGCTTGCGCGGCGTCGGTCCATGCGTCGACACGCACCCTGCCCTGCCCTGCCTGCCATAAGAAAAACGGCGCGCCCTTTAAAGGGCGCGCCGTTTTTTTTGCCTGTGCTTCTGCGCACCGCCCGCACTGACACGCAGACGGGCTCAGCGGCATTACTTCTTCTTTTGCGGCGGCAAGTCGGTACAGACGCCTTCATACAACTCGGCGGCCATCCCGATCGATTCGCCGAGCGTCGGATGCGGGTGGATCGTCTTGCCGATATCCGTTGCATCCGCGCCCATCTCGATCGCGAGACAGACTTCGCTGATCAGGTCGCCCGCATTCAGACCGACGATCCCGCCGCCGATCACGCGATGCGTTTCCTCATCGAACAGCAGCTTCGTGAAGCCTTCGTCGCGGCCGTTGGCGATCGCGCGGCCCGAAGCGGCCCACGGGAACACTGCCTTGCCGTACTTGATGCCGGCGGCCTTCAACTGGTCTTCGGTCTTGCCGGCCCACGCCACTTCCGGATCGGTGTAGGCCACCGACGGAATCTGCAGCGCGTCGAAGTACGCCTTCTCGCCGTGAGCGACTTCGGCGGCGACGTGCCCTTCGTGCACGGCTTTGTGCGCGAGCATCGGCTGACCGACGATATCGCCGATCGCGAAGATGTGCGGCACGTTGGTGCGCATCTGCTTGTCGACGTCGATGAAGCCGCGATCCGTCACCGCGACGCCGGCCTTGTCCGCGCCGATCTTCTTGCCGTTCGGCGTACGGCCGACGGCGACCAGCACGAGGTCATAGCGCTGCGCTTCGGCCGGGGCCTTTTCGCCTTCGAACGACACGTAGATGCCGTCGTCTTTCGCTTCGGCACCGGTCGTTTTGGTCTTCAGCATGACGTTGGCGAAACGCTTGCTGTTGTACTTCTCCCAGACCTTGACCAGATCGCGGTCCGCGCCGGCCATCAGGCCGTCGAGCATTTCGACCACGTCGATCTTCGCGCCGAGCGTCGCATAGACGGTCGCCATTTCCAGGCCGATGATGCCGCCGCCGATCACCAGCATGCGCTGCGGAATCTGACGCAGTTCGAGCGCGCCGGTCGAATCGACCACGCGCGGATCTTCCGGAATGAACGGCAGCTTCACCGCTTCCGAACCTGCGGCGATGATCGCCTGCTTGAACTTGACGACCTTCTTGCCGCCTTCGGTCTGCACTTCCATGTGATTCGGATCGACGAACGCGCCGGTGCCCGTCACCACTTCGACCTTGCGCGCCTTGGCCATGCCGGCGAGACCGCCGGTGAGCTTCTTGACGACGCCCGACTTGAAGTCGCGCAGCTTGTCGAGATCGATCTGCGGCTTGCCGAACGTGATGCCGTGCGCGCCGAGCGCTTCGGCTTCGTCGATGACGAGCGCGGTGTGCAGCAGCGCCTTCGACGGAATACAGCCGACATTCAGACACACGCCGCCGAGCGTCGAATAACGTTCGACCAGCACCGTCTTCATGCCGAGGTCGGCCGAGCGGAACGCAGCCGAATAGCCGCCGGGGCCCGAACCGAGCACGAGCATGTCGCATTCGATGTCCGCGCTGCCGGAGAAGCTGCCGGCTTGCGGCGCGGGCGCTGCCGCCTTCGGCGCAGCAGCGGCGGCGGCGTGGCGCCGGCGCAGCGGCTTGCGCCGGCGCTTTTGGTCGGCGGCCTTCGGCGCGTCTTTAGCCGGCGCCGCTTCCGCCGACGTTTCGACGAGCGCGATCACGGTGCCTTGCGAGACTTTGTCGCCGGCTTTGACGCGGACTTCCTTGACGGTGCCGGCGGTATCGCTGGGCACTTCGATGGAGGCCTTGTCGGACTCGAGCGTCATCAGCGCCTGTTCGTTCTCGATGACGTCGCCCGCTTTGATATTGACTTCGATGACATCGACGTCCTTGAAGTCACCGATATCCGGCACTTTTACTTCGACGAGACTCATAGTGTCCCCTTCTCTTATTGATCGTGATGAGGAAGAACCTGAACTCAGGCCTAAAAGCTGGCAGCGCGGCGAACAGAATCATCCTTTGCCGTCCGCCCAAGGACGCGCCTTTCTTTTGCCTACTTTTCTTTGGAAGACAAAGAAAAGTAGGTGCCGCCCCGCACAGGGGCGACGCTAATAGACCGACAAGAAAGCAGGTTCTACAGAAGCGCGCTGATCACAGACAGAAAACCCAGCGCCCCGCGCAAACATCACATCAAAGAATCACACGCCGAAAATCGGCAAGAAGCGCCCCAAGATACGCATTGAAGCGCGCAGCTTCGGCCCCATCGATCACGCGATGGTCATAGGACAACGAAAGCGGCAGCATCAGCCGCGGCACAAACTGCTTGCCGTCCCAAACCGGCTTCATCGCGCCACGCGACAGACCCGAGAATGGCGACTTCGGGCGCATTGATGATCGGCGTGAAGTTCGTCCCGCCAATCCCGCCCAGCGACGAAATCGAGAAGCAGCCGCCTTGCATCTGATCCGGCTTCAGCTTGCCGTCGCGCGCGGCCTTCGACAGATCGGCCATTTCCTTCGCGATCTCGACGAGACCCTTCTTGTCGGCGTCGCGAATCACCGGAACGACCAGACCGTTCGGCGTATCCGCAGCGAAACCCACGTGGAAGTACTGCTTGAACACGAGGTTGTCGCCGTCGAGGCTCGCGTTGAACGTCGGGAATTTCTTCAGGGCCGACACGACGGCCTTGATGACGAACGCCAGCATCGTGATCTTCACGCCGGCCTTTTCGTTTTCCTTGTTCAACTGCACGCGCAGCGCTTCGAGTTCGGTGATATCCGCTTCGTCGTTGTTCGTGACGTGCGGAATCATGACCCAGTTGCGATGCAGGTTCGCGCCCGAAATCTTCTTGATGCGCGACAGCGGCTTCGGATCGACCGGACCGAACTTCGTGAAGTCGACCTTCGGCCACGGCAGCAGATTCAGCTCGCCACCACCTGCAGCCGGTGCGGCAGCAGCCAGCCGGCGCCGCGCGCTGACCCGTCATCACGCCCTTGATGAACGCGGTGACGTCGGCTTGCGTAATACGGCCCTTCGGACCCGTGCCCTTCACCTGCGTCACGTCGACGCCGAGTTCGCGCGCGAACTTGCGCACGGACGGCGACGCGTGGCTCGCGTGACGCGCGCCACCTTCGCCGGCCGGAATCGACCGGTGCCTGCGCGAGCGCCGACGGCTGCGCCGGAGCGGGCGACGGCGCGGCCGGCGCGTCCGACGGCTTTTCGACCGGCTGCTTCGCGGCAGGCGCGGGCAGCCGGCGCAGCAGCGCCACCGTCGGCTTCGAGCACCACGATCACCGAGCCTTCCGACACGGTGTCGCCGACCTTGACCTTCACTTCCTTGACGACGCCGGCGGCCGAGCTCGGCACGTCCATGGTCGCCTTGTCGGATTCGAGCGTCACCAGCGACTGCTCTTTCTCGACGCGATCGCCGACCTTCACCGAGACTTCGATCACGGGAATGTCTTTGTAGTCGCCGATATCCGGCACTTTGACTTCCTGCAGACCACCGCCGCTCGCAGCAGGCGCAGGCGGCCGCAGCAGGCGCCGGTGCGAGCGGGAGCCGGTGCAGCAGCGGGCGCCGGCAGCAGCCGGCGCCGGAGCAGCAGCGCCGCCTTCAGCGCCTTCCAGCACGACGATCAACGCGCCTTCCGACACGTTGTCGCCGACCTTGACCTTCACTTCCTTGACGACGCCGGCGGCCGAGCTCGGCACGTCCATCGTCGCCTTGTCGGATTCCAGCGTGACGAGCGATTGCTCTTTCTCGACGGTATCACCCGCCTTCACCAGCACCTCGATCACAGGAATGTCCTTGTAATCGCCGATGTCCGGCACCTTGACTTCGATCGCTTGACTCATTGTTAGTGTCTCCTGGGCCGCGCACGCGCGCCCGCCCCTGGTCGATCAGGGCAGGCGCGCACGCCGTGGCACACGGGGAATGATGCCTTAGACGGTCATCGGGTTGGGTTTGGCGGGATCAAGGTTGTACTTCTTGAGCGCCTCGGCGACGACCTTGCGTTCGATCGTGCCTTCATCTGCCAGTGCATTCAACGCGGCAACCGTGACCCAGTAGCGGTCGACTTCGAAGAAGTGACGCAGCTTTTCACGCGTGTCCGAACGGCCGTAGCCGTCCGTGCCCAGCACGACGAACTTCTGCGGCACGAACGCGCGGATCTGCTCGGTCAGCGCACGCACGTAGTCGGTCGATGCGATGACCGGACCTTGTGCGTCCTTCAGCAGCTTCTCGACGTGCGAGAGCTTCTTCTCTTCGGTCGGGTGCAGCAGGTTCCAGCGCTGCACTTCGTGGCCTTCGCGCGCCAGTTCGGTGAAGCTCGGCACGCTCCACAGGTCGGCGGCGACGCCCCAGTCGTTCTTCAGCAGCTCGGCGGCGGCGATCACTTCGTTGAAGATCGTGCCCGCGCCCATCAGCTGAACGCGCGGCGCCTTCTCGTCGGCCTCGGCCTTGCTGAACGCGTACATACCCTTGATGATGTCGGCCGCTACAGCGTCGCCCTGCGGAATCGCCGGGTGCTCGTAGTTTTCGTTCATCACCGTGATGTAGTAGTACACGTCTTCCTGATCCGCCACCATGCGGCGCAGACCGTCCTGCATGATCACCGCGAGTTCGTAACCGAACGTCGGGTCGTAGCTGATGCAGTTCGGCACCGAAGCCGCCCACAGCAGCGAGTGGCCGTCTTCGTGTTGCAGACCTTCGCCGTTCAGCGTCGTGCGGCCCGCCGTGCCGCCCAGCAGGAAGCCGCGCGAACGCATGTCGCCCGCGGCCCAGCCAGGTCGCCGATGCGCTGGAAGCCGAACATCGAGTAGAAGATGTAGAACGGGATCATGGTCTCGCCGTGCGTCGAGTACGACGTCGCGGCCGCGATCCAGTCGGCACATACCGCCGGCTTCGTTGATGCCTTCCTGCAGGATCTGACCGGTTTCCGACTCACGGTAGAACATCAGCTGGTCGGAATCTTCCGGCACGTACTTCTGGCCTTCCTGATTCCAGATACCGATCTGGCGGAACAGGCCTTCCATACCGAAGGTACGCGACTCGTCCGGCACGATCGGCACGATGCGCTTGCCGAGCGCCTTGTCCTTCAGCAGGATGTTCAGGATCCGCACGAACGCCATCGTCGTGGAGATCTCGCGGCCTTCGCCCGTGCCCTTCAGCAGCGGCTCGAATGCCGACAGTTCCGGCACCGGCAGCGAGTCGGCCTTCTGGCGGCGCGCCGGCAGATAACCGCCGAGGTCCTGGCGGCGAGCACGCATGTACTCGAGTTCCTTCGAACCTTCTTCGAACTTGAGGTACGGCACGTCGACGATCTGTCGTCGGAGATCGGCAGACGGAACTGGTCGCGGAATTTCTTCAGCTGATCGACGTGCAGCTTCTTCTGCTGGTGGGTGATGTTCATCGCCTGACCGGCTTCGCCCATGCCGTAGCCCTTGATCGTCTTCGCGAGGATGACGGTCGGCTGGCCCTGCGAATTCGACGCTTCCGGTGAACGCCGCGTAAATCTTGTGCGGATCGTGGCCGCCGCGATTCAGGTTCCAGATGTCCTCGTCGGACCATTCGGCGACCAGCGCCTTCAGTTCCGGCGTGTTGAAGAAGTGCTCGCGCACATACGCGCCCGACTCCGACTTGTACGTCTGGTATTCGCCGTCGACGACTTCCATCATCCGGCGCATCAGCGCGCCCGACTTGTCGCGTTGGAACAGCGCATCCCAGCGGCTGCCCCAGATCACCTTGATGACGTTCCAGCCGGCGCCGCGGAATTCGCTTTCGAGTTCCTGGATGATCTTGCCGTTACCGCGCACCGGGCCGTCGAGGCGCTGCAGGTTGCAGTTGATCACGAACACCAGGTTGTCGAGACGTTCGCGGCCGGCCATGCCGATCGCGCCGAGCGATTCCGGTTCGTCCGTTTCGCCGTCGCCGAGGAAGGCCCAGACCTTGCGGCCTGTCGGTCTTCGCAATGCCGCGCGCCTGCATGTACTTCATGAAGCGCGCCTGGTAGATCGCCATGATCGGGCCGAGGCCCATCGAGACGGTCGGGAACTGCCAGAAGTCCGGCATCAGCCACGGATGCGGATACGACGAGATGCCCTCGCCGCCCACTTCCTGACGGAAGTTGTCGAGCTGGTTTTCGGTCAGACGGCCGAGCAGGAACGCGCGCGAGTAGACACCCGGCGACGAGTGGCCCTGCACGAACACGAGGTCGCCGCCATGTTCGGCGGACGGCGCGTGCCAGAAGTGGTTGTAGCCGACGTCATACAGCGTGGCCGCCGACGCGAACGAGGCGATGTGGCCGCCGACGTTGGTGTCCTTGCCGGCGCGCAGCACCATGGCAATCGCGTTCCAGCGCGTGTACGAACGGATGCGGTGTTCGATGTCCTGGTCGCCGGGGATCTTCGCCTGGCGCGCGACCGGAATCGTATTGATGTACGGAGTGTTTGCCGAGAACGGCAGATGTTCGCCATGAACACGGGCGAATTCGATCTGCTTTTCGATCAGGTAGTGGGCGCGATCGGGGCCCACAGCAGAAATCACGCCATCCAGCGCTTCCAGCCATTCGCCGGTTTCCTGGGGATCGTCGTCTTTTTCGGCGGCGACATATTTCATGACTTCGTCGGGTACAGCGGACATGCTCGTCTCCTGGATATAGAGGAACGCTCTTTGAACAGACGACGCGGACGAAGCACGGCCGCGGCAGCTTCGGCCGATTGTAAAAGGGGTCCCGACGTCCGCGCAACAAAATTTTCGAATTACGAGATCGATTCTCATAATGCGGAAAATTGTTGCGGCGCAACCTGATTTGACTGCCGATCGACGGATACGTCGGCTAGTTTGCGCCGAATAACGGTGCTTTCAGCGCTTTTTTGCGCCATTTGCCAGTGACGCGCTGCGCTACAATGCCACGCATGTTGACCGAACGGCTTTTCGCTCGCTCGGCGCGCACCGCCGGTTCGCCGGCGGATTCGACGCCGTCCTCCCGCTGGCACCACGGACCGTGGTGGTCGAACTCCTATTTGCTGACGCCGCTGCTGTCGATCCTGGTTTTCCTGGTCGTCATGAGTCTGATTCTGTGGAGCCTGAACCGGCGCGAACAGCAGCAGCAGGAAGACACGCTCTACCGTAACGTCGCGTGGGCGCAGCAGCAGATCCGCCTGTCCATGACCGGCGCGCAGGAACAGATTCAGGCGCTCGCCCGCGATCTCGCCGCCGGCCACGCCGATCCGCATTCATTCCAGGTGTCCACCACGGACATCATGCAGGGGCATCCCGAGATCCTCTACATGAACTGGTACACGAGCGCGCAGCAGCCGCGCTGGCCCAATACCGCGCTGCCCGTGTTCGGCCAGCGCCTCGCCAAGCCGAACGACGCGCAGATGGACGAAGCCGTCAAGGCCGCCTTCGACGAGGCGCGCAATACGCGCCGCCAGGTCTACTCGCCGCTCATCTACGACGACGTCGGCAACGGCTACATCACGTTGCAGACGCCGGTGTTTCGCGACCGCGACTTCCTCGGCTCGATCGCCGCCGTGTTCTCGGTGGAAGGGATCCTGAAGCACGACATTCCGCCCGAGTTGTCGGCGAAATACAAGATCTCGATCATCGACGTGAACAACCGCGAGTTGACCACCACGTCGACCCGCCCGCGCCTGCCGCGCGACATGTTCTACGACCTGCCGCTCGATCCGCCGGGCCAGGGCATCTCGGTGCGCGTCTACGCGTATCCGCAGATGACCAACTTCACGAACAACACGCTGGTCTGGCTGGTCGCCGGCCTGTCGTGCTTCGTGCTGTGGAGTCTGTGGAGCCTCTGGAAACACACGCGGCAACGCTTCGAAGCGCAACAGGCGCTGTACGCCGAAGCGTTCTTCCGCCGCGCGATGGAAAACTCGGTGCTGATCGGCATGCGCGTGCTCGACATGCACGGCCGCATCACGCACGTGAATCCGGCGTTTTGCCGCATGACCGGCTGGGACGAAAGCGATCTGGTCGGCAAGAACGCGCCGTTCGCGTACTGGCCGCGCGACTCCTATCCCGAGATGCAGCGCCAGCTCGACATGACGCTGCGCGGCAAGGCGCCCTCGTCCGGCTTCGAATTGCGGGTGCGCCGCAAGGACGGTTCGACTGTTCCACGCGCGCCTCTACGTGTCGCCGCTGATCGACAGTTCGGGCCGCCAGACCGGCTGGATGTCGTCGATGACCGACATCACCGAGCCGAAGCGCGCGCGCGAAGAACTCGCCGCCGCGCACGAACGCTTCACGACCGTGCTCGAAAGCCTCGACGCCGCCGTGTCCGTGCTGGCCGCCGACGAAGCCGAACTGCTGTTCGCCAACCGCTACTACCGCCACCTGTTCGGCATTCGCCCGGACGGCCATCTGGAATTGGCGGGCGGCGGGTTCGATAGCGCACAGGCGTCGTCCGATTCGATCGATATGGTGGATACCTACGCGGGCCTGCCCGCCGCCGCGTTGACCGAAAGCACCGCCGATGCGCAGGAAATCTACGTGCAAAGCATCCAGAAATGGTTCGAAGTGCGCCGCCAGTACATTCAGTGGGTGGACGGCCACCTCGCGCAGATGCAGATCGCGACCGACATCACCACCCGCAAGCAGGCGCAGGAACTGTCGCGTCAGCAGGACGAGAAGCTGCAGTTCACCAGCCGCCTGATGACGATGGGCGAAATGGCCTCGTCGCTCGCGCACGAACTGAATCAGCCGCTCGCCGCGATCAATAACTATTGCTCTGGAACCGTCGCACTGGTTAAATCCGGTCGGACGACGCCTGACAATCTGCTTCCGGTGCTCGAAAAAACCGCGCAGCAGGCGGTGCGCGCGGGCATGATCATCAAGCGCATCCGCGAGTTCGTGAAGCGCAGCGAGCCGAAGCGCCAGGCCACGCGCGTCGCCGATATCGTCGCGGACGCCGTGGGTCTCGCCGAGCTCGAAGCGCGCAAGCGCGCGCATTCGCATCGTGACCGATCTGCGCTCGCGTCTGCCGGTGATCTACGTCGATCCGGTGCTGATCGAGCAGGTGCTGGTCAACCTGCTGAAGAACGGCGCCGAAGCGATGGCCGAAGCGCGGCCGAATGCGGTCGATCCGGTGATCCGCGTGGTCGTGCGGCTGGAGAGCGGCTTTGTCTGCATCAGCGTCGTCGACCAGGGGCCGGGCGTCGACGAAGCAACCGCCGAGCGGCTGTTCGAACCGTTTTACAGCACCAAGTCCGATGGTATGGGCATGGGGCTGAACATTTGCCGTTCGATTATCGAATCGCACCGCGGCCGTCTGTGGGTGGTGAACAACGTCGAGTCCGACGGCCACATCACAGGCGCCACGTTCCATTGCAGTCTGCCTATTGGAGAGCCTGACGGCCCGAGCAACGGCGGGTCAGAGGCGCCGACACCACAAACCGTTACGGGAGAGCTATGAACAGCCCAGTCACCACACAGGAAACTGTCTTTGTCGTCGACGACGACGAGGCCGTGCGAGATTCGCTGCGCTGGCTGCTGGAGGCGAACGGCTACCGCGTGCAATGCTTCTCCAGCGCCGAGCAGTTCATCGACGCATGGCAGCCGCATCAGCATCCGGGCCAGATCGCCTGCCTGATCCTCGATGTGCGGATGTCCGGCATGAGCGGACTCGAGTTGCAGGAACGCCTGATCGCCGACAACACGCTTGCTGCCGATCATCTTCGTGACGGGCCACGGCGACGTGCCGATGGCCGTGTCGACGATGAAAAAAGGCGCGATGGACTTCATCGAAAAGCCGTTCGACGAAGCCGAGTTGCGCAAGCTGGTCGAGCGCATGCTCGACAAGGCGCGCAGCGAAAGCAGCAGCGTGCAGCAGCAACGCGCCGCCGCCGAGCGTCTGGGCAAGCTGACCGCGCGTGAGCATCAGGTGCTGGAGCGCATCATCGCCGGCCGCCTGAACAAGCAGATCGCCGACGACCTCGGCATCAGCATCAAGACGGTCGAAGCGCACCGCGCGAACATCATGGAAAAGCTCAACGTCAACACGGTCGCCGACCTGCTGCGACTGGCGCTGTCGAACAAGCCGCAAGCGGCGCAATAAAAACTGCAGCGGCAGAGGTTCCCCGCTAAAGAGTTATCGAATGGCAACGGCCGGACGGTTGAAAAGTCCGGCCTGTTTGCTTGATGGGCCTGCTTTACCTTCTTTACCGGCTTTTTCCAGTTGGTACTCGGCTTTCCTGCTCCCTCTTCCGCGCTTTTCGCCGCTTTTCCCGCTTTTCCGCGCTTTTCCCTCTTCCAGCTTTTCCCGCTTTTCCTTCGCTGCAGAAAATAACGAATCGCATCGTCAGCCGGGCCGGATCGAGCGGGGCGGATAAGCCTGTCCGTGCCGGTATAATGTCGCTCTTTGCAGCGGTGCCTGTCTCAGACTGGCGCCGCGCGCTTTTCATGTGCCGACCTGTTGCCGCTGAAAAGCGCCATCGCACGAGTCGTACTCACGCCCGACGCCCGCGCCTGCCCCGCTTTCCAAACTGCCCATCTCGACCGACCATGACTGCCAAACTGATCGACGGCCTCGCCCTTTCCAAGACCCTGCGCGCCGAAGTCGCCACGCGCGCCGCCGCCCTGACCGCCCGCGGCCATCAGCCGGGCCTCGCCGTCGTGCTGGTCGGCGACAATCCGGCCAGCGAAGTGTATGTGCGCAACAAGGTCAAGGCGTGCCACGACAACGGCCTCGGCTCGTCGTTCGACCGCTATCCGGCCGACCTGCCGGAAGCCGATCTGCTCGCCCGTATCGACGAACTGAACCGCGATCCGCGTATCCACGGCATTCTGGTGCAATTGCCGCTGCCGCAAGCATATCGACAGCCACAAGGTGATCGAGGCGATCGCGCCGGAAAAGGATGTCGACGGTTTTCACGTCGCCAATGCCGGCGCGCTGATGACCGGCCAGCCGCTGTTCCGTCCGTGCACGCCGTACGGCGTGATGAAAATGCTCGCCGCCTACGAGATTCCGCTGCAAGGCGCGAACGCGGTGGTGATCGGCCGCTCGAACATCGTCGGCAAGCCGATGGCGCTGCTGCTGCTCGAAGCCGGCGCGACGGTCACGATCTGCCATAGCAAGACGCGCGATCTGGCCGCTCACACGCGCAACGCCGACGTGGTGGTCGCCGCCACCGGCCTGCGCAACATTCTCACCGCCGAGATGGTGAAGCCGGGCGCAGCGGTGATCGACGTCGGCATGAATCGCGACGACGCCGGCAAGCTGTGCGGCGATGTCGATTTCGCGGGCGTCAAGGAAGTGGCCGGCTACATCACGCCGGTGCCGGGCGGCGTCGGCCCGATGACCATTACGATGCTGCTCGTCAATACGATCGAAGCGGCCGAGCGCGAAGCGGCCGCGAAGGCGTAACTACCTGAGCGCGGCGGCTGACAGCGTGGTTTGCGGTCGAAGGTTCTACGCCCGCCATTTGCCTTCAGCGGTCCGATAAACGGCCGGCGAATCACATTCGCCGGCCGTTTCAATTTCAGAAGCCCTGACTTCGGGCGACGGCCAACTGCCTCACATCGCCGCGCAGCCGGCCACGGACTTCAGCTGCGCCGCGTGACACTGATCCCGCCGCAGCGCGATTCATCGGACCATTCGATCGCCAAGTCGCCACGCCGCTTGCCGGCGGCTGCCAGGCGCAGCGCGCGCAACGCACGTCAGCACCGGCCGCTCGACGAAATGCCACGACAGCGCCGCGCACAGCAGGATCAACGGCGCGGCAACCAGCAGCGACGTCACATGGCCCAACTGCGGCGCAATATTGGCGACGCATTGCTGCACCATGAAGCCGTACAGATAAATCCCGTACGAGTAATCGTGACGCGGCACGAAACGCCGCAACAGCGGCGTCGTGCCGACCCACAGCACGCCGTAGACGAAGGCCAGATAGAACAGCGGCTGGCGCCGGCCGTGTCGCGAAACACCAGAAACACCATCGTCGAATGCGAGTGCCGTCAGACCGTTGATGTCGATACGCTCACGCCAGCCGTACAGCAGCATGCCCAGCATGAAGAACGGCTCCGGCCAGAACGAAGTGTAGCCGACCGCGCCGGGCGCTTCGCTGAAATCGCGCATGCCGATCTGCAGATTGCGGCAGATGCACGCCCAGACAGCGAACGCCGCGCAGCCCAGCACCGCCGCCAGCGCCACGCCGCGCGGGCTGGACAGCAGTCCCAGCATGCCGGTCACCAGCACGATCAGATAGCAGCGCACTGCGAGCGGCAGCGTCCACAGCGGCGCGGCAGACATCGACAGCGAAAACGGTTGTGCTCGAACACGCCTGGCAACGCCCAGCCGGTTTTCAGCACGATGGTGGAGAAGTTGTCGAGATTGGCCCATGTCATGCCGGAGGCGAAATATTCGCGCAGCGGCAGCGTCGTAAAAAGCGGGCCGACGATGAACACGGTCACCAGCGAACCGACCGCCACGCGCCGGCCACAGGCGCGCGATGCGCAGCGCGGCGAAACGCGGCACCGAGCGTTGCCGGTCGAAACTGGCGGTCACGAGCATGCCGCTCAGCAGAAAAAACGCGTAGACGCCGAGCGCGCCGAAACCGTCGAAGCCGAGCGCGTTCGTGCACCCAGTCCGTGCGTGCCGTCGGGAGCCTGCAGCAGATACGAGTGGCCATACACGACGGCGACGGCGGCCAGCAGCCGCACGAGGTCGAAGTTGTTGCCGTTGCGCGATAGAGCTTGCGAAAGCGGGTTCATCGGTACCTCTCTTCAGAAAAGCGCCACCCACCGACAGCGGCCCTCTACGATGCGGCACAGCAGCAACTCACACCGTTCGCTTTCGCACAAAGCGCAGCGGTCCTCGCGGGTCCGGCAGCGCGCGTCGCGCCGGCCGATCGCGCGCGCCGCGACGACATCTGATAATTTGTCTCGCGACGGATTGGAATTGGCGCGCCCTGCCCCAATAATGTCCGTATCGGGATGTCATCGGCGCGCGCGCCCATCGCGCCGCGCCCGTGCCGCCGATGCCACCGATTCACCCGTTCACCCGCGTCAGACAGGAAGCCTTATGTCCACTACCCCCTCGAATCACGACAATCCGCTCCTCGATTTCTCCGACCTGCCGCGCTTTGGCGAAATCCGCCCCGAACACGTCACCCCCGCCCTCGATGTGCTGCTCGCCGACGCAGCCGCCGCCGTCGAGCGCGCCGCGCTGCCGATTACGCCCGCCTCGTGGGCCGATGTGGTCGAGCCGGTCGAGCGCGCCACCGAACCGCTGTCGCGCGCATGGAGCGTGGTCGGCCATCTGAACGCCGTGGCCGATACGCCCGAACTGCGCGCCGTCTACGGCGAAAACCTGCCGCGCGTCACCGAATTCTGGTCGAGCGTCGGCCAGAATCTCGCGCTGTACGAAAAGTACAAGGCGCTGAACGCGAGCGAGCGATTTCGCGTCGCTGACCGGCGAGCGCAAGAAAATCCTCGGCAATGCGCTGCGCGATTTCCGCCTGTCCGGCGCCGAATTGCCGGAAGACCAGAAGCCGCGTTTCGCCGAATTGCAGGAACAGCAGGCGGCGTTGTCGAAGGCGTTTTCCGATCACGTGCTCGATGCGACCAACGCGTACGCCTACGTCGTCGAAGCCGGCAACGAAGCGCAACTCGCCGGCCTGCCCGAAGACGTGATCGAAGCCGCGAAAGAAGCGGCCGAACGCGAAGGCAAGACCGGCTACAAATTCACGCTGCACTTCCCGTCGTATTTCCCGGTGATGCAGTACTCGGAAAACCGTCGCGATGCGCGAAGCGATGTATCGCGCGTACGTGACGCGTGCGTCCGAACTCGGCCCGCAATACGGCAACGGCAAGCCCGAGTGGGACAACACCGCGGTCCTCGCCGACCAGTTGAAGTTGCGCGCCGAAGAAGCGCACATGCTCGGCTACAACGAACTTCGCCGAAGTGTCGCTCGCGCCGAAGATGGCGGAGTCGCCGGCGCAAGTCATGGCGTTCCTCGAAGACCTCGCCACGCGCGCGCGTCCGCATGCCGAACAGGACTGGAAGGAGCTGCGCGAATTCGCCGCGAACGAACTCGGCATGACCGATCTGCAGCCGTGGGACATGACGTTCGCCGCTGAACGTCTGCGCCAGAAGCGTTATTCGTTCTCCGAAAACGAGGTCAAACAGTATTTCCCTGAAGACGCCGTGTTCAAGGGTCTTTTCAAGGTGACGGAAACGCTGTTCGGCGTGCGCATCCGTCGCGACGAAGCAGCGGTCTGGCATCCGGATGTGCGCTTCTTCCGCGTCGAGAATCAGGACGGCGGCCTCGTCGCGCAGTTCTATCTCGACCTGTATGCACGCGAAGGCAAGCGCGGCGGCGCCTGGATGGACGATGCGCGCGGCCGTCACAAGCACACGCACGGCAGCGTGCAAACGCCGGTCGCGTATCTGACCTGCAACTTCTCGGCGCCGGTCGGCGGCAAGCCCGCCTGCTTCACGCACGACGAAGTCATCACGCTGTTCCACGAGTTCGGCCACGGGCTGCATCACATGCTCACGCGCGTCGATGAACTGGGCGTGTCGGGCATCAACGGCGTCGAGTGGGATGCGGTCGAACTGCCGTCGCAATTCATGGAGAACTTCTGCTGGGAGTGGGACGTGCTCAGCGACATGACCTCGCACGTCGAAACCGGCGAAGCCGCTGCCGCGCGATCTGTTCGACAAGATGCTCGCCGCGAAGAACTTCCAGAGCGGTCTGGGCACGCTGCGCCAGATCGTGTTCTCGATGTTCGACATGCAACTGCATACCGGCTTCGACGCAAGCGGCGCGAAGAGCGCCACCGAACTCGCGAGCGAGATCAACGAGCGCTTCCACGTCGTGCCGCAAGCTCCGTTCTCGCGCTGGCCGAATACGTTCAGCCATATTTTCGCGGGCGGTTATGCGGCGGGTTACTACAGCTACAAGTGGGCTGAAGTGCTGTCCGCCGATGCCTACGCGGCGTTCGAAGAAGCGGCGCAGAGCGGCGAGCGGCAGCGTGCTCGATGCAGGCGACCGGCATGCGTTATCGCAAGGAGATTCTGGAGGTGGGCGGCAGCCGTCCCGCGATGGAATCGTTCAAGGCGTTCCGCGGCCGCGAGCCGAATATCGATGCATTGCTGCGGCACAACGGCATGACGCCGGGCGCGGCGCATTGATCGATCTGATGACAGTCGTCGGCGCGTTGATGTCGTCGCGCCGAATGAAAAGCCGGCGGCCTGCATCGATGCAAGCGCCGGCTTTTTTCATGCGCAACGCGCGGCACGTGCGTGCTTGTCGTTTCAGCTGCTCGAGCTAACCGCGATGCAGCTTGAAATCCACCTGCGCAGGCCGCCCTTCGAGCGACAACGCCGCCCGCGCCGCCGGCGCGCGGCTCACCACCTTGCCGCGGCTCACCACCGCGAGGCGCGCGGCGCGCAGACGGATCGCCTCGACCGGATCGCGCGCGTCGAGCAGCACGAGATCCGCCGCGCAGCCCGGCGCGATCCCATAGCCTTCGAGACCGAGAATGCGCGCGGCATTCACCGTGACCGCATCGAAGCACGCATGCATGGCGTCGACGCCCGTCATCTGCGCGACGTGCAAGCCCATGTGCGCGACTTCGAGCATGTCGCCCGAGCCGAGGCTGTACCACGGGTCCATCACGCAGTCGTGGCCGAACGCGACGTTGATGCCGGCCGCCATCATCTCCGGCACGCGCGTCATGCCGCGCCGCTTCGGATACGTATCGCTGCGGCCCTGCAGCGTGATGTTGATCAGCGGATTCGCGATCGCCGCCACGCCCGACTCGCGCATCAGCGGCAGCAGCTTGCTGACGTAGTAGTTGTCCATCGAATGCATCGACGTCAGATGCGAGCCGGTCACGCGTCCATGCAAGCCCGAGCCGGTGCGTTTCGGCCGCGAGCGTTTCGATGTGGCGCGACATCGGATCGTCCGATTCGTCGCAATGCATGTCGACGCGCAAGCCCTGCTCCGCCGCGTACTCGCACAGCATGCGCACGGACTGCGCGCCGTCGGCCATGGTGCGCTCGAAATGCGGAATGCCGCCGACCACGTCGACGCCCATCGCGATCGCGCGCTTGAGGTTCTCGAAAGCGCCGGCGCTGCGCAACACGCCGTCCTGCGGAAACGCGACCAGTTGCAGGTCGAGATACGGCGCGACGCGGCGCTTCACTTCGACCAGCGCCTCGACCGCGAGCAGGCGCGGATCGCACACGTCGACGTGACTGCGGATCGCCAGCAGGCCGCGCGCGACCGCCCAGTCGCAATACTGCATTGCACGCTCGATCAAGCGCCTCCTGGGTCAGATCCGGCTTCAGTTCGCCCCACAGCGCGATGCCTTCGAGCAGCGTGCCCGACGCGTTCACGCGCGGCAAACCGTACGACAGCGTCGCGTCCATGTGGAAATGCGGATCGACGAACGGCGGCGTGACGAGCGAGCCGGCGGCGTCGATTTCTTCGCGCGCGCTGCGCGGCCAGATTCGGCTCGACGGCGACGATGCGGCCCGCTTCGATGCCGATGTCGACCGGCTGCTCGCTTGTGCTGCGGCGCGGCGCCCGGCGGCAGCATTGCGCGGCGGATGATCAGATCCATGATTCGCTCCCTGTTGACCGCTTCTTTCGATTGACTAGTCGATTCTATCGGCGTCAGAATAGCTCCGTGCGGTGCGTTTTATCGAGGCGCCAGTACCGGCGTGCTGGCGCGCGTATCCGTACCGGCATGCGCGCGTACCGCGCCACCTATACTCGGCTTCGAGCGTGGCGCCGGCGCGCCTATACTCGACCATCGGCGGTCATCGGCATAGGGAGCAGGCATATGAAAACGATCGGCGTGATCGGCGGAATGAGTTGGGAATCGTCCACCGAGTACTACAAGCTTCTGAACCGCCATGCGAAGGCGCGCCTGGGCGGCCATCACAACGCGCGCAGCCTGATGCTCACGGTCGACTTCGCGCCGATCGAGGCCAACTCAGCGCGCCGGCGACTGGACCGCGCTCGGCCAGCAGATGGCCGACGCCGCGCGTCAACTCGAACGCGGCGGCGCCGATCTGGTGATGCTCGCGACCAACACGATGCATCGCGTGTATGAATCGATCGAACAGGCAATCGACGTGCCGTTCCTGCATATCGCCGATCCGACCGGCAACGCGCTGCGCGCGGCGGGGATCGAGCGGGTTGGCTTGCTCGGCACGCGCTATACGATGGAGCAGACGTTTTACACAGGGCGCCTGCGCGAGCGCTACGGCCTCGAAACGCGTGATTCCCGACGAGGCCGAACGCGCGGACGTGCATCGCATCATTTACGACGAGCTGTGTCACGGCAAAGTGAACGAGGCTTCGCGCGCGGTGTATCAACGTGTGATCGAATCGACTGGCCGCGCGTGGTGCGCAGGCGGTGATTCTCGGCTGCACGGAAATCACGCTGCTGATCAAGCCGGAAGATTCGGTGTTGCCGGTGTTCGACACGACCGCATTGCATGCGCAAGCGGCGGTGGAATGGGCGATTGATTCGGAGTGAAGGAGCGATGAGCAGTGCGTGCGGATTGGTCGCAGTGCAAGCATCGCCTCACTCGAGAACGTCGGGCTCAAAATCAAAAAGCCCGCATGGCTTGCGCTATGCGGGCTTTCAACAATACTTGGTTGCG
Organism: uncultured beta proteobacterium; assembly: GCA_963800185.1. Classification (GTDB taxonomy): domain Bacteria; phylum Pseudomonadota; class Gammaproteobacteria; order Burkholderiales; family Burkholderiaceae; genus Paraburkholderia. The sequence continues at coordinate 388,710 of CAWCZW010000001.1, read as the reverse complement.
GGGGTAGGATTTGAACCTACGACCTTCGGGTTATGAGCCCGACGAGCTGCCAGACTGCTCCACCCCGCGTCAGAGAAAAAGAGTATATCGGGATGTCATCGCAGAACGTCAAACAATCGCGACGAAATATTTCGACGAGCATGGATAACGCGCAGCACATGCACGCGTGAATGCGCATCAAAGATCCTGACCGTCGCGCCTTCCACCTTGCCGTCGATGATGTCCGCGCCGTACTGGCTCGCGCTGCGTTTGGCGACGCCGAAATCGGAGATCGTGGCCGGCAACACGAGACGAAACACGCGGCTTGCCTTCGAGCCGCTGATCGCGCCCGGCCGGCACACGCGCACCGCGACGTCGTAACCTTCGGCGTGACGCTTGTGACCGTCGAACTTGTCGAACGCCCGCGAGAACACCAGCGGATGCACTTCGAAGTCCTTATAAAGGGCGGGATAAAGTTCGGCCATGATGACTCTCCACTCGCGAGACGCGAGTGACTGTGTGGTCCCACTATACGCCGCGACATGATGCGGCTCGCGCTTTTATTTTCCGCGCCCGCGACGGCAATTTTCACAGTCGCCTCGTCTCGCGCGATAAGATGCGGGGCTATCGGAATCGCACGCAAAATTGCGCCGTGCGACTGGCCGAATGATCGCAGCGCACTACGGATTCCTGTGCAACCGCATAGCCACGCCAGACTGTCAGTCAGCGCAACACAGCGCGGCAGGCAGAAGACGATCGGGCAGAATCAGGCGGCCGGATCGCGGCCACGCAAGCCCTTGCCCAGCAAGAATGTGAGAATTTCATGAAAATCGCCACCTGGAACGTCAACTCCCTCAAAGTCCGCCAGCAACATGTGATCGACTGGCTCGAAAGCAGCGACACCGACGTGCTGTGCCTTCAGGAACTGAAGCTGACCGACGAAAAATTCCCGCGCGCCGAACTCGAAGAGAAAGGCTACCGGAGCTGGTTCGCCGGCCAGAAGACCTATAACGGCGTCGGCATTCTGGTGCGCGACGGCCTGAACGTCGACGAAAGCAGCATCGTGCGCAATATTCCCGGCTTTGAGGATCCGCAGCAGCGCGTGATCGCGGCGACGGTCGAAGGCGTGCGCATCATTTCCGCGTACTTCCCGAACGGCCAGGCGCCCGGCACCGAGAAGTTCGCGTACAAGCTGCGCTGGCTCGCCGCGCTGCACGACTGGATCGCGAGCGAAATGGCGCTGCATCCGAAGCTCGCGCTGCTCGGCGACTACAACATCGCGCCGGACGATCGCGACGTGCACGATCCGAAAGCGTGGGAAGGCCAGAATCTGGTGTCGCCCGAAGAACGCGCCGAGTTCGTGCGGCTGATCGAACTCGGTCTGCTCGATGCGTTCCGCCAGTTCGAGCAGCCGGAGAAAACTCTACTCGTGGTGGGACTACCGGATGATGGCGTTCCGCCGCAATGCGGGCCTGCGCATCGACCATATCCTGCTGTCGAAGGCGCTGGCCGACGTCGTGCTCGTCCTGCGATATCGACAAGGTGCCGCGCAAGTGGGAGCAGCCGTCGGACCACGCGCCGGTCGTCGCGCAACTCGGCTGAAAGTCGACGCCACGGCGTGAGGCGTTCGATCCAGCCTCGCGCCGCGCATCTCTCAGGCGCAGACGGATCGGCGCCGTTCAAGCACGCGCCACAGGAACTCGAACACCATCGCATCGTGCTCGGCCTGCTCCAGTTCATCGGAGCCGCCGTGGCCGCCTTCCGTGTTCTCCCGATACCAGACCCGTCATCCGCACCCAGCGCCTGCATGCGCGCGGCCATCTTGCGCGCGTGGCCGGGATGCACGCGGTCGTCGGCCGTCGATGTCGTGAACAGCACCGGCGGATAAGCCACCCCCGCCGACACGCGGTGATACGGCGAGTAAGCGGCCAGCACGCGCGGCTTCGTCGGGCTCGTCCGGATCGCCGTATTCGTCGATCCACGACGCGCCCGCGTGCAGCAGATGATAGCGGCTCATGTCGAGCAACGGCACTTCGCACACCACGGCGCCGAACAACTCGGGCCGCTGCACCATGCACGCCGCGACCAGCAAGCCGCCATTGCTGCCGCCCTGAATGCCGAGTTGCGCGGCGCTCGTCACGCCGCTGCTCGATCGAGCGCTTCGGCCACCGCGATGAAATCGTCGAACGCGCGCTGACGATGCTCGCCTTGCGCCGCCGTGTGCCAGCGCGTGCCGAACTCGCCGCCGCCGCGAATATGCGCGACCACGTACACGCCGCCGCGCTCCAGCCAGCCGATGCCCTGCCCGGTCAGATAGCTCGGCAGCAACGGAATCGCGAAGCCGCCGTAGCCGCTGAGCAGACACGGGCCGCGCCGTGGTTGCGATCCTGTGCCGCCCTTGCGGTCCGATCACCGTGTACGGCACCCGCGTGCCGTCGGCGGACACCGCATGCCCATGCGTCACCGCGAATGCGCGTCGCGTCGAACTGCGTCGGCCAGCGGTCGAGCAATTCCCACTCGCTCGAGATCGTCGCGCGCCAGATCGGTGAGCCAGTAAGCGGGCGGTTGCAGATAGTCGTCGGTATCGACGAACACCTCGTCGTTCAGCGTCGGCTCGATCGGCGACACGTCGGCCTGCGCATCGTCGCGCGACGGAAAGACGCGCTGCTGCCAATGCCACGACCTGATCGCGTCATCTTGCGACGGCATCCACAGCACGGTCTTGTTCTGCACGTCGTCCAGATACGACACGATCAGATGGTTGCGCGTGTGCGTCCACTCGCACGCGGAGGTCTGCGACGTCGGCGTGAACAGCGGCACCACGTCGCGCTCGCCGCGCAAAAACGCGTCTTCGCGGATCGCCAGCAACGCGCCGCCCGGATAGCGCACGCCCTTGCAGTCCCAATCGAGGCGCGGCTCGAGCAGCAGCCAGCCGTGCCAGCCGCCGACCGCGACATGCGACGGGCACGTCGTACTGACGCCAGGCATCGGACGCACCGTCGGCGGAATCGAGGTAATACGTTGCGAATCGAAGAAATCGACGCTGCTCACCACGGTTGGCGCTGCTCGATCGGATCGTAGTGCGCTTCCACGCCGATATCGGCGAACGCGCCCTTGAAGACCACCGGCGCATCGGCCAGCGCACGTGCCGCGCGTCCAGCGCCGCACTTCACGCGGATAACCGGAGCGCGTCAGCGTCTTGCGGCCGTTGTCCCAGCCGACATAAAGCGTATCCCGATCGATCCACGACGCCGTGTGCTTGCCGGCCTTCGCGATCGCGAAACCGTCGTCGACGAAAGCGTTGGCGTCGATGTCGAACTCGCGCACCACCAGCGCGTCCGAGCCGCCCGGCGACATCGTGATCAGCGCGCGATCGCCGTCCGGATAGAGAATGTCCAGTTCGACGCACACCCAGGGCGTGCCTTCGGCCGCGCCGAGCGCGTCGAAGTCGAGCAGGTTCTGCCAGACCGGCGCGCCGCTGCGCCACGCCGCCCACGTCGTACGCCGCCAGATGCCTTTGGGATTGCGCTCGTCCTGCCACAAGTCGTAGGCCCAGTCCTTCCAGCGATCGGGAATCACCGGACGCTCGCGCGGCAAATACGCATCGGCGAGGCGTTGCCTGAGCGATGTCGAATGCCGCGCCGCTGCACCAAGCGGCACGCGTGCGCGCGTTCTGCGCTTCGACCCACGCGAGCGCATCAGGGGCGTCGAGCGCTTCGAGCGACAGAAAGGGATCGGGGGAAAGCGGCCAGGAAAAAGGAGCGGGAGAAGCGGGCATCGTCGGCTGTCGAATGAAAACAGCGTTGATTATGCCTTGCGGGAGCTCGAGGTCCTTTGACGGCCGCGCTTCATGGCGATCTGACGACGGCTTAGCCGTGCACATCGCCGACGGAAGCCTGAAAGCGCCTACGCGACACTGCCGGCGCGGCTGGCGACCGCGCCGTCACGCACCCGCAAACCTCAGGGCTCGAGATTGAGTTCCTGAATCTTGCGCGTGATCGTATTGCGGCCAATGCCGAGACGCTCCGCCGCTTCCACCTTGCGTCCACGCGTGAAATCCAGCGCCTCGCGAATCACCGCCGCTTCGAAACGGCGCGCGAGTTCGTCCATGACGTCCGCCGCATTCTCGCGCAGCATCCGCGCGACTTCGGTGCGCAAGCCGCCTTCCCATGCGCTGACGGCGGTCGCAACCGGCATGCCGGCAGCGCGCCGCCGGATGCGTGGCCGCGCTGCGCGCCGTTGATCGGCGCGCCGCCGGCGAGGCCTGCCTCACCCGTGCCGATCACGCCACCGCCACCGCCGCCGAGATCGCTCACGCCGGCTTGCGCGGGACCCGAGATCGGGCGGCAAGTCCTTGATCTCGATGGTCTGCGCCGGCGCCATCACCGTGAGCCAGTTGGCGAGATTCTCCAGCTGGCGCACGTTGCCCGGAAACGGCAACGACGCGAGATACGCGAGCGCATCTTCGGACACGCGCTTCGGCTCGACACCCAGATCGCGCGCGCTCTTTTGCAGGAAGTGGCGCGTGAGCAGCGGAATGTCTTCGCTGCGTTCGCGCAAAGCCGGCAGGCGCAAGCGGATCACATTGAGCCGGTGATACAAGTCCTCGCGGAACAGGCCCTGACGCACGCGCGATTCGAGATTCTGGTGCGTCGCCGCGATCACGCGCACGTTGGCGCGCAACGGGTTATGGCCGCCGACGCGATAGAACTGCCCGTCCGACAGCACGCGCAACAGACGCGTCTGCAGATCGAACGGCATGTCGCCGATTTCGTCGAGAAACAGCGTGCCGTTCTCGGCCTGCTCGAAGCGCCCCTGGCGCATCGCCTGCGCGCCGGTGAACGCGCCGCGCTCGTGGCCGAACAGTTCGGATTCCAGCAGATCCTTCGGAATCGCCGCCGTGTTCAGCGCGATGAACGGACCGTTCGCGCGTGGGCTATGTCGGTGCAACGCGCGCGCGACCAGTTCCTTACCGGTGCCTGATTCGCCGGTAATGAGCACGGTCGCCGCGGAATGCGACAGCCGGCCGATCGCGCGAAACATGTCCTGCATCGCCGGCGCCTGGCCGAGCATTTCGGGCGCCTCGGCGACGCGGTCGTCCCACGTCTGTTCGCCGCGCATGCTTTCGTCGACCGCGCGGCGGATCAGTTCGACCGCCTTGTCGACGTCGAACGGTTTGGCGAGATATTCGAACGCGCCGCCCTGGAATGCGGCGACCGCGCTATCCAGATCCGAGAACGCCGTCATGATGATGACGGGCAAGCCCGGCACCTTGTCGCGCACGGTTTGCAGCAATTCGAGGCCGGAGCCGCCCGGCATCCTGATGTCGGACACCAGCACCTGCGGGCTATCGTGATCGAGCGCGGCCGACGCCTCGCGCACGTTCGCGAAGCTGCGGGTCGCGAAGTTTTCGCGGGCGAGCGCTTTTTCGAGCACCCAGCGAATCGATTGATCGTCGTCTACTATCCAGATCGGCTTCATATAGGTCGGTCAGAAGTCTTAAGAGGTCCCCATACCCGTCGCTTCGCGCCAGGCCCCCCAAGGGTGAGAAAACTGGAGCGGCCCGGCGTTCTCTCACCAGGTGTGGTGTTAGCAGTCGAGCGGCAGCAGAATCTGAAACTCGGTGTGGCCCGGCCGGCTCTCCACTTCGATCAGCCCGTCGTGCTGTTGCACGAATGTCTGCGCGAGCGTCAGACCGAGACCGCTGCCGTCCTCGCGCCCCGACACGAGCGGATAGAAAATGCGGTCACGGATTTCCTCGGGAATGCCTGGGCCGTTGTCAGTGATATGCAAGTCCAGTGCCAGCTTACATAAGCGTTTCGACACGGTGATCTTGCGCGCAATGCGCGTGCGCAATTCGATGCGCGCGTCGCCTTGCGAAATCCGTTCGCGCAATGCTTCCGCCGCATTGCGCACGATGTTCAGCAGCGCCTGGATCAGTTGCTCCTTGTCGCCGCGCAGGTCCGGCACGCTCACGTCGTAATCGCGCTCGATCGTGAGGCCGCGCGGAAACTCCGCGAGAATCACCTGCGCGCACGCGCTCGCACACTTCGTGAATATTCACGTCGCCGACGATATGCGGATGACGATGCGGCTCCAGCAACCGGTCGACCAGCGTTTGCAGCCGGTCCGATTCCTTGATGATGACCTGCGTGTACTCGCGCAACTCGTCGCGCTGACGCTCGCCGAGTTCGAACTCGAGCAGTTGCGCCGCGCCGCGAATGCCGCCGAGCGGATTCTTGATCTCGTGCGCGAGATTGCGGATCAGTTGCTTGTTGACCGCCGTGAGGTCGTTGATGCGCTCCTCGCGGTCGGTGCGCAGATGCCGCTCGTTCTCGAACAGTTCGAGCAGCACGTAGTCCTGCGCGCTTTCCAGAAAGCCGACGATCGCATGCACATGCAGCGGCTCGTGGCCGGGGCGCTCGAGCACGGCGTCGAGATGCGTCGCGTGAAAACGGTGAGCGGCGATCGCGGAGATGGTCGCGACCAGTTCGTCCGCATTCGAGAAGATGTCCGGCCACGCCATCTGCGTCAGTTGCCGGCGCGAGAGCTCCAGCATCGACTCCGCCGACGGATTCGCAAACGCGACGCGCAGCGTGCGCTTTTCGAGCACCAGCACGACCGTCGGCAACGCCTCGAAGCCCGGCAGCAAACCGGAACTGACGAGCTGCGCGTCGTCCGACAGCGACTGCTCGTGCCCTTTCCTTGCCTTGATCAGATTCTTAAGAACCATCTTGCAGTCTGGCCGATAGGAGATGGTGATAAATCAGGTGTGTCGCTTTGTCGCTGCCCGTGTACTTCTTGCGTTGCTGCCTCTCGCATCGCCCAATACGCCGCGCACGTCGCAAACGTTCGCACGGTCTAACAAAAAAGGGACGGCGCCGCCGTCCCTTCGTGACCGATCGCGAGCGTCGGGCAAAGCGCTTCGCCGTTTGAAGGGCGAAGCGCCATTGCCGCTTACAGCGAGTAGTACATTTCGAATTCGATCGGGTGCACCGACTGACGATAGCGTTGCAGCTCGCCCGTCTTCAGTTCGATGTACGCGTCGAGCATCGAATCCGTGAACACGCCACCGCGCGTCAGGAACTCGCGGTCCGCGTCGAGCGAGTCCAGCGCCTGGTCGAGGCCGGCACACACGGTCGGGATCTTTGCATCCTCTTCCGGCGGCAGGTCGTACAGGTTCTTGTCGGCAGCTTCGCCCGGGTGAATCTTGTTCTGCACGCCGTCCAGACCCGCCATCATCAGCGCGGAGAAGCACAGGTACGGATTCGCCAGCGGATCCGGGAAACGCGTTTCGATACGGCGGCCCTTCGGGTTCGACACGTGCGGAATACGGATCGATGCCGAACGGTTGCGCGCCGAGTAAGCCAGCTTGACCGGTGCTTCGAAGTGCGGCACGAGACGCTTGTACGAGTTCGTACCCGGGTTCGTGATCGCGTTCAGCGCGCGAGCATGCTTGATGATGCCGCCGATGTAGAACAGCGCGAATTCCGACAGACCTGCGTAACCGTTGCCTGCGAACAGGTTCTGTGCCGTCCTTCCAGATCGACTGGTGAACGTGCATGCCCGAACCGTTGTCGCCAACCACCGGCTTCGGCATGAACGTTGCCGTCTTGCCGTACGTGTGCGCGACGTTGTGGATGATGTACTTCATCTGCTGCAGCCAGTCGGCGCGCTGAACCAGCGTCGAGAACTTCGTGCCGATTTCGTTCTGGCCTTGGCCCGCGACTTCGTGGTGATGCACTTCGACCGGAATGCCGATCTGTTCGAGCAACAGGCACATTTCCGAACGGATGTCCTGGAACGTGTCGACCGGAGCGACCGGGAAGTAGCCGCCCTTCGTGCCCGGACGGTGGCCGGTGTTGCCGCCTTCGAATTCCATCGACGACGACCACGGTGCTTCTTCCGAACCGATCTTGACGAAGCAGCCCGACTGGTCCGTGCTCCACTGGACCGAGTCGAAAATGAAGAATTCCGGTTCCGGACCGAAGAAGGCCGTGTCGCCGAGGCCCGTGCTCTTCAGGTACGCTTCAGCGCGCTTGGCCAGCGAGCGCGGGTCGCGCTCGTAGCCCTTGCCGTCCGCCGGTTCGACGACGTCGCAGGTCAGCACGAGGGTCGACTCTTCGTAGAACGGGTCGATGAAGGCCGTGTTCGCGTCCGGGATCAGCAACATGTCCGATGCTTCGATGCCCTTCCAGCCGGCAATCGACGAACCGTCAAACGCATGGCCGCTTTCGAACTTGTCTTCATCGAATGCCGACACCGGCACCGAAACGTGTTGCTCTTTACCGCGCGTGTCGGTGAAACGGAAGTCGACAAACTTGACGTCTTCGTCTTTGACGAGTTGAATGACGTCGGCCACGGATTTACTCATAACCTATCTCCTGATTAACGAATTCGGCGGATTCAGCCGCCGCCCAATCTAGCTGACCCGTCCCGGCGCGTCCACCCCTCAATCGTTGAGGAGCGAACAGAAAAGTCTTGCCAGGACAAATCGATCGGCACCAATAAAGCAGCTTCTGTGCCATGTATGCGCCAACCCGGCGCAAAGCCATACTGCGCGCGCATTTGCGGGGAATGGGCGCACCGAACGGCATGCGCCGCGAAATCTGCTGCATCGATAACGCACCAATTATGTGCATTCGTCAGCAAGACGCAATCGGACATCATCTCATTTTGGTGCATTTATCTGAAATATGCACCAGATTTGAGCGCATGCGCGCGTGGCTGGCTCCGTGTCTGCGCGGCGCCGCTCGGTCCGCGTGCGCACTGCGCGCCGCGCGCTAGAATGATCATTTGGTCCGAAGGAGATTTGCGCTCATGAGCACGCTCGAACAGTTGTACGCCCAGGCGGACAAGCGCCGCACCGAGAACCAGTTGCCCTACGCGGGCGCGATATCGCCCGCCGAGGCGTTCGAACTGCTGCAACTCGATCCGCGCACGCGTCTCGTCGACGTGCGCACCCGTGCCGAACTCGATTGGGTCGGCCGGCCGGTCATCGGCGACGGGCAATACGCCCATGTGGAATGGACCCGCTATCCGGGCGCGGTGCCGAATCAGGAATTCCTCCAGCAACTGAGCCAGGTCGCGTCGCCCGATACGCCGGTGCTGTTTCTGTGCCGCAGCGCCGCGCGCTCGAAGCTCGCCGCGATCGCCGCCACCCAGGCCGGCTTCACCAAGGCGTACGACCTGCTGGAAGGCTTCGAAGGCGACAAGGACGGCCAGGGGCATCGGAAGACGGTGTCGGGCTGGTGCTTTCGCGGGTTGCCGTGGATCGGCGCCTGAAGCCGACTGGAGCGCCGCTTGGGCAGCGCCGTTGTGGAGCGCTGTCGAGCGCCGCTCAACTGCGCACACGGTGGCGCTCGGGCTTGCATCAGCACGCTGAATCACGCGCCGACGGCACATTGTCTGCATCGTCGGCGCGGGATGTGACAGGGCGATGTCGCGTTAAGGCCCGCCTGGGCGGCAAGCGCAAGGCGCTCCGATGCAATGACCCGCAAGCCGCCTGATGAGGACGCTGTGAAGCGAGGCTGCCGTGTCTTTGCACACCGCCCCGCCCAGCGCCGCGACTAGCTGCGCGGTTTGCCCGCCGCCGCTGCGGCAGCCGCCGTTCAGGCTCCACGATATCGCCGCCCAGCAGATGCACGCCCTCGCGCAGCTTGACGAAGGCCGCCGCCACCGCTTCCGGCTCGCCCTTCACGCCCAGATCGATGTGATGCCGCGCATACACGCCGCCGCGCTCCGCGTCGCCGACGCTCGGCAGGCTGAACACCCGCACGCCCGGAAAATCGTGCTCGATCTTTTCCATCAACGGCGTAATGCGCGATTCCGGCAGCTCGAACACCAGCAATGACTTTTCCGCATGCGGCATCGCGTGATGCAGATGCGCGTACTGCGTATCCAGCACCCACTCGATCATCGGCCACGCCATCACCGGAAAGCCCGGCACGAAATGGTGCTCGCCGATCGAAAAACCGGGAATCTTGTTGTAGCCGTTCGGAATGATCGACGCGCCCTGCGGATACGTGCCCATATTCAGCCGATGCCGGTTCTCCGGCGAGTCGAGATCGAGCGGCGCTCGCCGCGTTCGCCGGATACATGTCGCGGATGCGCTCCTGGATCAGCTTCGCGGCTTCCGGATGCAATTCGAGCGGCACGCCGAGCGCGGCCGCCGCGCATTGGCGCGTGTGGTCGTCCGGCGTGGCGCCGATGCCGCCCGTCGAAAACACGATGTCGCCCGAAGCGAACGTGCGCCGCAGCGTCGCCGTGATGCGCTCCGGATCGTCGCCGATGTACTCCGCCCAGCCGAGCGACAGCCCACGCGCGCCCAGCAATTCGATGACCTTCGGCAGATGCTTGTCGATACGTCTGCCCGACAGGATTTCATCGCCGATGATGATGACGCCAAATGCCATTGCCGCCTCTTTCGCTATTAATTCAGTAAGGAACCGGCGCCGCGTGCCGCACGCCGCCGTGCTCTTGCGCGCGCATGCGTTGCAGCGCGCGCAAACAGTAGTAGCCGAACCACAGCGCCGAAAACACGAGGATGAACGCGTAGATCCAGATCGTCACGGCGGTGATCACCGGAAACAGCACGATCAGCCAGACCGACGACGCCCACAGCAGCGTCGGCAGCGAACCCAGCAAGCCGCTCGCGATGCCGATCAGCAGCAGCGGCAGCCGGAAGCGCCGCACCAGCGCGCGACGCTCGTCGGCGCGTCGCATGCAGCGCGAGCGCGTCGTAGCTCATCACGCGATAGGTCAGCCAGCCCCACAGCAGCGGCGGAATCAGCGCGAAAAACGGCGGCACCAGCCAGAGCGGCAACGTCACGATCAGCAGCACCAGACACACCAGCGTCGTCCACAACGCCTGGCCGAGGCTACCGTACCACGTTCCGCCGCGACGCATTTCGAGGCCGGGAAATTGCCGCGCGGACAGAAAGCGGATCACGGCCGGCATCGACAGCGTGGCGATCAGCAGCAACACCGTGACGACGATCAGCGGAATCGCCATCGCAATCACGATGAAACGGCGCGATCACCGCATGCAGCGCCGAAAAACCGAGCCAGTCGAACAGATGATAAAGCGTGACCGTGAACGACCAGCTATCGAGCCACATGCGCGTCGCGCCGATCAGCGTCTGCCAGGAAAACCACAGGATCACGCCCCACCCGACCGTCGCCGCGAGAAACGGCATGAAGGTCAGCCAGAGCATGCGCGGGTGGAGCGCGCTGGCGAGCGCGCGCCCGAACGAGCGCAACAGATCATTCATGCGAGCCAGTGCCGGTGAACGAAACGATGGAATAAGAGAGCGCACAACGCGCGAGCCGAACCGGCCGGACGAAGCCTGGCAGCGCGGCGCGACGCAAACGTGAACAGGATAAACCACGCGACGCGCCGCCGGGGAAACCGGCGGCGTGAGAGGAAGGAGGCTCAAACGGCGGCGGTGTCGCTGCCTTCGGTGCGGCGCTTCGGCGTGAGGCGCCCGCGCGATACGCACGAACGCGAGCCAGTGCTGCGCCCAGAAACCGTCGCCGTAGCGCCGGCCTTCGAGTTGGTCGCGGATGCCGGTCGGCTCCATTTCGCGGCTCCACGACACGCTGCGAAACAGCATGTCCCACCACGGAAACAGCACGCCGAAGTTGCAACCGTACTTCAGCCCTTCATGGCCGTAACCGATTGCATGGTGACGGCGATGGAACGTCGGACTGACCAGCAGGCGCTCGCCCAGCCAGCCGAAGTACAGGCGGATGTTCGCGTGCTGCACGCTCTGCGCGAGGTTCGTGATGGCCACCAGCACGACGAATTGCGACGGCGGCACGCCGATCACCAGCGCGATCACCGCGAAGAACGACGCCTGCAGCAGATCGTCGAGCAGATGGTTGCGGTCGTCGGACCACAGCGACATCTGCTGCTGGCTGTGATGCACCGCGTGCAATTCCCACCACACGCCGATCCGGTGTTCCCAGCGGTGATACCAGTAACCGGCGAAATCGAGCACCAGCAGATACATCACGAACGTGACGAGCGGCTGCGTGGTGACGCCCGGCCACAGATTGTCGAACTCGATATTCGCGATGTTGTGCAGCCGCAGCCAGGCCTGCACGTTGTCGAAGAACGGCTGGAGCGCGAAGAAGAAGAACAGGTTGAGGATGCCCAGCTTGGCGATCCACGTGTAAATCACGTCGACGCGCACCGCCTTGCGGTTCTCCCACTGCTCCACCGGACGCAGCGCCTCGAGCGGGCGCAGGACCGCGTACATGGCCAGCACCTCGAAGACGCCCACGATCACCCAATACAGGCTGTCGTAGGTGTCTTCGTCGTAGTCCATCAGATTGAAGCGGAACAGCAGCGGCTGCACCACGTCGACGTACAGCAGCGTCTGCACGGCTGAGACGAAGCTGTCGAGAGAAGAAAAAATCAGATGGAACATGGTGCTGGCCTGGTTACTTCATCCGTCATGGCTCGCCTGATGCTGCATGGCCACGCATTCAAGCGCCGTTCGGCGCCGTGACCGGCGCGCGATTGAAGAAATAGATACCGTGCGGCGAACGGCCGACGGCAATCGTCTGGATCAGCTTACGCGTATTCAGGTCGATGATGCCGACGTGCTTCGCGAAACGGAACGTAACCCACAGATAGCGTTTGTCGGCGGAAAGTTCCATGTCGTCCGGCCCGGGCATCAGACCGGTGATGTCGCCGACATTGGTGAGCGTCTCTTCGTCGATGATGCTGATCGTGCTCGCCACGCGGTTCGACACCGCGACGTGCTTGCCGTCGGCCAGCGAACGGAAGTTGTGCGCGCCCTTGCCGGTCTGGATCGTCTTGACGATTTTCTGGTTGCGCCAGTCGACCACCGCGACGTAATCCGCGCCGGTCATGCCGACCAGCAGATATTTTTCACCCGGCGTCATCCACAGGCCGGCCGGCACCTTGCCGACCTTCATCTTCCACTTGACGGTTTGCGTGGCCAGATCGATCGCGGCCAGTTCGCCCGAAACCTGCAGCGTGACGAATACCGTCTTGCTGTCGTTCGTGAACGCCATGTGGCTCGGCATGACCGCGAGCGGCAGACGCGACGCCAGCGTCATCTGGTTCTTCGGCGTCGTAGTGATAGATATCGAGGCGGTCCAGACGCAGGCCCGGTGGTGACGAGCCATTTGCGGTCGGGCGAGAAACCGATCTGGTACGGATCTTCGATATTCTCGACCCAGCGTTGCACCTGGCCCGATTTCGGATCGACGAACATCAGATTGTTCGACACCGAATTCGCGACGATCAACGACGAATTGTCCGGCGTGGCCATCAGGTGGTGCGGTTCCTTGCCCGTCGGCACCGTGCCGACGACCTGGCGGGTGGTCTCGTCGATCAGGCTCAGCGTGGCTTCGCCGGAATTGAGCACGATCACGTTATTGGCGTGGGCCGCCGGAGAAAAAAAGCCTGCGGCGGTGACCAGCGCTGCGCCTGCGGCGAACGTGGCAGTCAAGCCGGGAAGAAGAAATTTACGCATGAAAACTCACTTCGGAGAACAACCGTCATTGTAGAACGTTTGCCGGTACCTGCGGTTGACCCAGATGGCCTCCGGTGCACGCTAAGGGACGAGCGCGTTGATTTACGACAATCCGTCTGCGGCGAGGTTTGGGCGCCGGCCTGGAGAAGAAATTTTTCCGGTGTGACGAAAAGGGGTGGCAATGGGAAACGGGCCTGTGGCCGCCAGTTCGTCGGTGTTTGGCCCCGATTGCAAATGCCGAGGCTGAGGCCGCAGAGTGGGAGCGGTTAGCGGTTAGCGCCCATCGCTCCCGCTCCCGGCCAAACTAACAATGGCTCAAGATCCCCGGCCCCCGCTCACCGCTGCATCGACTCCCACACCTTGTACAGCCGCTTCACCGAAACCGGCATCGGCGTACGCAACTCCTGCGCGAACAGCGAAACGCGCAATTCCTCCAGCAGCCAGCGAAATTCCGACAAGCGCGGATCCAGCACACCACCGCGTTGCGCGACCGCGCGCTGATAGTTCTGCAACAGCGGATGAAACTCGGCGAACTGCCGGGCATCGCGTGCGGAGTCCGCCTTCAGCTTGTCGATGCGCAGCGCAATCCCCTTCAGATAGCGCGGAAAATGCGCCAACTGCGCATACGGCGTATCGACGACGAAGCGCTTGCCGATCAGCGCCGTCGAGCTGGCTCTGCATGTCGGCATGCGCGCGCCGTGAACGACTTGGCCTGCACCAGCTTCTTCGTCACGCTCGCGTATTCGCCGAGAATCTGCCCCACCAGCCGCGCAATCTCCTGCGCCAGCAACGTCAGCCGGCTGCGTCCTTCGTCGCGTCGCGTGTGGAAACTGACGTCGTCGGCGGGCAGCGGATCCTGGAGACAGGCGCGATCGAGCGCGGTGTCGATCAATTGATCGCGCAATTCTTCCTGCGTGCCGCGCGGCATGAACTGCATCGCCATTTCGCGCAAACCCGGCAGGTTCTTTTCCAGATACTTGATCGGCTCCTTCAGTTGCAACGCGAACAATCGCCGCAATCCCGCGCGATGAATCCGCGCGGCTTCATCGGGCGAATCGAACACCTCGACATCGCAATGCGTGCCGCGATCCACCAGCGCCGGATAGCCGAACAAGGTCTGGCCGCCGCGGCGAATTTCGAGCAACTCGGGGAGCTTGCCGAAATTCCACGTCGTCAGCTTTTCGTACAGCGCCGTGCCTGCTGCCCCATCTTGCGATGCGGTTTGCGGACCCGGCCGCAGCCGCGCCCTTGCCTCTCGCTGCCGCGCTGCCAGCCGCGCCTGCCGCACCGGACGCCTGCGCGCTGGCGGCGACGCCACCACCGCCGCCCGCATCCGCCAACGCCGCCCCCGCCGCACCCGACGCAATCTTCTGAAAATGCTGCTGCGCCTGGCCGCCGAGTTCCGCGCGCAGTTGCGACAGATTGCGGCCCATCGCGAGCTGCCGGCCGTGCTCGTCGACGACCTTGAAGTTCATGAACAGGTGCGGCGGCAACGTCTCGAGCTTGAAGTCCGACTGCTTCATCGCGACCTGAGTCTGCTCGCGAATATCGGCGATCAGCGACTCGAGCAAACCGCCCGCGCCGAAGCGCGGACCGCTATGCCGCTCGGCGAAACCCGCCGCGAATTCCGGCAGCGGCACGCAATGGCGCCGCAGCTTCTGCGGCAACGACTTCAGCAGCAGTTGCGCCTTCTCCTTCAGCATGCCGGGCACGAGCCACTCGCAGCGGCGCGCGTCGACCTGATTCAGCGCATACAGCGGCACGGCGAGCGTCACGCCGTCGCGCGGCGAACCCGGCTCGAAGTGATAGGTGAGCGCCATCTCGACGCCCGCCATCGTCATCCGCTTCGGGAACAGGTCGGTCGTGACGCCGGCGGCTTCGTGGCGCATCAGATCGTCGCGCGACAGATACAGCAGGCGCAGCTTGTCTTCCGGCTGGCCGCTCTTCTTCACCTCGTCGCGATACCAGCGCTCGAACGACGCGCCGGTGTAAATGCCGTTCGGCAACGCCTGATCGTAGAACGCGAAAATCAGTTCGTCGTCGACCAGCACGTCCTGGCGGCGCGACTTGTGTTCCAGTTGCTCGATATCGGCGAGCAGCTTGCGGTTGTGCGCGAAGAACGCGAGCTTCGTATCGAACTCGCCTTCCACCAGCGCGCCGCGAATGAACAACTCGCGCGCCCGCGCCGGGTCCTGTTTGCCGAAGCTCACGCGCCGCCGGTGATAGATCGGCAGGCCGTACAGCATCGCGCGCTCGAACGCCGACACCTGCGCCGCGCGCTTTTCCCAATGCGGCTCGGACAGCGACTTCTTCAGCAGATGCGCGCCGATCTTCTCGATCCACTCCGGCTCGATCTTCGCGATGCAGCGCGCGTACAGCCGGCTCGTCTCGACCAGCTCGGCGGCCATCACCCACTTGCCCGCTTTCTTCACCAGCGCCGAGCCCGGCCACAGATAGAACTTGATGCCGCGCGCGCCGAGGTAATACGGCTCGTCGTCGGCTTTGAGGCCGATGTTGCCGAGCAGGCCGGTCAGCAGCGCCAGATGGATCTGCTCGAAGGTCGCTTCCGCTTCGTTCAGGCGCCAGCCGTGCTCGCGCACCACCGTCAGCAATTGCGAATGCACGTCGCGCCATTCGCGCAGACGCAACTGCGACAGGAAGTTCTTGCGGCACTCGTCGTGCAACTGCTTGTTCGACTTCTTGTGCGCGATCGCTTCTTCGAACCAGTTCCAGATTTTCAGCCACTGCAGGAATTCGGAGCGCTCGTCGGCGAACCGGCGATGCGCCTGGTCGGCCTGCTCCTGCGCTTCGATCGGCCGGTCGCGCGGATCCTGCACCGACAACGCGCTCGCGATGATCAGCACTTCCTTCAGCGCCTGCTGATCGCGCGCGGCGAGAATCATCCGGCCGACGCGCGGATCGAGCGGCAGGCGCGCGAGTTCGCGGCCGAGCGGCGTGAGCTGGTTGTCGTCGTCGACGGCGCCGAGTTCGTTGAGCAGCTGATAGCCGTCGGCGATGGCGCGGCCCGGCGGCGGCTCGATGAACGGGAACGTTTCGATCGCCGTCAGATGCAGCGACTTCATGCGCAGAATCACCGACGCGAGCGACGAGCGCAGAATTTCCGGATCGGTGAAGCGCACGCGGCCCTGGAAATCGCTTTCCTCGTACAGGCGGATACACACGCCGTCGGCGACCCGGCCGCAACGCCCGGCGCGCTGATTCGCGGCGGCCTGCGAAATCGACTCGACCTGCAACTGCTCGACCTTGTTGCGATACGAGTAGCGCTTCACGCGCGCGAGGCCCGTATCGACGACGTAGCGGATGCCCGGCACCGTCAGCGAGGTTTCGGCGACGTTGGTCGCGAGCACGATGCGGCGCGCGTTCGACGTGCGGAACACGCGCTCCTGTTCGGCCGCGGACAGCCGCGCGAACAGCGGCAGAATTTCCGTGTGCGGCGGATGGTGCTTGCGCAGCGCCTCGGCGGCATCGCGAATCTCGCGCTCGCCGGGCAGGAACACCAGCACGTCGCCGGGGCCTTCGCGGCACAGTTCGTCGACGGCATCGACGATCGCGTCCATCAGATCGCGATCGGTTTCGCGCTGCGCTCTTCGGGCGTTCACGCGATCCGCCGACGCGCCGACGTGCCCTGCGCCGCTTTCACCGCCGGGCTGTCTTCGACGACCGGCCGGTAGCGCACCTCGACCGGATACAGGCGCCCGCTCACTTCGATCACCGGCGCGGGCTTTTCGTCGCTGCCGAAATGCCGCGCGAAGCGGTCGGCGTCGATCGTCGCCGAGGTCACGATCAGCTTCAGATCGGGCCGCTTGACGAGGATTTCCTTCAGATAGCCGAGCAGAAAATCGATGTTCAGGCTGCGCTCGTGCGCCTCGTCGATGATCATCGTGTCGTAGGCGTTGAGCAGCGGATCGGTCTGCGTTTCGGCGAGCAGGATGCCGTCGGTCATCAGCTTGACCGATGCGCCCGGCGACAGGTTGTCGGTGAAGCGCACCTTGTAGCCGACCACTTCGCCGAACGGCGTGCCGAGTTCTTCGGCGATGCGGCGCCCCGTCGCCGACGCGGCGATCCGGCGCGGCTGCGTGTGGCCGATCAGACCGGTGCCGCCCGCGCCGAGGCCGCGTCCCAGCGCGAGGCAGATTTTCGGCAACTGGGTGGTCTTGCCGGAGCCGGTTTCGCCGCACACGATCACGACCTGATTCTGCTGCGATCGCGCGCGCGATCTCCTCGCGACGGCCGGAGACCGGCAGCGCTTCGGGGAACGTGATCGGCGGAATCGGGTTGGGTTCGACGATGCGCTGCGCGCGCGGTGGCGCGACGCGGTTCGCGCGCTGGCCGCGGATTGCGGTTTCGCGGCGTTGTGCGCCGCGGCGCCGACGACGCTTCAGCCGCCCGACTCCGATGGCCTCGCGGTGGCCGTTGACCGGACTGCGCGTCTTGGCTGCCGCTTTGACCGTGAATGCTGGCCGCGCTGCGCCGTCTCGCGCCGGCTGGCCTGCTGGGATTCGACCCGCGGAGTTTGCGACCCGCTGACTCGTCGACCGCGTTGACCGCTGTGCGGTGCACCTGACGCTTGACCCGCTGTCCTTCGATCGCGCTGCTGCTCGTCGCCGGTGCCCGGAGTTCGACTCGCGAACCCGTTGACCCGCTGCCGCTTGGCCTGCCGACCGCTGCCCACTGACGTTGCTCGCCGCCTTGCGCCGCCGCATCGGTCTGCACGGCGCGCCTGCTCGCCTTGTCGGCACGCTGACGCTGACGCTCGCCGCGACCGCCGCTTCGCTCGCGACTCGACGCCGGGCCTTCGACGCGCCGCCTCCCGCTTCTGCGCCGCGTCTCGCTGCGACCGCGGCCGCACGCTGCGCGATTACCGGTCCCGCCGCGAGTTTTTCGGCGCGGCGATTCATCCGCGCGGAGCCGTCTGCCGCAGCGTCTGTCTCTGCGCCGGCGGCACGCGCGCCTTCTTCCGCGCGACGCGGCTTCGCGCGCCGTGTACCGGCGCGTTGCGTTGACGCGTCCTGCGCATCGCGGCGCTGCGCTGTCGCCGGAGTTCTTCTGATCGGCGGCCGGCGTCGGATTCTCGTTCGCCGCAGCGGGACTTTTGGGTACATTCGACATGGGGGCGCATTATAATCCCCGGCATGAATTCCCAAACCGACCTCGTCCCCGCGCCCGCGAGCGTTCCGGCCCCCGCCGGAGCACCGGAAGATCTCGCACAGCACGCGCAATTCGTCGACTGGATGCGCTCAGTCGCCCCTTACATCCATGCGTTCCGCAACAAGACGTTCGTCGTCGGGTTCGGCGGCGAAGTGGTGCATCAGGGGCTCCTGAATGCGCTCGTGTCCGGACATCGCGCTGTTGCAGGCCATGGGCATCCAGATCGTGCTGGTGCACGGCTCGCGACCGCAGGTCGAAGAGCAGATGAGCCTGCACGGCGTGGAATCGGAGTTCTCGCACGGCATGCGCATTACCGACGCCCGCGCGCTCGAATCCGCGAAAGAAGCGGCCGGCGAAGTGCGTCTGGATATCGAGGCCGCGATCAGCCAGGGCTTGCCGAACACGCCGATGGCGCACGCGCACATCAGCGTCGTGTCGGGCAATTTCGTGACAGCGCGGCCGGTCGGCATTCTGGACGGCGTCGATTTCGCGCACACCGGCGTGGTGCGCAAGATCGACGCGGATTCGATCCGCCATTCGCTCGCGAGCCGCAAGCTGGTGCTGCTGTCGCCGCTCGGCTTCTCGCCGACCGGCGAAGCGTTCAATCTGTCGATGGAAGACGTCGCCTCGGCCGCGGCCATCGCGCTGCGCGCCGACAAGATCGTGTTCCTGACCGAAACGCCGGGCCTGATGGAAGTCGGCGAAGAAGGTCCCGAACTGGTCCGCGAACTGTCGCTCGACGACGCCTACAAGCTGCACGAAAGCGGCGAAGTCACCGGCGACGCGGCGCTTCTACCTGAAGCACTCGATCCGCGCCTGCCGCGGCGGCGTGGCGCGGGCGCACATCATCCCCTACGCGCTCGACGGCAGCCTGCTGCTCGAACTGTTCCTGCACGATGGCGTGGGCACGATGATCTCGTACGAGAACCTCGAAAGCCTGCGCGAAGCCACGCCGGACGACGTCGGCGGCATTCTCTCGCTGATCGAGCCGCTCGAATCGGACGGCACGCTGGTGCGGCGCGGGCGTCACCAGATCGAACGCGACATCGACCATTTCTCGGTGATCGAGCACGATGGCGTGCTGTTCGGCTGCGCGGCGCTGTATCCGTACACGCAGGAGCGCATCGGCGAAATGGCGTGCCTGACGGTCGCGCCCGAAGCGCAAGGCACCGGCGACGGCGAGCGCCTGCTCAAGCGCATCGAGCAACGCGCCCGGGCGCGCGGCCTCACGCGCATTTTCGTGCTCACCACGCGCACCGAACACTGGTTCCTCAAGCGCGGCTTCGTCAAGGTCACGGTCGACGACCTGCCTGAAGACCGCCGCCGGCTCTATAACTGGCAGCGCAAGTCGCTCGTGCTGATGAAACAGCTCTGAACGTCGCCGATATAAAGCGACTGCCCGCCCCACATGGACGCAGTGAGATTCAAAGGAGAAGCACAGCATGACTCGTATGGTTCAATGCGCGAAGCTCGGCAAGGAAGCCGAAGGCCTCGATTTCCCGCCGCTGCCGGGCGAACTCGGCAAGCGGATCTACGAAAGCATTTCGAAGGAAGCGTGGCAGGCCTGGTTGAAGCAGCAGACCATGCTGATCAACGAAAACCGCCTGAACATGGCCGATCCGCGCGCACGTCAGTATCTGATGAAGCAGACCGAAAAATTCTTCTTCGGCGAAGGCGCGGATACCGCGCAGGGTTATGTGCCGCCGTCGGCTGAAAAGCGCTTCCAGCGCATCCGCGGTCGACCGAAAAATCCGCGCCGTGTGCGCGGATTTTTTTCGCCTTTGCCGCGTTCGCGCAGCACGCTCAATTCGCTACGTTCATCCGGCCGCTTTTAAGCGCTTTTTCATACGCTCCAATCCGCCGCAATCCCCCGCCCGGCAAGGGATTGAGCGCCTTTCGGGACCAGCCGGCGCCACCCGGGTTTGCACGATCCTCCGTCATCGTGCTATCATGTGCATCGTTCCAACAGCAATTCACCTTCATTCACGTTCGCTTCGAACTATGGCGCGCAATCCGTCGTGCCACGCTGGATTCGAACAGTTTTTATACAAGAAGGCTTGTCGGTCGTTTCCGTTCATGTCTCGATGTCACTGCTGCACTGCATGAGCGGCGAATAAAGCACCGGCCTTTTTCGTTTCAAGCCTTCCAGCGGCGCGTGGGCCAGCTTCCAGCCACCCCAGCGTCCTCATGCATCTGCCCCCCTTCCACGGCCACGCAGGTGCAACAGTCAGCACAATCTAGACGAGTGTTTTTTCGCGACATGTCTCGCGAGGCACGGGCGTTCTGTTTTTCCTTTGCGCCCACCCATCTCATCGCCGGCTCCGGCGAGGAGACTGCCATCGCCTTGCTCGCGAAATTGCACTTCCCCAGCACCCGTGGCGGAACGCTTCATGCGCAACATGAGTTTCGTCGCAGTCATTGGAGTTTTCACCTTGACCGCTTCCAGCAACGGCTTCTGGCGACACCACAAAGAAGAACAACGCCTCTCCCTCGACGACATCACCGTCGTCGACAAATCCCTCCTCAAGCGAGCCGTCGGCGCGATGGCGCTCGGCAACGCGATGGAATGGTTCGATTTCGGCGTGTACAGCTACATCGCTGTCACGCTCGGCAAAGTGTTCTTCCCGTCGGCGAGTCCGGCCGCGCAGTTGATCGCCACCTTCGGCACGTTCGCCGCGGCGTTCCTCGTGCGCCCGGTCGGCGGCATGGTGTTCGGGCCGCTGGGCGACCGCATCGGCCGTCAGCGCGTGCTGGCGATGACCATGATCATGATGGCGCTCGGCACGTTCGCGATCGGTCTGATTCCGAGCTACGCGATCGATCGGCATTTTCGCGCCGGTGCTGCTGCTGGTCGCGCGTCTGGTGCAAGGCTTCTCGACCGGCGGCGAATACGGCGGCGCCGCGACCTTCATCGCCGAATTCTCGACGGACAAGCGCCGCGGCTTCATGGGCAGCTTCCTCGAATTCGGCACGCTGATCGGCTACGTGCTCGGCGCGGGCACCGTGGCGGTGCTGACCGCGACGCTGTCGCACGACGCGCTGCTGTCGTGGGGCTGGCGTGTGCCGTTCCTGATCGCCGGTCCGCTGGGTCTGGTGGGCCTGTACATCCGGATGAAGCTCGAAGAAACGCCCGCGTTCAAGAAGCAGGCCGACAAGCGCGAAGCCGAAGACAAGGCGGTGCCGAAGCAATCGTTCCGCGAGTTGCTGATGCAGCAGTGGAAGCCGCTCCTGCTGTGCGTCGGCCTCGTGCTGATCTTCAACGTGACCGACTACATGGCGCTGTCGTATCTGCCGAGCTATCTGTCGGCGACGCTGCACTTCAACGAAACGCACGGCCTGTTCCTCGTGCTGCTCGTGATGGTCCTGATGATGCCGATGACGCTCGCCGCCGGCCATCTGTCGGACAAGATCGGCCGCAAGCCGGTGATGCTGTTCGGTTGCGTGGGTCTGTTCGTGCTGTCGATTCCGGCGCTGCTGCTGATCCGCATGGGCACGGTGCTGCCGGTGTTCAGCGGCCTGATGATTCTCGGCGTGCTGCTGTCGTGCTTTACCGGCGTGATGCCGTCGGCGCTGCCGGCGCTGTTCCCGACGAAGATCCGCTACGGCGCGCTCGCGATCGGCTTCAACATTTCGGTGTCGCTGTTCGGCGGTACGACGCCGCTCGTGACCGCGTGGCTCGTCGACAGCACCGGCAATCTGATGATGCCCGCGTACTACCTGATGGGCGCGTCGCTGATCGGTATCGTGTCGGTGCTCGCGCTGCGTGAAACCGCCCGCAAGCCGCTGCTCGGCTCGGGTCCGTGTGTGGCGACGCGTGCCGAAGCGCATGCGGTGCTGCGCGGCGAGCGTGAAGCCGCGGAGATGGACGAGGGTTATGCGGCAGCCGCGACGGCGCGTGCCTGATATCGAAGTCGGGTTGCGCGGCGAAAAGCCGCGCGATTGGCTGCGGCCTGGGTTGTTTGACGCTTCGGCGATCCCGCTAACGTCAACGGTCTCCCCAAAAACGGGCCGGCAATTTTTTGCCGGCCCGTTTTGTTTTCAACTCACGTCAACAGCGAATCGAAGTTCGCCCTCGCCTGCGCACCGTCGACGATCAGCATGCCCGCGCAAACCGGCAGCTTGAAACGCCGCGGGCCTGCACTGCCCGGATTGATGAACAGCACGCCGTCGCGCTCGACGATCGACGGCTTGTGCGAATGGCCGCTCACCACCACGCCGATACCCTCACCTCGCGGATCGTCGCCCAGCTCGGCGATGTCGTGGACGACGATGGATCTTCACCTGCTGCACGGTCAGGCTCGCGTGCGTCGGCAGCGACGCGGCCCAGTCGCCGGTGTCGTTATTGCCGCGCACGGCGGTGACCGGCGCTATCTGCATCAGCGCATCGAGCACCGCCTCGTTGCAGATATCGCCCGCGTGGATGATCGCGTCGCAACCGGCCAGATACTCCAGCGCTTCCGGACGCACGAGGTTGTGCGTATCGGAGATGAGCCCGATGCGCGTGATTGACGAAGCTGGTTTGAGAGCGGTCATGCTGTCAGTGTCGGCGAAAAGTCGTCGTGGCGATCTGTCGCGATTCACGCGTCACGACCGGCTGGCCGGCAAGTTGCACGCCGCACACCGGCCCGGTTTGCCTGCGCAGTCCATGCAGGCGCGCGTCATTCCTTCATCAACTGCTCGATCCGCTGGTCCGGCACCAGCCACCATACGGCGGCGAGCGCATACAGCACGGCGGAAGCCCAAGGCGCTACGAAAGCGAGCCCGACGCCCACCAGATAGATCACCACCGACACCTTGCCCTTGAAGTCGTTGCCCAGCGCCTTGGCCAGCGTGGAGTTCTCGCCGTGGTTGCCGATCAGCGTGCGCGTCAGGATGAAATACGCGATTGCCGACATGAACAGCACGACGCCGTATAACGCGGTCGGCCACGCCGCCATATGGTTTTCGCCGACCCAATGCGTGACGGCGGGCAGCAGCGAGAGCCAGAAAAGCAGATGGAGATTCGCCCACAACACGCGCGCCGTTGACCTTCTGCACGGCATGGAACATGTGATGATGATTGTTCCAGTAAATGCCGACGTAGATAAAGCTCAACACGTACGCGCAGAATACGGGAATCACCGGACGCAGCGCCGCGAGATCGAAGCCTTCCGGCACTTTCAATTCGAGCACCATGATCGTGATGATGATGGCGATCACGCCGTCACTAAAGGCTTCGACACGTCCCTTGCCCATCGTTGGGTTTCCTGATGATGAATGCGGTTGGGCGCACAACCCGCCGGTGTCCCGGTCGACGGTAACGCACGAGCCGCGCCGCAGCCGATTATCCGCGATGCTGTCTGGCTTTGTCGATCCGCTTGGCAGCACGCTTTCAACACGTCCAACGCGTTTAAAGATTCAACGGCTTCAACGCTTTCGTTGCCCGCCGCCGGGGCAATAAACCGCGAGCCAGACGCTTGGCTCCCTGTCGCTAGTCCACGCCACCCGATGCCGGCAATGCGCATCGATCAGCACATGATCGCCGGCCTTCATCGGATGCGGTTCGGGTTCGCCTTCGAACTCCAGCGTGGCTGCGCCGCTCAGCAGCACGACCCACTCGGCGCGCGGGCTGTCGTACCAGAAGTCCGGGGCACTCGCGTGTCCCATCGAGACGATCCGCTCGATCGTCACACCGCCCTGCTCGACGAGCGCATCGACCTGTTCGTCGGGGGAGTTCGGCGCGAGCGCGTCGAACAGATTGCCGCTGATAAGCGCAGGTTTGCTCACGGGTGCGTTCGGCCGATCGCTCATTTCATCGGCTTGAGGCCGTCGAGCAAAGTCGGCACCAGTTCGCTGATAGTCGGGTGAATGTGCATCGCGTACTGCAGCGTCGGGTACGGCGCGCCGGCGGTCATGATGTCGATGAACGTGTGGATCGCTTCGTCGCCTTCGATGCCGTGAATCGCCGCGCCGAGAATCTGTTTGCTCTGCGCGTCGACCAGCACCTTCATGAAGCCATCGGTCTCGCCGCGTTCGCGAGCGCGGCCCACGCGCGACATCGGCATGGTGGCGATCAACGCTTCTCTGCCCGCCTTGCGCACCTCGGCCTCGGACAGACCGACGCGAGCCAGTGGCGGATCGACGAATACCGCATACGCCATGATCCGCGTTGTCGACGCTGCGCGAGCCGCCGCTCGAGCAGAGTTGGCCGCGACGATCTGGAAATCGTCGTACGACGTGTGGGTAAACGCGCCGCGTCCGTTGACGTCGCCGATCGCCCAGACGCCGGGCACGTTGGTGCGCAACTGGCCGTCGACCGGAATCGTGCCGTGTTTGTCCATCGCGTATGCCGGCGGCATCGAGGCCGAGGTCGTCGGTATTCGGCTCGCGGCCGGTGGCGAACAGCAGATGCGACGCTTCCATCGCGGGAATGTTCTGCTCGAAGCCGATGCACACTTCGTTCTCGCGATGCGGATGCGGCTCGACCCGCGACGGCTGCACGCCGAAGCGAAACTCGACGCCTTCGCGAGCGAGCACCTTCTGCACCGACTTGGCGAAATCGGCATCCTCGCGCGTGAGCACGCGCTCGCCGCGCACCAGCACGGTCACGCGGCTGCCGAAGCGCCGAAAGATCTGCGCGAATTCGAGCGCGATATAACTGCCGCCGACAATCACCAGATGGTCCGGCAATTCCGTCAGTTCGAGCAGATTGGAGTTGGTGTAATAGCGAATCCGCTCGATACCTTCGAGCGGCGGCACGACCGCGCGCGTACCGGTGTTGATGAAGATTTCGTCGGCGCTGAGTTCGTCGATCACGCGCACCGTCCGCCCCGCTGATGGCGAGCGTATGCGCGCCGGTGAAGCGCGCGTGGCCATTGAAAACGGTGACGTTGGCCGCGCTGCGCAGCCACTGTCTCGACGCCGTCGCGCGACTGGCCGATGATCCTGTCCTTGCGCGCCTTGACCGCCGCGAGGTCGACGCTGACCGCGCCGCCCACCTGCACGCCCAGTTCCGCCGCATGGCGCGCGACGTGCGCCGCGCGGGCGCTCGCCACATACGATTTGGTCGGCGTACAGCCGACGTTCACGCAGGTCCCGCCGAACGCCGCCCGTTCGATGACCGCGGTTTTACGGCCGCTTTCGCCGAGCCGGACCGCGAGCGGCGAGCCGCCTTGTCCGGTACCGATCACGACTGCGTCGAAGTGCTGTGGCATGGCAGACTCTCCCGAGGCTGGGATGCAGGTCGTAGCATCTTACCCTCAGTGCTTCGCGCCGCCATACGTTGTTGCGATACCGTGCCGGGCCGTGCAGCCGCGATGCGCAGCAGCCGCGTATTGGATTGCCTCCCGGTTTATTTCAGGCCTGACAATGCGCGGCGCAGATCAACTCGCGCGAGCGTTGCAGCGCGGCCTGCGCGCCACGCGTCGGCGACCACCCAGCCGACCTGGCCGAGATTGAAGTCCTGCGACACCATCACCTGCATGAGCGCGACCATCGGCAGGACCACCGAAGGCCGGTATAGCTGATTCCTGATCAAATCCGGCATAACTGCTCCCATCGCGCGCCGCCGCTTCGGCCACGCGCTCCACTTACATTGTCGATGGGAGGATTTTAGGGAGAACGCGTGCGCCGGATAAATACCGGGAACGCGAAGGCACTTGTTTGGGAAACTGAACAATCAGGTGGCCGGATCAGCGCGGAACCGCCGCCGCGCAAGGGCCGCGGGGACACAACCGGGAAATAACCGGCATACGCCCGAGCCATGTCCGGCAGATGCCCGAGCCAGTCCAGACTAGCCCACGTCGACCATCCCCACCTGCGCGCCGCACAAACTGCGTGCATACGCGCTCGCCCCGACCGGGCGGCTGTACAGATATCCCTGTTGCTTGTCGCAGGCGATCGCCCGCAGAAAGCCGCCTGCTCGGCCGTCTCGACGCCTTCGGCCGTCACGTTCATGCCCAGCGAGTGCGCCATCGCCACCACCGCCTGCGTAATCGCAATCGAATCGCGATGATCCGGCAAACCCGCGACAAACGAACGGTCGATCTTCAGGTTATGCAGCGGAAAGCGCTTCAGATACGACAGCGACGAATATCCGGTGCCGAAGTCGTCGACGGAAATCCGCACGCCCATTGCGCTCAGCGCGGCCAGCATGGGCAGCACGGACTCGCTGTCGCTCATCAGCAGCCGCTCGGTAATCTCCAGTTCGAGCGCCGCCGGTTCGAGCCCGGATTGCTTCAGACAGCGCTCGATCCGCTCCAGCAGTCCGTCGTTGAATTGGCGTGGCGACAAATTCACCGCGACGATCAGATCCGGCGCCAGTGTGCGCCGCCATTGCGCGACCTGCTGGCACGCCCGCGCCAGCACCCAGTCGCCGATTTCGATGATCAGGCCCGCGTCTTCGGCCACCGGAATGAACTCCGCCGGCGACACGTTGCCGAGCTCGCTGTTGTACCAGCGCAGCAACGCTTCCGCGCCGATCGTGCGGCCGTCCTGACTGTCGACGATCGGCTGGTAGACCAGGCTCAGTTCGTCGGCGGCGAGCGCGCGCCGCAACGACTGCTCGATCGTGAAGCGGCGTTGCAGGTGCTGGTTCAGCTCGGCGGTGAAGAACTGGAAGTTGTTCCGGCCGCGCTGTTTCGCGTGATACATCGCCGAGTCGGCATTGCGCATCAGCGTGGCGACGTCGTGGCCGTCTTCGGGAAACAGGCTGATGCCGATCGACGCCCCGAGGTAGTACTCGTTGCCCGCCACCGCGAACGGCACCGCGATCATGTCCAGAATGCGCTGCGCGAGCCCGATCAGATGGCCGGTGTTTTCGTAGTTGCTGTTGACGATCACGAACTCGTCGCCGCCCACGCGCGCGAGCGTGTCGTCGCGGCCGACACACGCGGAGAGCCGCTCCGCCACGCTGCACAGCAAGCGCGTCGCCGGCCTCGTGACCGGCGGTGTCGTTGACCTTCTTGAAGCCGTCCAGATCGACGAACAGCACGGCGACGCTGAGCCAGTTCGCCGATCCCGGCCGAGGCCGGCCCGGCTGCGACCAGATCGCGCATCCGCTCGGTCAGATAGGCGCGGTTGTAGAGGCCGGTGAGCGAGTCGCGGGTAGCGAGAAATTTGAGTTGCCGCTGCGCCTCGCGCACCGGGCCGATGTCGGTAGAACGAAATCAGCACCGATTCCGGTTCGCTGTCGCCGGGCCGGATGATCGGCACGACATTCTCAGTGATCCAGACGATGTCGCCGTCGATCAATTCCAGCCCGATCGTGACGCCGAGCATCGGTTTGCCGGATGCCAGCACCTGCGTGGTCGGGCGGTCGGCCTCGGTGACGAGCGAGCCGTCTTCGTGATACGCGCGCACCATCACCGTGTCGAATACTCGCGGCCGACGATCTGCGGCGTCGCGCGCAGCATGCGTTGCGCGCTCGGATTGCAGGCCAGCACCATGCCGTCGCGCGACTGCACGACGATGCCTTCGCTGCAGATGATCGACCACCAGCCGGTGATGCTCCTCGCTGTGCGCGAGGCGCTGCGCCATGGCGTCCTGGTGAACCGCGAGACCGACGCTGTTGCCGATGTCGCGCAGCATGGCTTCTTCTTCGGCGGCTGGGTCGGCGCGACGTGCGGTAGTAGACCGCGAATGCGCCGAGCACGACGCCGGCATCGTTTTCAAACGGCACCGACCAGCACGCGCGCAAGCCGATCGGCAACGCGAGGTGCCGGTAGTCGGCCCACAGCGGATCGGTTTCGATATCTTCGACGACGACCAGGCGCCGCTCGTACATCGCGGTGCCGCACGAACCGGCTTGCGGACCGATCCGAAGCCGTTGATCGCTCGCGCTGAAATGCGCCGGCAGCGATGGCGCGCCGCCGACTCTGGCGTGTATGCCGTCGGCGTCGAGCAGCAGGATCGAACAGGACGCGCCGATCGCCCAGCAGCGCTTCCGCGCGGCGGCATACTTCGTCGAGCAATTCCGGCAACGGCGTGTTGCGGGTAATCAACCGCAACACGCTACGCTCCGACGCCAGCACCTCTTCGGCGAGATGCTGCCCGTAGCGCGATGCCGTCCGGCGTTGCTTTCATCGTGCCATCTATCGTGCCATCTGATGTCGCTTCGCAATTCATATGTGCGCCCCCTAACCCAACATCGGCAAGTTAGTGTACGCGGCACACCGGGGTTTACGCTAACCCGGTGGAAAATACTCGCAGATGCATGACAAAACGGCTGGTGGGGCTTTTTACGACAGAACAGTTGGAAGTGTCGGGCTTGCTTTGCTCGGTTGCCTGATGGCTTGGTGAGTCGTCGGGGATCGCGGGATTGAGACGAGGCGAACGGAGTTGCTTCGACGATGGATTGCGTCGGCTCGGGCATCGCTGCTGGCGACAGGACCTTCGGTTTGAGCCCGGCTCGGCCGCGTTTGCGAGGTAGGCTCGCAGCGTGGTTCATACGAGCAGGTCGATGATGGATGCTGTTTGAGGCTGGTGTTTGAGGTGTTTGAGGTGTTTGTTTGAATCGTTTGAATCGTTTGAATCGTTTGATTCGCCCGGCTTTTTCGAACCTCGGCCCGGGCGGCTCATGCGTCAGGTCATACAAGTGGAAGCCGGGCACGCAGCTTGAAAAAGCCGATCTAGCCGGGGCTCTTCAACGAGCCGGACGGCTTTTTCCAGCCGTCCCGGCTCTCGAGTATCAACCGCCTGGCGGCTTGCCTCCGCCTCCACCGCCTCCGCCGCCCTGCGGACCACCGCCCTGAGGATGATTGCCGCCACCGCCTTGTCCGCCTCCTCCCGGCGGACGACCACCGCCATGTTCGCCACCTTGCGGCGGACGGCCACCCGCATTCCCCGGCGGCTGACCACCCGGCGGACGACCACCTGCATTCCCCGGCGGCTGACCACCCGGCGGACGACCACCTACATTCCCCGGAGGCTGCCCACCCGGCGGACGACCACCCTCATTGCCTGGCGGGCGGCCCCCCGGCGGATGCCCGCCGTCATACCCCGGACGCGTCCCCGGGTGCCCGCCCGGCGGATGGCCTCCCGGATACCCGCCGCCCGGCGGGCGCCCTGCCCCTGGTCGCGGCGGCGGTGGCGGCGGATGGTGTGACCAGTGCGACTGCTGGTTATACCAGGGCCGGCCGCGATAATAATTGCCCCAGTATTCGTTGATCGAAAACGCGACGATAGGCACTCCAAGCATCCCGCCATATGTCATCAACGGGACGTTGTTGCCTTGATACGGAGAGCTGAGCCGCGACGCATAAACCCAGCCGCGCAGATTCGGACCGGCGACGTCGCACCACTGAAAATTGTTGATGCAACCCATCACCGTCACCGGCACGCCGCCGGGTAACTGCTGCACGACCGGGTAATCCGAGGCCGGACCCGCCCGCACATTGACGACGCTGTTGGTATAAGCCTGCGACTGGGCGCTGGCTGCGGCGGGCAGCGCGAGCAAACCGGCCGCCACGTAAAGACATCGGACGAGCTGTTGTTGCATTCTTTCTCCCGTTTCAAAGGCCGCCTTCAATCCGCCGGCCTGCGTGCATGATGACTAGTCGTTCGGACTATTTCGAATTCTGGTTCACGCCTCTGAATCAAAGACCTCTGCCTTCGCACATGCCTCATCCTGCTCCGGTTGCACGCCGCATGCCTGAAAGCGTTCAGTCAATATTTCCGCCGATGCCCTGGCCCGCTTCTGCCGTCCTCCTGCGCGGCAAGATCTGGTAACAACCTCCCCGAAGTCACGCGTTTTTCGGGCGTCTGCGTTTTGACAATACGGCGATCATCCATGGCATTGAAAACCCTCGCACTGCCGGGACCGCCATGAAAATCTTTCGTCCACTCCTGATCGCCGGCCTGATGCTCACGCACCTGGCTGCCCACGCCACCAGTTTCGATTGCAACCGGGGACACTCGCTCACAGAAAAGATCATCTGCAACGATCCCGCGCTGTCCAAACTCGACGACACGCTGGGGCAACTTTACTGGAAAGCCCGTCGGCGAGTCATCAACCGGCGCGCCTTTCTCAGCGACAGCGATAGCAAGTGGACGTGGCGAGAAGAAAACTGCCGCGACGCGGCATGTCTGGGGACCTGGTATGCAACGCGGATCGATCAGTTGCAGCGGCTGATCGAAAGCATGCAGACGGGGGAGCCTGGGGTGCGGCCCGAAGTGCAGCCCGACGTGCAGCCCGATGTGCGGCCCAATGCGCAGTCAGTCAAGACGCCGGCATCGCCAGAACCGGCGACTCAGCGCAAACCGTCGCTGGCGGCAGCACGCCCGCTCGAACCAGCGCTGCTTCAGTGCACGGCTGCAAAGCCTGGGCTGGTCGTCAACGATCAGTGCTCCACTGTGCTCAGACAGGCTGGCAATCAGTGGAAATATCAGCCGCGTGGCGGCGACTGGTTCTGCGGCGTCGCCACGTTGGCGCAGCCGTCGATGCAAACGCAGGTGGATGCGGCGCAGTGAGGCCGCAAACGTTGACGAGTGTTGGCGACGTCAGCAATCGTGGCTGCTCGTGGCGTCGTCATGATCACCCAACCGTCATAGGTTGAGCTGGAGATTGCGGGACGAAGCGATGAAGCCGTACCTCGAACAGCGCAACGGCCCAGTTCGCTCGCGACTGAGTCATGACCGCCACGCTTCATGCGGTACTGTGTGCGCCGGACGCATCGGGAACGCCTGCGCTCACAACATTGGCGCGGCCAGGAGTCGGCATCTGCTACGTCAATTGCTCGATCACCTGCCGCTCCAGAACCTCCGCTGAACCTCCATCACTTCGGCCTCCAACTCCGCGACCGGCCCTATCACCTCGACCGCCTTCTGGCAATGATCGAAGACATAGCGGCAATCCACGCTCATCGTCGGATTCTCGGAATGGTCGCCGGTTGCCTCCAGCAAGCGCTTCTCGGTCATCCCGAACACGACCCGCCCGATGTTCGCCCAATACATCGTGCCCGCGCACATGCAGCAAGGTTCGACCGACGTGTACAGCGTGCAGCCCCACAAATACTCCGGCGTGAAGTTCAACGCCGCCACGCGAGCCAGCACCGATTCGGCGTGATTGACCGTGTCGACGTTGCCCTGCTCCATCAGCACGGTCTCCTGGTCCGGCCCGACCAGCACCGCGCCGAACGGATGATGGCCCAGCAAGGTCGCCCGTTCGGCCACCCGGCTCGAATGCCGCAGATGCCGGACGATCTGCTCGGGTGTCGGCGTCAATCCCTGCGGCGGATAGTCCACCGGCATACCAGCGGCCGGGGCTTCATTCGAAACGGTCAGACTCACGGGCGTTCTCCTTTCATTACCTACCTACGCACTCACTTCGGCAGCGAACCGTCGACACCCTGCACGAACCAGTTCAGGCGCAGCAATTCCGCATCGCTCAAAGACTTGACCCGCCGCGACCTTCACCACGCCGGACTGATCCGCGATCGGGCCGGCAAACGGATTGAACTTGCCGGAGATGATGTCGTCGCGCTTCTGGCTCAGCGCCTTTTGCGCAGCCGGCAGACACCGCTTGCGTGTTGATGTCGGCGAGATCGATCGCGTTCTCTTTCAGTCCCCACCAGACCGGCGTGTTGTTCCACGAATTCGACATGACCTGCTGGACCAGATGCGTGTAATACACGCCCCAGTTGCTCACGCATGCACCCAGTTGCGCATTCGGGCCGAACTTCTTCATGTCGGAATCCCAGCCGAACGCGTGCACTTTCTTCTGCTCGGCGGTCTGCATCGTCGCGGTCGAATCGGTGTTCTGGATCAGCACGTCCGCGCCCTGGCCGATCAGCGTTTCGGCGGCCTGCTTTTCGCGGCCCGGATCGAACCAGCTGTTGATCCACACGACCTTCACACGCGCATTCGGATTGACCGAGCGCGCGCCCATCGTGAACGCGTTGATGTTGCGCACGACTTCCGGCACCGGCACCGAGCCGACAAAGCCGAGCGTGTTCGACTTGGTCGTATAGCCCGCGACGAGGCCGGCCAGATAGGCGCTCTGATAAGTGCGCACGTCGTAGGTGGCGAAGTTCGCGGCTTTCTTGTAGCCGGTGGCGTGTTCGAATACGGTGTCCGGGAAATCCTTCGCAACTTTCAACTCGAAGTCCTGGAAGCCGAAGCTCGAGCCCACCACGATCTTGTTGCCCTTGGCCGCCAGATCGCGAAACACGCGCTCTGAATCGGCCGACTCCGGCACGTTCTCGACACGCGTCACCTTGATCTTGTCGCCGAACTTCGCCTCGACTTCCTTGACGCCCTGCTCGTGCGCATAGGTCCAGCCGGCGTCGCCCGGATTGCCGAGGTAGACGAAGGCGATGCCGACCGGCTGCGAGGCCGCTGCCGCCGCCGACGTGGCGCTAAACGCGAGAGACGCGCCGACGCTCGCGCCCAGCGCGGCGGCGAGCACGGTACGGACGGTTTTGATGCGCAAGGAACGATGCAGCGCGCGCGCCAGCTTTGTTTTCATGGACTCTCCGAAGTGGGTTGAAGGTGCCTGCCACGGTATTAGCGGTTCCGCGGACAAGGCTCCAGCATAGGGGTCATATTCGAAGGCCAATTTCATCGGAAAAAATATTATTCGTTATCTCCTCCATAACGAATCGCGTATTTTGGTGCGACATTGATGGCTCATCCGCTCGCTCAAACATGTTCGATAGCTTCGAACGAGTACATCGGCAAAGTGGTACGGCAAGCGTGCCGGAGAAGCGCACTATCCCAATCACCAAACCGTCACACTCATTCGGAGCAACAACATGACTCGCTTTCAAAATAAATCGGTTCTCGTCACCGGCGGCAGCAGCGGCATCGGCTTTGCGGCGGCCAAGGCATTCGCCAAAGAAGGCGCACGCGTCGTCATCACCGGGCGCGATGCGGATGCGCTCGAAACCGCGCGGGCCGCACTAGGCGCCGATGCGGTGGCGGTGCGCAACGACGCGGGCTCGGTCGCGCAGGCTCGCGACCTCGCCGCCGCGATCGACGCGGCGGGCATCCGGCTCGATGCGGTGTTCGTCAATGCGGGCACGGCGAAATTCGCGTCCTTCGCTGATGTGGACGAAGCCTTCTGGGACGCCACCTTCAACACCAACGTCAAGGGTGCGTACTTCCAGATTCAGGCGCTGCTGCCGCTGCTGAACAAGGGGGCGTCGATCGTGATCAACGGATCGATCAATGCGCATATCGGCATGCCGTCGTCGTCGGTGTATGCGGCGAGCAAAGCCGCGCTGATTTCGCTGGCGAAGACGCTGTCGGCGGAATTGCTGCCGCATGGGGTGCGGGTGAACGTGGTCAGCCCGGGTCCGGTTCAAACGCCGCTGTACGGCAAGCTCGGACTCGACGCCGCCCAGCTCGAAGCAACCGCCGCGCAGATTCTCGCGCAGGTGCCGGTGGGCCGCTTCGGGACGCCGGACGAAATTGCGTCGACCGTGCTGCATCTGTCGGCGCCGGAATCGGCGTTTATTGTCGGCACGGAGATCATCGCGGATGGCGGCATGAGCCAGCTTTGACGCGATAGTCGACGCGAGCATCGGCAACGCCGGGCCTTTGTCGTCGAGGCCCGGCGGTCTGCCGGCTGAACGACACAGTAACGGCGGCGTTGCCGCTCAGTGCGTCAAGCGGTTGCGCAGTGATTCTACGAAACGCTTCCTTCTGCGAGGCTTCCGTGCGGCGGACGCGCAAACGGCGGCCCATGCCAGGCCTCCCCCCGCTCCCCTTCAATGGACACTCGGCGGCGGCTCTATCTCACCCGCCTCGTCCAGGTCGTCGTCGCCGAACAACTCCGCGCACAGCTCCTGGCCGATCTCGCTCAAGCGCGCCGAGCCGGTGCCCTCCTCGTTGAACGAGGTCTCCACGAAGCCATTGTCGACCAGCGCCGTCAAC
The DNA here is from genome assembly GCA_963800185.1 of uncultured beta proteobacterium. Lineage (GTDB taxonomy): Bacteria > Pseudomonadota > Gammaproteobacteria > Burkholderiales > Burkholderiaceae > Paraburkholderia. The sequence goes on along the minus strand of CAWCZW010000001.1, from coordinate 354,199 downwards.
TGACGCCGCAGCCCGCTCATCGGCACGCCCGCCTGCTTCGACAGCTTGGCGAGCGACCACGCGCCGCCCGGCGTTCTGCTGATGCGCGCGCCAGAGTTGCGCCAGCACGGCGACCAGAACCGGGTCGATGTCATCGTCATCCATAGGTGTCTCCCTCGTGTCGTGTCGCGTTGCTCACGCCATCTGCGCGACCAGTTCGCCCAGCGTCCTCAGCGCCGCTTCGCGTTTGCGCCGTCCACGGATAACTGTAGTTGAGCCGGATAAAATGGCGAAAATCGTTGCGGGTCGAAAACATCATGCCCGGCCCCACCGTGATGCTGCGTGCGAGCGCCGCCTGATAAAGCCGCATCGAGTCGACGCGCTCGGGCAACTCCACCCACAGGACATAGCCGCCCTGCGGCGTCGACATGCGCGTGCCGACCGGGAAAAACCGCTGCACCATCGCCATCATGATGTTCGCCTGCTGCCGATACACCTTGCGCACATGCCGCAAGTGACGATCGTAGCCATCCTGCCGCAAATAATCGGCGACGGCGACCTGCGGCACCGACGGCGTGGTCAGCGTATTGAGGAACTTCAGCTTCTCGACCTGCGCCCGGTAGCGTCCCGGCATCGCCCAGCCGATCCGGTACGACGCGGTCAGGCTTTTCGAAAACGACGCACAGTGCAGCACCAGGCCCTTGGTGTCGAAGTTCTTCAGCGTCGAAGGCCGCGTCTCGCCGTAATACAACTCCTGATACACATCGTTCTCGATCACCGGAATCTCGTGCGCGGCGAGCAGTTCGACCAGTTGCCGCTTGCGCGCGTCCGGCATCTGGAAACCGAGCGGATTCTGGAAGTTCGGCATCACCATGCACGCGGCGATCTTCTGCTTCGCGATCACCTGCGCGAGCGCGTCGATATCGATGCCGTGGACCGGATGCGTCGCCACTTCGATCGCGCGCATGCCGAGACGCTCGATCGCGTGCAGCATCGCGTAATAAGTCGGCGATTCGACCGCGACCGTATCGCCGGGTTTGGCGACCGCCTGCAAGCTGAGGTTGATCGCCTCGGTCGCGCCGAGCGTGATGATGATTTCGTCGGGATCGACCGGCACGCCGTTCTCGGCATAGCGCCGCGCAATCTGCCGGATCAATTCCGGGTTGCCCGGCGGCAGGTCGTCGATCAGGTTCCAGCTCGCGTGCCGCCGCGCAATCGCGTTCGCATACTGGTTGATGCGCCGCCACGGGAACAGCGAGGGATCGGGATACGGCGAGCCGAACGGCACGGCGTCGTGCGCGCGGATGCTGCGCAGCGTGGACAGCACCAGCCGGCTCACGTCGACCTCGGCGGCAACCGGCGGCGCCTCAGCGCCGGTTTGCGGGCGGCGGACTGCGCCGCCTCGGGCGCGAGCGCCTTCGCCGCCGCGTCGCGCACGAAATAGCCGGATTGCGGACGGCGTCTCGACCATCCCCCGGCTTTCCAGCAACGCATACGCATGCAGCACCGTCTTGATGCTGACGCCGTGCTGCTGGCTCGCCTGCCGCACCGACGGAATCCGCTCGCCCGACGCGAACACGCCGCGGCGTACGGCTTCGGTCATCTCATCGGCGAGTTTTTCGTACAGTTTCAAGGACTTGGCTCAGGGAAATCGCGGGCGTGGAGCGCCAGTCTATGCCGAAACCCGGCAACTGTACCCCTCTGTTTTCCAATTTTCTGTATGCAGCGCACCATTTTGGAACACAGTAGGCTTGCATCTATTGGCACACAAGCCTCGTCCAGACCGTCTCCGGCGGCATCGTCATGAAGAAACCCGAAGCTCGCATCGAACCGTACACGCACCCCGCCGCGGGCTGGGGCGCGCTCAAGTACGTCGCCATCAACCTGCTCAAGGAAAAAGTGACGGGCGGCAACTACCGCACGCTGCTCAAGCAGAACCAGCCGAACGGCTTCGACTGCCCCGGCTGCGCGTGGCCGGATCGCGAACACGCGTCGACCTTCGAGTTCTGCGAGAACGGCGTCAAGGCCGTAGCCGCCGAGGCGACCAGCAAGCGCGTCACGCCGGCGTTCTTCGAGCAGCACACGGTCGAAGAACTGATGGCGCAGTCGGATTTCGAACTGGAACAGCACGGCCGCCTGACCGACCCGCTCGTCTACGACGCGCTGCGCGACCGTTACGTGCCGATCGGCTGGGACGAAGCGTTCGACCTGATCGCCGCGTCACCTGAAGCGACTCGACGACCCCGACCGCGCCGCCTTCTACACCTCGGGCCGCGCGAGCAACGAAGCCGCGTTCCTGTACCAGTTGTTCGTGCGCATGTACGGCACCAACAACTTCCCCGACTGCTCGAACATGTGCCACGAAGCGACCAGCCGCGGCTTGCCGCACACGGTCGGCATCGGCAAGGGCACGGTCACGCTCGACGACTTCGAACACGCCGACACGCTGCTGATCTTCGGCCAGAATCCGGCCACCAACCATCCGCGCATGCTCGGCGAATTGCGCGAATGCGCGAAGCGCGGCGCGACCATCGTGTCGATCAATCCGCTGAAGGAGCGCGGTCTCGAACGCTTCGCCAGCCCGCAGCATCCGGTCGAAATGCTGACGATGGGCAGCACGAAGATCAGCTCCGTGTTCATCCGTCCGAAGATCGGCGGCGATTTCGCGCTGATCAAGGGCGTCGCCAAGCGCGTGATCGAACTCGACGACGAAGCGCTCGCGTCCGGTCTGCGAACGCGTGCTCGACGTCGGCTTTCATCGCCGAACACACGGTCGGCTTCGATGCGTTCGCCGACGACCTGCGCGCCGAAAGCTGGGACACCATCGTCGCCGAAGCGGGCGTGCCGTTCGAAGAAGTGCTGAAGCTCGCCGACATCTACGTGAAGGGCCGCGCCGTGATTTCGACGTGGGGCATGGGCCTCACGCAGCACAAGAACTCGGTGCCGACGGTGCAGCTGCTGTCGAACCTGATGATGATGCGCGGCAATATCGGCCGGCGCGGCGCGGGCCTGTGCCCGGTGCGCGGACACTCGAATGTGCAGGGCGACCGCACGGTCGGCATCGAGGAAAAGCCGACCCAGGCGTTTCTCGACCGCCTCGGCGAGGTCTACGATTTCGAGCCGCCGCGCGAACACGGACTCGACGTCGTCGAACACGATTCAGGCGATGCTCGACGGCAAGGTGAAGGTGTTCATCGGCCTGGGCGGCAATTTTTCGATTGCGACGCCGGACACGCCGCGCACGTGGGACGCGATGCGTTCGTGCGATCTGACCGTGCACATCACGACCAAGCTGAACCGCAGCCACCTCGATTCACGGCCGCGACGCGCTGATTCTGCCGACGCTCGGCCGCACCGAAATCGACCTGCAGAACGGCGTGGCGCAAGGCGTGAGCGTCGAAGATTCGATGAGCATGGTGCATATCTCGTACGGCATGAACAAGCCGGCCTCGGAGAATCTGCTGTCGGAAATCGCGATCGTCGCGCGCATGGCGCATGCGACGCTCGGCAGCGGCGAAAGTGGACTGGCTCGCGCAGGCCGCCGACTATGCGCTGATTCGCGACGGCATCGAGAAAGTGATCGACGGCTTCCAGAATTACAACGAGCGCCTGAAGAACCCGGGCGGCTTCCATCTGGGTGTGGCGTCGCGCGATCGCGATCTGGAAAACGCCGAGCGGCAAGGCGCAATTCATGGTGCACGCGATCGATGTCGACACGCCGATTCATCAGGCGCGCAAAGAGCATGGCGAGCGCCTGATGACGCTGATGACGACGCGCTCGCACGATCAGTACAACACGACGATCTACGGCCTCGACGACCGTTATCGCGGTGTGTACGGTCAGCGCCGCGTGCTGTTCGCGAATAAGGACGATCTGGCGATGCTGGGTTTCGCCGCGGGACAGTGGGTGGATATCACGAGCGTGTGGGCCGATGGCATCGAGCGTCACGCCGACGGTTTTCTGCTGGTGGAATACGACATTCCGCGCGGCTGTCTCGGCGCTTATTATCCGGAAACGAATCCGCTGGTGCCGCTCTCTTCGGTCGCCGATGGCGCGGGCACGCCGACGTCGAAGTCGATTCCGGTGTTGCTGAAAGCGTCGGCGGTTCAGGCGATTGCGGCCTGACGTGCTCGCTAATTTTTATGTGTCGGGCGCCTCGCGTTGCACGTGGCGCCCGATCTTCAACCCTGGTTCTTCGTCAAATCGCGATGCGTCAGATAAAGACGCAGATCGAATTCAATCTGGTGGTAGCCCGGCTGCATGAATTCGCAGAGCCGGTAGAACGCCTTGTTGTGATCGCTTTCTTTCAGATGCGCGAGTTCGTGCACGACGATCATTTTCAGAAATTCCGGCGCCGCTGCCTTGAATAGCGACGCAACGCGAATTTCCTTCTTCGCCTTCAGCTTGCCACCCTGCACGCGGGAAATACTCGTGTGCAGACCCAACGCGTGGCGCACGACGTCGAGCTTGCTGTCGTAGGTGACCTTGTCGATCTGCTCGGCGCTGCGAAGATGTTCGCGCTTTAATTCCGCGCAATACGCGTAGAGCGCACGGTCTGTTTGCACGTCATGCGTCTTCGGATACTTCGAAGCAAGGTAAGAACCCAACTGCTCGTCGGCGATGAGTTTCTTCACCTTCTCCTGCAAGGACGCCGGATAACCGGTCAGGTATTTCAGCTGGGACATGATCAGACGATGCAGTCTTCCCAGTACCGCAGCGGATCGCGATGGTCGGGAAATTTCTTGTCGAGCCAGTCGGAAACCAACTTCCACTGCGGATGATTCGGGCCGCTTCGGGTGTCCCAGAACGAATCCTTGAGCACCGCATTTTTACTGGCGCGATCGCGCACGACGATCCGGCAGTGATCGTCCGAATCGTGGAATTCCGCTTTCAGGTAATAGCGCGGCAGGATCTGCAACGCCGCGCCTTCGACCAGCCGGCCTTCCGCGCGCACCACGCCGCCACGCTCGATTCGCAGCACGCCATCCACCGACTTGTCCGCGCGCCAGCCGACCGGCAGCCTCACCACGCATTCGTCCTTGCCGATCTTGATCCAGTCCATTCGCCAGATGCGGGCCAACGCATCGCGCATCGCGGCCACATCGTCGTAGCCGGGCGGCAGTTCGATTTCGGGCGGCAGCTTCACCAGTTCGTCGTCGAATGGGGAGTGGCTGGTCGAGCCTTTGAACGGATCGTCGCCGAACGGGTTCGACGGACGGCTGGCGGATGTGCTGCTCCTGCTGCTGCCCTTACCGCCCGTGCTCGCGCCGGGTGGATCTCCGAACAGGCTTTCGGCGGCAAGACGCGCGCGCTTCGATTTTTCGGTGGCCATGAGTTCTCCGTGAGATGGGGTTTGCGGCAGGCAGATAAGGGATTTATACACTGATCCAGGCGAACCGACGTCGCCCGCTTGCTGCCCGTTCGCTGCCCGCTTGCTGCCCGTTCGCTGCCCGGGATACTGGTGGCAAGCGAGCCGACCCGCCAATAAAAAACCCGCACAGACGTATCTGATGCGGGTTTTCGCTGTGTTTCAAACGCCATGCAATGGGCAACGGGAACCTGGTACCGGGGACCGGACTTGAACCGGCAAGCCGTGAGGCGGCGGATTTTAAGTCCGCTATGTTTACCAATTTCATCACCCCGGCAGGGGTCGCAATTGCGCGTGGACGCGAATTCTACCACTGCCCGGCGGGCGCACCAAACTGGTGTGGCCGCCCGCTCGCTTCCGCCTTCGCCAGCGTTTTGCAGCACTGCAAACAGGACCCGCCCGGCAGTCGCCCCGGAGTCATCCGGAAGTCACAGAGCTTCCCGATAATCCGCTCACGAAAACGTTTACAGCGACGGCTGCGGTCACGTTCACCGCCACGCTCGCAGCCACGTTTTCAGCCATCTTCACAGCCAGAGCGGAAACCATGATCCCGACGATCAAAGATGTCGCCGCCCACGCGGGCTTTTCCATCGCCACCGTGTCGCGCGCGATCAACGCGCCGCACACCGTGAACCCTGTCACGCTCGACAAGGTGCGTCAATCCATCGACGCGCTGAACTTTCGCCCCAGCCCGCTCGGCCGGCAATTGCGCGGCGAGCGCACGCGCCTGATCGGCGTGATGCTGCCGACGCTCGCCAATCCGGTGTTCGCGGAATGCCTGCAAGGCATCGACGAACTCGCAGCCGCGCAAGGCTACCGGCTGATGCTGATGACCACCCAGTACGACGCGGACCGCGAGCGCCACGCGATCGAAACGCTGCGCGAACAGCGCGTGGAAGGGCTGATCCTGACCGTTGCCGACGCCGACACGCATCCGCTGCTCGACGATCTGGACCGCGCGGGCCTGCTCTACGTGCTGATGCACAACGACACGGTGCGTCGCCCGTCGGTCTCGGTCGACAACCGCCTCGCCGCGTACGAAGGCGTGCGCCAACTGATCGCGCACGGCCATCGCCGCATTCTGATGCTGGCGGGCACGCTCGCCGCATCGGACCGCGCGCGCCAGCGTCATCTCGGCTACACGCAGGCGATGCAGCAAGCCGGCCTCACGCCTGCGCCGGCGCTCGAAGTCGATTTCAACGCGGCGGAACTGTCGCCATCGGTGCTCGCGCATCTGACCAGCGGCCCGAACCGCCCCACCGCCCTCTTCTGCAGCAACGACCTGCTGGCGATGGTCGTGATGCGCGGCCTGCGTCGCGCGCGTCTGCAGATTCCGCACGACATGTCGATTCTCGGCTTCGACGGCCTCGCGATGGGCGAGTTGCTGTCGCCGCCGCTCGCGAGCATCTGCGCGCCGAATCGCGAGATCGGCTGCGCGGCGTGGCGGCGTCTGCTCGCACGCGTCACCGGAACTTACGAGGCGCTCGGCGAAACCTCGCTCGCGCTGACCTTGCCGCACAGCTTGCGCGAGGGCGCCACCATCGCGGCGATTTCCAGTCGCGATGAGAGCTCGGTGTCGCTCAACGAAGCCAGTTCTGAAAAACGCGCCGCTCGCGATGTCGCGTGAGTTCCAGCGCGTCGAGCCAATTACGCAGCACGTAGCCCACACTTCGAACCACCCGCTCTCTTCTTCTCCAGGAGACCCGCAGTGAACCGTTCCTCTTCACGCTTCGATTCGTCATCCAAACCGCTCTGGCGCCGCATCGTCTGCGCCACTCAGCGCTGCGCTGTCGGCGGGCATGATCGTCGCCGCCGCGACTCACCGTGATTGCACCGCAAGCCGCACACGCCGATGAAACCGCGATCTGCTACAACTGCCCGCCCGAATGGGCCGACTGGGCCAGCCAGATCAAGGCGATCCAGCAGAAGACCGGCATTCGCGTGCCGTTCGACAACAAGAACTCCGGCCAGTCGATCGCGCAACTGATGGCCGAGCAGAAGAGCCCGGTCGCGGACGTGGTGTATCTCGGCGTGTCGTCGGCATTCCAGGCGAAAGACAAAGGCGTGATCCAGCCGTACAAGCCCGCGCACTGGGACGACATTCCGGCGAACATGAAAGACCCGCAAGGCTACTGGTTCACGATCCACTCGGGCACGCTGGGCTTTTTCGTCAACAAGGACGCGCTCGAAGGCAAGCCGGTGCCGCGCTCGTGGGCCGATCTGCTGAAGCCCGAATACAAAGGCATGATCGGCTACCTCGATCCGTCGAGCGCGTTTGTCGGCTATGCGGGCGCGGTCGCGGTGAACCAGGCGCTCGGCGGCACGCTCGACAATTTCGAGCCGGGCCTCGACTGGTTTCGCAAGCTGAAGGCCAACGCGCCGATCGTGCCGAAGCAGACTGCGTACGCACGCGTGATGTCCGGTGAAATTCCCGATCCTGCTCGACTACGATTTCGACGCTTATCGCGCGAAATACAAGGATCACGCGAATGTCGAATTCGTGATTCCGAAGGAAGGCACGATCTCCGTGCCGTACGTGATGAGTCTCGTGAAGGGCGCGCCGCATGAGGCGAACGGCAAGAAGGTGCTCGATTTCGTGCTGTCCGACGAAGGCCAGAAGCTGTGGGCCGAAGCGTATCTGCGTCCCGTGCGCGCGAACGCAATGAGCGCCGGAGACCGCCGCGAAATTCCTGCCCGCGAGCGACTATGCGCGCGCCAAACCGGTCGACTTCGGCAAGATGGCCGCAGAAGCAGTCGAGCTTCGGCGAGCGTTATCTACAGGTGATGCATTGAACGACATCACGTTCCCGCTGCGCTGGCGCATCGCGTTGATCGCGCCGGCGCTGGCGGTTTTCATCGCGTTCTGGCTGCTGCCGATGGGCGCGCTCGCGCAAATCAGCGGCGATGGCCAACGCGTTCGCTACTTATCGCGCGATGCTGACCAATCCGCGCTACATGTCGAGCCTCGGCGCCACGGTCGTGTTGTCCGCCGGCGGTGACGGCGACGACGCTGGTGTTGTCGGTGATCGCCGGTTTGCTGCTGGCGCGCCGCGAGTTTCCGCTCAAGCGCACGCTGCTCGCATTGCTCACTTTTCCGCTTGCGTTTCCCGGCGTGGTGGTCGGCTTCATGGTGATCATGCTCGCGGGACGGCAGGGACTGATCGGCGCGTTGTCGCTCAAACTCACCGGCGAGCGCTGGGTGTTCGCGTATTCGATGAGCGGCCTCTTTCTCGGCTACCTGTACTTCTCGATTCCCCGCGTGATCGTCACCGTGATGGCATCGGCGACCAAACTCGATGCGTCGCTCGAAGAAGCCGCGCGGTCGCTCGGCGCATCGCCTTGGCGTATCACGCGCGACATCGTATTGCCCGCGCTGTCGCCGGGTTTGATCGCGGCGGGCGCGGTGTGCTTCGCGACCGCGATGGGCGCATTCGGCACCGCGTTCACGCTCGCCACCGACATCGACGTGCTGCCGATGACCATCTACACCGAGTTCACCCTCAACGCGAACATGGTGACGGCCGCGGGCCTCTCGATCGTGCTCGGCATCGTCACGTGGGCCGTGCTGGCGCTGGCGCGCAGCGTGAGCGGTTCGGCGGTGGCGGCGAGTGCCTGACATGAGCGGTACTTCACGACCCGGCATGTCCCAACCGGATGACAAAAAACCGATGAACTCTCTCGCTACTTCGTTGCAGCGGGCAGCGACACCGCGCGCAAGACTGCGACTGCCCGGCACGCGAAGCTGGCTCGCAGCAGGCCAATGGCTCGTGACGCTGCTGCTGTGCGCGTTCCTGATCGTGCCGGTCGTCATGTCGATCATGGCCGGGCTGACGGTCAATTACTTCAAGGGCGTTTCCAGCGGACTGACGCTGCGCTGGCTCGTCGAAGTGTGGACGCAGTATCACGACTCGGTGTTTCTCTCACTCGAAGTCGCCGCGGCGACGCTGTTCATCACGCTGCTGACCGGCGTGCCCGCGGGCTATGTGCTCGCGCGCAGCAAGACGCGGCTGTCGCGCGTCATCGAGGAATTCCTGGTGCTGCCGATCGCACTGCCCGGCCTCGCGTCGGCGCTCGCGTTGCTGGTGGTGTACGGCGGCTTTAGCGTGTTCCGCATGAGCGTCGCGTTCATCGTCGTCGGCCATGTGGTGTTCACGCTGCCGTTCATGGTGCGCGCGGTCGCCGCGGTGTGCGCGGGCAGCGATCTGCGCACGCTCGAAGAAGGCGCGGCGAGTCTCGGCGCGAGTTTCTTCCAGCGCTTCGTGACGATCGTGCTGCCGAATGCGCGGCCCGGCATCGTCGCGGGCGCGCTGGCGGTACTGACGCTGTCCATCGGCGAATTCAATCTCACGTGGATGCTGCATACGCCCGACACGAAGACGCTGCCGGTCGGTCTCGCCGACACGTATGCGTCGTTGCGCATTGAAATCGGCAGCGCGTACACGATCCTCTTTTTCATCATGACGATGCCCTTGCTCGTCGCCATGCAATGGCTCGGCGTCGATGCGACCGGCCAGCGTAGCGCAGCGAAAAAACGCGCTGCCGCCACCACTGCAACGCCGAAGAAACTCCCCTCTTCGAATTCCATCGAGACGCCATGAAACTCGCCTCCGTTCCCATCACGCTGACGCAATGCGCGAAAACGTTTCGCGGCACGCGTGTGCTCGAACCGCTCGATCTGACCATCGATGCCGGTGAAACGCTGGTACTGCTGGGGCCGTCCGGCTGCGGCAAAACCACCACCCTGCGCATGATCGCGGGACTCGAAACACCCGACGCAGGCGGGCGCATCGCATTCGGCGACGACGACGTCACCGCGCTTGCCCATCGAAAAGCGCCAGGTCGGCATGGTGTTCCAGAGCTACGCGCTGTTTCCGAATCTGACGGTGCGCGGCAACATCGGCTATGGATTGAAAATCAAACGTGTGCCCGCCGACACCGCACGTCGGCGGGTCGACGAACTGCTCGACATGATGCGTCTGACCGCGCACGCCGACAAACCCATCGATCAACTCTCCGGCGGCCAGCGTCAACGCGTTGCGTTGGCACGCGCACTCGCCGTGCAGCCGCGCGTGCTGCTGCTCGACGAACCGCTGACCGCCCTCGACGCGCGTTTGCGCGACACCTTGCGCAGCGAAATGAATACGCTGCTGCGCGAGCTGGGCATCACCGACCGTCTACGTCACGCACGATCAGGCCGAAGCGATGGAACTCGGCGACCGCATTGTCGTGATGAGCGCGGGTCGTATCGAACAGATCGGCTCGCCGCGCGATATCTACTACCGCCCTGCCAACCGGACGGTCGCGCAGTTCGTCGGCACGATCAACCGGCTGGCAGGCGAACTGCATGACGGCATGCTGAAAACCACCGGCGGTGCCGTGCCCCTGCCATCACGTGCTGCCGGCTCTGCCGCTCTTTCGTCACACGAAATTTTCTTCCGGCCCGAAGACGCGTGGCTCGCCGATCCCGCTGACGCGCAACTGCGCGGCCAGGTTGAAAGCACGGCGTTTCTCGGTGAGCGCACGCGCCTGACGATCGGCGGCGCCGCGCCGGACGCGTTGCTGATCGACGTCGCGGGCCGTGTCGAACTGGCACGCGGCACGCCTGTCGGCATTTCGATCGCGCGGGACGCGCTGATTGCGCTATCGTAAAAACGCCGCGCTGTGTTTTAGCGCGCAATAAAAGGACTTCCCCATGCTGCTGGCTCAAATTAGCGATCTGCATATCAAGCGGCCCGGCGCGCTCGCTTATCGGCGCGTCGACACCGGCGCCTATCTCGCGCGTTGCGTCGCCGCGCTCAATGCGCTGGAACCGCGCCCCGACGCAATGATCATGACCGGCGATCTCGTCGATCAGGGCGACCCCGAGCAGTACGAACACCTCAAAACCCTGCTCGCACCGCTGGAGATCCCGTACTTTCTGCTGGTGGGCAATCACGACGAACGCACCGCGTTGCGCGCGGCGTTTCCCGATCGCGCGGAATTGCAGAGCGGCGGCGAGTTCGTGCAATACGCGGTCGATGTCGGTCCGCTGCGCGTGATCGCGCTCGATTCGATGGTGCCGGGCCAAAGCGCCGGCAATCTGTGCGAGTCGCGGCTCGCGTGGCTCGCAGCGCAACTCGATGCGGCCCAGGGCAAGCCGGCGGTCGTCGCGCTGCATCATCCGCCGTTTGTGTGCGGCATCGGGCACATGGATGAACTGCGGCTCGATCCCGCCGCCGCCGATCGAGCTCGCCGCGTTGATCGCGCGCTATCCGAATGTGGAACGCGTGATCTGCGGACACGTGCATCGGCCGATGTTCGTGCGCTTTGGCGGCACGATCGCGTCGGCGGTGCCTTCGCCCGCGCATCAGGTCGCGCTCGATCTGCGCGACGATGCGCCGTCGGCGTTCGTGATGGAACCGCCTGCGTATGCGCTGCATCGCTACGATCCGGCGACCGGCATCGTCACGCATCACGCGTATGTCGATGCGGCCGACGGTCCCTACCCGTTCTACGAGCCCGAGGGCGATCTGATCGACTGACTGCGCAGCGCGAGCTCACGCGTCGACACACGTCTGATGCACGCGCCGGGACCAGCCTGAAATACGGTATCCCGAGCGCGGCGGCGATGGCGGCCGTCAGCAGGAACCGCCCCGCTCCGGTATGATCGGCACGCTCGAGGACCGCGCATGGGCCGGTCCACCGATCCTCCCTCTCTCATGGCCACTCCCGACGCTTCCTCCTCCGCTTCCGCCGACCGGTCGTTGCGCGGCCTGCTGTTTCTGCTTGCCACCATCGCCGGTGTATCGGTCGCGAACATCTACTACAACCAGCCGCTGCTGGATAACTTCCGCTCGTCGTTTCCCGGCAGTGCATCGTGGGTCGGCGCGGTGCCGGCCGTCACGCAGCTCGGCTACGCGGCCGGCATGCTGCTGCTCGCGCCACTCGGCGACCGCTTCGACCGGCGTCGTCTGATCCTGCTGCAGATTGCCGGCATGTGCGTCGCGCTGATCGTCGCAGCCGCCGCGCCGACGCTGCTGGTGCTGATCGCCGCGAGTCTCGCGATCGGCGTGCTCGCCACCATCGCGCAACAGGCGGTGCCGTTCGCGGCCGAACTCGCGCCGCCCTCCGAGCGCGGCCACGCGGTCGGCACAGTGATGAGCGGTTTGCTGCTGGGCATTCTGCTGGCGCGGACCGCGTCGGGCGTGATCGCCGAATATTTCGGCTGGCGCGCGGTGTTCGGCGCGTCGGTGGTGGCGCTGCTCGCGCTGGCCGTCGTCATCATCCTGCGTCTGCCGAAAAGTCAGCCGACTTCGACGCTGCCGTACGGCAAGTTGCTGGTGTCGATGTGGCATCTGGTCGTCGAGCATCGCGCGCTGCGTGAAGCGTCGCTGACCGGCGCGGCGATGTTCGCCGCGTTCAGCATTTTCTGGTCGGTGCTGGCGTTACTGCTCGCGGGCGCGCCGTTTCATCTCGGCCCGCAGGCCGCGGGACTATTCGGCATTGTCGGCGCGGCGGGTGCGATGGCCGCGCCGCTCGCCGGCAAGTTTTCCGACAAGCGCGGACCGCGCGCGATCATCACGCTGTCGATCGCGCTGGTGGCCGTGTCGTTCGTCGTGTTCGGCGCTGTCGGCGAAGAGTATTGCGGGCCTCGTGGTCGGCGTGATCATTCTCGATATCGGCGTGCAGGCCGCGCAGATTTCAAATCAGTCGCGGATCTACGCGCTCAAGCCCGATGCGCGCAGCCGCGTGAATACGGTGTACATGGTCGCGTATTTCATTGGCGGAGCGCTCGGCTCCGGCGTCGGCGCAGTGGTCTGGCCGATGTTTGGCTGGCTCGGAGTCAGTGCTGCGGGCGTGGTATTCGCGGGGCTTGCCGCGTGGAATCACTTGCGGCTTCCTGCGCGGGTTGCCGCGCAATAAGGTTGGTTGGCGCGTGAATATAGTTTGCCGGCGGGTACGCGGCGGTGTTGAGGTCAGCCGCTAACCGCCCGCGCGCGGCGACCTCGACGAATCAGCCGGCTGCGTCGCCTCACACGCGCCCGACCCGAACACGAAAGAACCGGCTCTGCCCGCGCGTCGCTCAATGTCCGCTTCTCGCCGACGCATACTCGTGCAGCGCGTCGAGCACCCTGTCGAATTCGAACGACTTGTCGTAAAAGTGGCGCACGCCATACTGCTCGCAGCGCTCCCGATAAGCAGGCAATGCATGATTGGTCAGCACGGCGGCGAACACCGAGTCGATCAGCCCTTCGCGCTGCAGGTAAGCCAGCACCGGCACGCCCGAGCCCTGCTTCAATTGCAGATCGACGATCACCGCGTCGAACGCTTCGTCGTTCAGCAGCGCGATGGCCTGCTCGGCCGAATCCGCGTAGGCGGCCACCCGCAGCAATCCCGGAGGCATCGATCGCCTCCACCAGACTGCGGCGGATCAGCGGCGAATCCTCGATCAGCAACACGCGCAACGGCGCGCGGCCGGCTCGCTCGTCAACGGTGTTCGTTTCGCTGTTCATCGGGATTTCTCGATCGTCCATTATTCGATCAAGCCGTTCTTGATCGCGTAATAAGTCAGATCGGCATTGTTCGCCAACCGCATTTTTTCGAGCACGCGTGCGCGATACGTGCTCACCGTCTTCACGGACAAATGCAATTCCTCCGCGATGTCGGTGGGAATCTGCCCGGCCGCGAGCTTGCAGAAAATCTGGAACTCGCGCTCGGACAGCGCTTCATGCGGACGCCCCGCTGCGGGCTTGTCGAGATTGTCGGCGAGCGTGTCGGCGACCGCCTCGGACAGATAGCGATGGCCGCGCGCCACCGCGCGAATCGCCCGCACGATTTCGTCGGGCTCGCAGTCCTTGTTCAGATAACCGTTCGCGCCCGGCACGCAGCAGATTGATCGCGTACTGGCTCTCGGGATAACCCGACAGAATCAGCACGCCCTGCTCCGGACGAACCTGCTTGATCACGCGCAAGGTGTCGATGCCGTTCTTGTCCGGCATCGCGATATCGAGCAGCACCACGTCGAACGCCTGCTCGCGCACGAGGCTGATGGTTTCGTCGCCGGTCGCGGCTTCGGCGGCGACGCACATATCCGGCTCGTCGGCGACGAACTGTTTGAACCCACCTCGGACGATCGCATGGTCGTCGGCTATCAACACTCGAATCATCGGCTTGGTGTCCGTGCAATGGAATGGAAATCGCTCCAAAGCAGACATTGTAATGACCTCCGGCAGGGTTTTAACCGGAGAGTCCTGAACCGGGCGACGCATGCCCGCGCGGACCCATGAACTCGCGCAGACTCCGCCCGCGCACGCCGCAGCCGCCGCTAAACTCGCCGTTCGTCACTCGCGGCCTTCGAGCAGGTCCGCCATGTCGTCGGCATGCTCTTCTTCGACCGCGAGAATTTCTTCGAACAGACGGCGCGTCGTCACGTCCTTCTCGCCGAGATAGTGAATGATCTCGCGGTACGTATCGATTGCAATACGCTCGGCGATCAGGTTCTCCTTGATCATGTCCGTCAGGTTCTCGCCTTCCTGTACTCGGAATGCGAGCGGGTCTCCAAGCCGTCCGGCGCGAAATCCGGCTCGCCGCCGAGTTGCACGATGCGCTCGGCGATGCTGTCCGCGTGTCCCTGCTCCTCGGCCGCGTGTTCCGCGAACTCCGCTGCCACCGCCTCGGAATTGATGCCCTTCGCCATGAAATGATGCCGCTTGTAACGCAACACGCAGACGATTTCGGTCGCCAGCGAGTCGTTGAGCAGCTTCAGCACCGTCTCGCGATCCGCGCCATAGCTCTGCGTGACCGGACCGTCCGACATGTGCTTGCGGGCGTCTTCGCGAATCTTCTGGAGGTCCATCACGAACTCTGGATCTGGTTGGACCGGTGGTCAGATGACTTCGACATCGAACTTCTCCTTTAACCGGTATGGGGGGAACTGCGCATCCCGCACGAATCGCGCCTGATGCGCCGGTAGAGGGATGGGGAACCACTACGTCCGCGTTCGCGCGTCTACCTGTCCTGCGCTCTATGTTCGGAATACGCCAAGCAGCAACGTCACCACGAACACGACGAGGAAAATGTAGAACAGGATCTTCGCAATTTCCGCCGCGCCTGCCGCAATACCGGTAAAACCGAACACGGCGGCAATGATCGCGATCACGAAAAAGACAATGGCGTAATGAAGCATGGCGACTCTCCTTGCTGTAATTACCTGCTGCAGTTACCTGCTGTAGTGACCACCCTGCGGGGATGCGGAAGGAATGCCGGGTAAATGCGCATCCGCGCGGCGCGCAAGCTGCCGGGTAGGCGCTAATCGACGATTTTCTTCGTCACCACGAACCCCAGCACGAGGAACACCACGCACAGAATCACGAACACGACGAACAGGAACTTCGCAATCGCCGCCGCGCCGGCCGCCACGCCGGTAAAGCCGAGAAGGCCAGCAATCACCGCCATGACGGCGAAAAACAATGCCCACTTCAACATGATGGCTTCCTCCGAAACAATGTTTTAACGATCAAGCCCATCGTATCGATCGTCGACGGCGCGCGCATTCCGGCGCAGGCCGGTTTTCGTGTGAGAATCCGCTTACATTGGATTACGGCGACGTTACGTCAAGACGTGATGCAACGCGTTCGCGTCGTGGGCTTGCGTGGTGCGTCTGCGCGGCACGTTTAGCTTGCGCGGAACTGCATCGAAGCCGCGGACGTTACACTGGTGCCCCACCTCAGGAGCCGAATGTGCCGAATGTTCAGAACGTGTCGACCACGCAGAGTCCCGGGGCCGCAGCGCGTCTGAGCGACTGGATGCGCAACCGGAGCTGGGCCATTGCGATGACGGTGGCGATCGTCATCACCGTGGGCGGCCTCGTGATTCTCGAAACCGCGCGCGAACGCATCGCCGCCGAATACGAAACCGCGCTCGAAGCGCGTGACGTCACCGTGCAATTGAGCACGCTCGCAAGCCAGTTATCGCGTCTGAGCGCGCAGCAAAATCATTTTCTTCTGACAAAGGAAGACGCCTCCGCGAACGACTTCTGCGCGACCGTCACGCGGATCCGCCAGAGCAAACAGCAGCTGGACCAGTTCTACCGCAGCGGCAACGCCGACAGTGCCGAACTCGCGAGCTTCACGCAGATTTTCGCGCTGATCGAAGGACGTATCGGCGCGGGTGCGGCCGCGCTGCAACGCGCGGCGCCGCATCCGCTCGATCTCGGCGCATGCGGCAGCACCAGCGAAGTGAATGCCGCCGATGCGTCGCTGATCGACAGCACGCTCACGCTGCTGCGCGACAACGAGGAACGCCGCGCGCAACACGCGCTCGCCGCGAGCCGCGCCGATCAGCGCATCTCCACGCTGTGCGCAGCGGGCCTGTCGGCGCTGAACATCGTGTTGTTCATTCTGCTGTTCCGCAATCTTGGCATTCAGATCGACCGGCAGGCACGCGTGCAGCGTCAATTGATTACGCAGCAGGAAGAGCTCGACCAGCTCGTCAACGAACGCACGCGTCAGCTCGAAGCGCTCGGCTGGCATTTGCAGGCGGTCAGCGAAAACGAGAAGACGCAGCTCGCGCGCGAACTGCATGACGAACTCGGCGCGATTCTCACCGCCAGCAAAATGGACGTGGCGTGGGCCAATCGCAAACTGAAGGACAGCGAGCCCGACATCTCCGACAAGCTGAAACGCGCGCTCGCCAATCTCGACCAGGGCATTGCGCTGAAGCGGCGCATCATCGAAGACATGCGGCCGACCGTGCTGGCGAATTTCGGCCTCGTCACCGCGCTGCGCACGCTCGCCGACGAGGCCGCGCAACGCAACAACTGGACGCTCGAGCTGCACCTCCCCGCCGACGACATCCAGCTCGACGAGCAGACGGAGATCGCGCTATTTCGCGTCGCGCAGGAATCGCTGACGAACGCGGCGAAGTATGCGCGGGCGTCGAAGGTGTCGATCGCGCTGCAGGTCGGCGACGGCCAGGTAGCGCTGCATATCGCCGATAACGGCGTCGGCATCATGCCCGCCGATCTGAAGCGCACCCACACGCATGGGCTGCTCGGCATGCGTCAGCGGGTTGCCGCACATGGCGGACGTTTCGATATCCGGCGCGGCGTGCCGAACGGCACCGACATCGACGTGATGATGCCGAGCGTCAGCACCGCCACGCCCTCGGTCGATCTGCCGCCCGCGACACCGTCGCGAACGCCCGTGTAGCAGCGCATGGCGACCGGTTCGCGACGCGCGGAAAAAGCTCTTGTAGGAGTGCGCCGACGCAAACACCGGCATGCGCCTACAAGAAAATCGCAGCGCAACTGACAGCGCCGCCTCCGCCCTTTTTTTAACATGCAGTCAGACCGGTCGACTGTGTACAGGCTCAAGGCCCCGGTCGGACGACAGCTAGCGCGTGCCGTAAAACACGGACACGTCAACCGATGCATTCTCGACAAGGAGAACCTTCATGACTCGACTGATCGCTTTGCTTCTCATTGCAGGGACGGCCATGCTTGCCGGTTGCAACACGATGGCCGGCGCCGGCCAGGATATTTCGAAGGGCGGCGACGCGCTGACGAACTCGGCGGATAAGGCCAAGTAAGCTGCAGGTAACGGCCAGGTGAGTTCGCAATGACCGGCGCCGTTTGTGGCGCTGTCATGTAGGAGAAACTGAAAAGCCCGTCGCGGGAAACCGCGACGGGTTTTTTTCTGGGTGCCTGTCTCTCACGCTTGATTGCGGGTACAAAAGACAAACAAAACGGCGATCCACTCACGTGGATCGCCGCTCCGTCCTCCCCAGGACTTACCGCTTTTTGCGCGAGCTTAGACGCCCGTCAAGGTATTCGACAACTCGATGCTCGGCGTGCTCGTATTGCCGTTCTGCACGACCAGCAGATGGATCTGGCCCGGCAGAAGCTGCGACAGCACACCGCTGATCGGCACCGAGGTCACGATCCAGTCGGCGTTATTGCCAAGCGCGAACGACGCCGACTGGAAGATCGGCGTCTTGCTGCCGGCCACCGTCGCGATCAGCACGTACTGGCCGCCGGAGACGTACAGCGAATCCGCGCCGCTTGCCGGCACGGCGTTATTGAACGCGACTCCCGCCATGGTCGGCGTCGCGTTGGTGATGTCGGTCGCGCTCGCCTGGACCAGATACAGGTCGAGGTTGGTCGCGTTCGCCGACGCATTGAAGCCCCGCACGCGGGCGCTATTGGACAACAGCCCCTTGTCGAACGGATCGTCGATCAGACCGATGCCCGAGCCAGTGAGAGCGGGCAAGCCGATGACCGTGTATTCGTGGCCGTTCGCGGCATTCGGGAAATTGCCGCTGGCAAGCGCAGTCGTCGTGCCGGTCAGCGCATAGCCCACGTTGGTGTTACCCGACTTGATATTGGTGAGGTTCGTCACGCCCTTGTAGCCGACGTTGGTTTGTCCCGACGGCGCGCTGCCGTTCACGAGAAAGTCGACGGCCGGGCCGCTCGGAATGGCGTTGACGAAGTGGATCTCCGGATCGGTCAGCCCCAGTTCCTTGGCCGCATCATCGGAGCCGCCACCGCACGCGCTCAGGACAGATGCAAGCGCCGCAACAGCCGCCATGGTTCGGATCATTTTCATTGTGTTCACCTATATCGATACTGGGCTCTCAACCCAATTGGTTTTTGTGAGCGTTCGGCTTCGGACAGCGGTTTCGAAACCGCTCTCCTCAACCGACACTCCCTCCTATCCCTGCTGCACATTGCGCCGGCTTTTGCGACTGGCGCTGTCCGTGTCGATGGACGCTCGCTATGAGCAATGCGTGTGCCGCAGGGGTTCGATATGGCTGGCGAAGGCTGATAGAATGTCTTACGGAGTAAAGAATTGCGACGTTTAGAATTTTTCCTCGGCGGATTGGCACGGGTGCGCGGTGTATTGTTCGTGCGCATCCAATAATTACACGGCTCCCTGCATGTCTTACCAACACTTACTCGCCGAACTCGACCTGGGCTTCACGCGCTTGCGCAATCGCGTCGTGATGGGTTCGATGCATACCGGCATGGAAGACCGCTTCTGGAATTACCCGAAACTGGCCGCGTATTTCCGCGAGCGCGCCAAAGGCGGCGTGGCTCTGATCGTCACCGGTGGGATCTCGCCGAACCGCGAGGGATGGCTGCTGCCGTTCGGCGGCACGCTGAATTCCGTGTTCGATCTGCGCAATCACCGCTTGCTGACCGAGGCCGTCCATGCCGAAGGCGGCAAGATCGCGCTGCAGATCCTGCATGCGGGCCGCTATGGCTATCAGCCGTTCGTCGTGTCGGCTTCGGCGCTCAAGTCGCCGATCTCGAAGTTCAAGCCGCGTGCGCTCACCATCGGCGGCATTGCAGAAGACCGTGCGCGACTACGCACGCTGCGCTCGGCTCGCTCAACGCGCGGGCTATGACGGCGTCGAGATCATGGGCAGCGAAGGTTATCTGCTCAACCAGTTCCTGTGTCCGCGTACCAATCGGCGCACCGACGAGTACGGCGGCAGTATCGCCAATCGCATGCGGCTCGCGCGCGAGATCGTCGAGCGGGTGCGCGCGACCTGCGGCGAGCGCTTCATCGTCGTGTACCGGCTTTCGCTGATCGACCTGGTGGAAGGCGGCAACACGTGGGACGAAACCGTCCAGGTCGCGCAGGCGCTCGAAGCCGCGGGCGTCACGATCTTCAATACGGGCATCGGCTGGCATGAAGCGCGGGTGCCGACCATCGTGACCTCGGTGCCACGCGCGGCCTTCGCCGAACTGAGCGCGCGCCTGAAGGCGGCGGTCAAGGTGCCGGTGATCGTGTCGAACCGGATCAACACGCCGGACGTCGCCGAAGACCTGCTCGCGCAAGGCGCCGGCGATCTGGTGTCGATGGCCAGGCCGCTGCTCGCCGATCCCGACTTCGTGCGTGAAAACCGCCGAAGGGCGCGACGCAGGAAATCAACACCTGCATCGCGTGCAATCAGGCTTGCCTCGATCACACGTTCAGGAACCAGCGCGCCAGTTGCCTCGTGAATCCGCGCGCGGGACGTGAAACCGAACTGGTCTACCGGCCCGTTTCCGCGCCGCAGGCCGTGCGTTCGATTGCGGTGGTCGGCGCCGGGCCGGCGGGCCTGTCGGCGGCGACGGTGGCGGCGGCGCGCGGGCATCGCGTGACCTTGTTCGACGCGAGCGGGGAGATCGGCGGCCAGTTCAATCTGGCGATGCGCGTGCCAGGCAAGGAAGAGTTCAGCGAGACGATCCGCTATTTTCAGAGCCAGTTGCAGCGTCACCGGGTCGACGTGCGGCTCAATACGCGCGTCGATCCCGCGCTGCTCGCGGCGGGCGGCTATGACGACGTGATCGTCGCGACCGGCATCGTGCCGCGCCGGCCGTCGATTGCCGGCATCGACGGGCCGAATGTGCTGTCTTATGTCGAGGTACTGCGCGGTGCGCCGGTCGGACGGCGCGTGGCGGTGATCGGCGCGGGCGGTATCGGCTTCGACGTGAGCGAGTTTCTGCTGCATCGCACGGACGAGCCGCTGCCCATGCCGCGCGATGCGTGGCTCGACGAGTGGGGTGTCGATCTCGCGGTGCGCGAACGCGGCGGGCTCAAACCCCCGGTCGCTGCGCAACCCGCGCGGGAAATCTGGCTGCTGCAGCGCAAGGCAGGCAAGCTCGGCATGGGGCTCGGGAAGACCTCGGGCTGGGTGCATCGCGCGACGCTGGCGAGAAACGGCGTGAAGATGCTGGCCGGCGTGTCGTATCTGGAGATCGGCGCGCGCGGCTTGAAGATCGCGCGTGATGGCGCCGAGGAGTGGCTCGAGGTCGATACGATCGTCGTGTGCGCGGGGCAGGAGTCGCTGCGCGAGCTGCATCCGCAAAATGATGCGGGCGGTGAGCGACGCAGGCTGGCGGTGCCGCGTTTTCACCTGATCGGCGGGGCAAAGGTGGCGACCGAACTGGACGCGAAACGCGCGATCCGCGAAGGCGCGGAAGTGGCGGCGTCGCTCTGAAGATGAAGGGCCGCGCTCAGGTGCGAGTCTTAAGCGCGGTTCAGCGGTTCAGCGAACCGGGCGAACCAACGCCCCAACGCTCAGGCAAGCCCCTTCTTCCGGTAATCGAACCAGAACGACAATCCCACGCTCGCCAGAATCACGATGGTCGCGATCACCGTCGAGTGCGTGACCGGCTCACCGAGCAGCAACGCACCGAGCGCCACCGCGACCACCGGGTTCACATACATGCAACTGCTGGCAATGATCGGACTCGTATGGCGGATCAGAAACCCGTACGCGACATACGCGGCCATCGTCCCGATCAGCATCAGGTAGAGAAACGCCAGCAAGGGCAGGAAGTGCATCTCGAGCATCCGTTCGCCCGACACCCACGCGACCAGCGTCGACATCGCACCGCCCAGGCCGATCTGCAACGCGGTCGACAGAAACAGGTCCGACGGCAGCTTCAGCCGCCCGGCCAGATGCGCGCCGCCCGCCCAGAAGAGCGCGCCGCACAGAATCGCGAGACTGCCGCCGGCCGAGCCCGGCGCGCTGTCGCCGTGGCTCAGAATGGCGATGCCCACCAGCCCCAGGCCGACTGCGAACCACTCGCCGCGCCCGATCTTGCGCCCCGCGACCGCCGCGATCACCGTGGCGAACAGCGGCACGGTCGCGACCATCACGGCTGCCGTGCCGGTGCCGACGGTGCGCATCCCGTAGGCCAGCATGCCGCTCGACAAGCCCACCAGCATCGTGCCGACGAGCCCCGCATTGCGGATTTCGGCGGCAGTCGGCCAGACCGGCTTGCGGCGCGCGGCGAACACAAAAAGCCCGATGCCGGCAAACAGGTTGCGCAGCCCGGACATCAGCAGCGGCGGGAACGAGCCGAGGGCGACGTGCACGGCGAGATAGGTCGAACCCCAGACGAGATATACGACGGCGAGCGCGAGCGCGATCTGACCGTTACGCGATTGCGGCAAGCGGAGCGGCAAACCACGCGAAAAACGGCTTGGGAGTTGCAACGACATGCGTTCAACCCGCCCATGCCGCTCGAGGTGCTGCGCCCCCGCTGAAAACCCTATGGCGGGATGGCGGACACCGCATCGGCGATGCGGTCTGACGGGCGAGGCTGGCGGACATGTCGGTGGAACGGAAAGACGATAGATGGCCAATGGGGCCATAACGCCGCGGCAAACGAGAGAAATCGGGCCTCGGCGAACACGCAGCCAAAGGTTGGCGCGCACCGCATTATGCAGTAAGCGCCCACCGCGTCGAGCGAAAGAATCGTAACTTTTTGGCGTGGTTGCAACAGGTAATTCGCGACGGAGCGCAGCGCTTTTCGCCGTGCTCGCGGGGGATCGATTGAGTTATCCAAAGCGCGTCTAAGCGGCTGGAATGGCCCGCGGTTTTACGAGGGCCGTCGATTGCCCGGTGAGAGCTCTATGGCGCTTCGGTTCGAGCGGCGTTCGCCCCGCTCGCTTGCGTGTGAAGTTGCAGACGTCGCCGTGCCGCCGACCCAGCGGCCGGCTAGCGGCCAACGATTTCAGTCATAGCTCACGACGACGATCACCGGTGTTTCCAGGCCCTGCCGCTGCGGCGACAACGACAACACCCCGCCGTCGCGGCCGACCCGATAGTGTCCATCGTGCGCGGCGGCTGCCCGCCCGCCGCTGTCGACGAAACGCGCCGCCACGACGGCACCACGCGACTGCGCAGCGCCGACGACCTGCAGCGCGACGTGCGCGCCAGAAGCCACGCCTGGCGACGAGTTAAACGTCAGGGCGACGCCCGTCCCCTCACGCGCCGCTTGCGCCCTGGGCGTTCCCACCCGCATCACGGAGACAACGGGAGCCGCGCTTATCTGCAACGACGGCGCCGTGATCGCGCCTGCAAACGAGATCATCCCGCCACTAGCCGCCGATGCCGTCAACGGCGCCGTCAGCAGCGCCGCTGCGACTGCCGCGATAGCTCCGACCGCCCGGCCCGACGCACGCAATTGCCATGTTCCCGTAGTCATACGCATCTCCTGTTTCGTTCGAGCCACTCACCAGCCACTCAAGCGCCACCCAGCGCACCCTCGTGACGCTGGACGACGGCCTACCTTCCAGTGCTCTAACGGCATCTGCGCGGCGCAGCTTGAATCGCCGCGCGGTTCCGGTTGTTGTGGGTCAAAAATGGAAGAACCCCGAGCCGCCCGCCGCCGTGCCGAATAAAGATACAAACGACCACCGTGCTAACATTCCCCTTTCGCCCGCTCTGCTTCGTCCGTCAGGGGCGCGTGCGCGACCACCCTCTTTTCGACCTTCCGGCTATCCCGATGCGCTTTCCGACTTTCCGTGTGTTCACCCGCTTGCGCCCGCGCCGCGCAACCGGTTGCGCGCGCGCGGATCTCGCGCCGCGTCGCGCCGGCAAGCCGTCCCGAACGCTCCCGCTTCCCGCCGCCCGGCGCCCGATCTAACGCTGTTCGCTCCATCACCCGAGCCGCGTTCGTCGGGCTCCGGGCCGATCTCATCCGCACGCAGTTCCCTTACATGCAGATCGAATTGGAGTACCCATCGTGAAAAAGACGAAAACCTGTTACCTCACCGAACTCGACGTCGCCCGTCTTGAGAAGCACGCGGCCGCGCCCGGCGCCGACGCCAGTCTGCAGGACATGCTCGACGACGTCCTCGAACGCGCTGTGATCGTCGACGCGCGCGAGATTCCGGCCAACGTCGTCACGATGAATTCGCAAGCCACGCTGATCGACGAAACCAGCGGCGAGCAGATGACCTGGACCGTGGTCTACCCGCCCAACGCGGACTTCGCGCATGGTCGCCTGAACGTGTTCTCGCCGGCCGGCATCGCGCTGCTCGGCGCGAAGCGCGGCGAACGCATCCGCTTCACGCCGCCCAGCGGCACGGAGAAAGTGCTGAAGCTCGACAAGATCCTCTTTCAGCCCGAAGCGGCCGATGATTTTTCGCTGTAGTCCGTAGCGAATACGAAACGAAGATGAAATGACCGGGCGGCGGATTCGCCCGCAAAAGCGTCGCTGAGTCCGATGCAAGGCACACGCGCCCGCGACACTTGAAACGCCGCGCCGCACGTCATCCGGCCCTCTTCGAAACAAGCATAGAAGCTCGCCCGAGCTTTAGCTAACAACTCGCTGACTTTTTCAGGACAGGTTGCCAAGCCACCGGCAGCCGGTGTATCGTGTGCGCTGCTAACGCGGGGGTCCTGCGTCGCACGGAGGTTGGAGGTCCGTGCCGCGCGGGTGAGAAATACCCTTTGAACCTGATCTGGATAATGCCAGCGCAGGGAAGCGTACGGATTTCGCACCCAAGCTCCACCGCCTCATTCCTCGCGATTTCCGACAACTTCCGTCTCGTCTCCTGCTTAGCCGCCCCACATTGCATTTGCAAGCGGCCAGAGTGAGACGTCAACGCGTCAACTCCGGCCGACACACGGAGATACGCATGAACGCCAACCCGAAGTTTCTTTCCGCCGACGCCCACGTCGATGAAGCCGCCGTCGCGCCGCTGCCCAATTCCCGCAAGATCTACGTGACCGGCTCGCGTCCCGATATTCGCGTGCCGATGCGCGAAATCTCGCAGGCCGACACGCCGGACAGCTTCGGCGGCGAGAAGAATCCGCCGGTCTATGTCTACGATACGTCGGGCCCGTACTCCGATCCGGAAGCGAAAATCGACATTCGCGCGGGTCTGCCCGCGCTGCGTCAGGCGTGGATCGAAGAGCGCGGCGACACCGAAGCGCTGACGGGTCTGTCGAGCGACTTCAGCCGCGAGCGCGCCGCCGATACCGCCACCGCCGACCTGCGCTTCCAGGGCCTGCACCGCACGCCGCGCCGCGCGATCGCCGGCAAGAACGTCTCGCAGATGCACTACGCGCGCAAAGGCATCATCACGCCGGAAATGGAATACATCGCGATTCGCGAGAACCAGCGCCGCGCCGAGTATCTGGAAAGCCTGAAGACGAGCGGTCCGAACGGCGAAAAGCTCGCCGCGATGATGGGCCGCCAGCATCCGGGCCAGGCGTTCGGCGCGAGCGCGTTCGGTCCCGAACGGCCTCACGGCAATCACGCCGGAATTCGTGCGCGAAGAAGTCGCGCGCGGCCGCGCGATCATCCCGAACAACATCAATCACCCGGAAAGCGAGCCGATGATCATCGGCCGCAACTTCCTCGTGAAGATCAACGCGAACATCGGCAACTCGGCGGTGACCTCGTCGATCGGCGAGGAAGTCGACAAGATGACGTGGGCGATCCGCTGGGGCGGCGACACGGTGATGGATCTGTCCACCGGCAAGCACATTCACGAAACGCGCGAGTGGATCATCCGCAATTCGCCGGTGCCGATCGGCACGGTGCCGATCTATCAGGCGCTGGAAAAGGTCAACGGCAAGGCCGAAGACCTGACGTGGGAAATTTTCCGCGACACGCTGATCGAACAGGCCGAGCAAGGCGTCGATTACTTCACGATTCACGCGGGCGTGCGTCTGCAATACGTGCCGCTGACGGCCAAGCGCATGACCGGCATCGTCTCGCGCGGCGGCTCGATCATGGCGAAGTGGTGCCTCGCGCATCACAAGGAAAGCTTCCTGTACGAGCACTTCGAAGACATCTGCGAAATCATGAAGGCGTATGACGTGGCCTTCTCGCTCGGCGACGGCCTGCGTCCCGGCTCGATTTACGACGCGAACGACGAAGCGCAACTCGGCGAACTGAAGACGCTCGGCGAACTCACGCAGATCGCGTGGAAGCACGACGTGCAGGTGATGATCGAAGGCCCCGGCCACGTGCCGATGCAGTTGATCAAGGAGAACATGGACCTGCAACTGGAATGGTGCGACGAAGCGCCGTTCTACACGCTCGGGCCGCTGACCACCGACATCGCGCCCGGCTACGACCACATCACGTCGGGCATCGGCGCGGCGATGATCGGCTGGTTCGGCACGGCGATGCTCTGCTACGTCACGCCGAAGGAACACCTGGGCCTGCCGAACAAGGACGACGTGAAGACCGGCATCATCACGTACAAGCTCGCCGCGCACGCCGCCGATCTGGCGAAGGGCCATCCGGGCGCGCAAGTGCGTGACAACGCGTTGACGCAAGGCGCGCTTCGAATTCCGTTGGGAAGACCAGTTCAATCTCGGCCTCGACCCGGACAAGGCGCGCGAATTCCACGACGAAACGCTGCCGAAGGACTCGGCCAAGGTCGCGCATTTCTGCTCGATGTGCGGCCCGCATTTCTGCTCGATGAAGATCACGCAGGACGTGCGCGAATTCGCCGCGCAACAAGGCGTGACCGACGACGAAGCGCTGAAGAAAGGCATGGAAGTGAAGTCGATCGAGTTCATGAAGAAAGGCGCTGAGATTTATCAGCGGCAGTAAGGTACGGATCGCGTGCGCGCGTTATGCGTCTTTACGCCAACTGGTCCGCCAGACCCCTGCGTTGCAGCAACGAAGCCCGCCACTGGCGGGCTTTTTCATGGTGCTCGCCGGGCACGCCGGATGCTTGGGGAAGAGAAACATTTGATTACGAAACCGTCGGTCCGCTGACAAGCGCACACATCTGGATACGGGCTGCGCCGCTAACATCAAATGCACAGAGGACATGGGTATCTGTCCATTTCGACGACTGCTTCCAACTACACAATGGAGTCACCATCATGAAATCGATTCGTAACATCGGTACGCTTGCGGCTCTTGTTGCTCTCGTCGGCGAGTCTCTCCGCATGTGACGGCATGAGCCGCGCAGGGCCGCGATACGGCAATCGGCGCAGGTCTGGGCGGCGCGGCGGGCGCGGCGCTCGGCGGTAATGCATTGTCGACGGTGGGCGGTGCGGCAGCGGGCGGCATCATCGGCAATCAGGTCGGCAAGTAAGTCGTCGCTCCTGATTGGTCTTCGTGATTGGTGTTCGGATGACACGACTGCTGCGAAGACCGCTGCGAAGCCTGCGGTGACTGCTGTGCCGCCTCGGATCGGGACCGGCGAAGCGCTTCAGTTCGCGCTTTGCAATGACGCGAAATAAGCCGTTACGGTTTTGCAATCCTGTTGGCGCGGCGGCGGGCGTAAGCTCGGAGACATGACGCCCCGTCACGGCGGCGTCCGGTTCAACCAGGAGCGCGTCATGAAGTCCCGCGTCATCAACCTGTGTCGCGCGATGAGCCTTTGGCCGTCGCGCGGTCTTTCACGTTGCTTTTCCGATTTCCCGCGAGCGGGCGAGCAGGTATTGCGTCGGCGGCGCACTTTGCGCGCTGACGCTGTCGGGCTGCTATTACCCGTACGGCTACTATCCGGGCGGCTACTATCGCGCCGGCTTATGCCACACCACCCGCATTGCCCGCGCCGCAGGCCGCCGATCAGGCCGATTCGCCCGATTCGCCCGCGCATACTCAGCAGCAGGTCCAAACCCAGGCGCAGTCCAGGCGCAGAGCGGCCCAGCAGGTCCCGCCTGCCGACTTATGCGGTCGCCGCGCCGCCCGTCTATCCCGCACCGGTCTATGCCGCGCCCGCTTATCCCGCCTACTATCCGCCGTCCGGTGTATCCGGCCTATTACGGTATGGCTATCCAGGCTACTACGGACCATCGGTTGTCGGATCGGTATCGGCGGATATTGGGGCGGTGGCTGGGGGACATCATTGGCATTGAATCACGCTGCGACCGCCGTGTGTCAACAGACTGGCATACGGCCCCGCGCACATCGCGCCACGCGGATCTGCATCGATAGCCATGCCTGCAATCGCCCAGCATGCGCGCTCCGCTCCGGCAGCGCGCGCTTCAGCCCCTCGCCGGTAGTTTCCCTTCTTGACGCGCCCCGCCAGCGCTCTATGCTTGGGAAAGCCACACGCAGTACTCTGTTTAAATAAGCGACCCGGCGCGTCCTCGCGCGCGCCGCGGACGCCCATCCGTCCTGCCATAGCGACGCGCCCGTAGTGCGTAGTCCCGCGTCGATTCTATCGAACAACAACGAAGGAGACGTGATGTTTCACCAACTACTCACTCCAGTCGGCAATTCGCTATTGCCGTCGTTCCTCGTCGCCGCTCTGCCGATCATCGTCGTGCTGCTGCTGCTCGGCTGGGCGCGCCGGCCGGCCTGGCAGGCGTCGCTCGCGGGCCTGATCGTCGGGCTGATCGTGGCGATTTTCGTCTGGCAGTTTCCGGTCGGGCTCGCGATCAATTCGGTGGCCGCGGGCGCGGTGTTCGCGTGCTGGCCGGTCATGTGGATCGTCTTCACGCGCGATCCTGCTCTACAACATCGCGCAGCGCTCGGGCCGCTTCGCGGCCTTCCGCATGTGGATGATCGACAACCTGCCGAACGACCGGCGCGTCGTGCTGGTCGTGATCGGCTTTTCGTTCGGCGCGCTGCTCGAAGGGATTTCCGGCTTCGGCACGCCGGTCGCGATCACCAGTTCGCTGCTGATCCTGCTCGGCTTTCCCACGCTCGAAGCGCTCACCTTCACGCTGATCTTCAACACCGCGCCGGTCGCCTTCGGCGCGCTCGGCGTGCCGATCACCGTGCTCGGCGCGGTCACCCACCTGCCGGCCGACTCGCTCGCCAAAATGGTCGGCCGCCAGTTGCCGTTTTTCGCGTTCCTGCTGCCGTTCTATGTGATCGGCGTGTATGCGGGCTTTCGCAACATGCTGCGCGTGTGGCCGGTGCTGCTGGTGTCCGGTGCGA
This sequence comes from uncultured beta proteobacterium, assembly GCA_963800185.1. Taxonomy (GTDB): domain Bacteria; phylum Pseudomonadota; class Gammaproteobacteria; order Burkholderiales; family Burkholderiaceae; genus Paraburkholderia. Next base: position 325,222 of record CAWCZW010000001.1, on the reverse strand, counting down.
GCTTCGCGCTGACCCAGTTCGTCGCGTCGAACTATGTGAACTACAGCCTGACCGACGTGCTTTCGTCGATGGTGTCGCTGATTCTCACCATCGCGTTCCTGCGCGTCTGGAGACCCGCCGCCGATCCGAAGTTCGCGATCAACATCGATCGCGTGGGCGAGGTGCGCGGCAAGATCGGCGGCGCCCAGGGCTGGTATCCGTGGATCATCGTCTCGGTCGTGGTGATCGTCTGGACGGTCGCGAAGATCTTCCTGATCGGCGACGTCAAGGTGCCGTGGCCGGGTCTCGACAAGGCCGTGTTCATCACGCTGTACAACACGCCGTACGGCGCGGTCTGGGACTTCCAGCCGCTCGCCACCGGCACGGCGATTCTGGTCGCCGCCATCATCACGGCGTTCGTCGTCGGGCCTGAGCGCGCGCGAATTCGGCAAGGCCATTGTCGACACGTGGGTGCAGACGCGCATCGCCATTCTGACGGTGGCGACCATCGTCGGCCTCGCCTATCTGATGAACTACTCGGGGCTGACCTACACGCTCGGGCTCGGCGTCGCGTCGGTCGGACCGTTCTTTCCGCTGGTGTCGGCGTTCCTCGGCTGGGTCGCGGTGTTCCTGTCCGGCAGCGATACCTCGGGCAACGCGCTGTTCGGCAACCTGCAGGTGGTGGCGGCCAATCAGCTGAACCTGAACCCGATGCTGATGGCGGCGACCAATTCGTCGGGCGGCGTGATGGGCAAGATGATCTCACCGCAAAACATCTCGACCGGCGTGGCGACCACCGAACTCAAAGGCAAGGAAGGCGTGGTGTTCGCGAAAACCTTCAAGCACTCGATTCTGTTGACGGTGCTGCTCGGCGTGCTGGTGTGGCTGCAGCAGAACTTCCTGCAATGGATGATTCCGCATTGACCGCGTACGCAGCGCGCGATGTGTACGAGGCGCGAGGTGCGAGCGGCCACGCTTGAGCCGGCCGGACGCCGTCGCCCGCAGCGCCCGCAAAATAATTCACGCTTTTCAGTTATGCGCCCACCGCAAGTGGGCGCAGCGCTTTCCGCCCTGCGTCTGATCGCAATTTTTCTCACATCAGCGTGAGAATTGCTCGCTTTGCGGCCGCGTCCCCGGCGCTTACGATCATGATCGGCTGACGTCCCCCGTCTCCCGACTCTTGCCGTTTCATTCCAGCCTGAAACGTTTCGCGCGAATCGCGCTGCTACGATGCGCGGGCGTCTCGACTCAACCGCGCGCGACGCCACCTCAATGAATACCAAAAATCTGCTCCAGTTGTTGATCCTCGCCGCCCTGTGGGGCGCGTCGTTTCTGTTTATCCGCGTCGGCGTGCACCGACTTCGGCGTCGCGCCGCTGATGGCGCTGCGAGTCGGCATCGGCGCAGCTCTTTCTCCTAATCGTGCTGATCGCGCGACGCCCGCTGCGCGCAGTCCGCGACGATCCTGCGCACGCGCGCTTTCCCGCTGCTGGTGGTCGGCATTCTGAATTCGGCGGCGCCGTTCTGCCTGTTCGCGTATGCCGAGTTGACGCTGTCGGCGGGCGTCACTTCCGTGATCAACGCGACCACGCCGCTGTGGGGCGGGCTGGTCGCCTTTCTCTGGCTGCGCGACCGCCTGAGCGCGATGCGCACGCTCGGTCTCGTGATCGGCTTCCTCGGCGTCCTGATGCTGGTCTGGGATCAGATTGCCGCGCCGAACGGCTCCGCCGCCACGCCGATGACCACCGCGCTCGCAGCCGGCGCCGCGCTCGGCGCGACGCTGCTGTACGGGATCGCCGCCAACTACACGAAGCGCCATCTGACCGGCGTCGATGCGCTGACCGTCGCGGCCGGCACGATGACCGGCGCCACCATCGTGCTGTTGCCGCTCGCCATGATCTACTGGCCGTCCGCGCCGATCTCGCTGCACGCGTGGGGTGCGGTGATCGCGCTCGGCGTCGCCTGCACCGGCGTCGCCTACATGCTGTTCTTCCACCTGATCGCGGTCGTCGGACCGGCGCGCGCGATCACCGTGACCTTCGTGATTCCGATCTTCGGCATTCTGTGGGGCGCGCTGTTCCTCGGCGAAAGCGTGTCGCCCGGCATGCTGGAAGGCTGCGGCGTGATTCTGGTCGGCACCGCGCTCGCTACCGGCGTAATCAAGCGTCTGCCGTGGATCGGGCCGCGCCGCGCCGATACCTGAGCTGCCCGCGCGACTGACAGCGCGTTTTCGCGCGACGTCTCTGCCGGCGTCGCCAGCTTGACTCCCCTGCGGTTTTCATTGGCTGCTCGTGGCTTCCACGATGCGCTTCAGGTCGCCGCCCTTCAGCTGACTCGCCGCAAATCCCCGACGCAAAAAAAATAGCCCGCACTCCAGTCGGAGTGCGGGCGAAACCGTCGCCCTACGAGGATAGGCGACGGGGCCACCGGGGCCGCGCGCGACGCGCGCAGGCCATCATCGGGCGAGCACCGGCTCGTCGGCCGGTGCGGGAAATGATTGGGAACCGTTTGATCGCGGATTCGCTGCAAACTCTCGTCGGATTGATTCAATCCGGCCCCATGAGTCTTTAAAAGCAGCTTGTGTGCCAGTTTCGGAAAATCCCGAAGATATTTTCTTAATCGATTGATTATTATGAGAATTTATCTTTGAAGCGGAGGATGAAACGCGATCAACAGAGGCTATTGGGAAGGCTTTGAAAGTTACGTCACCGGGGTAACGTCACGTTACGTACGGCCGCATGTGGCGGCCGTACGTCCCGGATAATTCGTCCGGATTGCGTATCACACTCGACGAGCCGGCCATTTCCCGCGCGAATGACTGCCGTGGGTATGCCTGCGCCAGCGATCCCGTCGACTTCCGCGATTCACGCGGATTCAATGCTGCGCCGCACACGAGCGCGAGGACGAGCAGGCTCGCCGCCCACATCCAGTAAGGGATCACGTCGAACATGGCCAACTCCGTTGAGTTCAGGTTAGTACCGCTCAGCGGAACTTAAGCAAAACACGTGCACGATGTTGGCGCGGCCATAAAAAAACCGCCCGGGACACTATCCCGGACGGTTTTTTCTCGACTACAGCTTTGGCTGCCAAAGCCTCGCCGTCAGCAAAACCTGCCGAAGCGCCGAAGCCCCGCTGCCAGTCGTCCCGCTCAGTGCAACTGGTCGACCATCAGACTCATGATCTGCCTGGCCTGCGGGCTTTCGTCGACCGCGCCCTTGTCGTCGACCACCGCCACGCGGGTCTGGTCAGGCGTCACCGCACGCACGTTCACGCGATACTGCTTGGCGACCTTTTCCTTCTTGCCGTGGAAAACCTGGCTCCAGAAGCCCTGCTCCGCCGACGTCAGATCCTTCGGATCGACGTAACGGACGAAATAGAGGCCACGGCTCAGATCGCGGTCGTCGACCGTGAAGTTGCTGCGGTCGAGCGCGACGCCCACGCGCAACCACGCGCGGTCATACGGTTCGCCGAGCGTGAGTTCCGTCGACGTAACCTGCGCCGGCGTATTGCCGGCGTCCAGATCCGGCATGGGTTGCTGCGCCGACAGCGACACTTTGCGCGCCGCGGTCGCTGCCGCCGCCGAGTTCGCACCCGGTCGCCGCGTTCGGCGCCGTCTTGCGCGCCAGCCGGCGACAGCGTCGGCGTTCTGCGTGCTCGCCCGACGCGAGCGCGAATCGGCCAGCGCCAGCGAGGCCATCAGGCGCTTCAGGTATTCCTGTTCGAGGCCCGGGATCGTTCGGCTTCGGTTCCCACTTGCTCGAATCGTTGTTCGTGCCGGTGAGCGCTTCGCGCATGCCCTTCTGGCTGATGAACACGTAAGTGCCGCCGTTCGGCGCCGCTTCGAGACGCGTGCGGTACTTGTTGCGCTCCGAGCGTCACGTAGCTGTTGCCCATGGCCTTGGACAGCGTGTTGCGGATCAGGCCGTCGTTGATCTGCGCGTGCGTTTCGTTCCAGTCGGTTTCCATCACGCCCTTGTCGCGCTGGTCGACTACCAGCAGGAAGCCCTGCTCCTGCCAGAAGCGGCGGATCTGCGCCCACGCCTGGTCGGGCGCCTTGTTGTCGATGACGAGCCAGCTTTCCGTGCCGTCACGCTGGATATGCATGCCGCTGACCGGCGGCACCACCGTCGAGCGTGTTGCTGCCGGCCGGGGCCTGCGCCTGAACCTGCTTGAGCGCGGACAGCGAGGTTTCGCCGCCTTGCGGGGGCAACGAACGCTGATCGGACGTCTCATCGATCATGTTCGGCGGAACGGCAAGTGACACCTGCTTCGATTTCGAGTCGCTCTTGTAGTCGATTTTGGTCGGCGACGAAGTACCGCAGCCGGCGACCAGCCCGCCCGCCATCAGCATTACTGCAAACCGCTTGGTAAGACGAAGATCAGTCATGTTCGGGGAATCCTTCCGCTACGACCACGGCAAGTTTCCGTGGATCAACCCAACATTTTACCGATCCCGGCGAGCGATGTGCAAAAACCGGGGTTTGCCGGCGAAATGAGCAGCCTCCGGAGCGGTCTGAACGCGCTGTGGACGGCATCCGCGGGGGTATCGGCAGCTTCCTTCCAGGCCATTTTCCGATGACGAGCACGCCCTCGTTTTTTCTTCTTGTGGTGCTCCCGCGGATCGACGGGGGCGCTGGTCGAGCGCGTGGGGATGCCGGCGTGGGCCATCGCGGATAGCGTCGCGGATTACGTCATGGCCGCCGTGCGAATGATCGACGGTCATGCCGAACCGGTGGCTCCGCGGCAACGTCTGATCGATACGCGCAGTGGAGCGGCGCTTTGGAGGGCGGCCGGAGGCTTTTGGGGAGAGGACGCTGGGGCTGGTCGAAAGCGGGGAGGCTTGAGCTCGGTGGGGATTGGGTGAGGGTGCACCGGTATTCGCGGATCATCCATTGCAAAGCGCCCCACTCACCCGGCGGAGCAACGCAGTGTGTTGTCGAGGTTACCCGGATGTCGCGCTGGATGCTTCGTCGGCGGGTGTGGCGAGTTTTGCCGGCGCCAGCCAGCGGAAAACGTTCAAATCCGGGCCGTGAAACGTGCATTCGGCGGCGGCTGCGGTGACGACGGTGGTTGGCTTAGCTGACTTGGTCGAGAGACTCCTGGCTTCCGGCGCACCCGCAGCGTCCGAAGCACCCGCAGCCTCCGCCGACACGGTCGAGGCCGGCGACGCCGCCGAAACTGCGGACGCCGCGCCAACACCCGACCCGAGCGACGCCGAAGCCCCATGCGCCGAAGCCGCCGCAACCTGAGCGGACGAAGCCGCTGTGGCCGCTGCTTCCGACGCCGTTGTCACGTGCTCGATCGAACCTTCGATCACCACGCGCGAGCCGTGAATGCCCGCGCCCCGATGGGCGACCCTCAACGTATCCGGCGAAGTATCGGCCAGCTTGTTTCGCATCAACTGCTCGCACGCGTCCGAGTTCCTGAAAGTGGCCGTGCAGGCCGCGAGCGAGGCAACAGCGGCCGTGATGCAGGCGATAGAAAGAATCCGAATCTTCATTGACGTTCCGTTTTTCAAGCCGTCGGCAATTGTAGCTTACGGGGTCCTCAATCGACGGCCGATTGAAAGTTGGCATGAGCACTCTTTCCTGCATCGGCGCAGACATCGCACCACGCGCGGTTTGCACACCGCGAGATGCTCGCGCTCGCCAATCTTCCGACCGTCGGACAAAGCAATCGCTTGACCTAGGCGGCTCGCGTCGGCATCGTGTTGCCCGGCGACGCCGCCCTCGATCCGCTGCCCCGATTGCGGCCATTACGATGACGCGCCGCCATCCCCAATTCGCATCGACCGGCTTTTTCCGCATGCTCAGCCTTGCCCTGCTCGCCATCGCGGCCTATGCCGCTACCAACATCGACAACCTGTTCGTCCTGCTCGCCTTTCTGGCGGAAGCGGGGGCTAAACGGCGTGGCGTGATTGCCGGGCAGTACGCGGGATCGCTGGTTCTGATCGCGGGATCGCTGGTGCTCGCCGCACTGCTGACGCGTTTGCCCGCCGGTTATGTCGGCCTGCTCGGCATCCTGCCGATCGGCGTAGGCCTGAGCAAAGCGTGGGAACGCTTCGGCCCGGGCAATGCGCATATTGAGGATGACGGCGAGCGCGAACCCGTCGGCAAGCCGCCATCGGCCAGACCAGGCATGCCGGTCAGCCGCGGCTCTTCGTGGTGGACGGTGGCGTGGGTGGCGCTCGCCAACGGCTCGGACAACCTTGCCGTCTACGTGCCGTTGTATGCGAGTCACTCACACGGCGAGCGCGCGTTCATCTCGCTGGTGTTCGTGGCGATGATCGGCCTGTGGTGCGCCGCCGCCGTGCAACTCGTCGAGCACCCGTTACTCGGCGCGCCGATCCGGCGTTACGGCACGGCCCTGCTGCCGCTGATCCTGCTGACGATCGGCGCGTCGGTAATCGCGCAGAACGATACGCTGCGAATCGTGTTCGGGATTTGAACCGCCGGAAAAACAAAGACGCCAGTTACGGTTCGTGCCAGGATGCGCCGCCATCAGGCGAGCGATGCGACCACGACCGTCGATGACTGAAAATCGTCAATTGGCCGGCATTTGCGGCTGCACATAAGTACGCACGCCAGCCAGCGGGGCGCCATATCCGCCTGCGTTGGTATGGTTCGGCAAACCGTTGACCAGCTGCGCGCGCGGATCGGTGGGATTCAGATTCAACTCGCCCGCCTGCTGATTGCCATGCGTCGGATATTCGCTGCCGCGCGCCGCATTGGGCATAAGCCGGGTGCTGTTTTGCGGTGCGTTCATATCGTCCTGCGGACTCAAGCCCTGCGCGTGCACCTGTGCGGCGAGTCCGCACAGAGCTGCGGCGCAAAGCAAAATCCGCTTCGCTGCCGATGTCCTCGAGATTCGTTTCATACCTGCCTCCGGCAAAGTGAAATGAAGCGATCACGTCGGCGCTTTCGTGCGATTGCGCCAAAGCGCGGCAAACGCTGATCACCTCGTTTATACGCACGACGACGCTTTTCGGTTTCGGCGAGTTCGGCGAGTTCGGCGAGTTCGGCGACATTGGCGTTCGCCACAACGAAGCCGCAAGCTCGCACGCCCGGCACCCGGACGCACCTGTCGAACCCCTGCGGCCCTGCGCGGCCACATCGGCGATTCAAATTCGCCTGCTGCCTATCCTTATGCCAATCGACGACTTCCGTCCGTTCCGATCGCGCCCGATAATAGGCGCCATGAACGCCCAACCCAAATCCAGCCTATACGCAGTCCGCGCGAGCTTCGCGGCATTGGCCGCGGTCTTGCTCGCAGCCGCCTGCGCGACCCCGGGAGCGCCGGTCGAGCCATCCGCCGCGGCCGCCAATCCCGCCTCACTCGACGCCGCAATTTCCGGGCCGCAGCGCGCCGAGAAGGCGCGGGAGCGCGACATCTACCGTCATCCGAAGGAAACCTTGCAGTTCTTCGAGCTGGCGCCGTCACAAACGGTGCTGGAAATCGCGCCCGGAGGCGGCTGGTACACCGAAATACTCGCGCCCTACCTGCACGACCACGGCACGCTCTACGAGGCCGAATACGACGGCCCGCAGGGCGCGCCATCGGCGGAGGCACAAGCCGGGCGGGCCGCGTTCGCGCGCAAGCTGGCGGCCACGCCCGCGGTCTACGGCAATGTCGTGGTCGGCACGCTGCATAAGGGCCAATTCACCGGCTTTCCCGCCGACGCCAGCGTCGACCGCGTGCTGACGTTCCGCAACATCCATAACTGGATCAAGGACGGCGCAGATCGACTCGAATCTGCGCGCCTTCTACGCGGCGCTCAAGCCCGGCGGCATCCTCGGCGTCGAGGAACACCGCGCCGCGCCCGGCACATCGCTGCAACAGACCATCGACACCGGCTACGTCACCGAAGACTATGTGATCGCCCACGCGCGAGCCGCGGGCTTCGAATTGATCGGCAAAAGCGAGGTGAACAGCAATCCGCGCGACACGAAAAATTACCCGCACGGCGTGTGGTCGCTGCCGCCCAGCTACGAAGGCGGCGACGCTCGACCGGGCGAAGTATGCGGCGATTGGCGAGTCGGATCGCATGACGTTGCGCTTCGTGAAGCCGCTCGCATTGACAATGAACGGACGGCGCTTGACGCCGTCCCGATAATATGTTCCTATTGCGCACTATGTACCGCGCCCAGACCATCCTATCGCTACTACTAGCCCCCTCTTCCGGGCTAGGTCTGCTGCTGCGCGCTTCCATCTGATACACCGAAGCATCGCTTGATTCCCCAGTAACTGACCCAGCCCCGGTTCCCGACCGGCGGCCCTGTATCGCTTCTTCGTCGTCCGGTCGACACCCAGCCTCCTGGTCCAACTCACGGATGATGAAAATGTTGAAAAACCCTGCTACCAAATACCGTTCGTTCAAGCCGATCAATTTGACGGATCGCCAGTGGCCGTCGCGCGTCATCACGCGTGCGCCGATCTGGATGAGCACCGACTTGCGCGACGGCAACCAGGCACTGTTCGAGCCGATGAACGCGCAGCGCAAGATGCGCATGTTCAAGACGCTGGTGCAGATCGGTTTCAAGGAAATCGAAGTCGCGTTTCCGTCCGCCTCGCAGACCGACTTCAATTTCGTGCGTGAGCTGATCGAAGGCGGCCACATCCCCGACGACGTCACGATCGAAGTGTTGACCCAGGCGCGCGACGACCTGATCGAGCGCACCTTCGAATCGTTGCGTGGCGCGCCGCGCGCGATCGTCCACCTGTACAACGCGACCGCGCCGGAATTCCGCAAGATCGTGTTCGGCCTCGAAAAGAGCGGCGTGAAGGAACTCGCGCAAAAGGCCGCGCGCACGATGAAGCGTCTCGCCGACGCAGCGCCGGAAACGCACTTCACGTTGCAGTACAGCCCGGAAGTGTTCAGCGGCACCGAACTCGAATTCGCCAAGGAAGTCTGCGACGCCGTGTTCGACATCTGGCAACCGACGCCGGAACACAAGGCCATCGTCAACCTGCCGGCCACCGTCGAAATGGCCACGCCGAACGTCTACGCGGACCAGATCGAATGGATGCACCGCAATCTCGCGCGCCGCGATTCGCTGATCGTCTCCGTGCATCCGCATAACGACCGCGGCACCGCTGTCGCGGCGGCGGAACTCGCGGTGATGGCCGGCGCGGATCGCGTCGAAGGCTGCCTGTTCGGCAATGGCGAGCGCACCGGCAACGTCGACCTCGTCACGCTGGCGTTGAACCTGTACACGCAAGGCGTCGATCCGGAACTCGACTTCTCGAACATCAACGAAGTCGCGCGTACCGCCGAAGAATGCACGCAATTGCCGGTGCATCCGCGTCATCCGTATGTCGGCGATCTGGTGTTCACCGCGTTCTCCGGCTCGCATCAGGACGCGATCAAGAAGGGCTTCGCCGTGCAGAAGCCGGACGCGATCTGGGAAGTGCCGTATATGCCGATCGATCCGAGCGATCTCGGCCGCACGTATGACTCCGTGATTCGCGTGAACAGCCAGTCGGGTAAAGGCGGCATCGCGTATCTGCTCGAACAGTCGTACGGCGTCGTGTTGCCGCGCCGCTTGCAGGTGGATTTCAGCTCGGCCGTGCAGCACTATACCGACGACAGCGGGGCGAAGTCACGCCGTCGCAGATCTGGGAATTGTTCCAGCAGGAATATGTGCAGAACGTCTGCAACCGATTCGCTATATCGGTCACAGCCTGTCCGAGCAGTGACGGCCGCGAGCACATCAAGCTCAAGGTCGAAATCAACGGCACGCCGCGCGTGCTGAATGGCGCAGGCAATGGTCCGCTCGATGCGCTGATGCACGCAATCGGCGCACCGGTGCGGATTCAGCACTATGAAGAGCGCGCGCTGACGCAAGGCGCCGATGCCCGCGCAGTAGCGATCGCCGAAATGGCCGGTGCCGATGTGACAGGCAGCGCGTTTGGCGTCGGTATCGATGCGAATCTGGTGACGGCGTCGATCCGCGCGGTGATCAGTGGCGTCAACCGTGCTTATGCTCGCGCCAACGCAAACGCGAAGGAAAGTTTCTTTGAAGCTGCATTGAACGATGCAGCGGAACGTGTGGCGGTTTAAGGCCTTACCCAGGCGTTGACCGGGGCCTCGTCCGGACCTTACCCGGGTTTTCGATGAGGCCGCTTTGCAGTATCAATAGGCTTGAACAGGCTTGAACAGACTTGAGCCAGCGCTGCCGATCCAGCGCATTGAAAAAAAGGGGGAGCGTTTAACGCTCCCCCTTTTTCGTTCGCCACTCAGTTCACCACTCAGTTCGCCACTCATTCAGCGAAGCACATCCTTGCCGAAGTACTTCTGCGAGATCTTCTGGTACGTGCCGTCTTTTATCATGTCGCGAGCGCCGTGTTGATCGCCGCGCTGCAATTTCGGGCTGCCCTTGCGCATCAATACGCCGCATTGTCGCTGCTGCCGGGCGCGTTATCGAATGCGACGATTTTCACGCGCGCATCCGGTCGCGCTTCATGAAGTCGAAGAACGACAGCGAGTCGTTGACGGTTGCATCGACCCGTCCCGAGGTCAGCAGATCGAGCGATTCGTTAAAGCCCTGCACGGGAATCACCTCGCGCGCCGTAGCGCGGCAGCAATCTTGCCGAAATTGCTGGTCAGCGAGTTGGCCGATTTCCTGCCTTTCAGATCGTCGAACGATTTGATCGTGGTGTTGTTCGAACCGACGATCAGCGCCGCATGCGACGTGATGTACGGGTCGGAGTAATCGTATTTGGCTTTGCGCGCGTCGGTGATGGACACCACGTTGATCACCGCGTCGTAGCGGTTCACATCGAGGCCCGCGATCAGACCGTCCCATTGCCTTCGATGAATTGCGGCTTGACGCCGAGACGCTCGCGATCTCCGTGCCGATTTCCACGTCGAAGCCTGTCAGCCTGCCGGATTTCGTCGTGATAGGTGAACGGCGCATAGGTGCCTTCGGTGCCGATCCTGAACACGCCGGAGGATTTGATCTTCTCGAGTTCGTCGGCGGCGAAAAGCGGGCTGATCGTCACGGCCTGCAATAACGCGATCAGCAGAATGCAACGAATCGACTTCATCGGGAGGCTCCGTCAGTTTGCTACGTCGGTACTGGTCTTATATTCGGCTGCCGACGCTCGCGACCGGCAGAATGGGCGGACTGTAGCAAACCGTGCGGACAGTTTCGATCAAACAAGACAGCCGATGACGGATCGATCAAAAGGTGCCCGGACGCATGAAACGACGAGCCGCGACGCGCAGCGGCGCGCCGCGGCTCCCTGAACCGTCGGGCCGTTGCTAGCTTACCGCTCCACCGGATGCGGCTCCTTGCGCTTGTTGGCCACCCGGGTCGCATCGAAATAAGCCGCGTTTGGCGGACGCTTCAGATAGCGTCCCGCGCCGCGCACCGCGCGCAATTCGCCGTCGGTCCACGCCAGCGCGCCGCGCGTGAGCGTATGCATCGCGACGCCCTGCACCGTCATGCCTTCGAACACGTTGAAGTCGACTTTCTGATGATGCGTCTTCACCGAAATCGTCTTGCTCGCCGTTCGGGTCCCACACGACCAGGTCGGCATCCGCGCCGACCTGCACCGCGCCCTTACGCGGATACAGATTGAAAATCTGCGCGGCATTGGTCGATGTAATGCGCACGAACTCATTCGGCGTGAGACGCCCCGAATTCACGCCGTGATGCCAGAGCACCGCCATGCGGTCTTCCACGCCGCCGCAGCCGTTCGGAATCTTCGTGAAGTCCTCGCGGCCCATGGCCTTTTGCGACGCGCAGAACACGCAGTGATCGGTTGCCGTGGTGTGCAACTGCCCCGCCTGCAAGCCGCGCCACAACGCCTCGCGATGCTCGGCCGAACGAAACGGCGGGCTCATCACGTGCGCGGCGGCGCGGGTCCAGTCGGGATCGCGATACACCGCTTCGTCGATCACCAGATGCCCCGGCAACACTTCGCCGAACACCCGCAGGCCTTCGCTGCGGGCACGCGCAATCGCGTCGACCGCATCTTTCGAGGACACGTGCACGATATACACCGGCACGCCCAGCACCTGCGCGATGCGGATCGCGCGATTGGCCGCTTCGCCTTCCACTTCCGGCGGCCGCGACAACGGATGCGCCTCCGGACCTGTAAAGCCTTTCGCCAGCAACTGACGCTGCAACTGGAACACCAGCTCGCCGTTTTCCGCATGCACGGTCGGCAGCGCGCCGAGTTCGAGCGAGCGCGAGAAGCTGTTCACGAGCACTTCGTCGTCGGCCATGATCGCGTTCTTGTAGGCCATGAAGTGCTTGAAACTCGACACGCCATGTTCGTGCACCAGCGTGCCCATGTCGCGATAGACCGAATCGTCCCACCACGTCACCGCGACGTGAAAGCCGTAATCCGCCGAGGCCTTCTCCGCCCAGCCGCGCCATTCCTTGAACGCCTCCATCAGCGGCTGCTTCGGACTCGGAATCACGAAATCGATGATGCTGGTCGTGCCGCCCGATAAACCCGCCGCGGTGCCGGTATAGAAATCGTCGCTGGCCGTGGTGCCCATGAACGGCAATTCCATATGCGTATGCGGATCGATGCCGCCGGGCATCACATACTGGCCGCCCGCATCGACGATCGTGGCGCCCGCCGGCGCCTCCAGGTCCGCGCCGATCTGCAGGATCGTGCCGCCGTCCTGCGGGTCCGCACACAACACGTCCGCACGATACGTGTTCTCCGCGTCGATAATCGTGCCGCCGCGAATCAGGGTCGTCATGTTGCCGCCTCCTTATGAACTGCTGGTTTCGTGCTACGTCGCGCATTCTGCTGCATTCATGCGCTGGTCATGCACTCGCCACGCGCGCGCTCGGTCCCTTGCTCAGCTTCATCCACGCGCTGTAGACGATCGACGCCAACGCGAGTCCCACAAACCATGCATACGTATAGAGCGTATTGAAGAATCGCCGGCACGTTCGGGAACGACGCCGGAAACGCGGTATGCAGGAAGCCCGGCAGATTCGGCAGCACGCCGACCAGCAAGCGCCACCACGGCGCCGATATTCCAGCCGCCGGTGTAGCTGTACTCGCCGTGCTCGTCGAACAGTTCGCGCGTGATCGAGCCGCGTGCCGCGAATCAGGAAGTAGTCGACCATCAGAATGCCCGCCACCGGACCGAGCAACGCCGAGTAGCCGACCAGCCACGTGAAAATATAGCCCTGCGTGGTCGCGAGAATCTTCCACGGCATCATCACGATCGCGATGGTCGCGGTAATCATGCCGCCGACGCGATACGAAATACCCTTCGGCCACAGGCTCGAAAAATCATAAGCCGGACCGACGAGATTCGCCGCGAGATTGCAGCACATCGTGTCGAGCGTGAGGATGATCAGCGCGACGCCCACGCCGATGCCGGTCATGCGGCTCGTCAGGTCGATCGGGTCCCAGATCGCCTTGCCGTAGATCACCACCGTCGCCGACGTCACCACCACCGAGATCACCGAGAGCAGCGCCATCGGCACCGGCAGACCCGATCGACTGACCGATGATCTGGTCGCGCTGCGTTCTGGCAAAGCGCGTGAAGTCGGGAATATTCAGCGCGAGCGTCGCCCAGAAGCCGACCATCGCCGTGAGGCCCGGCCAGAAGGTCACCCAGAACATGCCCTCCTTCTTGCCGCCCGGCACGAACTGCGACGGCGCCGACAGCATCGAGCCGAGGCCGCCCGCCTTCGACGTCGCCCACCACACGAGCGCGATACACATCACGATCTTGATCGGCGCGGACCAGCTTTCGAGCCAGCGGATCGAATCGGTGCCGTGCACGATGAAGTAGATCTGCAACGCCCAGAACACGAGGAAACACGCGAGCTGCGCCGAGCGAGATGTCGAGAAACGGCAACGCCGCGCCGTGCAGCGCGTTGCCGGTGAGAATGTTCAGCAGCGTATAGATCGCGCTGCCGCCGAGCCAGGTCTGAATGCCGTACCAGCCGCACGCGACGATCGCGCGCAGCATCGCCGGCAATTTCGCGCCCTGCGTGCCGAACGAGGAACGCACCAGCACCGCGTACGGAATGCCGTGCTTCGCGCCCGCATGACCGATCAGCAGCATCGGCACCAGCACGATCAGATTGCCGAGCAGCACGGTCACCACCGCCTGCCACGGCGACATGCCCTCTTCCGTCAAACCGGCGGCGAGCATGTACGACGCGATGTTCATCACCATCCCGACCCACAGCGCGGCGAAGTGATACCACCGCCACGTGCGCTGCGCGACGCCGGTCGGCGCAAGGTCGTCGTTATAAAGACTGCTGCCCTGCGCGCCGGCCGCAAACTGCGGATCGACGGAATGCGCTGTCTGCTTCATCGAAAGATCTCCACTTGATCGTTGAGGCCCGCGCGGCTTCTGGCGGCGCGTCAGGCCTTGGGGAACGACAGGTTCAGTACAGCGCTTCAGTGTCGCTACAGCTGCCGCGTGTCAGGCTGCTTGCTGCGTCTGCAGCGCATGGGCATGCTCGGCCGTTTCAGCCGCAGTCGCCGCCTCGCCTTCGCCGGCATCCACGCGCGCCGGGTTGTTCGGATGCGTGGTCCAGTTCGCGTACTCGCCGTTGTCCACGCGTTCCATCGTGATGCATTGCTCGACCGGGCACACGTGCATGCACAGATTGCAGCCGACACATTCGGAGTCCATCACTTCAAAATGCCGGACGCCATCTTTTTCTTTCATGATCGCCTGATGCGCGGTGTCTTCGCACGCGATATGGCACAGGCCGCACTGGATGCACTTGTCCTGATCGATGCGCGCCTTGATGTCGTATTTGAGGTTCAGGTACTTCCAGTCGGTGACGTTCGGCACGGCGCGGCCGCGAATGTCGTCGAGCGTGGCGTAGCCTTTTTCGTCCATCCAGTTCGACAGGCCGTCCGCGAGATCGGAGACGATGCGAAAGCCGTAGTGCATCGCCGCCGTGCAGACCTGCACGCTGCCCGCGCCGAGCACCATGAATTCGGCCGCATCGCGCCATGTCGAAATGCCGCCGATGCCGGAGATCGGCAGACCCGGCGTTTCCACGTCGCGGGCGATTTCCGCCACCATGTTCAGCGCAATCGGCTTGACCGCCGGACCGCAGTAGCCGCCGTGCGTGCCTTTGCCGTCGACCATCGGCAACGGCGACATCGCGTCGAGATCCACCGCGACGATCGAGTTGATCGTGTTGATCAGCGACACGCCATCCGCGCCGCCCTTATAGGCCGCACGCGAACCGAGGCGGATGTCGCTGATATTCGGCGTGAGCTTGACGAGGCACGGCAGCTTCGAGCCTTCCTTGACCCAGCGCGTGACCATCTCCACGTATTCGGGCACCTGGCCCACCGCCGCGCCCATGCCGCGCTCGCTCATGCCGTGCGGGCAGCCGAAATTCAGTTCCACCGCATCGGCGCCGGTGTCTTCGACGAGCGGCAAGATCCATTTCCAGTCGCGCTCGTTGCACGGCACCATCAGCGAGACGATCATCGCGCGGTCCGGCCAGTCGCGTTTGACCTGGGCGATTTCGCGCAGGTTGACGTCGAGCGGACGGTCGGTGATCAGTTCGATGTTGTTCAGGCCCGCGATGCGCTGGCCGTTCCATTGCACCGCGCCATAGCGCGAGCTGACGTTCACCACATGCGGGTCGAGGCCCAGCGTCTTCCACACCACGCCGCCCCAGCCCGCTTCGAACGCGCGGTTCACGTTATAGGCTTTGTCGGTCGGCGGCGCGGAGGCGAGCCAGAAAGGATTCGGCGAAGTGATGCCGGCAATCGTACAGCGCAGATCGGCCATGTTCGGCTCCTTGGGGACTGCTGTTTTTATCGTGGTGTGATGCGTGACTTGCGGCGTTCGTGCGGCTCGGTCTACGCGGCTTTGACCGCCGTGCGGGCGAACTGCGCGTCGATCGCGGCGGCGGCGATCTTGCCGTCCTGCACCGCCTGCACCGTCAGATCGACGCCACCAGTCGCCGCGCAATCGCCGCCCGCCCATACGCTTGGCAGCGAGGTCTGTCCGTTCGCATCGACCGCGATGCGGCTGCCGTCGAGCGTCAACAACTCGCGCTCGATACCGACCGGCACCAGCGTCTGCCCGATCGCCTTGAGCACCATGTCGGCTTCGACCACGAAGCGCTCCTGCCGCCATCGCTCGACGTGCGCTCGAATTCGACGCCCGTCACCACGCCGTCCTGCACCGATCAAACGCATCGGCGTTGCATGCGTGACGAGCGTGACGCCGTTGGTCTGCGCGAAATCGCGCTCGGCCCACGTCGCGCTCATCGACTCGACGCCGCGCCGGTACACCATCGTCACCGAGGTCGCGCCGAGCTTGCGGCTTTGCACGGCCGCATCCACCGCCGTATTGCCGCCGCCGATCACGACCACGCGACGCCCCACCGGCACCGTGCCGAAGTCGCTCGCGCGTGCGCACCTGTTCGATGAAGTCCACCGCGTTCATCACGCCGCTCAGGTCCTCGCCTTCCATCGCGAGCGCGCGCACGCCCGTCAGGCCGATCGCGAGAAACACCGCGTCGTGCTGCTGGCGCAACGCGTCGAGCGTCACATCACGGCCGAGCGCGACGCCATGCTTCGATCTCGATACCGCCGACCGAGCACAGCCACGCCACTTCACGCTGCGCAAAATCGTCGACGGTCTTATAGGCGGCGATGCCGTATTCGTTCAGGCCACCGGCTTTCTCGTGCGCGTCGTAAATCGTCACGCGATGGCCCGCCAGTGCCAGCCGATGCGCACAGGCGAGTCCCGCCGGTCCCGCGCCGACCACCGCGACATGACGGCCAGTTTCAGCGCGCGCGCTTGAACAGCGGCTCGCCGCGCGCCATCGCCCAATCGGTCGCATGACGTTGCAGCGCGCCGATCGCTACCGGCTTCGCATCCTGATGATTGCGCACGCACGCGCCTTCGCAAAGAATCTCGGTCGGACACACGCGCGCGCACATGCCGCCCATCGGATTGGCCGACAGAATATCCACGGCCGCGCCCTTCAGATTGCCGTTGCCGATCTTGCGAATGAAGCTGGGAATGTCGATCTGCGTCGGACACGCGTTCACGCACGGCGCGTCGTAACAGTAGTGACAGCGGCTCGCCGCGGCGGCCGCCGCGCTCGCGTCGAGCAACGGCGCGATGTCGGAGAACTCGCACGAGAGCTGCTCGGGCGACAGGCGCTGCGCGGCAATGTCGCCGGTTTGCTTGATGGCCATACACGTTCCTTCTTCGATGTGAGGACGTAGCCGTACCTGCCGGCTGCGCTGCAAGCGGAGCCGGGACGGCCTGTTTTATGGGCACTACGGTGAGGCTGGCTACAATGCGACTGACGCCGGAACCAGCACTGACCCGCTACGAGCGTCATGAAACTGGCTCGCACGCGCGTCCGAGCATGGCGTGCAGCAATACATTCGCGCCCGCCTCGATCCATTCGAAGGTGGCGTCCTCGATCTCGTTGTGACTGATGCCGTCGACGCACGGCACGAACACCATCGAAGTCGGCGCGACTTGCGACAGATAACAGGCATCGTGTCCCGCACCGGACACCATGTTTCGATGCGGATAGCCGAAGCGTTCGGCCGCGGCGCGCACGGACTTCACGCAGGCTTCGTCGAATGCGACGGGCGCGTAGTAGAAGATCTGTTCGAGTTCCGTTTCCAGACCGATGCCGCCCGCAATCTTCTGCCACGCCCTCGCGCAATGCGGCGTCCATCTTCGCGAGCACCGCATCGTCGGGATGACGGAAGTCGACCGTGAAGAACACGCGGCCCGGAATCACGTTGCGCGAGTTCGGATAGACCTGCATCATGCCGACCGTCGCGCAGCCGAACGGCGCGTTGATCGAGGCCGATGCGATTGACCAGATCGACCACGCGCGCGGCGCCGAGCAACGCATCGCGCCGGCGCGGCATCGGCGTCGGACCCGCGTGCGCTTCCTGCCCCGTCAGCGTGATCTCGTACCAGCGCTGACCTTGCGCGTCGGTCACGACGCCGATGGTCTTCTGCTCGGCTTCGAGAATCGGCCCTTGTTCGATATGCAATTCGAACGCCGCATGCAACGGACGGCCACCGCACGGAAGATCGCCCGCATAGCCGATACGCTTGAGTTCTTCGCCGATGGTCTTGCCATCCACGTCCTTGCGCGAGAGTCCGTATTCCAGCGTGAACACGCCGGCGAACACGCCGGAGGCGACCATGGCCGGCGCGAAGCGCGAGCCTTCCTCGTTGGTCCAGATCACCACTTCGACCGGATGCTCGGTTTCGATGCCGTGATCGTTCAGACTGCGGATCACTTCGAGGCCGCCGAGCACGCCGTAGATGCCGTCGAAGCGGCCGCCGGTCGGCTGCGAGTCCGCGTGCGAGCCGGTCATGACCGGCAGCGCATCGGGATTGCGTCCGGCGCGGCGCATGAACACGTTGCCCATCTGGTCGACGGTGACCGTGCAACCGGCTTCCTTCGCCCAACTGACGATCAGATCGCGCCCTTCCTTGTCGAGATCGGTGAGCGCGAGACGGCAGACGCCGCCTTTGGGCGTCGCGCCGATCTTCGCCATCGTCATCAGGCTGTCCCACAGCCGCTTGCCGTCGACCTTGATCGACGTAGTCGAGTTCTGCGTGCTTCAATGCTTCGGATACCGCGTTCATTCGTCTCGCTCCTTTCGGTGAATCGACATGAAACTGGTGCATCGGCGGCGGGTTTTGGGGCGTCGCCGCACGGCGGCGGTGCACATTCGCTGCATCGGATCGCGTCATCGTACAAAGGGCAAACCCTGGGGCATCTCCCGCTCTTCCAATCCTGTCCAGTTGGACAGGTTGTAGCCGATTAAGCCCGCCAAATCAATGCCTTTCGTTCGGAGAGAAACATAGCGAGAAGCGTGCCATTGCAGCTGCAGCACGGCTTTTTCGCGACGTCGACGAATGCGCGTGTGAGCATCGTCGCTCAAACGACTAGAATGAAGCGCGACGCGGCGCAGATGCCGGCGAAGGCAAACATGAGAGACGACGACGTGGCGGCCGACATCACGGAAAACGACGAACACGCGACGCGCCATTTGCGGCGGCGCAAGGCACACATTCGCGAGTCGAATGAAGCGCATCTTCTGGCGTGCGCGGAGGCGGTTTTCGCCGAACGCGGACTCGACGGCACCAGCACGGCGATGATCGCCGAACGTGCAGGCTTACCGAAAGCTAACCTGCATTACTACTTCCCGACCAAGCTCGCGCTATACCGGCGCGTGCTCGAAGACCTGTTCGAAGACTGGCATCGCGCCGCGGATACGTTCGAATGCAGCGACGATCCGGTCGAAGCGATCGGCGGATATGTGCGCGCGAAAATGGAGTTGTCGCGGCGCCGGCCGCTGGGCTCGAAGGTGTGGGCGAGCGAGATCATTCACGGCGCGGAGCACATGGAGGACATCCTCACGGGGCGCGTGAAGCCGTGGCTCGATAGCCGCGTGAAAGTGATCGACGACTGGATTGCGCGCGGCCTGCTCGCACCGGTGAATGCGCAGACGCTGATGTACATGATCTGGGCGACCACCCAGCATTACGCCGACTTCGACGCGCAGATTCGCGCGCTCAAAGGCAAACGCGCGCTGACGCAGAAAGCGTTTGATGTGACGACGGAGGAAGTCGTGCAGCTGGTGATTCGCGCGTGCGGGGCGGTGTCGCCCGCGCGTGCGCGTTCACCTTCACGTTTGCGGAATGAAGATGAGGCGGACGCTTCAAGCTGAAGCAGGTGAAAAGGCCCTGCGCCTCGCGTATTGCCGGGGTTAGCGGGGCCTTCGTTTGTACGTTCTTTCCGCAACTTCGTTTGCAGCATGAATGGCGATTTCGAAGCGCGCCTCAGTAAGTCTCCAGATGCAGGCGCCCTTCCCTCTTCAGCTTCGCCCACAGCGCTTCCCAATCCATCTGATGCTGCTCGCCAATTTCCTTGAGCGCCTGCAGCACGCCGTCTTCCATGCCTTTCAGCCCGCACACGTAGATGTGCGTGTTGTCGTCCTTGAGCATCGTGCGCGACATCCACCGCGCGTTCGCGCATCGCGTCCTGCACATAGCGCTTCGGTTGACCCGCCGTGCGCGAAAACGCCAGATTCGTATCGATGAAATCCTTCGGCAGATTCGTCAGCGGCCCGAAGTACGGCAACTCCTCCTTGGTTCGTGCGCCGAAGAACAGCATCAATTTGCCGGTCGCACCTTTCAGGCGGCGACGCCTGCGGTACTCGGTCATCGCGCGCATCGGCGCCGAGCCGGTGCCGGTGCAGATCATCAGCAGATGCGAGTTCGGATGGTTCGGCATCAGGAACGTGCCGCCGAATGGGCCGATCACGTTGACCACATCGCCCTTCTTCAGATCGCACAGGTAATTCGAACACACGCCGTCGATTGCGTCGCCATGCTGTCTGCGATAACACGTTTGACCGTCAACGAAACGTTGTTATAACCGGGCCGTTCGCCGTCGCGCGGGCTCGCAATCGAATACTGGCGCGCATGGTGCGCGCGGCCATCGGCGAGTCGCGCCCGGCGGCAAAATGCCGATCGACTGACCCTCCAGCACGGGAAACGGCATCGAGCCGAAATCGAGCACGATGTGATGGATGTCGCTGTCGGTCGAGCCGTCGGTGAGCCGGTAGTTGCCGACCACCGTCGCGGTAGTCGGCGCCTTGTGCGTGTAGAGATTCACGTACGGTTTCGCCGCGGACCAGGGCGGCACGACGCGAGCCGCGCACGGTATCGACTTCGATCCCGCTCGCGTCGTCGGGCGCATCGCCGGACGCATCCGCCGACGTCGCATTCTTCTGCGGCCGGCACCGCCATGGTGTTCTGCTCCGGCAATACGTCCCACGTGAACTGCTCTTCGATCGGATACGCGTCCGCCTTCAGCACCGTGCGCCAGTTGTCGATCGCGCCGGTCGGACACGGCGGCACGCACGCCATGCAGCCGTTGCAGATGTCCGCCTTGACCACGTAGTTGTTGTCGTCGTGCGTGATCGCGTCGATCGGGCAAGTCTCTTCGCAGGTATTGCAGCGAATGCAGATTTCCGGATCGATCAGATGCTGCCTGAGAACTTCGATCGACACTGGGCCGTTCATGACTTCCTCCACCCTGTATTCGCGCGAATACGCGCGCGCGCACTTGCTCATACGCTTCTCAATCGCGTCTCAGTTAAAGCGCACGTATTCGAAATCGACCGGCTGACGGTTCACGCCCATCGCCGGCGGCGCAATCCAGTTCGCGAACTTGCCGGGCTCCGTGACGCGCCCCATCAGCGACGCGACATAAGCGCGATCTTCCGGCGTAGCCAGCCATTTCGCCTCATTCGCCGCCCATTCGGTTTCGCTGACCACGCGGCCATCGGGCGAAACACGGGTGCCCGCAAACGTGCCGATCTGCCGATTGAATGCTTTATGCGGCACCGTCATGCGGAAATCGATGCCGGCCTTCTCGAGTACCTTGTTCCAGCGGCCTACGCCTGCCACCGAATCTTTGATGTAATCGTCGCGCAGCACTTCGTTCATTGCGTTGAGCATCGGCACTTCGCGCTCGACCAGTTTGCCGTCCTGCACGTCGAGCAGCTTGTAGCTCTGGCCGTTCAATTGATGATCGTCGTCGCGCTTGTTCTCTTCATAGCGGCCCTTCAAACCCGAGCTATAGAACGTCGCCGCATTCGACGAATGATCGGCGCCGAACAGGTCGATCGTCACCGAGTAGTGGAAGTTCAGATAGCGCTGGATAGTCGGCAGATCGATCACGCCGGCCGCGCGAATCTTCGTGACGTCGTCGGTGCCCAGTTCGTTCATGACCTGAGCGGTGCGCTGGATCACGCGCGACACGCCCGATTCGCCGACGAACATGTGATGCGCTTCTTCGGTCAGCATGAACTTCGTCGTGCGCGCAAGCGGATCGAAACCCGACTCGGCGAGCGCCGACAACTGGAACTTGCCGTCGCGATCGGTGAAGTACGTGAACATGTAAAACGCGAGCCAGTCCGGCGTTTTTTCGTTGAACGCACCGAGAATGCGCGGGTTGTCTTCGTCGCCCGAACGGCGGCCGAGCAATGCTTCGGCTTCTTCACGACCGTCCCGGCCGAAATAGCGATGCAGCAGGTACACCATCGCCCACAGGTGGCGCCCTTCCTCCACATTCACCTGAAACAGGTTGCGCAGGTCGTACATGGAAGGCGCGGTCAAACCGAGGTGCCGTTGCTGCTCGACCGAAGCCGGCTCCGTATCGCCTTGCGTGACGATGATACGGCGCAGATTCGCGCGATGCTCGCCGGGCACGTCCTGCCACGCGGCCTCGCCCTTGTGCTCGCCGAAATGAATCTTGCGGTCCTGCTCGCCCGGCGTGAGAAAAATCCCCCAGCGATAGTCCGGCATCTTCACATGATCGAAATGCGCCCAGCCGCCAGCGTCCACGCTCACCGCGGTGCGCAGATAAACGTCGTAGCCATGCGAGCCTTCCGGGCCCATATCACCCCACCACGACAGGAAATTCGGCTGCCATTGTTCGAGCGCGCGTTGCAGTGCACGGTCGTCGGCGAGATTGACGTTGTTCGGAATCTTTTCGCTGTAGTTGATCGTTGACATGGTCGGTTCCTTGTTCGGACACTGCAGTGCTGCGGATGAGAGGCGCGTATCGGTTCAGTTTGTGAACGGGTCGTGGGCAGGCGGCTCTGTCGTTTTTGCCGATGTTTTGTTGCAGACGTCTTGCGCGGATCTCGCGAATCAATCGCGGATCAAACGCGCGAGACGTCGAATTGCGCCTTGCTGCCCTTGCCGTACACCTTGAGCGCGCCCTTCTCGCCCACTGCGTTCGGCCGGTTGAAGATCCAGTTCTGCCATGCGGTGAGGCGCCCGAAAATGCGCGTCTCCATCGTTTCCGGGCCATTGAAGCGCAGATTCGCTTCGAGGCCGGTCAACGCATCCGGCGACATCGCCGCGCGTTCTTCGAGCGCGATGCGAATTTCGTCGGCCCAATCGATATCGTCGGGCGAGGCGGTGACGAGACCCAGGCGCTCCGCTTCGACAGGCTTGATCGGCTGGCCGATCTTCGAGCGCACCGCGTCGAGCGGCCCGGCTTCTTCGTAGAAACGCCGGGCGAGCCGCGATTGATGCGTGACCATCGGATAGAGACCGAAGTTGACTTCCGACAGCGTGAGCGCCGGTTCCTCGTCTTCGTTGCCAGGCAGCGCGGCCATGTAGCTGCGGTCGGCGGCGAACGCGAGTTCCGCGAACGTGCCGGCAAAGCACGAGCCCGGTTCGATCAGCGCGAACAGCGAACGCGACGACACGTCGATACGCGCCAGGGTGCGGCGCAGCAGGCCGATCGTTTCGCGCACGAACCAGTGATCCTTGTGCTGCATCAGCGTGGCGTCGACGGCGAGCACATTGCGGGCATCGCCTTCGGTCCTGAAGATCCACGTGCCGACTGTCAAGCTCGTTGGTGCGCATCGACAGAATCGCGTCGTCGAGTTCGCGGGCGAATTGCAAAGGCCACCAGTTCGTGCCGGCGGCGACGATCGCGTCGATGCTCGTGGGCTGTCTCCGGTTGCGGCGCTTTTGCCGTGAATGTCGCAATGCGCTTCGCGCGATCGATGCTGACGTCGAGCGTCTTATAAGTCAGCCCGTCTTCGCGATCGGTGCGCTCGATTCGCGTCAGCATCACGCCTTGTGCGTCCGGCGGGACGATCGCTTTGCGCGGCGAGTTCGAGTGCGCGTGCCTGGATCGCCTGGTCGAACTGATTCGGCTTCACGACTTCATCGACGAGACGCCATGCTTTCGCGCGTTCGCCGCGAACGCCCTCGACCACGGTACAGAAGATGTCCGCGCGGTCGTGCCGCACCTTGCGCTTATCGGTGACGCGTGTCAGGCCACCTGTGCCAGGCAGCACGCCCAGCAGCGGCACTTCGGGCAGCGACACCGACGACGAGCGGTCATCGATCAGATAGATTTCATCGCAGGCCAGCGCGAGTTCGTAACCGCCGCCCGCGCACGCACCGTTTACCGCCGCGAGAAACTTCAGGCCCGAATGGCGCGACGAATCTTCGAGACCGTTGCGCGTTTCGTTGGTGAACTTGCAGAAGTTGACCTTCCACGCATGCGTGGAGAGTCCCAGCATGAAGATGTTGGCGCCCGAGCAGAACACGCGATCTTTCAGGCTCGTCAGCACGACCGTTTTGACTTCGGGATGCTCGAAGCGGATGCGCTGTATTGCGTCGTGCAGTTCGATGTCGACGCCGAGGTCGTACGAATTCAGCTTCAGCTTGTAGCCGTCGCGAATGCCGCCGTCCTCGGCGATATCGATACCGAGCGTCGCGACGGGACCGTTGAAGCTCAACTTCCAATGGTTGTACTGCGAAGGATCGGTGCGGTAGTCGACCGGCCGCGATGGCGGTTTCTGCTGTGGACATGGGGCGTCTCCTGACTGGACGATGCAAATCTGTTTTTTGAACAATAGTGCATCGTCCTATACCCATGTAAAGCACTTTAATGCATGTTTACTACGTAAACCCTGGCGTCGCGCTGCATGTCAGCTCACCCGTACGTCATCCGGCGACTCCGCTGCGAGCCTCGCGGCGAGCCGGTCGCGCAATTGCAGATAGGCGTCGGCCAAGGTTTTCTCGCTGGTGTCGAAGTTCATGTCGGCGCGGCCGTACAGTTCGCTGCGGCCCGCCAGAATGCGCTTCAGGTCGTCCATCGCTTCCTTGTTGCCGGACATCGGCCGCAGGTCGCCTTGCGCGACGACGCGGCGCATATGCTCTTCCGGCGTGGCCTGCAACCACACGGTGAAGCAATGCGACAGCAGCGCGTTGAACGTGCCCGACTCCGACACCAGGCCGCCCGGCGACGCGATCACCGCGCGCTCGTGCTCCTGAATCACCGCCTCGAGCGCGCGATGTTCATAACGCCGGTAAGCGCTCGCGCCATACAGCGAATGAATCTCCGACGGCGGACAGCCGGCGAGTTGCTCGATCACGCGCGTCAGTTCGACGAACGGCACCTTGCGCTCCTGCGCGAGCATGCGTCCGAATGTCGACTTGCCCGCGCCGCGCAGACCGATCAGCGCAATCCGGTCCTTGCGATGCGGGTCGCGCGGCGCCTGCGCGAACATCTCGGCAAGCGCCACGCGGGCGCGTTGCAACGCGGCCTGGTCACGGCCTTGCAGCAGTTCGCGGATCAGCAGCCATTCGGCGGATGCGGTGGTTTCGTCGCCGATCACTTCGGCCAGCGGACAGTTCAGCGTCGTCGCAATCTGCCGCAGCACCAGCACCGACGCATTGCCCACACCCGACTCCAGATTCGCCAGATGACGCTCCGACAAGCCGGTTTCCGTTGCCAGCGTCTTGCGCGTCATGCCGCGGCGCGCGCGCAGCAGACGCACGCGCTCGCCCATCGCCGTCAGGAAAGGATCGCGCTCCTCGCGCTCGCTCCCGCGCTCCGCCCGCTCGGCGTCGAGACGGATCGTCTCGTCGGCGGGATCGTCCAGCGGCGCGGGAGAATAATTTTGATTCATGTTTAACTACCTCTTGACCGCATGTATATGTACTATAGTGCTTGACACGCACCAGGTGAACGGTTAATTTTCGCCAAATATCGATCCAATAACAAACGCTGCCGACTTTCGGGCAGTGTTATGGAGACGGCGTGGCAACCGCAAGCATCGGTGCTCGCAGGCGCGCATGAATGTCAGGACTCGCGTGCATGCGTCGCGCAATCTGGGGCTCGCATGTCCCCACATGAATTCCAACGCCTGATTGCGGGCGTCACAGAGCAACTCGCCGACGCCCGCTCGACGGCACGCTGGCCGCCTGGCTGAACGACACGTACCCGGCCGACGGCGCGACCTTCAACGAACTCGCGCACGCCTGCCGCACGGGCGTCGCCGAAGGCTGGCTGTGCAACCGCGCAGGCGGCGGCATTCGCTACGGGCGCATCTTCAAGCCGCTGCCCGAGACCCACGGCTTTTCCGTCGACGTGGTCGATATGCATGACATTGCCGGCCCTCATCATGTTCATCCGCACGGCGAGATCGATCTGATCATGCCGCTCACCGAAGGCGCAACGTTCGACGGTCACCCGGCCGGCTGGTGCGTGTACGGGCCGGGCTCCGCGCATCGTCCGACCGTGGCGAACGGCCAGGCGCTGGTGCTCTATCTGCTGCCGCAAGGCGCGATCGAATTCACTGCGGTGTGAGCCGGTTAGCTGAAACAGCAAGCATCGAGCGGATCACGAGCACAAAGAATAGCCGGACCGCCCCCACCGATGGAGGAGACAGATGGAAGCCCTGCTGGAACCGGCTGCGAGTCAGCCCGCCGCGACGGTCGAGCCGCCGCCCGCGCTATTCAATTTCGCGGCCTATCTGTTCCGGCTGAATGAATCGCGCGCCGCCAAGACCGCTTATATCGACGACGCCGGCACCACCACGTACGGCGAACTCGAAGAACGCGCCCGGCGCTTCGCCACCGCACTGCGAGCGCTCGGCGTGCATCCTGAAGAACGCGTGCTGCTGGTGATGCTCGATACCGTCGAGCTGCCGATCGCGTTTCTCGGCGCGCTTGTATGCGGGCGTCGTGCCGGTGGTCGCCAACACGCTGCTCACCGCTGCCGACTACGTGTACATGCTCACGCATAGCCACGCGCGCGCGGTGATCGCTTCGGGCGCGTTGATTGCCGAACGTCACGCAGGCGATGGATGTCGACCGGAACACGACGGCTGTCAGTTGATCGTCTCGCAGCCGCCCGACAAGCGAGCCGTTCACTCGCGCCGTGCTCGACGATCTGATCGACGCCGCCACGCCTGCCGTCAAAGGCAGCGCGACGTGGCTCCGACGACATCGCGTTCTGGCTGTACTCGTCGGGCTCGACCGGCAAACCGAAAGGCACCGTCCACACGCACGCGAATCTGTACTGGACTGCCGAGTTGTACGCGAAGCCGATTCTCGGCATTGTCGAAAGCGACGTGGTGTTCTCGGCCGCCAAACTGTTCTTTGCCTACGGTCTCGGCAACGGCCTGACGTTCCCGCTTTCGGTTGGCGCGACCGCGGTGCTGATGGCCGAACGCCCCACCGCCGACGCGATTTTCACGCGCCTCGTGCAGCATCGGCCGACCATTTTCTACGGCGTGCCGACGCTTGTACGCGAGCATGCTCGTGTCGCCCAACCTGCCCGCGCGCGCCGATGTCGCGATGCGCGTGTGCACCTCGGCGGGCGAAGCGTTGCCGCGCGAAATCGGCGAGCGTTTCACCGCGCATTTCGGCTGCGAAATTCTCGACGGCATCGGCTCGACGGAAATGCTGCATATCTTCCTGTCGAATCGTGCGGGCGCGGTCGAATACGGCACGACCGGCCGCCCCGTGCCCGGCTACGAAGTCGAACTGCGCGACGAAGCTGGACATCCCGTGGCCGACGGCGAAGTCGGCGATCTCTACATCAAAGGACCGAGTGCGGCGCTGATGTACTGGAGCAATCGCGAGAAGTCGCGCGCAACCTTCCTCGGCGAATGGATTCGCAGCGGCGACAAGTACTGCCGCCTCGCCAACGGCTGCTACGTGTACGCAGGACGCAGCGACGACATGCTGAAAGTCAGCGGCCAATATGTATCGCCGGTCGAAGTGGAAATGGTGCTCGTGCAGCACGAATGCGGTGCTCGAAGCGGCGGTTGTCGGCGTAGATCACGGCGGTCTCGTCAAGACCCGCGCGTTCGTGGTACTGAAGCGCGAATTCGCGCCGTCTGAGATACTCGCCGACGAGTTGAAGGCGTTTCGTCAAAGACCGGCTCGCGCCACACAAGTATCCGCGCGATATCGTTTTCGTCGACGATTTGCCGAAAACCGCCACCGGCAAGATTCAACGCTTCAAACTGCGCGAACAGTCATAAGGTGATCCATGCAGAACCCCGTTTCCGGCACTGACGCCACGCGCGTCGATACATCGGCCGGCAGCTTCGCCGAACTGCCCGCTACGGCGTCGCACGGGCCATTGCGGATCGAGTATCGCTGGGTCAATGAATCCGCCAGACCGCGGCAGATGCACCGATCGCCATATTCCTGCACGAAGGACTCGGCTCGGTCGCGATGTGGCGCGACTGGCCGCAAGCGCTGTGCGAGCGATCGGCATGCGCGGTCTCGTCTATTCGCGGCCCGGTTATGGACTGTCCACAGCGCGTGAGCACGACGTGAAATGGCCGGTCGATTTCATGACCGCACAAGCACGCGACATCCTTCCCGCGTTGCTCGATGCACTCGATATCGGCATGACAGAGCGCAAGCGCATGTGGGTGATCGGGCATAGCGACGGCGGCTCGATCGCGCTGCTGTATGCGGCGCTGCATCCGCGATGCACTGGCGGGCGCTGTCGTCATTGCGCCGCATGTGTTCGTCGAAGACATCTCGGTGGAAAGCATCGCGCAAACCAAAGCAGCTCTACGAAACCACCGATCTGCGCGACAAACTCAGCCGCTATCACGCCGACGTCGATTCTGCGTTCTACGGCTGGAACGACATCTGGTTGAACCCTGCGTTCAGACCGTGGACGATCAGCGCGGAGTTGTCGTCCATTCGCCAGCCACTGCTCGCCGTGCAAGGCCACGACGACAACTACGGCACGATGGCCCAGATCGATACGATCGCCGAGCGCGTGCCGCATACGCGTCTGGTCAAGCTCGACGCCTGCGGACACTCGCCGCATCGTGACGCGCCGGATCAATTGAACGAGGCGATCGCGGGGTTCGTTTCGTCGCAGCGTTAGTTCGTTATCCCGTTGTGGCGCGGCTGAAATCGTGTTTGCATTGACCGGCTCAAGCCGGTCTAATTGCTGCTGCCGCCATTCGATCAGGCGATTCAATACCCCACTCTAAAACAGGCCATTGCACAAGTGTTCAATATGCTTGTAGACTTTGGCCATCTTTAGTCGACTCGTTTAATCGTCGCACGCATTAAGAACAACAAATTCGCTTAAACATTCAATACCGCTTCAATGCAAACGAACGATCTACCGTTCTGCCATACGAAGCCGCCTCAAGGCGACCTCTTCACGCGGGTTCATGCTGACTTCGCCCTGAACTCAGCCTCTTTCCAGTCCTATCGGCTCGCGGAAAATGCCGCTCGTTTTCTTTCCGGATTCGCCACAGCATTTCCATGTTTTTTGCATGCCCGCACCAGGCCGCGGACAGAAAATGATTTAATCCACCGGCCTTTTTATTTTTGTCTTTCTACCTGATAAATCATCGACATGGGCCAGATCATCGTTGTTCTTTTCTTTGCTGTCGCTATTGGCGCAGCAGTCGTATTTGCATCTAAATCGATGCGTAAAGATCACCAGCCGAAAACCGTTTATGGCGTCGTCGCATTCGTCGTCGTCGCAGTTGTCGGTTTGCTGTTTTCAAGCTTCACACAGGTGTCGCAATCTCACATTGGCGTGGTGACCACGTTCGGTCATATCGAAGCGGAGACGTTGCCCGAGGGTCCTCATTTCGTGGCGCCCGTCTCGGGGGTTCACGAAGTCTTCACCGGGCTCGATGTCGCGAGAGTGGAAGGCGCGCAGGCAGCGTCGAAAGATTTGCAGTCGGTGCACACCGATCTGACGATGAACTATCGCGTCGATCCTGCGCGGGTGCGCGCGCTGTATGCGATGGAGCCGTCGCTTCAGTATGAGGTGTCGTACGTGCAGCCCGCGATGTTCGAAGTGTTCAAGGCCGTCGCCGCCCGCTACACCGCGGAAGAACTGGTCACGAAACGCCAGCAGGTCTCCGCCGACATCATGAGCGGACTCATCACGAAACTCAGGGGTTACGGCTTTCTGATTCAGGACATCAACATTACGAACTTCAAGTTCAGCGCCGCGTTCGACCAGGCGATCGAAGCAAAGGTCACCGCGAGCCAGCGCGCCGAACAGGCGGAACGGGAACTGGCGCGCGTAAAGTTCGAAGCCGATCAGCAGATTGCCAAGGCGCGCGGCGAAGCCGAGTCGATCGCGATCCAGGCGCAGGCCGTCAAGACCAATGGTGGCCAGGAATATCTGCAATTGCAGGCGATCAATCGGTGGGACGGCAAGCTGCCCACGTACATGGGTGCGGGTGCGCCGCTGCCGTTCCTGAACATCGACAAGTAACAGACAAGCTCTGCATCAACTGCCCGGCAACGTCGGAAGCAATTCGTTGCCGACGTTGCCGGGCAATCTTACCGCCATGTTCCAGAACTGACCGACTTTCCATTCCTCACCACCTCTTCACAAAACTTACACAGGTCAGCGATTAAGCTGCTGCATCGCTGACCACGGCGCACGCATGCCCTGGCAAGCCTTCCCCATGCCGGAGACATTGTCATGTCCGTTGTGTCGAACTTCGCTCCTGCCGCTTCACAGCGCAAACGTTTGGCATTTTCATTGATTGCCACATCGCTGTGCATGTCGATCGTTGCGTGCGGTAACGACGAGAAACCTGAAGACACGAGCGCAACCAGTTCGAGTTCCACCGATAGTCCCGCCGACAACAGTAACGCGCAGATGTCCGCGCAAGACAATTCGCTAGCCGCATCGTCCGCGCCTGCCGCTGTCACGATTCAAACCCCTGCCATGCCCGCTTCCGGTGCCGATGCCGCGTTGTCAGCCGCGGCGTCTACGCCGCTCGCGACACCCGTCATCCATACCGTCGATTGAATTTCGCGCCGCTCACGCTCGCGCGCCTGTTTCGTCCTCTACCGAAGATCGAGAGCCAAAACCATGACTTCAACAACTCGCCGTGATTTTCTGCGTTCCGCCGCGCATGCCGCAGGTTCCGCGACCGCTTTGAGCATGTTGCCGCTGGGCATTCGCAACGCGCTGGCGATTCCCGCCAACAACAGGACGGGCACGATTCAGGACGTCGAACATATCGTCGTGCTGATGCAGGAAAACCGCTCGTTCGATCACTACTTCGGCTCGCTCAAAGGCGTGCGCGGCTTTGGCGACACCCGCGCGATCAATCTGCCCAACGGCAAGCCGGTGTGGTATCAGCCGCTCGCAGCCGATCTCGGGTACGTATTGCCGTTTCGTCCCACGGCACCGAATCTGGGCCTGCAATTCCTGCAAGACCTCGCGCACGACTGGGGCACGACCCACACAGCGTGGAATGGCGGCCGCTACGATCAGTGGGTGCCCTCCAAGGGCACCACGACCATGGCCTACCTCACGCGCGACGACATTCCGTTTCACTACCAGCTCGCCGACGCGTTCACCATTTGCGACGCCTACCACTGCTCGCTGATGGGGCCGACCGACCCGAACCGCTACTACATGTGGAGCGGCTGGGTCGGCAACGACGGCAGCGGCGGCGGTCCGGTAATCGACAACTCCGAACTCGGCTATGGCTGGTCCACCTATCCGGAAGTGCTGCAAAACGCCGGCATTTCGTGGAAGATCTATCAGGACATGGGCACCGGTCTCGATGCAAACGGCTCGTGGGGCTGGACACAAAACGCGTACATCGGCAATTACGGCGACAACTCGCTGCTCTACTTCAACCAGTACCGCAACGCGCAACCAGGCAACCCGCTCTACGACAACGCGCGCACGGGCACCAACGCAGCGAATGGCGACGGCTACTTCGACATCCTCAAGCGCGACGTGCAGAACAATGCACTGCCGCAAGTTTCGTGGATCGTCGCCCCCGAAGCCTATTCCGAGCATCCGAACTGGCCGACGAATTACGGCGCGTGGTACATCGACCAGGTGTTGCAGATCCTCACGTCGAACCCCGACGTGTGGAGCAAGACCGTGCTGCTGATCAACTACGACGAGAACGACGGCTTCTTCGATCACATGCCGCCGCCGTTCGCACCGGCTTCGAGCGCCAATGGTCTGTCCACCGTCGACACCAGCAACGAAATCTTTCCCGGCAACTCGACCACGGCCGCGGCTCCCTATGGGCTTGGTCCGCGCGTGCCGATGCTCGTCGTCTCGCCATGGTCGAAAGGCGGCTACGTATGCTCGGAATTGTTCGACCATACGTCGGTGATCCGCTTCATCGAGAAGCGCTTCGGCCACCAGCACAACCTCGGCGAATCGAACATCACACCGTGGCGCCGCGCGGTATGCGGCGATCTGATGTCCGCGTTCAACTTCAGCAACCCGAACGATTCCGTGCCGACGCTGCCGGGCACAAGTGGCTACGTGCCGCCCGATCAGAATCGTCACGCCGACTACGTCCCACTGCCGCCGGTGGTGCAGGCGGTGCCGAAGCAGGAACCGGGCATCCGTCCCGCTCGCGCGTTGCCATACGAACTGTTCGTGCGCGTGCAGGGCGAAGCATCGAGCAGCAAGCTCTCCGTGCGCTTCATCAACACGGGCCGCGCCGGTGCGGTGTTTCTCGTCTATGCCGCGCAGAGTGCCGGCGCGCCGCGCACCTATACGGTCGAACCCGGCAAGCGTTTGCAGGACCAGTTGCCGCTCAATGCAGATGGCAGCTACGACTACACCGTGTACGGCCCGAACGGCTTTCTACGTCGTTTTGCAGGCAAAGTGCTCGCGCATGACTGGTGGGGTGGCTCGGAAACGGCGCGCCCGGAAGTCGCCGAGGGTTACGACGTGTCGAACGGCAATCTGCAACTGCGGCTCGAAAACGTGGGCAGTGCGCGGTGCCAGTTCACGATCGTGAACGCGTACGACGCCAATAACGTGATCAAACATTCGGTGCGCGGCGGCGATACCGAGCAACTCTATCTCGATCTGCGCAATGCTCACGGCTGGTACGACCTGGCTATTACGGTCGACACGGACCCGTCGTTTGCGCGCCGCGTTGCCGGACACGTCGAAACCGGCAAGAGCAGCATGAGCGACCCCGCGCTGGGTAGCTGAGTTTCTGCCTGCTGTATCGATAGGCCGCTGCTTTTAGTTGCAGCGGCCTTTTTATCTCCAGATCGCGATGGCCGGTCCGTGCGACTTCATGCGGCAACTGCCGCTGTCAACGAAGCACGTTCTCGCGCCCTCTCGCGAATCGCGTGCACGATGAACTCCGCGTCGCGCGCGACGCCGGAGAAGCGTCCCGAACCCCACGTATGCAACCACGGCAGGCCGACGAAATACAGGCCTTCGATTGGCGTGATACCTCGCGTGTGCGCCGGGTAACCGCGACCGTTGAACACAGGCGCATCGAGCCAGCTAAAGTCCGGCGTGAAGCCGATGCACCAGATAATCGCGGCGATGCCGCTCGCCTCGACGTCGAGCGTGGTGCGCTCCTGGGTGGGCCGCCAGACCGGTTCGTACGGCACGCCTGCTGGGGCATCGATGCCGTGCTTCTCAATGAAGCCGTCGATGCTCGCGTTGATCCGGTTATACGTGTCGTCCGCGGAATCGAGATTGGCGGCGAGCGTGGGCGCGAAATGGAATTGGCCATCGCGCAGATCGTCGAGCCGGCCGATAGAGCTCCATGCCTTCAGCAGCGAACTTGCGCAAGTCGATATCGCGTCCGCCGTCACGGCCCGTCACGTAGTGATTGGTGTTGTCGCGCACGCCTTCGCGCAACGGATGCTTTTCCACCGGCATGTCGTAATACTGCATGTCCGCGAGCCAGTCGACCACGTCACGGCCCCGGTAGAAGCGCGCACAGCGCGGCGCTTCGCCCACCGCGAGCACGACCTTGCGTCCTGCCAGATGCAGGTCTTCCGCGATCTGCGCGCCGGATTGACCGGTGCCGACCACCATCACCGCGCCTTCAGGCAAAGACTGCGGATTGCGATACGCGGACGACTGCAACTGCACGATACCTGCTGGCAGTCGTTCGGCAAAACGCGGCACGATCGGCGTGTGATATCCGCCGGACGCGACCACGACCTGATCCGCGGTGAAATCGCCGCGCGTAGTCGAAATCGTATAAATACCGTCGTCACGCTGCTTGACGCGCCGCACTTCCGTTCGCTCGAGCACCGGCGCGTCCACATGAGCAATAAAGCCGTCGAGATATTGAATGATCTCGTCCTTCTTCATGAAGCCGTGCGGGTCGTCGCCCTTGTACGGATAACCGGGCAACGCGCATTGCCAGTTCGGCGTGACCAGACAGAACGCGTCCCAGCGTTGCTCGCGCCACGTGTGCGTCACCGCGTGTTTTTCCACAACCAGATGATCGATGCCGGCTTGCTTCAGGTGATAGCTAACCGACAAACCCGCTTGCCCGCCGCCGACTACGAGCACGCTGTAATGCCCGTCGGCGCGCGCGTGATGTGCTGGATTCGACATGATGCGTCCTCTGAAAAAATGTGCGCCTAGCTGAACTCGATAACCTTGACCGTCGCGTCTGGCCGATCGCGAAAGCGCTCGGCCTCGCGCTCGATTTGCGCTAACTGGTCCTGCGCCGCCGAGCAGGCGAAGCCGTACTTCTCGCGCACCCGCTCGGATGCGATATTCAGCGCCTGCCGCGAGCGTGCGACGAAATCCTCCAGTGGATAGGCCTCGCCGGGTTTGAAAAAATCGCCGATCACAAGCGACGGCGAATAACAGTTCGCTTCGTCGCCATCGGGCCATTGAATCCGAAAGTGCATGACAGGCATGGCAATTCCTTAAATCAGTTGATCAGTAAAGCGTGTTTCGCGAGGAAATGGCGGTACGCGTCGACATGACTGCTGTGCGCTTGCGTGCCAGCTGAATCGGGCGAGTAACGCTGGCACCGCGTGGTCGAAATCGAGCGTGTTTGCATCTAGCGCGTGGAGCAACGCGGATGCGATCGAATCGATATGGGTTGGATCGGCCCAGCAGCACGTCGCGTGGTCGAGATATTCGGTGAAGGGCGCGAATCGCCGATGCCACCACCGGCGTTCCGCTTGCTAGCGCCTCCAAGACCACGAGACCGAAGCCTTCGCGCAGCGACACCATCGACAACACATCGGCACATGCGAAACAGCGCTGGCATCGCGGCGTCTTCTAGCGGGCCGGTCACAATCACGCTTTCTCGCGGACCGATTGAGAGGCCCAATTCCGCCGCTCGCCGGAGTACGGCGCGAGTGTATGCGTCGTGGTCGAGCAGACTCGCACCGCCGGCAATGACAAGTTGAGCATCCGGCCGCACGCTGCGCACAGACGTCAAAAGCTTCGAGTAGCGCCAGGGTGTTCTTGCGTGCTTCGATCCCGCCTACCGAAAGCACAACCGGACCATCGCCGATGCCGAAACGTTGTCTGATTGACACGTCGAATTCATCGGCACGAGAAGAAAAGCGCTTGACGTCCACGCCATTCGGCACAGTGATAGCGCTCGATGCCGCCAAGCCGCATCGCATCTCACGCGTCCATGTATCGCTCACGCACAACACCCGATCCGCGTCCCGGTACGCGCGCCGTTGCCATGCAGCCAGACGCGGGTGATCGAAATGATCCAGATGATGCACGGTCCGCACGAAGCCGCGAATTACACCCTTGCGCTTTCAAGCTCCGCGAGCGCGTTACCGCTGATGCTGTCCTGCGCATGCAGCACGTCGAACGACGCTGCATCCGTGATCGATCAACGCGTGCTGGAACGCGTCGACGCGCGCCTCCACCATCGCGACCGTATTGGCCTGCGATGCAACGTGATCGGCGCATACACCACCCGGCACGCGCGGCACGCGAAACAGCGTCTCGCCCGGCGCAGCGGGCACGAACACGGTCACGTCATGTCCGAGCGCAGTCAACGCGCTCGCCAGTTCAAGCGTATGCACCACCCCGCCGCGCGGATTGACCGAATGCGTCAGCAACGCAATGAACGCAGGCAGCGATTCATCGCGCACCGTCCGTTCGCGACGATGAACGGCTCGCGCTTGAAGTCCCACAACACGGCCGCGTCATCGTTGCCGATGCACGACACTTCGCGCGATTGCATCGACCGACGCCGATCGCCGCACAAGCCAGCGAGCGTGCATCGAACTAGCGCCTGCACCGCGTCGACCTGTCTCCTCACGCACGGACAGCAGATAGCCGAAGCTCGGAAACGCGGTGACCCAGCGCTCACAACGGCGACGTCAGCGGGCTTCGGAATCCGCGTCGAGATCGATCCGCGCGCCCACCTGCGAGCATTCGAGCAACATCAGCGCGGTGCCCAGTGTGCCGGCCATGCTGATATCTTTCGCCGCATCGCACAGGCCGCTTTCCGCCAGTTGCGGCAGCACTTCGAGATCGGCGCGCAGACGCTCCGCCGGCGCGTCCACCGACGCATTCCAGAACGGATACGGTTCCTCGAAACGGCCGCGCAGATCGACCGCCATCATCAGCGTGTCGCCCGGCCTGTGCATTGAAGCTCGACAGCAGTGCCTTCGCGCGGCCAATAATCGACACCGCCAGTTGCGCTGCATCGCTGCGCGTATTCGTGTGACCGCCGACAATCGGCACGCCGTACGCCACCGACGCCGCCGCCATGCCCGCCAGCACCTCTTCCGCCGCGCCGATGCCGTCGCTCCACAACGCGTCGACCACGGCGAGCGGCCGGCCGCCCATCGCATAGATATCGCTGACGTTGACCATCACGCTGCTATAGCCCGCGAACCACGGCATCGCGCTGACGAAATCGCTGACCATGCCTTCGATCGCGAACAGCAGGTAGCCGTCGCCGTCGGCGAGTGCCGCGCAATCGTCGCCGAGCGCAACCGCTTGCGCGAGATCGCGCGTGCCGCCGGGCAAACGCCGCGCCAGCGAGCCGACCACGCCGGCGATATCCGTCTTGTGCCGAAAGCCGCGGCTCTCGCGCAAGCTGGCGACGAGATCGGCCACTGTTCATGCCGCGCTCTCCGCGATGAGCGCTGTGACTGCTGCGTCAGCGTGACAAACCCGCCATGCGGCGTCACGCACGGCGGATACGCAGTCCAGTTGCGCCTGCATCAGATGATGCGGCCGGCCCAGCAAAGTCTCTTCGGCGAGCACGTCCCAATGCATCGCGCTGAAACAGCGGCACGTTCTGGCTCTGCACATGCGCGAGAAATGTCTCGCAGCCGAGCGCATGCGCACTGCTCACAGCGAGGCGAATCAGCGTCGCGCCGATCTTGCCGTGGCGACGGAACGCGGCGTGCACGGCGAGCCGCGAGCCGAACCACACGCCGTCGCGATCGCGATGAATCCGCACCGTGCCGACCACCTGCTCCGGCATGCCCGCCACGCAACTCACCGCCACCAGTTGCTGCGCGTGCTGGTCGATATCGTCGCGATCGTCGCCGACAAAAATGCCCTGCTCGATGCAGAACACCGCGCGCCGCAGCTTGTACGCTTCGTTCGGCTTCCCAATCGCAGCGTCGTCCATTTGATGCGGAATTCGCTCGGCGCATAAGCGTGCAAAGTCGACTTCGCCGTCGAGTGCTTCGCCTGCAATCGCCTCACCGAACATGATCACTCCTCGTACGATGACAGCGACGAACACGCGCCGCATTTGCCGCAACCCGCCTTGATGTCGCCCGAGCGCATGCGCGGCGGCGTTGAGCATCGCGCCAAGCGGTTGCAGCACCGACTTCATGAATTCAGGCGTAGGCGCCGGATGATCTTCGAGCGGCGTGCCGCTGATCGGCACGAACGGCACGACGAACGGATAGACGCCGAGTTCGATCAGTTCGCGCGACATCGCGAGTATCGCTTCGGCGCTATCGCCGAGTCCCGCGAGAATGTAGGTGCTGACCTGGCCGCGTCCGAACACGGCCACCGCCGCCTTGAACGCGTCCATGTAGCGCGACAGCGGCACGCTCGCCTTGCCCGGCATGATGCGTTCGCGCAAGGCGGGCGTCACCACTTCGAGATGCATGCCGAGCGTGTCGATGCCGCTCGCCTTCATGCGCGCGAACCAGCGGTCGTCGTCGGGCGGCTCGCATTGCGCCTGAATCGGCAGATCGACGGCGGCCTTGATCGCGAACGCGCTCTCGCACAGAATCTGCGCGCCGCGATCGGGCGTGGGCGGCGTGCCGGTGGTCAGCACCATATGCTTGACGCCGTCGAGCAACACCGCCGCGCGCGCGACTTCGGCCAGCTGTTCGGGCGTCTTGCGTGCAATCGTGCGGCCCGCCGCGAGCGACTGGCCGATCGCGCAGAACTTGCAACTCTTGCGGCGGCTCTCGTAGCGAATGCAGGTTTGCAGTACCGTGGTCGCCAGCACGTCCGCGCTATGCAGGGCGGCGATATGCGAGTACGGCACGCCATCGAGCGTCTGCATGCCGTAAAAGCGCGGCGCCTTCGGAAAGCTGATATTCGCAATCGGAATCGTGCCGCGCAGCAACGCGCTCGAACCGCTCGCGTCCGGCGTCTGCGCGACGAACGGCGAATGCCATGCGGTGCTGGTATGCACCGGCACCATGATCGTCACGCCGTCCACGGTCACCGCCTTGTGGTCCGACGGACCCGCACCGCCACGCCGGCTCGCCGCGCCCGCATCCGGCGACACGAGCCGCAAGCCCGCCGACTGCAATTCGGTCATCAATTGCCGGCTTTCAGCCGACAGCGTCTCGCTGGAGTTCATCGCTCGCTCCTACGGTTGGATTGAAATCGGGGCTTTCTGCGTTCATTGCACCGGACCACGCCGGCATCGGCGCAACGGTTTCGGCGGGCCGCCGGTTGATCGCGAGGCTCAGCAATTCGGGCCGCGCGTAATGGCCGACCGAATCCATCATGCGTTTGCGTTTGGTGATCAGCGACATGTCGAGATCGGCGATCACCATGCCCTCGCCTTCGCGCAGCGGCGGCGCCAGATGCTGACCTTCAGGCGACACGATCGCGGTATTGCAGCCGCCGCGCAGTGCTTTCTGCAAGTTCGTATCCGGCGTGACCGAGGCGATCTGCGCTTCGGTCAGCCATCCCGTCGCGTTGACGACGAAGCAACCCGACTCCAGCGCGTGATGACGGATCGTCACCTCGATCTGCTCGGCGAAAATCGGCCCCACCAGCGAGCCGGGAAACTGGCTGCAATGAATCTCTTCGTGCTGCGTCATCAACGCATAGCGCGCGAGCGGGTTGTAGTGCTCCCAGCAGGCGAGCGCACCGACGCGCGCGAGCGCCGTGTGCGCGACTTTCAGACCCGCTGCGTCGCCCTGCCCCCAGATCATCCGCTCGTGAAACGTCGGCGTGATCTTGCGGCGCTTGAGCACCAGCTGACCGTCCACGTCGAAGATCAATTGCGTGTTGTAGAGGCTGCCGTGATCGCGCTCGTTGACGCCGAGCACGACCACCATCCGGTGCAGGCGCGCCCGCTCGGCCACCGCCTGCGTCACCGGGCCCGGCACGACCACCGCTTCCTCGTAGAGCTTCATGTGATCGGCGCCGGAGGCGACGGGCGGCCGCACGAAAGAAAAGTACGGGTAATACGGCACGAACGTCTCGGGGAACACGATCAGTTGCACGCCTTCGCGCGCCGCTTTTTCGATCGCCTCGCAGACCTTTTCGAGCGTGCCGCCGCTGCGCTCGAAGTCCGGTGCGATCTGGACTGCGGCGGCGCGCACGATGCGCTTGTCGGTCAGCATAGTCGGTCAGCGGTCGGCGTCGCTCGTCTCGTCAAACCGTCCACGTGTGGATGATCAGCGCGTTGTCCTTGCGATGCAGCAAGCTGGATATCGAGCACGTCGAGCGGACTGATCGGGCGAATGCCTTCGATCAGCGACGCTTCGCCGTGGCCGTACAGCGCCTGCAAGGCGAAGCGGCATGCGTAGACCTTGCCGCCTTCTTCCATGAACTTCATCAATTGCTTGTTGAAGTTCAGGTGGCCGGGAAACGCTTCGTCGCCGAGCGTCGGAAAGCCGCGTTGCAGACCGAGCGTGACGCCCGGCCCATACAGCAGCACCGAGGTTTCGAAGCCTTTGCGCTGCAGACGCGTGGCCTGCAGCAGATTGACGAAGCCGATCGAACCTTCGAACGCGACCGTATGAAACGTGACGAGCGCCTTTTCGCCCGGCTCCGCTTTCACGTCCTCGAAGACTTTCTCTTCGTAGTCGACAAGGTAATCGCCTTTCTGATGCAGCGGTTTGTTGACGGCTGGCATGACACTCTCCGATCAGGTTTGCTAAGTAAAAGAGGAAGCGCGTTCAGGCGGTGCGCGCTTCTTCTAATGCAACGGCCGTGCCATTGATCGGCCACGGAAATGCGATCAATCCGCAATCAATTCGCGTGTCGATTCGAAGTGCGACCTCGAAAAAATTTTGGTTGAAGGTTGCACGAAGGTTGCATAGAGCCGGAGCGTGACGAGCGATCGCCGTCAAAGCCGCGATATCGCACCAGCCGGGTGCGGTTTGCTGGTGGACCAACGTGTCGGCGTGGTGCAGTCATTCACCATGGTCGATCAATCCGATCATTGAGTCGCATTGCAAATCCGATCATTGTTTTTTCACCTCGAAGCGAAGCCCGAACACAATGAACAGCCCGACACATCACTGGATCAAACGTCTCGCCGACATCCGCAAGCCGGCCTATCTCGCGATTCCCGATCTGATCGAAGAAGATCTCGCCACCGGCCGCCTGCGTCCGCGCGACCGCTTGCCGGGACTGCGCGATCTCGCCGAGGAACTCGCGCTGAACTACACGACCGTGGCGCGCGCGTATGCGGAAGCGCGCAAGCGCGGCCTGCTCGATTCGCGCGCGGGCAGCGGCACCTTCGTGCGCGGCCGCACCGCCACGTTGCCGCTAGCCGGCGGCAGCAGCATCGAAATGTCGATGAACACGCCGCCGGAGCCGCCCGACTACGCGACGCGTCTGCGCGATTCGGCCGCTCGCCTGATGGCGGCATGCGATCCCTATCAGTTGCTGCGCTATCAGGATTTCGGCGGCTCGGCCGCCGACAAGGACGCGGGCGCCGAATGGCTCAAGCGGCGCGTGCCGCATTGCGACGCGCAGAACGTGCTGGTCTGCCCCGGCATTCATAGCGCGCTGGTCGCGCTCGTCTCGCAACTGGCGCGGCCCGGCGGCACGATCTGCCTCGACTACGCTCGCCTACCCCGGCATCAAGGCGATCGCCGCGCAACTCGGCGTGCGCCTGCAGGCGCTTGCCGCGCGACGACGAAGGCCCGCTCGCGCATGCCTTCGAAGCGCTCTGCAAGACCGACAAACCGAGCGCGTTCTATTGCAATCCGACGCTTGCAGAATCCGAGCACGCTGACGCTCACGCATAAGCGGCGCGAGGCGCTCGCCGACGTCGCGTTGCGCTACAGCGTGCCGATCATCGAAGACGACGCGTACGCGATGCTGCCGCAAAGTGCGCCCGATGCGCTCGCGAGTCTTCGCGCCGGAACTGACCTACTACGTGACGGGATTATCGAAGAGCTTCGGCGCGGGCTTGCGCGTCGCGCATCTGCATGCGCCGACTGCCGCGGCAAACGCAGCGCCTTGCCGGCGCGTTGCGCGCGACCACGGTGATGGCAAGTCCGTTCACCGTGACGCTCGCCACGCAATGGATCGTCGACGGCACCGCGCTCGACATGCTCAACGCGATCCGCAACGAATCGCGCGCACGCCAGGCGATCGCGTCGCGCGTGCTCGAAGCGTGGCCTTACGAAGCGCATCCGGACGGCTTTCATTTGTGGCTGCCGGTGCCGGTGGAAAGCGGCTGGAGCGCGTCCGAACTCGCACTGCAACTGCGCAATCAGGGAATCGCCGCAGTCGCCGGCGCTGCGTTTTCCACCGACGGCAATCCGCCTAACGCAATGCGCGTGTGCCTCGGCGGCTCGAAAACGCGTGACGAATGCGAAGCAGGCGCTGCGCATCGTCGCGGACACACTCGAACATCCGCATCATCTGCATTCGCCGGTGATGTGAAGCGCGGCGCTCGACTTTATCGTCATACAGATACAACGACGTATAACGCGCCATGCCTGCGCGTTATTTCAGCGTCGACTGAAAAAGCCGCTCGCAGCGGGAAAAGTTTTTCGACGATACCGTGCACCGCTGCAAGCGGCTTCGCGCGCAAGCTTAAGAAACTGAAAGCATTCGACGCTCAAGTCTGCGCGCGCGAGGCCGTATACGCGGATGAGGCCGCCTGCCTCACCGATTACGGCTCACCGCTTACTCCGAAAGACTCCCGACATGTTCTCCTCAATTCGCGCGCGCATCGTCGCCCTGTGCGTCGCTATCGTTGTGGTCGCGCTCGCTGCCAACGCGGCTCTCAACTATGTCGTCACCAACTCGTACAACAACGATGCGATCAACAGCAACCTGAGCGCAGTCGAAGCCGGCCACGCTGACGGCATTGCGGATTGGGTCGCCTCCAACAGTCAGATGATCAACTCGCTGCAGGACGCCGTGCTGCAAGCCGATCCGTCGCGCCGCTTTGAAACAGACGGCAGCGGGCGGCAGCTTCACCAACGTGTATGTGGGTTTCGCGGACAAGACGGCGAAGTTCTCCGACGCGACCGGCATTCCCCCCGACTACGATCCGACCGGCCGCCCGTGGTACAAGCAGGCCGTCGCTGCGGGCAAGCCCGTCGTGACGCCGCCGTATGTGGACGTGGGCACCGGCAAACTGGTGGTCGCGTTCGCCGCGCCCGTGGTGCGCGACGGCGCGGTGAAAGCGGTTATCTCCGGCGACGTCGCGATGGACAGCGTGATCGCCAACGTCAAGTCGATTCATCCGACGCCGTCGAGCTTCGGCATGTTGATCGATGCAAGCGGCCACATCGTCGCGCATCCGGACGCGAAGCTGACTTTGAAGCCGGTGTCCGACCTCGCTGCCCGCTCTGACCAGCGACAAGCTCTCCGCCCTTTTCAGCACGGATCGTCCGCTGGAAATGGACGTGAACGGCAGCACGAAACTGCTGCGCGCGCAGGCGATTCCCGGCACCGACTGGTATGTAGTCGTCGCGCTCGATAAAAGCGAAGCGACTGCAGGCATGCGCTCGGCGCTGACCGACTTCGTTGATCGCGTTGATCGTGATCGCCGGCATTGCCGCGCTAATCGTGGCCGCGGTGACGGCCGTTTCGTTCCAGCGCCTGTCGAAAGTGCGCGATGCCATGGACGCGATCGGCTCCGGTGAAGGCGATCTGACGCAACGCCTGCCCGCCATCGGCAACGACGAAGTCGCGCAGATCGCGCGCTCGTTCAACACCTTCATCGACAAACTCAGCCACGTGATGCGGCAGATTCGCGATGCCAGCGAATCGGTGCGCGTCGCCGCCAATGAAATTGCAGCGGGCAACGTGGATCTGTCGGGCCGCACCGAATCGGCAGCGGCGAGTTTGCAGCAGACCGCTGCATCGATGGAAGAAATCACCGCGACGGTCACGCAGTCCGCAAGCGCCGCGAAACAGGCCGACGATACCGCCGTGTCCGCATCGCAAGTCGCTTCGCGCGGCGGCGTGGTGATCTCCGAAGTGATTACGACGATGGGCGAGATCGAAAAGGCTTCGGTGAAGATCTCCGACATCATCGGCGTGATCGACGGCATTGCGTTTCAGACCAATATTCTCGCGTTGAACGCAGCGGTGGAAGCGGCGCGTGCCGGTGAACAGGGTCGCGGTTTCGCGGTCGTGGCCGGTGAAGTGCGCAGCTCTCGCGCAACGCAGCGCGCAGGCCGCGAAGGAAATCAAGGCGCTGATCGAAGCGACGGTGGCGAGCGTCACGTCAGGTTCGGGCCAGGTGCGCCAGGCCGGCGCAGACGATGACGGAAATCGTCAGCGAACGTCGCGAGCGTGACCACCATCATTTCCGAAATCACGCAGGCGGCCAACGAACAGAATCGCGGCATTCAGGAAGTCAATCGCGCGGTGAGCCAACTCGATGAAATGGTTCAGCAGAACGCGGCGCTGGTCGAACAATCGACGGCGGCGGCGACTGCATTGCAGAGTCAGGCGGTGAGTCTGTCGAGCGCGGTCACGCAATTCAAGCTGGACTAAGTGGACTAGGCTGCTGATGAATACGCGTACCGTCACGTAGACGCCGCGCGCTTCTTACGATTCGAAATCGAGCCCGCCAAGCAACGCGACGGGCTCGCCCTGCGTATGCGTCAGAAAGTCCAGTTCGCGCGCGTGGGTCCACGCCGCCAGTTTGCGCGGCAACGCGGCGAGATAGCTGGCGAACCGTGCCTGCCCCGGCTCGTTCATCAGACGCTCTATCTCGTCGCCATCCCAGGTCAAGTACAGGTTCAATGGATGCGCGTAGTGGCCCATATCTTCAATCGGCGTGGCGTAAATCCGCACACGGGTGGGATGGCCATGACCGCCATACGGCAGCACTTCGGTGTGAACGGTGGCGGGAAAACAGGCGGCAATCGCCTCGGCGATTCGAGGCGCAAACTGTTCATCGAAACGGGCGGCACTCTCCGGGCGCATCTATGTCTCCGATCTTCATACGCGATTAGCGAAGCATCGTAGCATGCGGGCGTTGCGTCGCCTGTTGCATCGCCTGTTGCAGATTCGCCGCGTTTTTCTCGCGTGATCGCGATGTCTGCAATCGGAGCCTGTTCGGCTCTCGGGGAGTTTTCTATAATCCGCGCCTGGACCGCACAACAAGAGACTGACAATGTTTAAATCCCGGTTCAATGTCCGGCTGTTTATTTTTATCGCAGCGAATGGTTTGCCCGGCAATCACGCTATCGCGGCCGATCTGATCGCCACGAAGTCAGGCGTCATGTGTACCTCGACTCAGGCGCTCGCTCAACTCACGCTGCCCGACGGCAATAGCCGCAGTCACGGCGACACCGCTACGCCCGCACAACTCGCACAAGCGCAAGCAGGTGGCTGCGTCGATATTCAACCGG
This sequence comes from uncultured beta proteobacterium, assembly GCA_963800185.1. Classification (GTDB taxonomy): domain Bacteria; phylum Pseudomonadota; class Gammaproteobacteria; order Burkholderiales; family Burkholderiaceae; genus Paraburkholderia. Next base: position 280,639 of record CAWCZW010000001.1, on the reverse strand, counting down.
GCATGACAGTGAGCGTGCAAGCGGCGCACAAGAATACGTCGGTGGTCAGCTACCAGCGGCCAGGCTCGAATGCGCAGGAGACGTTCGTCATCCCGAACGTCGATTTCGTTCCGGTCTTCGCGGAAGACGACGCGCCTTGATCGACGCTTCACGCCGCGCGCCGGATCATACTGTCTTCAGGATCCGCGGCCTCGTTTCGTTGACCGCGGCCGCGAGTTCCGGTGCGGCATCGGGCACGTTCGGCACGTCCGGTGCGTTGGTGCCGCTGTCCTTGCGCATCGACAGATAGCGCAAACAGCACACGCGTAAAAACGATGCGAAATTAGTCGGCATTTCGCCACGCAATGCGATCAATTCGTCATACAGCTTCACGGCGAATTGACTCGTCGTCATGCTCTCGCGGGCGGCGATTTCATGCAGCACGTCCCAGAACAGATTCTCCAGCCGCACCGTGGTGATGACACCGTGAATCCGCAGCGAACGGGTGCGCGATTCATACAGGATCGGATCGGCGTTGATGTAAATCCCACACATGGCGTGCACTCCATTATTTGGCGCGGCGTACTGTGGCACATTTCAACTACGCCACAGCACGCCTTCCGTCTTTGCCAACATACGCCGGCCTCCCGCGCCCGACAATCGCGTCGAACCCGGAGGCCGCACTCACCTACTTCCCCCGTTACCGCTACACCGTGCGTTTATTCATCTGCGATGCGATGTGATCGGCCTGGCGGATCGCCAGCGTGACGATCGTCATGGTCGGGTTCTCGGCCGCGCCGGTCGTGAACTGACTGCCATCGGAGATGAACAGATTCGACACTTCGTGGGTCTGGCCGAAGCTGTTGCACACGCCGTCGTCAGCGCGTGCGCTCATGCGTGCGGTGCCCAGGTTATGCGTCGACGGATAAGGCGGCACGCGATACACCGTCTTCGCACCTGCCGCTTCGTACACCGCCGTGCCCTGCTTGAAAGCATGCTCGCGCATTGCTTCGTCGTTCGGATGATCGTCGAAGTGCACGTTGGCGACCGGCTGGCCGTATTGATCTTTCACGTCGGTATTCAACGTCACGCGATTGTTTTCGCGCGGCATATCCTCGCCGACGATCCACATCCCCGCCGTGTACGCGTACTGGTCCATCGCCTGAGTGAAGTTCGGCCCCCATGCGCCGGGGTCGAGAAACGCCGCGTAAAACGGCAGCCCGAGCGAAATGGTTTCCATGTGATAGCCGCCCGCGAAGCCGCGCTGCGGATTGAACACCGCTTCGTCTTCGATAATGCCGGCCATCGTGGTGCCCTTGAACATGTCCACCTTGTCGTTGAACACCGCATACACCGAGCCCGTGGTATGACGCATATAGTTGCGTCCCACCTGCCCCGAGCCGTTCGCGAGACCTTGCGGAAATTTGCTCGAATGCGAATTGAGCAACAGACGCGGCGTTTCGATCGAATTGCCCGCCACCGCGACAATGCGCGCCTTTTGCCGCTGCAATTTGCCGTTGCTGTCGTAGTACAGCACCTCTTTCGCTTTGCCGCGTGCATCGGTTTCGATTCGCACGACATGCGCCTGGGTACGCAATTCCATATGACCGGTGGCCTGCGCGCGCGGCAATTCGGTGTAGAGCGTCGACCACTTCGCGCCGGTACGGCAACCCTGAAAACAGAAACCGCGCTGGAAGCAATGCGCGCGATCGTCGCGCACGATGCTATTGATCGCCATGTGCCCGGTATTGCATTCCTTGTAGCCGACTTTCATCGCACCGGCCGACATCACCTTGAAGTTGTTGTTGCCCGGCAAACCTGGCAAACCATTGGTACGCGTCACGCCCATCTTCGCCTGCGCGCGGTCGTAATACGGATCGAGTTCTTCGCGCGTCAACGGCCAGTCGAGCAGATTGGCGTCCTTGATATCGCCGTAAGTCGTCTTCGCCTTGAACTCGTGCGGCTGGATGCGCAGACTCGCGCCGGCCCAATGTGTGGTCGTGCCGCCCACGGTCTTGCAGATCCATGCGGGCAGATTCGGAAAGTCTTTGGCAACGCGCCAGCTGCCGGACGTGGTGCGCTTATCCAGCCATGCCAGTTGCTGGAACGACGCCCATTCCTCGGTCACGTAATCGCCCTGCGTATGCAGCTTGCCCGCTTCCAGCACGACGACGTCGATACCTTTTTGCGCCAGTTCGTTCGCCAGCGTGCCGCCGCCCGCTCCCGAACCGATGATCACGACGACCTTGTCGTCGTTGTGCGAGAAACGCACCTTGTTGCTGTCCTGATCCATGCTCTGTCTCCGCTGTTTTTTGCGATGCTCTGACTATCTGCCGGCGCTTAGCTATCGGTCGGAATCGGACCGCTCGCACCCGGCGGCGGATTGGGCAACCACGAAAGACTGTCGAAGCCTTTGGTCAGGTAACCGCCATCGCCCTCCGACGCGCCGTAGCCGAAATGCGCATACGCCATCGTGTTGCTGTAAAGCGAGACGATCGCCGTGCTGCGTACCGTGTTGAAAAACGGCGATCCCGCAAGCGCCGCGACATCGTCCGCCTGGGCTGCAGGCGTGCGCGTGAGCCAGTTCGAGCCGGCTTTCGCGTCGAGTTGTTTGACGCCGTCCGCGAGTTGCTGACGCACCGCCGGATCGGCTTTCGCTTTGGCGTCCAGATCTTTGACCACCAGCGCATAGACCGCGCTGTCGAGCGTCGCATGCGGATAGAGCTGACGGGTGAACGCGAGTATGACCTCGCCCTGATGCGTATCGAGACCCTGGAGTTCGAGCGCCCACGCACGGCTCGGCGCGAGCGTCGATAGCACGGAAGAGAAAGCGAGCGTGCCCATCAGCACGCCAGTGCCTCTTAGCAGTTCACGCCGCGTGAGCGGAATGCGCAATGCTGCGGCTGACCGCCTGCGCCGCATCATGTTCATGGGGATGATCGTGATGATGCGCATGACGCTCGCGATCGGACGCGACGATCGGAATGACCGTTGTTTTCATGTCTGTCTCCTTGTGGGGCAATGCAACTTCGCGCGGCGGCCGCCTGGATTACTTGCTATTGATAGTGGCCGTAGCGTTCCAGCACTTCAATCTTGTAGCCATCGGGGTCCTGAATAAAAAAATAGCGCGCCAGCAATTCGCCGTTGTCATTGTGGAATTCGCGCAGGTCGTTGGGTGTCATGCCGAGATCGATCAGTCGCTGGCGTTCGCTTTTCGCATCGTCCACACAGAACGCGACGTGACCATAGCCGTCACCGTGCGAATACGGTTCGGCGCGGCCTTGATTCCATGTGAGTTCGATTTCCGAGTCAGCCTCGTCATTGCGCAAATAGACGAGCGAGAACTCCGGAAAGTCGAGCCGGTGCGATACGTCGAAATTGAAAGCCTTTTGATAGAACTGCAGCGAGCGCGGCAGATCCTGCACGCGAATCATCGTGTGGATGAGTTTGGCCATCGGTGTCCCCTCCTGTTTGAATGAAGTTTAGGAGGCCACCCACACGAGTGGTAATGCACGGCTAAATCATTCCATGGGATTTGCCCTATGCTGCATGCGCGTCGAACGTCCCGCGTTTTACGCGTGCTGATGGAGACAATCATTCATGGACGGGATGCCGCGTGAAGTTGCAATGCAACACATGGCATCGCCGCACTGTCACCGGGGATTACGGCATCAGGCAAAACCCGATAACGATGCAGTGCGACGATGTGTGCGTTAGAGCACAGTGGTAAGCGTGTTTCCCCTTAACCAGGCGGCCGCATGTGAATGAGATGGCAAATGATTATGCGAGCGTCTAGTCAGGCTTTTTTGCAAGAGGCGTACTCGCGTCATTGCTGAGTTCCGCACGCAACGCTTTACGGATGACCTTGCCGGTCGCCGTCATGGGCAGGCTGTCGACAAAGCGAATCTCGCGCGGATATTCATGCGCGGCGAGGCGGGTTTTGACATGCTGCTGAATCTCGCGCACCAGCGCGTCATCACCGACCCAACCTGCCTTCAACACCACGAACGCCATGACGATTTCCGTTCGCTCGCGATCCGGCGCGCCAATCACTGCCGCCATTGACACGGCCGGATGGCGCAGCAACGAATCTTCAATCGACGCAGGTCCAATCCGATAGCCGGCACTTGTGATGACATCGTCATCACGTCCGACAAAACGAATAAAGCCGTCTGCGTCGCGCGTGCCGAGATCGCCGGTCACCAGAAACCGGCCGCGAAATTTTTCACGCGTCGCAGCTTCGTTGCGCCAATAGCCGAGAAACATCACCGGGTCGGGTGAGGCCACGGCAATATCGCCGATTGCGCCCGCCGGCAATTCGTTACCGCTTGCATCGATAATCGCTACGTGGTGTCCCGGTGCCGCACGACCAATCGCGCCGACGCTCGGCTCGAAGAGCGCCGCGCACGACGACACCACGACGTTGCATTCGGTCTGCCCATAGAACTCGTTGATCGTCACGCCAAGCGCCCTACGTCCCCAGCCGATCAGCTCCTCGCCGAGCGATTCGCCGCCGCTGGCCACCGAGCGCAACGCAAGGTTCCAGCGTTCGGGGCGCTCGACACCGCGCATCATTTTTAGCGCCGTGGGCGGCAGAAAAGTATGCGAGACCGCGTGACGCGCCATCAGATCAAAGGCGGCCTCGCCATCGAATTTCGCAAAGCGGCGTGCAAGTACCGCGACGCCGTGATGCCATGCCGGCAACAACACGTCGAACAAACCGCCGATCCATGCCCAGTCCGCAGGCGTCCAGATCAACGTGGCGTTTGCGGGAAAGCCCTGTTGCGACATCTCGACACCCGGCAGATGGCCGAGCAGCACGCGGTGGCCATGTAATGCGCCCTTCGGTTTGCCGGTCGTCCCCGATGTATAGATGATGACGGCGGGATCGTCGGCGCTGGTGTCCACCGGAGTGAATCCGGCGGACGCGTTGTTCAGCGCGAACCAGAATGAACGTATCGGCGCGGTGCCGGCAACATCGTCGTGCTCTATATCGACACTGAACACATTGCGCAACGCAGGTAACGATGCGCGGATTTCGTCGATCTTGCGCACGCCGGCCTGATCGGTTATCAACGCCACGGCACCGCTGTCGCCGAGACGATGTTCGATCGCATCGACACCGAATAGCGCAAAAAGCGGCACCGCCACCATGCCGGCCTTGTACGCGGCGAGATGCGCGATGGCCGTTTCGATCGACTGCGACAGGAAGATACCGATCCGGTCGCCGCGTTGCGCGCCGCAAGCCAGCAACGCATTGGCAAAACGGTCGGACAACGTTTTCAATTGGTCGAACGTGTAGCGCGTTGCATGGCCTTCGGGATCTTCGTAGATCAACGCAAGCCGGCCTGAGCCGTCGGCCCATTTATCGCACACGTCAACACCCATGTTGTAGCGCTCAGGAATGCGCCACGCGAAGTTTTCTGTCAACGATTCGTAGGTTTGGCCGTCGAGGTTCATCGTGTCTCCTTCGCGGGTTTATAAGGGTCGCGCGTGATGTTGCGCTGTTTAAGCACTTATTTGCTACGCGCGCACTGCATTCGGATTCACCAGACTAAAGTCGGCATGTATGAGTTCAATAGACTGCCCTCATCAGGATACTTTACGAGCAACGCGCGATTTGCGTCGTTCTGGTATGGCGCTGATCTCTCCCCTTATGAAGGGTCGTGTCTGAGGAAGTTCATCGCTTATGGTTACGAGGTCGCTTTATGTAGTTACCGCGAGGTCAGCAAATCTGCCGAAAGCTGTCGTCGCGAAAGACGCGAGCGCAATTCTCCCGTCAGAAAATCGAACGCGTTGAAGGTATTCGCAAACTTCTGCGAACAGGCGTGCCGCTGATCAAGACCGCAATTGGGCGCCGGCTTCGCCCTGAATAAACCGCGGCTCAAACCAGTATCCCCCGGCCGCTTCCATGCGCCTGCTGCAGGACAAATTCGATAAAAGTCGCAGCAGCGCGCGTGTGATGCCGATTCGGCATATAGAGCATGTACATGTGCGTGCCGAAGATGCTTAAGCGCCACTCATCGAGTGCGGTCACCACGTCTGCGCGTTTCAGGTCTTCCTGCACGACGTAATCGGGCACCAGCCCCACTCCCAAACCCGCCCTTATCGCCTGACGCAAAAACAAAAAGTTCTCGGAGATGATGGTCGGCTCCAGCAGGACTTCATGGCGTTCGTCACCGAGATAAGCGGCTACACGCAACTGCCGGCCGACCACGGCAGCAGTAATGAGCGGCGCGGTACGCAGATCGTCGAGTTTCGCCGGCATGCCATGCGTTTTCGCAAATTCCGGCGACGCACACGCCACATAACTCACCGGCCCCATGTCGCGCGCCACGAGGTTTTGCGGCGGCTCGGACATCACGCGCACGGCGATATCCACTTCATCGCGCATCAGGTCTTCGACGCGATTCTCAAACATCACGTCGAGCACGATGCCCGGATAGAGACGCTTGAACGCGATCAGCCAGTCGGACATCACCAGTTGGCCGTAGCCGCTCGGCACACTGAGCCGCACGCGGCCTTGCAGGCTCTGTCCGAGGGTTGTGACCGATTCACGCGCGGCGAGCAGCGCGTTCTGGATCGTGCGGCCGTGCTCGTATAACTGCAGCCCGATCTCGGTCGGCTCGACGCGCCGCGTGGTGCGCCTGACCAGTTGCAAGCCGATTGAACGCTCCAGCTGGTTCAGGTGATAACTCACGTTGGCACGGCTCATTTTCAGCCGGCGCGCGGCCTCGCTCAGATTGCCGGCGTCGAGGATATCGACCAGCAGGGTCAGCGAATTGACATCCATGATCGCGCCTTTGTCAAAATAATTTTGACAGTCTGTCAATCGCCCATGTGATTGTCAACAAACCTTGACCAACGCACAATCAGGCCAATTCGCGAGACGCGCCACGCCTTGTGCCGCCGTCCATCACAGCCAGGAGACGACACCCATGACCCTCACCCCTTCGACCAACGTTGTCACACGCGAATTGCGCGGCAAGGTGCTGCTGGTGACCATCGACCATGCACCGGTGAACGCGCTGTCTGCCGACGTGCGGCGCGGGCTGCTCGCGGCCGTCGAAGCTGCAGATCACGATAAGGCGGTCGAGGCGGTGCTGATCGTCGGCGCGGGCCGCAATTTCATCGCCGGTGCGGATATTCGCGAGTTCGGCAAAGCGCCGGTACCGCCGTCGCTGCCGGACGTGTGCAACCGCATCGAAGCATGCGCGAAGCCGGTCGTCGCCGCGATTCACGGCGCCGCGCTCGGCGGCGGCCTGGAAGTGGCGCTCGCCGCGCATTACCGGATTGCGGTCGACGGCGCGAAGCTCGGCTTGCCCGAAGTCCAACTCGGCCTGCTGCCGGGCGCGGGCGGCACGCAGCGCACGCCGCGTCTGATCGGTGCGCAGGCAGCCCTTGATCTGATCCTCAGCGGACGCCATGCAAGCGCTAAAGAAGCGTTGGCGCTGGGTCTTATCGACCGCATGGGACAGAGCGGCGACGTACTGGCCGAAGGCCTCGCCTTCGCCCAGGAACTGTTGGCCGATCATGCGCCGGTGCGCCGCACGCGCGACGCGACCGCGCTCAATGATCGGACCTCGAGCCTCGCCTCTGTCGCTGCGGCGCGTGCAGAGACCGCGAAAAAATCACGCGGTCTGTTCTCGCCATTGAAGATTGTCGATGCCGTGCAAGCCGCGATCGAACGGCCCTTCGACGAGGGCCTGCGCATCGAACGCGCGTTATTCCTGCAATGCCTTGAAAGCCCGCAACGTGCCGGTCTGATTCACGCGTTCTTTGCCGAGCGCGAAGTGCTCAAAGCGCCGGAAACGCGCAACGCAACACCGCGCGCGCTCAACTCGATTGGCGTGGTGGGCGGCGGCACGATGGGCGCGGGCATCGCCGTCGCAGTGCTCGATGCAGGCCTGCCGGTGACGATGATCGAACGCGACGACGCGTCGCTCGCGCGCGGTCGTGCGCACATCGAAAAAGTCTACGACGGTCTGATTGCAAAAGGCCGGATGAGCGCGGAGAAGAAAGCCGGCCTGATGGCGCGCTGGAACGGCAGCACGTCATACGACTGCGCTCGCCGGAACGGACCTCGTGATCGAAGCCGTGTTCGAAGACATCGACGTGAAAAAGGCCGTGTTTGCCGAGCTGGATCGCGTTTGCAGGAGCGGTGCCGTGCTCGCGACCAACACGTCCTATCTCGACATCGACGCGATTGCGGCCAGCATCTCGCGTCCTCAGGACGTGATCGGGCTGCACTTCTTCTCGCCCGCCAACATCATGAAGCTGCTGGAAGTCGTGGTACCGAAACAGGTCAGCGCGGACGTCGTGGCCACGGCGTTCGAACTCGCGAAGAAGCTGCGCAAGACACCCGTGCGCGCGGGCGTGTGCGACGGCTTTATCGGCAACCGTGTGCTCGCGGTGTATCGCGGCGCGGCCGACGCGATGATGGAAGACGGCGCATCGCCGTATCAGATCGATGCGGCGGTACGCGCATTCGGCTTCCCGATGGGCCCGTTCCAGGTGGTCGATCTCGCGGGCGGCGACATCGGCTGGGCCACGCGCAAGCGCCGCGCGGCAACTCGCGATCCGGCCGCACGCTATGTGCAGATTGCAGACCGCCTGTGCGAGCGCGGCTGGTTCGGCCAGAAAACCGGCCGTGGTTTTTATCTGTACCCCGAAGGTTCGCGCAGCGGCACGCCCGATCCTGAAGTAGAAGCGATCATCGATGCCGAACGCACGCGTGCCGGCATCGCCCCGCGCAGTTTTACCGATGAAGAAATCATGCGCCGCTACATGGCAGCGATGATCAACGAAGGCGCGAACGTCGTGCACGAAGGTATCGCGCTGCGTCCGCTGGATGTGGACGTGACATTCCTGTACGGCTATGGGTTTCCGCGCTATCGCGGCGGTCCGATGAACTATGCGGACACGGTCGGGCTGCCGACGATTCTCGCCGATATCCGCGAGTTCGCTAAACAAGATCCACTATTCTGGAAAGCGTCGCCATTGCTGATCGATCTCGTGGAACGCGGCGCCGATTTCGCGAGCCTGAATCAAACAGCCTGAAACAAGCCGCCTGAAACAAGCGACCTGAAGCGGATAGCTCATCTTCTGATACATATCGACCGGCGCTGAACTAGCGCCGCTCCGCTCGAATTTCACGGGAAAACCGTCATGGATCTGAACTTCACCCTCGAAGAAGAAGCGTTTCGCGCGGACGTGCAGGCGTTTTTGCGCGACCGGCTGCCTTCGCACCTGTCCAGCAAAGTACTTGGCGGACGCCGCCTGACGCGCGACGACATGGCCGGCTGGCACGCAATTCTCAACGCGCAAGGCTGGCTCGCGAATCATTGGCCAAAGGAGCACGGCGGCCCCGGCTGGAGCGCGGTGCAGAAATTCATCTTCGAAAACGAATGTGCGTTGGCGGGTGCGCCGCGCATCGTGCCGTTCGGCGTGAACATGCTTGGCCCGGTGCTGATCAAATATGGCGATGACGCGCAAAAACAGCATTGGCTGCCGCGCATTCTCAATGGCGACGACTGGTGGTGCCAGGGTTATTCGGAACCTGGCGCGGGTTCCGATCTCGCCTCGGTGAAGACAACTGCTGTGCGTGGCAACGACGATCAGGGCGAGCACTACATCGTCAACGGCCAGAAAACGTGGACCACGCTCGGCCATTACGCGAACATGATTTTCTGCCTCGTGCGTACCGCCACCGACGTGCGCAAGCAGGAAGGCATCAGCTTCCTGCTGATCGATATGAATACACCCGGTGTCGACGTGCGCCCGATCATCACACTCGACGGCGAGCACGAGGTGAACGAAGTCTTTTTCACCGATGTACGTGTGCCCGCCAACAACCTCGTGGGCGTTGAGAACAAGGGCTGGACCTACGCGAAATATCTGCTCACGTATGAGCGCACGAATATTGCGGGTGTCGGCTTCTCGGTGGCCGCGTTCAGTCGGCTGCGCAAGATCGCCGCCAGACAGCGGCGCAATGGCCGGCCGCTTTCCGAAGACCCCGCGTTCGCGGCGCGCATGGCACGCGTCGAAATCGATCTCGAGAACATGAAGACGACCAACCTGCGCGTGATCGCCGCGGTAGCAGGCGGTGGCGTGCCCGGCGCCGAGAGTTCGATGCTGAAGATTCGCGGCACTGAAATCCGTCAGGAAATCTCATCGCTCACGCGGCGCGCAATGGGGGCGTATGCACAGCCGTTCATCGAGGAAGCACTGCACGACAATTACGACGGCACGCCGGTGGGCCCGGACGAAGCTGCCAGCGCCGCGTCGCTTTACTTCAACAATCGCAAGCTGTCGATCTTCGGCGGTTCGAACGAAATCCAGAAGAACATCATTTCCAAAATGATCCTCGGACTGTAAGGGACGTACGTCATGAATTTCCAGCACACCGAAGACCGCCGCATGCTCGCGGACACGCTCAACCGTTTTATCAGCGAGCAATACGGATTCGAGATGCGCGACCGGATTGCACGATCGCCGCAAGGATTCAGCAGCGAATTGTGGGGCCGTTTTGCGGAGCTCGGCGTGATCGGCGCATTGTTCGATGAAGCGGATGGCGGCTTCGGGGGCGGCGGTTTCGATATCAGCGTGGTGTTCGAAAGCCTCGGCCGTGGCCTCGTCGTCGAACCGTTTCTCGATACGTTGATTGTCGGTCGAGCAATAGCCAGGAGCGGCACTGAAACGCAAAAGAGGCTGGCTGCCGATTTGATCGATGGATCGCGAATCGTTGCGCTCGCGCATGGCGAACCCGATAGCCACTATGAACTGGCCCACGTCACCACGCGAGCGCAACGCAACGGCGACGCCTGGCAACTGAACGGCGCGAAGGCGGTGGTTCAGCATGGAGAACATGCGTCCGTCCTTCTCGTGTCGGCACGCACGAGCGGCGACGACGACGCGCAGGAAGGCGTGACGCTCTTTCTGGTCCCTCGCGAGACGGCGGGCGTGAACGTGCGCGGTTATCGCAAGATCGACGGTGGCCGCGCTGCCGAAGTGACGTTCGACAACGTGAAACTCGACGACGACGCCGTGCTCGGGGCAACGGGCGAAGGTTTTGCGACGCTCGAGTACGCGATTGGCTTCGGCGTGCTGGCGCTGTGTTCCGAGGCAATCGGCGCGATGGACGTGGCCAAGGAATACACACTCGAGTACTTGCGCACGCGCAAGCAATTCGGCGTGCCGATCGGCAGCTTCCAGGCGTTGCAGCACAGAATGGCCGACATGTTGCTCGAAATCGAGCAGGCACGTTCTGCGGTGATCAATGCGGCCGCTGCACTTGGTGCTGAACGCAAGGTGCGGGAACGCGCGTTGTCGGCGGCGAAATACAGCGTTGGCAGAATCGGTGCGCTAGTGGCCGAAGAATGCATTCAATTGCATGGAGGGATCGGCATGACGTGGGAATTGCCGCTCGCTCACTACGCCAAGCGCCTCGTGATGATCGACCATCAACTCGGCGATGAAGATCATCACCTTGAAAGATTCATTGCGCTTGGGGCGACCTGACTCTGCCAGGGTCAACTGAAGTCAATTTAAACGGATTCTGTTAGATTCATGCGGGAGAGCGGCCTTGCAGACGCCGCTCTCCCGCATTTTTCGCTTGCACCACAGTAGCAATGCCATAGCATCGCGGCAGCGTGCCCCTTACGATGCCGCAGTCAGAAAGCAGCACGAGTCGAGTCTGCCCCCGTAGCGGAGGAAACATGGATTTCCTGAAGACGCTTCTCGAACATCAGCCTTTGATGACGCTGTTCCTCACCATTGCAATCGGCTATTTCGTCGGCGAAATCAATCTCAAGGGATTCTCGCTCGGTGTCGGCGCAGTGTTGTTCGTCGCACTCGCGGCCGGCTGGTTCGCACCGAAATCCGCACCCGCGCCGATGGTCGGCACGTTGGGTCTTTCGCTGTTCCTGTACACCGTCGGGGTTCAATACGGCAGCCAGTTTTTTCTCGGCCTCACCAGCGCGGCAGGACGGCGCGCGAACCTGCTCGCACTGATCGGCGTACTGTGTGCAGGCGCAATGAGCTTCGCCATCCAAAGGGTGATGCAGATCAATCCGGGCTACGCGCTTGGTCTTTTCTCCGGTGCGGGCACCAGCACGGCCGCGCTGCAAGCCGCCATTGCCACGCTCGGCAACGACGACGCAGCGGTGGGTTATTCGGTTTCCTATCCATTCGGCGTGGCCGGTCCGATCCTGCTGCTTTATCTCGCGTTCCTGATTCGTCCGCAGAAGATTGCCACCACGGCAAACGCCGGACTCGAAATCCTCGAAATCGCGCTGCGCAACCCCGCGTTCTGCGGCAAGACGCTCGCTGAAACACTCACGGGACTGCCTGCGAACGTGCAGATCGTCGCCGTGCGTAGCGCTCACCACAACGCTCCCGCGTCGCCCGAACTCGTGCTGGCCGAGAACGATGTCGTGCTTGCCGTCAGCCCCGATGGCGCGGCGCTCGCGCAGACCCGCAGGAGCCTCGGCGAAGCCGCCCCCGGACGCGTGCTGCGCGATCGCGGCGATCTGGATTATCTGCGTGTGTTTGCGTCACGCGCGACGGTGGTGGGTCGTCAGCTAGGCGAGCTTGCATTGCCGGAGGGCTCGATCGTCGCGCACGTGCGGCGCGGCGATGCGGACATCATGCCGAATCCGGAACTGGTCCTCGAATATGGCGACCGTGTGGGTCTGCTTACCGAACGCTCGACCTTCCCTGCGCTGCGCGCTTTCTTTGGCGATTCGATTAAGGGCACCGCTGAATTCAGCTACGTGTCGGTTGGACTCGGTATGGCGTTGGGGTTTCTGGTCGGCGCCATCCAGATTCCTTTGCCGGGGATCGGCAAGCTTGCGCTGGGCCTGTGCGGCGTGCTGATCGTAGCGCTCGTACTGGGAAAATTACGCCGAACGGGCAGCATCCACTGGACCATGCCGTTGCCTGCAAATCTCGTGATGCGCAATCTCGGACTCACGATCTTTCTGGCGCAAGTGGGTATGTCATCAGGACCGAGATTCGCAGCGACGGTCTCGCAAACCGGCTTGCTGATGCTCGGCCTCGGCGCGATCGTGTTGATCGCACTGGTGCTGCCGATTCTGATTCTGGGCTTGCTGGTCTACCGGCTTCCGTTCGACGAAGTGGCGGGCATCGTCACGGGCGCTTGCGGCAATCCGGCGATTCTGGCGTTTGCCAACAAGCTCACGCCGACCGACAAGCCCGATATCGGCTACGCAATGATCTTCCCGGCCATGACGATCGTGAAGATATTGTTTGTGGATATTCTTCCGGCGTTCTGGTGAATACACTGTCAAAAGGTGCGCAAAACGCGGCACCAAAACGAAAAAACCGCAATGCCTTTTGAGCATTGCGGTTTTAATCTTTGGTCGGGGCGAGAGGATTTGAACCTCCGACCACACGCCCCCCAGGCATGTGCGCTACCAGGCTGCGCTACGCCCCGAACAGAGAAAAATTATAACAGACACTTCATTCGATTAGAACCATCCCATACGAACAAAGCGTACTAGTGGCTCAACAAATCGATGACGCTGCAGCAGTTCCTTGCGCAACTGCTCGACATCGACCGCAGGCGGTTGTAGCAGCCGAGGCCTGCGCAGCGACCGCGCCCTCGCCTTCTTCGACCGACATTCGGACGGCCCAGCCGGGCCACCATGCGCACCACCACCATGCGAATCGAGCCGGTTGCGCGCACCGTTGATCGTGAAGCCCTGCTCGTACAGCAACTCACGAATCCGCCGGATCAGCAGCACCTCGTGATGCTGGTAATACCGGCGATTGCCGCGTCGCTTGACCGGCCTCAACTGCGTGAACTCCTGCTCCCAGTAACGCAGCACATGCGGTTTCACGCCGCATAGTTCGCTGACCTCACCAATCGTGAAGTAGCGCTTCGCCGGAATCGGAGGCAAGACGACTTTTTCGATCGTCGCTGTCATCGTCAGTTAGCCGTCGTGGTGGGTTGCGCAGGAACGCGCCAGTCGATCAGCGCGTGAAGCTTGCCTCAGCGCCGTTCTCAACCAGCGCTTTCAGCTTTTGACTTGCATGAAACGTCACAACGCGGCGCGCGGCGATCGGAATCGCCTCGCCGGTCTTCGGGTTTCTGCCGGGACGCTGGGGTTTGTCACGCAACTGGAAGTTGCCGAACCCCGACAGCTTCACGCTATCGCCACTCTCCAGCGCATCGCGGATCACCTCGAAGAACGCTTCGACCATGTCTTTCGCTTCCCGCTTGTTGAGCCCGACATTGTCGAACAGCAACTCGGCAAGTTCAGCCTTGGTCAGCGTCGGCGTTTCAGTGGAAACGGCGGCGGGTGATGTCGGAATATCGCGAATCATGGCGCTGCGTTGCGCCGTAAGAAGGGCTTCGAAATCACTCGAGTTCATTTCATTCATATCTATCAAATGGCGCGCCAAGCAAAAAACAATGGATGCGGAAACAGCCGTGCAATTGTTAAATGCGGGTTATCCGCGCAACCGTGCGCCATATACTCGAGCCAGACGTTCCACCAGAGTTTGAATGGCCAGATCGACCGTTTCATCCTGAAGGGTTCCGCCAGTATCTTGCAAGGTCACACGGAACGCAAGGCTTTTCTCGTGAGCGGCCAGACCACCGGAAGTGTTTGATTTTGGACGGAATTCGTCGAAAAGCGCAACCTTCTGGACGCTCTTGCAGGCGGCTTCGGACTGGGCCTTCTGAAGCTCGTCGAGCAGCGCCTGAACCTCGATTTTCTGATCGACGACAACCGCAATATCGCGACGCACCGGCGGGAATTTAGAAACTTCCGACGGAGTCGGCAATACGCGCTGCATTAATGCTTCCGCTTCGATTTCAAACAGAATCGGCGCATGCGGCAAATCATATTTCTGCATCCAGCGCGGATGCAATTCGCCAATCCAGCCGACCGCGCGGCCATTAACTTCAATACGCGCGCTGCGTCCCGGATGCAACGCCGGATGCTCCGCTTTCACGAAACGTGCCACCGCCGGCGCACAGCAGCGCCTCGAGATCGCCCTTCATATCGAAGTAGTCGACCGTGCGCGTCTGCGCGCCCCACTGCTCTTCGAGCGCGGGACCGTACGCGAGCGCGCCGATCATCTTCGGCTGCGCGAAACCTTCGACCGTCAGTTCGCCGGCCTTGATCGACGGATCGTGCAGGAACACGCGCCCCGCTTCGAACACGCGCACGCGATCTGCCGCGCGACGATTCAGGTTCGTGCGCAGCACGTTGATCAGGCTGCCGAACAGCGTCGTGCGCATGACCGACAACTGGCTCGCAATCGGATTCAGCAGACGTACCGGCTTGTCGTTGCCGGCGAAATCCTGCTCCCACTCGGCATCGACGAAACTGAAGTTCACCGTTTCCGCGTAATCGCGCGCGGCGAGCGCGTGACGGATCACGTGGATCGAGCGCTGCGTTTCGTTGGTCGCGCAGCATTTCGCTGGTCGCGACCGGCGGACGTGCCGGAATCTTCTCGAAGCCGTAAATGCGCGCGACTTCTTCGATCAGGTCTTCTTCGATTTCGATGTCGAAACGATACGACGGCGGCATCACCGAGAACGTGTCGCCGTCGTGCTCGAACGTGAGGCCGAGGCGCGTGAAGATCTGCGCGATTTCGTCAGCATCGATCTTGATGCCGATGATGCGGTTCGCGCGCGAGACACGCATTTTCACCGGCTCGCGCTTCGGCACGTTGACGGTCTGGTCGTCGACCGGACCGGCTTGGCCGCCGCAGATATCGAGGATCAGTTGCGTGATGCGTTCGATGTGCTCGACCGTCGTCGCATAGTCGACGCCGCGTTCGAAACGATGGCCCGCATCGGTCGAGAAGTTGTACTTGCGCGAGCGGCCACGAATGCTATCCGGCCACCAGAACGCGGCTTCGAGATAGATGTTGGTGGTGTCGAGCGTGACGGCCGTGCTGTCGCCGCCCATGATGCCCGCGAGGCTTTCGATGTGCTGCTCGTCCGCGATCACGCCGACGGTTTCATCGAGTTCGACGGTGTTGCCGTTCAGCAGCTTGAGCGTTTCGCCCTTGCGGCCCCAGCGCACGTCCATGCCGCCGTGGATCTTGTCGAGATCGAACACGTGCGACGGACGACCCAGTTCGAGCATCACGTAATTGGAGATGTCGACGAGCGCGGAGATGCTGCGCTGACCCGAGCGTTCGAGACGCTGCACCATCCACTGCCGGCGACTTCGCGCGCGCGTTCACGCCGCGAATCACGCGACCCGAAAAGCGGCCGCACAGATCGGGCGCCGAGATTTTGACCGGCAGCGTTTCGTTGAGCGTCACCTGCGCCGGCTTGATGTCCAGCGGACGCAGCGGCGCGCCGGTGATCGCCGACGTCTCGCGCGCCACGCCGAACACCGACAGACAGTCCGCCTTGTTCGGCGTCAGCTTGATTTCGAAAACGGTGTCGTCGAGATTCAGCGTCTCGCGGATGTCCTGGCCGATCGGCGTATCTTCCGGCAGGATCATCAGGCCGCTATGATCTTCCGACAGCTTCAGTTCGCGTGCCGAGCACAGCATGCCCTGGCTTTCCACGCCGCGCAGCTTCGAGAGCTTGATCGCGAACGGCGCGCCGCCCTCTTCGGCCGGCGGCAATTGCGCGCCGACCAGCGCGACCGGCACCTTGATGCCCGGCGCCACGTTCGGCGCGCCGCACACGATGTTCAGCGTCGCGCCCGTGCCGGCGTCGACCTGACACACGTTGAGCTTGTCCGCGTCCGGGTGCTTGACGACTTCCAGCACCTGGCCGACGACGATCTTCGTGGTCGGCGGCGCAGCCGGCCGCAGGTCTTCGACTTCGAGACCGGCCATCGTCAACGCGTGCGACAGTTCGTCGGTCGTCAGTTGCGGATCGACAAAGGTTCTCAGCCAGGATTCCGGGAATTGCATGGTTCTGTGTACGTTCTGATCAGGTTAGGTCCACGTCCGGCGACGGCTTCCTGCAACTCGGTGTTCGTGAGATTGCAAACCACTGCCGGGGACGCTGCTGGCGGCACGCATCGCATGCCGTGCCGCGCTCTATGCTTGTCGCGTTCGACCGCGCAGGTTCACGCGAATTGACGCAGGAAACGCAGGTCGTTTTCGAAGAACAGACGCAGGTCTTGCACGCCGTAACGCAACATCGTGAGGCGCTCGAGGCCGCTGCCGAAAGCAAAGCCGATGTAGCGCTCCGGGTCGAGGCCCATGTTGCGGATCACCGTGGGGTGAACCTGGCCCGAGCCCGAAATTTCGAGCCACTTGCCGGCGTTCTTGCCCGTTTCGAACAGCATGTCGATTTCGGCCGACGGTTCGGTGAACGGGAAATACGACGGACGGAAGCGCACCTGAATATCGTCGCGCTCGAAGAATTTCTTGAGGAAGTCGGTATAGACGCCCTTCAGATCCGCAAAGCTGATGTTCTCGTCGATCCACAGGCCTTCGACCTGGTTGAACATCGGCGAATGCGTTGCGTCGCTGTCCACACGATACGTGCGGCCCGGCACGATCACCTTGATCGGCGGCGTGTTGGTGCGCGCGTAGCGCACCTGCATCGGGCTGGTGTGCGTGCGCAGCAGCAGTTGGCGGCCGTCGGCATCTTTGCCGTCGACGTAGAAGGTGTCCTGCATCGAACGCGCCGGATGGTTTTCCGGGCTGTTCAGCGAGGTGAAGTTGTACCAGTCGGTTTCGATTTCGGGGCCGTCGGCCACGTCGAATCCGATCGTACCGGAAAATCTGTTCGACGCGCTCCCACGTGCGCATCACCGGGTGCAGGCTGCCTGCGCCGGTGCCGCGGCCGGGCAGCGTGACGTCGATGGCTTCAGCGGCGAGGCGCTGATTCAGCAACGCGTCGGCGAGCGCCTGACGGCGAGCCGTCAACGCGGCTTCCACTTGTTGCTTGACGAGGTTGATCCGTGCGCCTTCGGTCTTGCGCGTTTCAGGATCGAGTTTGCCAAGGCCCTTCAACAGCTCGGTCAGCGCACCCGATTTGCCGAGAAAGCGGGCTTTCTCGTTCTCGAGGGTGGTGACGTCGGAGGCTTCTGCGAAGGCTTTTTGCGCGTCGGCGACAATCTGGTCCAGATCCATTGATCCCATCATTTCAACGTCAGTGTTCAATCGAAGCAAAACTGGTTCTACCAACAAAAACGGGGCTCGGTGAGGAGCCCCGTTTTTGCTGCAGCGTCACCGAGACTACCGGATGTTCGCTGCAACGAACCACGCAGTTTTAATTGCCAGAAGCGCAATCAGGCTGCAACGGCGGCTTTCACCTGCTGAACGATCGCAGCAAAAGCAGCCTTGTCGAACACAGCCATGTCGGCCAGCACCTTGCGGTCGAGTTCGATCGAAGCCTTCTTCAGGCCGTTGATGAACACGCTGTACGTCATGTCGTGCTGACGCACCGCCGCGTTGATACGCGTGATCCACAATGCACGGAACACACGCTTCTTGTTGCGGCGATCGCGGTAGGCGTATTGGCCTGCGCGCATGACCGCCTGCTTGGCGATGCGATAGACGTTATTGCGACGGCCGCGGTAACCCTTGGCCAGCTTGATGATCTTCTTGTGACGGGCCCGTGCGGTAACCCCACGTTTTACTCGAGGCATATCTTGCTCCTATGAGTTTCGGTTAAGGGTTAAGCGAACGGCAGCATTGCGCGCACGGAGTTCATATCGGCATCATGAACTGCCGTCGAACCGCGCAAATGGCGTTTGTTCTTGGTGGTCTTCTTGGTAAGAATGTGGCGCTTGAAGGCCTGACCGCGCTTGACGGTACCGCCCGGACGCACCACGAAGCGCTTTGCAGCACTCTTCTTGGTCTTCATCTTCGGCATGACAACTCCATTATTAGATGGATATGGGTGTGCGGTCGGCCTGATGGCCATTACCCGCCCTTCGAAACCCACTCCACTTGGTATGCAGACCGCCTATCCTGCTGGCGGCCGCTTTTCGGGAAAGGCGCCCGATTGCACACGCCGTTCCGAAACCTGCTAACACTGCGCCGGACACCCGGCACAGCATCATTCAAACCTTTAGTCACCAGAGCGCGCACCACTTGGCGCGCCGCCGCTCTGACTACTTACTTCTTTTTCTTCGGAGCGAGCACCATGATCATCTGGCGCCCTTCCATTTTCGGCATTTGCTCGACCTGACCGACTTCGTCGAGGTCCGTGCGCAGGCGTTCGAGCATGCGCATACCGATTTCCTGGTGGGCCATTTCGCGGCCACGGAAACGCAACGTGATTTTCGTCTTGTCGCCGTCGTCGAGGAAGCGGATGAGGTTGCGCAGCTTGACGTTGTAGTCACCGTCGTCGGTACCCGGGCGGAATTTGACTTCCTTGACCTGGACGACCTTCTGCTTGAGCTTGGCCTCGTGTTGCTTCTTCGCTTCCGAGTACTTGAACTTGCCGTAGTCCATCAAGCGGCAAACCGGCGGAACCGCTTGCGGAGCGATTTCGACCAGATCCACGTCTTGCTGTTCCGACATGCGGAACGCATCAGCGAGTTTCACGATGCCGAGCGGTTCGTTCTCGACGCCGACCAGACGCACCTCGGGTGCCGTAATTTCACCGTTGATGCGGTGCGCAGACTTATCAGTAGCGATGTTACGTTTCCTCTAAAAATTAAAAAAACGAGCCGGGCTGCAAGTGGCTCATTTGAACGACTGCACGTCCTGGCGCAGACGCTCAATGAAGGTATCGAGAGGCATCACGCCCAGATCGACACCACCACGGGCACGCACGGCTACCGTTTGGGCTTCACGCTCTTTGTCGCCGACCACAAGCAGGTACGGCACCTTTTCCAGCGTGTGCTCACGTATTTTATAGCTAATCTTCTCGTTGCGCAAATCGGCCTCTACTCTAACCCCTTGTTTTTGCAACGATTGGGCTAGCGACTGCGCATATTCGGCCTGACTTTCCGCGATATTCATCACCACAACCTGCATCGGCGCGAGCCAGGACGGCATTGCACCAGCATGGTGCTCGATCAGAATACCGAGGAAACGCTCCATCGAACCGACGATTGCCCGGTGCAGCATGATCGGACGGCGGCGGCTGTTGTCTTCGGCGACGTACTCGGCGCCCAGACGCTCCGGCAGCACCATGTCGAGCTGCAACGTGCCGCATTGCCATGAGCGGCCGAGCGCGTCCTTGATGTGGTATTCGACCTTCGGGCCGTAGAACGCGCCTTCGCCCGGCAGCTCTTCCCACGTCACGCCGCAAGCCGTCAGCGCTTCGCGCAAGCCCTGCTCCGCGCGATCCCACGTCTCGTCCGTGCCGGCACGCGCGTCGGGGCGCAGCGACAGCTTGATCTCGACGTTGTCGAAGCCGAAGTCCTTGTAGACGCTCATCGCCAGCGTGTTGAACGCGATCGATTCGCTGATGAACTGGTCTTCGGTACAGAAAATGTGCGCGTCGTCCTGGACGAAACCACGCACGCGCATCAGGCCATGCAGCGCGCCCGACGACTCATTGCGATGGCACGAGCCGAATTCCGCGTAACGCAGCGGCAGATCGCGATACGAGCGCAAACCGTGGTTGAACACCTGCACGTGACCCGGGCAGTTCATCGGCTTGATCGCGTAGTCGCGCTTTTCCGATTCCGTCGTGAACATGTTTTCACGATAGTTCTGCCAGTGACCCGACGCTTCCCACAGCGAGCGGTCCATGATCATCGGCGTCTTGATTTCCAGGTAGCCGGCGTCGTTCACGCGACGGCGCATGTACTGCTCGACCTGCTGCCACAGCGTCCAGCCACGCGGATGCCAGAACACCATGCCCGGCGACTCGTCCTGCATATGGAACAGATCGAGTTGCTTGCCGAGCTTGCGGTGGTCGCGCTTCTCCGCCTCTTCGAGCATGTGCAGATACGCTTCCTGGTCTTCCTTCTTCGTCCAGGCCGTACCGTAGATGCGCTGCAACTGTTCGTTCTTCGAGTCGCCGCGCCAGTAAGCGCCCGCGACCTTCATCAGCTTGAAGACTTTCAGCTTGCCGGTGGACGGCACGTGCGGGCCGCGGCACAGATCGGTGAAGCCGCCGTGCGAGTAGAGCTTGATTTCGTCGGTAGACGGAATCGATTCGATGATCTCGGCCTTGTACTTTTCGCCGATGCTCTTGAAGTAGTCCACCGCTTCGTCGCGCGACACCACGCGGCGCGAGACCGGCTCGTCTTTCTTCGCGAGTTCCTGCATGCGCTTTTCGATCTTCTCGAGATCTTCGGGCGTGAAGGGACGGTTGTACGCGAAGTCGTAGTAGAAGCCGTTGTCGATCACCGGGCCGATCGTGACCTGGGCTTCCGGATACAGATCCTTCACCGCGTACGCGAGCAAGTGCGCCGCGGAGTGACGGATGATATCGAGGCCGTCGGCGTCTTTTTCGGTGACGATGGCGAGCGCCACGTCGTGATCGATCAGCGCGGACGTATCGACGAGTTCACCGTCGATCTTGCCGCCGAGCGCGGCCTTTGCGAGACCGGGGCCGATCGAGGCCGCCACTTCGGCGACGGTCACCGGATGCTCGTACTGTCGAACAGAACCGTCAGGCAGACGTATCGAAACCATTGCGTTCTCCGTGGTGCCGACCGGCGGCGGCACATACAACCAGGTCAAAAAAGCCAAAAAAAATGCGGCCCCGCTTTCGAGGGGCCGCATTCACATTTCCTGCAAACTACATTGGCGAAAGTGGTCCTCGACTAGCGTCGCTCCGAAGTGGTTTCGGTCAACGTTCGCGGTGTCATAACCGTATTCGCCTTTTGCGCCGAAGGCGCTTACTGCAGCTTGCGAAACCCCGGCAAACCGGAATTTCTCTTTCGTTGGTAGGCTCGATTGGACTCGAACCAACGACCCCCACCATGTCAAGGTGGTGCTCTAACCAGCTGAGCTACGAGCCTGAAGAAACGAGATTATATGGAGCGCTACACCGCTTGGCAAGTACTTTTATGCATCGACTTTAAATTTCTACTCGAGCGTCATCGTGAGTCCGCGTCGCACGCGTATCCGACGAGCGCTGCCGTCTCGGCCACGCATCAATTCTTGCGCGAAGCGCGCACCACGCCCGTGACTTCGCCGAGCAACGTACACGCGCGCTGAATCTGCGCAGCGCTCGACACCTCGACCGTGAATTGCATGAACGCGGCATTACGGCGCGATTGCGTCTTCACGCCGATCACGTTCATTTTCTCGCGCGCGAACACTTCGGAGATATCGCGCAGCAAGCCCTTGCCGATCCGTTGCCTCGATGCTGAGATCGACCGGATAAACGGATTGGCCGCGGCCGCTCATCACATCGGCCGACCATGCCGTTTGCAGCACACGCTCCGGCGCGCGGTCGGCCATGCGCTGGAAAGTCGGGCAATCGCTGCGGTGAATCGACATGCCCTTGCCGCGCGTGACGAAGCCGCAGATATCGTCAGGCGGCGCCGGCCGGCAGCAGCGCGCGAGTTGCGTGAGCAACGCGTCGACGCCGACCACCAGCACGCCCGTGGACGCGCCGCGCGCCACGCTCGCTCCGCTGCTGCGCTTCTCGAACTGCTCCGGCGCTTCGACCACCGGCTCGGGCGGCGGCGCATCGTGCAGCGCCTGCTCGACGAGCCGCAGACTGAACTCTTCCTTGCCGACCACCGAGAACAGATCGTCGGTCGTCTTGAAGCCCAGCTTGGCGGCAAGCTGATCGAGATTGACCGACGTCTTGCCCTCGCGCTGCAAGGTCTTTTCGACCATCGCACGGCCGCTCGCGATGTGCTCCTGCACCTCGACCGCGTTGAACCACGCGCGCACCTTCTGCCGCGCGCGCGGACTGTGCAGATAGCCGAGTTGCGGGTTGAGCCAGTCGCGCGACGGACCGCCCTCCTTCACCGCGACGATCTCGACCGTCTGACCGTTTTGCAACGGCGTGTTGAGCGGCACCATCGCGCCGTCGACGCGCGCGCCGCGGCAGCGATGCCCCAGCTCGCTATGCAGGTGATACGCGAAGTCGACCGGCGTCGCGCCGTGCGGCAACGGAATCACCCGCGCCTGCGGCGTCAGCACGTAGATGTGGTCGTCGTCGAGCGTAGCCTGGCGCAATTGCTCCCACGGCTGCGCCGCGCGCTTTTCGCCGTGCTCGCCTTCCGAGACTTCGTCTTTCCACGCGAGCAGCTGACGCAGCCACGCGATCTTCTCGTCGTACTTCTCGTTCGCGCGTGACCTGGCCGCCGTAACCGCGCGTGCCCGCTTCCTTGTAGCGCCAGTGCGCCGCCACGCCGTACTCGGCGAACTGATGCATTTCCTGCGTGCGGATCTGCACTTCGAACGCGCGGCCGTCGTCGCCGATCACAACCGTATGCAGCGACTTGTAGCCGTTCGGCTTGGGCCGCGAGATGTAGTCGTCGAACTCTCTCGGCACCGGCTGCCACAGGTTGTGCACGATGCCGAGCACGGTGTAGCAATCCTTGATGTCCGGCACGATCACGCGAAACGCGCGCACGTCGTACAGTTCGGCGAAGTCCAGCTCCTTGCCGCGCATCTTGCGCCAGATGCTGTAGATGTGCTTCGGCCGGCCGCTCACTTCCGCGCGAATATGCGCGGCGGCCAGCTCCTGCTGCAGACGCTCGATAGCCTGCGCCACATAGCTCTCGCGCTCGACGCGCTTCTCGTCGAGCAGCTTGGCGATGCGCTTGTAAGTGACCGGCTCTTCGAAGCGGAACGCGAGATCCTCGAGCTCCCACTTCAGTTGCCAGATGCCCAGACGGTTGGCGAGCGGCGCGTAAATATCGAGCGTTTCGCGCGCCACGTCCGGCGACGGCGTGATCTTCGCCGCCGCGTAATAACGCAGCGACTGCAAACGCGACGCGAGCCGGATCAGCACCACGCGAATGTCCTGCGCGAACGCGAGCAACATCTTGCGCAGCGCCTCGACCTGCGCGCGGCGCGCGGCCTGCGCATCGCGCCCGGCTTCAGGCATCGCGTTCTGCGCGGCGCGCAAGCTGACTGTGCCGAGACGCAGCAACTTGCGCACGTCGCCGACCAGTTGCGCGACTTCTTCGCCGAAGTTGTCGGCGATCACGCGCTCCGGGTCCTGCAGATGCGGCGTCAGCGCGAACAGCGCCGCCGCCAGCACCGCAGGCGGATCGACGTTGAGCGTGCGCATGATCGACGCCGTACCCGCCGCGTGATCCGCCAGCAATTCGCCCGATGACAGCCGCACCTCGCCCGCATGCTCGCGCACGAACGCCATCGCTTCGTCGAAGGAAGGGATGGGGTCAGGCGTGCTCGTAACGATTTCGGTATTCATGGTGCGACGGCCCACCGGGCCAGACGAATCAACGGGTTTCAACAACAACGACGGGTGCGCAGCTTAGCGCGCTGCGCCGCGACCACGACGATTTCGACGAGGCACTTCGGGTTCGCGAGCTTCGCCTCGACGGTAGCGCGCGGCGGCGTGTTGCCTTGCGCGACCCACTCGTCCCACACGGCGTTCATGCCGGCGAAATGCGCCATGTCCGAGATGTAGATCTGCACCGACAACAGATGCGCCTTGTCGCTGTCCACTTCGCCAGCAGACGGTCGATATGGCCGAGCACTTCGCGCGTCTGACCCGTGATGTCCTGATCCGTGTCTTCGGCGATCTGGCCCGCGAGGTACACGGTGCCGTTGTGCACGGCGATTTCCGAGAGGCGCTTGCCGACGTGATGACGAATGACTGCCATGAAGAATCCTGAAGTTGGTTGAAAATTGATCGGAGATGCATTTCGCATGGCGCCACGCATGGACGCCGCGCGAAACCGCATATTATGACGCGTCAGCGCGTCTGACCGATAAAGAACTGCCGCGCGATGTCGATCTGATCGGCCGACGAGAAACGCCGGCGCGTGCCCGACGCCGGCGATTTCCACGCTCGAAACAGCCTTGCCCGCTTCGACCATTTTCGTCGACCGTTTCACGCGAGAGCAGATCGGATTGTTCGCCGCGCACCACCAGCACCGGTCCCTGGAACGACGCTAGCGAATGCCACAGCGCGGCCTCGCCGAGTTTCGCGGCTTCCTCGGTAATCGCGGTAAAAGGCTGCGCGATACGCGGGTCGTAGCGCAACCGCCATGCGCCGTCCTGTTCATGCAGCAGCGGCGTGTTGATCTCACGCCATTCGTCCGGCGTGAGCGGGCCGAACGTCTGCGCGAGCAACGCAGCGTAGTCGATGCCCTGCTGCAGCGTTTCGAACTGCACGGGCTTGCCGAGGTAATCGCCGATGCGTTGCACGGCCGCCGGTTCCAGATGCGGGCCGACGTCGTTCAGCAGCAGCTTGCGAATCGGCGTATCCGGCAGGCCGGCGAGCGCCATGCCGATCAGGCCGCCCATCGAGGTGCCGAACCAGTCGACCGTTTCGACGTTCAGCCGCGCGATCAGCGTGACCATGTCGGCGACGT
This sequence comes from uncultured beta proteobacterium, assembly GCA_963800185.1. Lineage (GTDB taxonomy): Bacteria > Pseudomonadota > Gammaproteobacteria > Burkholderiales > Burkholderiaceae > Paraburkholderia. The sequence goes on along the minus strand of CAWCZW010000001.1, from coordinate 255,263 downwards.
ATTGCGGCACGCTATAGAAGTTGGGGTTCGCGAGCCACGATGACAAGCCCCGCCCCACGACATCCGGACAGACCACGCGATATGTGCCGGCGAATTCCTCCGCCAGACGGTCGAAATCGCGCCCCGAGCGGGTCAATCCGTGCACGCACAGAAGCACGCGCGGATTGTCCGGGTCGCCCCATTCGGTGTAGGCGACGCGATGCAGGCCGGCGCCGCTCGCGCACTGCACGTAACGCTGGCGCGGCGCGTGCCGCCCGGTGTTGGAAGCGGATGTCGTTGCGGTCATCTGGGTTCCTTGCAAAAGCGCTGCGGAATTGGCCCCGGCACGGCCGGGATCGAGCACGGGATCAGGATACAGGCACTCAATCTTCAAACGATTGTAAACCGCTTTGCCGCACGGCAAGGATCGGCCGAACGGCCTAGGACGACCTCAGAATTGCCGAGGAAAAAGCCGCCGCAAAAAGCAAAGCGGGCGAGACTCGCGCCTCGCCCGCTTCACAAACCAGCTTCGCCGTCCGCCGCCTGCTAAACCAAGCCGCGGCGGCTTCAAGCCAAGCTGCTTCAGCTCACCGCGCTCACATCGAGCGGCGCGCCAGTCTTTGCCTTGATTTCCTCGACCGTCACGCCCGGCGCCAGTTCGGTCAGCTTCAGACCGTCTTCCGTCACCTCGATCACGCCGAGGTCGGTAATGATCTGATCGACCACGCCCACGCCCGTCAGCGGCAGCGTGCATTCGTCGAGAATCTTGTGCTGGTCGCCCTTCGCGACGTGCTCCATCAGCACGACCACGCGCTTGACGCCCGCGACCAGATCCATCGCGCCGCCCATGCCCTTGATCATCTTGCCGGGGATCATCCAGTTCGCCAGATCGCCCTTCTTGCTGATCTGCATCGCGCCCAGAATCGCCAGGTTGATGTGGCCGCCGCGAATCATCGCGAACGAATCCGCCGACGAAAAAATCGACGAACCCGGCAGCGTGGTCACCGTCTGCTTGCCCGCGTTGATCAGGTCGGCATCCACTTCCTCTTCGGTCGGCGACGGGCCGATGCCGAGCAGGCCGTTTTCCGACTGCAGCCACACTTCGACGCCCGCCGGCACGTGATTGGCGACCAATGTCGGCAGGCCGATACCGAGGTTCACGTAAAAACCGTCCTGCAGTTCCTTCGCCGCGCGCGCGGCCATTTCGTCACGAGTCCATGCCATGATCAGTCTCCTTTCGCGCGGACGACGCGTTGTTCGATGCGTTTTTCCGGATGCGCATTCAGCACGATGCGCTGCACGAAGATGCCAGGCGTGTGGATCGCGTCGGGATCGAGCTCGCCCACTTCGACGATCTCTTCGACTTCCGCGACCGTGATCTTGCCGGCCATCGCGCACATCGGGTTGAAGTTGCGCGCGGTGCGGCGGTAGATCAGGTTGCCCGACTTGTCGGCCTTCCACGCTTTCACGAGCGCGACGTCGGCGGTCAGCGAATGTTCGAGCACGTAGTGGTTCTCGCCGAACTGGCGGGTTTCCTTGCCCTCGGCGATCAGCGTGCCGTAGCCGGTATTGGTGAAGAACGCCGGAATGCCCGAGCCGCCCGCGCGCAGCTTCTCGGCGAGCGTGCCTTGCGGCGTGAATTCGAGTTCGAGTTCGCCGGCCAGATACTGACGCTCGAATTCCTTGTTTTCGCCGACGTACGACGAAATCATCTTCTTGACCTGGCGCGTTTCGAGCAGCAAACCGAGGCCGAAGCCGTCGACGCCCGCGTTGTTGCTGATGCAGGTAATGCCCTGCACGTTCGAATCGCGCAGCGCGCCGATCAGCGCCTCGGGAATGCCGCACAGCCCGAAGCCGCCGACGGCAAACGTCTGGCCGTCCTTGACGATGTCTTTCAGCGCCTCGGCGGCGCCTGGATAGACCTTGTTCATCAGTATGTCCCTTCCTTTATGGAAACCCGAATCCGGATCGTTACGGCTCTTATGGCGTTGTTGCGAGTCTGGCCCGACACGTCATTCTAGTCATCCCCGGCAGGCTGTGCGCTCAGGTTACCCTGGCTGCGCCCAATGCCCGCCGCGGACGCTTTCGCCGCGTTGTCATGTGCCCGAAAGAGTACGCTGCGCGCGCCATACGGCACAATACGCAAAACTACATAAGTACTTGCCGCCAACCCATGCCTGCCCTGGATTACCGAACCGCGTTTCACCTCGCCCCGATCGGACTCGTGCTGTCGCGCGAACGCAAAATCGAAGACTGCAACGACGAGCTGGCGTCGATCTTCGGCACCACGCGCGAAGCGCTGCTCGGGCAGTCGTTTCAGGTGCTGTATCCGTCGGCGGACGAATTCGAGCGGATCGGCGCGCGGATTCCGCCCATCATGACCGCGCAAGGCAGCTACGCGGACGACCGCATCATGAAACGCGCCAACGGCGAATTGTTCTGGTGTCACGTGACCGGACGCGCGCAGCAACGCGCCGACGCGCACGCGGCGGGCGTGTGGACTTTCGAGGATTTGAGCGCGACGCGACGCGTCGCCGTGGAATTGACGCCGCGCGAACGCGAAATCGCCGCGCAACTGGTGACGGGCAAGACCAGCAAGCAGATCGGCCGGGTGCTGGAGATCAGTCCGCGCACGGTCGACGTCTACCGTGCGCGGCTGATGCGCAAATACGATACGGGGAATGCGACCGAGTTGTTGCAGCGGCTGCTGGGAAACTGAAGGCGGACCCCAGCGAAAACTGGAGCGCCGGGTCAGGCCGCTTTGACCAGCGCCGCCCGCTCGATCGTCTCGCGCAGCACGATCGGGCACCGGCACCGACTTGCCCGCCGCGTAATCGATCCACACGCAGCGCGCGGCGCCGCGTGCATAAACCGTGTTCGGATCGTCGGCGCGCACCAGTTCGAAGCCCGTGTCGAAACTGCTGCGACCGGGCGTGGCCGACCGTCATCCGGCCGATCACGTCGCCGGGATAGTGGAGTTGCTTCAGAAACTCCATCGATGCATTGACGATCACCGGCCCCTGCCCGTCCGCGTTGCTGCCGGCCATGCCCAGTTGCTCGAACCACGAAATCCGCACCTGCTCCATGTAGCGGAAATAGACCGTGTTGTTCACATGGCCGAAGGCGTCCATGTCGCCCCAGCGGATCGGCATCGACATCTCGAAAACTGCGTGAAAATCGCTCATCGTACTTCCGTTCTTCTCGTTACTTTAAGGTGCTGAAACCATAACTCCGCCCCTGCCGCCTTAGAAGGCCGGCGCTGCAAAACACTTTCTTCGGGTTTGGGCAAATCCGTGTCGGGACGACGGCCTCAGGCGAGCCCGAAACCGTCGTCGGCGGCGATCACCGAGCCGTTGATGAACTGCGATTCGTCGGCGGCCAGCAGCAGCAACAGCCCGTCCAGATCGTCCGGCTTGCCGACGCGATGACGCGGCAGCATCGACACCAGCTTCTGCCCCTGCTCGGTCGACCAGTGATGATGGTTGATCTCGGTGTCGATATAGCCCGGACAGATCGCATTCACGTTGATGCCGTGCTTGCCCCACTCCAGCGCCATCGCCTTCGTCATGTGAATGACGGCCGCCTTGCTCATCGAATACAGGCCGATTTGCGGCAGCACGCGCAAACCCGCCATCGACGCAATATTGATGATCCGGTACGACGGCTTCTGCGCGCCGTTACCGCGCATGATCATGCGCTTGGCGACTTCCTGCGCGACGAAGAACGCGCCGCGCGTGTTCGTGTCGAACACGTATTCGAAGTCCGCGGGCGTGACTTCCGACAGCTTCTGCGTGGTCGACACGCCCGAATTGTTCACCAGAATGTCGATCGTGCCCGGCCTCGGTTTCCGCATGGGCGACCGCCGACTTGATGCTCTGGTAGTCGGTCACATCGAGCGAAACGACGTGCGCCGCGCCGCCCGAAGCCTCGATCTCGGCGCGCAATTCCTTCAGGCGCTCCGTGCGTCGGCTCGCCAGCACGACCTTGGCGCCCGCCTGCGACAGCACCTGCGCAAAGCGCTTGCCCAACCCGCTCGAAGCGCCGGTAATCAGCGCGACCTTGCCTTCCAGATTGATCGAACGGCCCATTGTCGTTCCTTGTTCGGTAGTAAAGACAGATGCGGTTGACAGGTACGGTAAGACTGTCCATGCGGGTCGATACCGTATCACAAAAATAGAACGATCGTGCTAATCTTTGCTCATCTGGTTGCAGTGCGGGAGTCGTTCGCCCACAATACGATCCCGAAAAAAGCATTCTAACGGTAAGAGGAGCATCAATGACCCCCGCAAGTCTCATTGAGCAATACGGTCCACGCGAGTCGATGGAATACGACGTCGTGATCGTCGGCGGCGGCCCGGCTGGCCTGTCCGCGGCGATCCGCCTGAAGCAGCTGGCGGCGGAGAAAGGCGTCGAGCTGGGCGTGTGCGTGCTGGAAAAAGGCTCGGAGATCGGGGCGCATATCCTGTCGGGCGCGGTGATGGACCCGCGCGCGATCACCGAACTGATCCCCGACTGGAAGGAAAAAGGCGCGCCGCTGACGGTCGACGTGACCGAAGACAAGTTCCTGTTCCTGACCGAAACCGGCTCGAAGAGCGTGCCGGTCTGGGCGCTGCCGGACAACTTCAAGAACCACGGCAACTACGTCATTTCAGCCTCGCCAATGTGACGCGCTGGCTGGGTCAGCAGGCCGAGGCGCTGGGCGTCGAGATTTTCCCGGGCTTTCCGGCCGCTGAAATCCTGTACAACGACGACGGCTCGGTCAAAGGCGTCGCGACCGGCAATCTCGGCATCGGCAAGGACGGCGAGCCGACCGAGAACTTCCAGCTCGGCATGGAACTGCACGCGAAGTACACGCTGTTCTGCGAAGGCGCGCGCGGGCATCTCGGCCGTCAACTGAACGATAAATTCAAGCTGCGCGAAGGCGCCGATCCGCAGGTCTACGGTATCGGCATCAAGGAACTGTGGGAGATCGATCCGGCGAAGCACAAGCCGGGTCTGGTGATGCACACGGCCGGCTGGCCGCTGGAGAACGACACGTACGGCGGCTCGTTCCTCTATCACATGGACAACAACCAGGTGATGGTGGGCTTCGTGGTCGGGTCTGGGTTACTCGAATCCGTATCTGTCGCCGTTCGAGGAATTCCAGCGCTACAAGACGCATCCGGCGATCCGCGCGTTTCTCGAAGGCGGCAAGCGCGTGTCGTACGGCGCGCGCGCGATCACCGCGGGCGGCCTGATGTCGCTGCCGAAGCTGGTGTTCCCGGGCGGCGCGCTGGTCGGCGACGATGCGGGCTTCCTGAACGCGTCGCGGATCAAGGGTTCGCATGCGGCGATCAAGACCGGCATGCTGGCCGCCGACGCTGCGTTCGACGCCGTGCAGGCCGGCCGCACAGCGACGAACTCACGGCCTACCCGGAGAGCGTTCAAGACGTCGTGGCTGCACACCGAGTTGCACCGCGCGCGCAACTTCAAGCAGTGGATGAGCAAGGGCCTGTACCTCGGCACGCTGATGGTCGGCATCGAGCAGAAGCTGCTGGGCGGCAATGTGCCGTGGACGCTGCATCATCAGCATTCGGATCACGAGATGCTGAAGCCGGCGTCGCAATGCAAGCCGATTACGTATCCGAAGCCGGATGGCAAGCTGACGTTCGACCGGCTCTCTTCGGTGTTCATTTCGAACACGAATCACGAAGAGAATCAGCCGGCGCACCTGACGCTGAAAGATCCGTCGGTGCCGGTGAACGTGAACTGGCAGACCTATGCGGGTCCCGAAGCGCGCTATTGCCCGGCAGCGGTGTATGAATTCGTGAAGAACGACGACGACACCGAGCGCCTGCGTGATCAATGCGCAGAACTGCGTGCATTGCAAGACCTGCGATATCAAGGACCCGACGCAGAACATCGTGTGGGTGACGCCGGAAGGCGGCGGCGGTCCGAACTATCCGAATATGTAAGCAGGCTTTGCTTCACTTCGCGGCGCCGTCTTGTATGTCGGCGTTGCGAAGGCCTGGTCTTAAACACGCGTCAGCGCTTCAATTCCCCCACACCTTCGCCACAACCGGCGTCCAGTCGCCGATTCGCGGCTGCCGAAACACCTCGATCGAGTCGTGTCAGGTGGGTCGCGTCGACTCATTGCCTCAGAACTACACAGAAATTTAATCGACCGTCAGACAGGTCGGCACGCCGAAGGCGCCGGCCAGATGCGCGGGATCACTGTCGTCGCGAGCGGCTTGTTGCAGCAATGGTTGACCGAAGGCGACGCCGCACGCACGCGCGACGCCGCCTCGCGGCTTAACGCCTCGCCATCGTCATTACGATTGAACATAACAACGCTGCGCGAGGCGCGTGGTATTCAGACGCAGATCGTCAGATAACGGCGATCAAGGCGCGCTGGCCGCGATCTTCGGCGTGCTGACGGCGACATCGCCGCATTGCGCGCGATGGCGCAGCGCGTGGTCGATCAGCACCAGCGCGAGCATCGCCTCGGCGATCGGCGTGGCGCGAATGCCGACGCACGGGTCATGCCGCCCGAACGTTTCGACGACAGCCGGCTTGCCGGCCTTGTCGATCGAACGGCGCGGCGTGCGGATGCTCGAAGTCGGCTTGATCGCGATCGACACCGTGATGTCCTGCCCGCGTCGAAATACCGCCGAGCACGCCGCCCGCGTGATTGCCGACGAAGCCTTCCGGCGTCAGTTCGTCGCCGTGCACCGAGCCGCGTTGCGCGACGCTCGCGAAACCCGCGCCGATCTCGACGCCCTTCACCGCGTTGATGCCCATCATCGCGTGCGCGATGTCCGCGTCGAGACGGTCGAACAGCGGCTCGCCCAGGCCGACCGGCACACCGCGACGCCACCACGTTGATGCGCGCGCCGATCGAATCGCCGTCTTTGCGCAGCGCGTCCATATACGTCTCGAGCTGCGGCACGATGTCGGCGTTCGGCACGAAGAACGGATTCTCGCGCACCTGCGCCCAGTCGACGAACGGCACGTCGATCTCGCCGAGCGCGGCCATGTAGCCACGAATCTCGGTGCCGAACTTCTCGCGCAGCCACTTCTTCGCGACCGCGCCTGCCGCGACCGTCGGCGCCGTCAGGCGCGCCGACGAACGGCCGCCGCCGCGATAGTCGCGGATGCCGTATTTCTGCCAGTAGGTGTAGTCGGCGTGGCCGGGGCGGAACGTGTCGGCGATGTTGCCGTAGTCCTTGCTGCGCTGGTCGGTGTTGCGGATCAGCAGCGCGATCGGCGCGCCGGTGGTCTTGCCTTCGAACACGCCCGACAGGATTTCGACCTTGTCGTCTTCCTGACGCTGCGTGACGTGGCGCGACGTGCCGGGCTTGCGGCGGTCGAGTTCGAGCTGGATGTCGGCTTCGTTGAGCGCCATGCCCGGCGGGCAGCCGTCGATCACGCAGCCGATAGCGGGGCCGTGCGATTCGCCGAAGGTCGTGACAGTGAAAAGCGTACCGAGCGTGTTGCCGGACATGGGCGTCGTCCAAAGAAATGCGGGGAAAACGCTATTATGCCAGCCCCGGGCGTCCGGGCCGCGCCACGCGGTAGGTTTGGCCGATTGGCCAGGGGTTGAGTGGCAGCCCCCGCGCCTCACTTCCGCGCACCGCGCAACTCCGTCACGATCTCCTGCAGTTTTTCCGGCGTCGCCTGCGCCGGATCGATCGGCTCGCCCACCGCGAGACGTCAGCCGGCTCATCACGCCCTTCTGGATCGGCCGCGGCCAGCGCGCGTCGTTCGCGCGCGAAAACACGCTGCCCCACAGGCCGCGCAGCGCCATCGGAATGACCGGCGCCGGCGTGCGCCTGATGATCTCCGTCACGCCGTGGCGGAACGGATTCATCTCGCCGGTCCGCGTGAGCTTGCCTTCCGGGAAAATGCAGACCAGCTCGCCCTCGGCGAGCGCCTGCGCGCAGCGCTCGTAAGCTTGCGCCAGCAGCGCGGCGTCCTGATGCGCCGGGGCGATCGGAATCGCCTTCGCATGACGGAACACCCAGCCCGCGAACGGCGACCTGAAGATCTGGTGGTCCATCACGAAACGGATCGGCCGCGGGCTCTCGGCCATGATGACGATCGCATCCACGAAACTCACGTGGTTGCACACCAGCACCGCCGCGCCCTCTTCCGGAATCCGCTCGGCATGCACGAGACGGATCCGGTAGAACGTGTGCACCAGCATCCACGCGATAAAGCGCAGCAGAAACTCCGGCACCAGCGAATAGATGTACGTCGCGACGACGATGTTCAGCAGCGCGGTGACGAGGAAAATCGCCGGAATGCTGAAGCCCGCCGCGCGTCAGCGCCGATCGCCATCAGCGACGAAACGATCATGAACAGCGAATTCAGAATATTGTTCGCGGCGATGATGCGCGCCCGGTGGCTCGGCTGGCTGCGGCTCTGGATCAGCGCGTAGAGCGGCACGCTGTAGAAGCCGCCGAACATCGCGAGCAGGAACAGATCGGCCAGCACGCGCCAATGCGCAGGCCGCGCGAGAAATTCGCCGACGCTCAGCAGATGGCCCGCCGGCGGCAACGCGTGGCTCGCGAAGAACAGGTCGATCGCGAACACGCTCATGCCGATCGAGCCGAGCGGCACGAGACCGATTTCGATGCGCCGCTTCGAGAGCTTTTCGCACAGCAGCGACCCGATGCCGATGCCGATCGAGAACGTGCCGAGCAGCACGGTCACGACGTCCGGATTCGCCGACAGCACGTTTTTCGCGAAACTGAAGAACGACGACAGAAAGGTCGCGCCGATGAACCACAGCCACGAAATGCCGAGCAGGCTCAGGAACACGGTGCGGTTTTCGCGCGCGAGCTTCAGGTTGCGCCACGTCTCGCTGAACGGATTCCAGTTGATGCGCAGATCGGGCTGCGGCGCGGCCGTGACCGGCACGAAGCTCGACACGACGCCGCCCCATCAGCGCAATCGCGACGCACGCGCAGGCCAGCACCACCGCGCCGTGCTCGACCAGACCCGCCGCCCGCGCCGCCGATGATCGTGCCGATCAGAATCGCGACGAACGTGCCCATCTCGACCATGCCCGTTGCCGCCGACCAGTTCCGACTTCGACAGATGTTGCGGCAGATACGAATACTTGACCGGCCCGAACACGGTCGAATGGACGCCCATCAGAAACGTGCACAGATACAGCAACGGCGCGCTGTGCAGCCAGAAACCCGCGCCGCCGATCAGCATCACCGCGATTTCGAAGGTCTTGACGAAGCGCGTGAGCATCGCCTTGTCGTACTTGTCGGCGATCTGGCCGGAGGTGGCCGAAAGCAGCACGAACGGCAGGATGAAAATCGCCGAGATCAGGAACGCGGCGGTGGCCGGATCGACGCCGGAAAAGCGCGCCGCCTGATACGTGACGAGCGACGTGAAGCCGATCTTGAACACGTTGTCGTTCATCGCGCCGAGGAACTGCGTCCAGAAAAACGGCGCGAAACGGCGCTGACCGAGCAGGCGGAACTGGGATTCGTGCGCCTCGTGCGCGCGGGCGGCGCGGCGGGCGGCGGGTAACGGACGATCGCTCATGAAGTTGGGAAGATCAGGCCAGAAGAACCATGCAGATGCAGCGGTGAAAGCACCTGGCCTGACGCCACGGCGGATGCGATTTACCTTGGGCGTATCAGAGCCTGCTCGCGCGCCAGGCCGCGCGCCGGCATCCGCGCTTTCAAACGCACCGGCCGGGCGAGCGGACACAAAAAAAGCGCACGCTTTCGCGCGCGCCCTGGCTGCATTTTCGCGCTCATGGCCATGGCCCGAGCGCGACGGTAAATGACCGCGACATTAACGCGCCGGCTGCTGTTCCTGCTGCTCTTCCGGCCAGTCGCGGATATAGGCCTTGAGCATGCGGTTCTCAAAGCCCTGCTCTTCGACCACCGCCTTCGCGACGTCGTAGAACGAGATCACGCCCATCAGCGTGCGGCTTTCCAGCACCGGCAGATAGCGCACGTGATGCTCGAGCATCATGCGGCGCACTTCGTTGACGTCGGTTTCCGGCGTGCAGGTGAGCGGATGGTCGTCCATGACCTTGCGGATCGTGGAGGTGCCGACGCTGCCGCCGTTCTTGCTGAGCGTCAGAATGATTTCGCGGAACGTCAGCATGCCGACCAGATCGCCGTACTCCATCACCACCAGCGAGCCGATATCGTGCTCGGCCATCGCATTGACGGCTTCGTGCAGCGTGGTATCCGGTGTGACCGTGAAAAGGGTGTTGCCTTTGACTTTAAGAATGTCGCTGACTCGCATGATCTGTCTCCGTGATACCCGCTAGCTGGCAATGCATGAATGATTTTTCGATCCTAGCGGAAAGGCCCATAAAAGGAAAGCGGCCCGCCCACCAAGGCGCAGCGGGCGTTCGCGGGCCGCTAACCGGACTGTTTCGCGCCCGCGCCTCGGGAAAACCGCGCTTGAAGCAGCCGATGCCGGTGATAGCATGGCCGCCACTTTCACCTTTCGCGAGGCCGCTCGTGGCCCCGCCGTCCACGATGTCCGCCAACCGTTTCGACACGCTTGCGCTGCATGCCGGCGCCGCTCCCGACCCTGCCACCGGCGCACGCGCCACGCCGATTTACCAGACCACCTCGTTCTCGTTCCGCGATTCGGACCACGCCGCCGCGCTCTTCAATATGGAACGCGCCGGCCACGTTTATTCGCGGATCTCGAACCCGACCGTCGCCGTGTTCGAGGAACGCGTCGCCGCGCTCGAAAACGGCGCGGGCGCGATCGGCACGGCCAGCGGCCAGGCCGCGCTGCATCTGGCCATCGCGACGCTGATGGGCGCGGGCTCGCATATCGTCGCCTCCAGCGCGCTGTACGGCGGCTCGCACAACCTGCTGCACTACACGTTGCGGCGCTTCGGCATCGAAACGACCTTCGTCAAACCCGGCGACCTCGACGCATGGCGCGCCGCGCTGCGCCCCAACACGCGGCTGCTGTTCGGCGAGACGCTCGGCAATCCCGGGCTCGACGTGCTCGACATCGCCGCCGTCGCGCAGATCGCGCATGAGCACCGCGTGCCGCTGCTGGTCGACTCGACCTTCACGACGCCCTACCTGCTCAAACCGTTCGAGCACGGCGCCGATTTCGTTTATCACTCGGCGACCAAATTCCTCGGCGGCCACGGTACGACGATCGGCGGCGTGCTGGTGGACGGCGGCACGTTCGACTTCGACGCGTCCGGGCGCTTCCCCGAATTCACCGAGCCCTACGACGGCTTTCACGGCATGGTGTTCACCGAGGAAAGCACGGTCGCGCCATTCCTGCTGCGCGCGCGCCGCGAGGGTCTGCGCGACTTCGGCGCCTGCCTGCATCCGCAGGCCGCATGGCAACTGCTGCAAGGCATCGAGACGTTGCCGTTGCGGATGGAGCGGCACGTCGCCAATACGCGCCGTGTCGTCGAATTTCTTGCCGCTCACGCCGCCGTCGAGAGCGTTGCTTACCCGGAATTGCCGACGCATCCCGACCACGCACTTGCGCAGCGTCTGCTGCCGCGCGGCGCCGGCGCGGTGTTCAGCTTCAACCTGCGCGGCGACCGGGCCGCGGGGCGCAGTTTCATCGAAGCGTTGTCGCTGTTCTCGCACCTGGCGAATGTCGGCGATGCGCGCTCGCTCGTGATTCACCCCGCATCGACGACCCACTTCCGGATGGACGCGGCCGCTCTTGCCGCCGCAGGGATTGCCGAAGGCACGATCCGCCTGTCGATCGGCCTCGAAGACCCGGACGATCTGATCGACGACCTCAAGCGCGCGCTCAAGGCGGCGCAGAAATCGGCAAGCGCCGCCACTCCTGGCACTGCGCCCCAACCCCGCCCGGAGTCCGCATGATCTTCACTGTTCAACAAAAACCGGCGTACGCCTACACCGGCGGCAAACCCTTCGACGCAAGCCTGCCGACGGCGGTATTCATCCACGGCGCCGAGCACGATCACAGCGTATGGGCGTTGCAAAGCCGCTATTTCGCGCACCACGGCTTCAGCGTGCTCGCCGTGGACCTGCCAGGCCATTGCCGCAGCGACGGCCCGGCGCTCACCAGCGTGACCGCCATGGCCGACTGGCTGGCCGCGCTGCTCGACGCGGCCGGGGTGGAGCGCGCGTTCGTCGCGGGTCACAGCATGGGTTCGCTGATCGCGCTCGACTTCGCCGGCCGCTATCCGCAGCGCGTAACGCACCTCGCGCTACTTGCCACCGCGGTGCCGATGACCGTTTCCGACGCGTTGCTCGACGCCGCGCTGAATCGCGAGCCAGAGGCAATCGGCATGGTCAACCAATGGTCGCATTCGACGCTCGCCGCCAAACCGTCCTCTCCCGGTCCCGGCTTCTGGCTGCACGGCATGAACCAGCGCCTGATGGAACGGGTGTCGGCACGCGGCGAACCGCACTTGTTCCACACCGACTTCACCGCCTGCAACACCTACGCGGACGGCCTCGCCCGCGCCGCTCAGGTGCGCTGCGCCACGCGGCTGATCGTCGGAAGGCGCGACGCGATGACTCCGCCACGCGCCGCCAAAGCACTCGCCGACGCGCTCGCAAAGGCGGGCGTTCCGGTCGACACGCTCACGCTCGAAGCAGGCCACGCGTTGATGACCGAGCAACCCGACGCCACGCTCGACGCCCTGTTCAGCTTCGCTTCCAGCCCGCCTGGGGAAGCGCGATAAGGGCCAGCGAGTTGTCAGGATAGCTACGTTAAAGGGGCCGCGCCATCGGCCGAACGGCCAGGTTGCGCACCTGGCGCGATAGCCGCACAATGGCTCAAGTCCGTTCTGTTTCAACCCGATGCGCCAGGCGTTCGGCATGTGTTGAAGCAACTGGGAGCGACGGGCAACAGGGTCGAAAAGCGTCCACCCGGAGGTCGTCATGGCTCAAACCGCACATACCGATCACTTCGCAAGTTTCGCGGAGTTTTATCCGTACTATCTGAGCGAGCATCGCAACCTGGTGTCGCGGCGGCTGCATTTCGTCGGGTCGCTCGGCGTAATCGGCTGTCTCGCGATGGCGCTCGCCACCGGTGACTGGCTGTGGCTGCCGGCGGCCGTTATCTGCGGATACGGTTTTGCGTGGGTAGGCCATTTTTTCTTCGAGAAAAACCGGCCGGCCACCTTCCGTCATCCGTTTTACAGCCTGATGGGCGACTGGGTGATGTTCAAGGACATTTGCGTCGGCAGGATTTCTTTGTAGTTGTGCCAGGGCTCGTGGTTGTGCGGCCTGTACTGCAGGCGCGCGTAGTGTCGCCGCTTTGCCGGCCGCAACGGCCCAAACAACCGCTGCGTGCTTCGCGAAATCGCAAATCGCTTTGAGCCGCTTCAAGCCGCTTGATGTGGCATCGCCGTTTCAGCGCGTTCACTCTCGCCAGCGCGCGCCGCGCGAGTCGCCTCACGCGCCGCCAGCAACGCCGCCAGCGTCACTTTCAGTTTGTCGTTATCGAGCGCGGCTAGAAGCATGCCGCTATCACGTCCGGGTCGATTCCAGTTCGAGCTGATACTGAAGCTCTGCCCGATCGATGATGAACAGGTCGAACAACTGCTCAACCGTGATCTGCGCCGGATTCGCCAGCAGCAGAAAATGCGGACGCGCGCCATTCTCCTCCAGACGCGCGATCCATTCGATCTCCTCGAGCTTCTGCAACAGGTTCACCGTCGTGCCCATATCGCGACGAAGCATTCGCGCGAGCTCGGGCATCGTGTAGCCGGGCTTGCCCGCGTCGCGTGCTTCCGAGAGTCGCGCGAGCAATTCGAGCGAGTCGAACAGATTGCTGCCCTCGAATGTGGGCCGATGAAACTGACCGATGCGAATGGCCGGCAATGCCGACGAGATCATCGCGCCCGCCAGCGTGATGAACCAGCACAGATACATCCACAACAGGAATAACGGGACGGCGGCGAACGCACCGTACACCGCGGTATAAGTGGGAATGCGCCGCACGTAATAGCCGAAGCCGCGCTTGGCCAGCTCGAACGCGATCGCTGCGGTCACGCCGCCAATCACCGCGTCACGCCACTCCACCCGGCAGTTCGGCAGGTACACATAGAGAATCGTGAAAGCGACCGCGGTAAGCGGAAGCGCCGCGCCTGTCAGCGCCCACTCGATGACCGGCGTCATGCGCTGGGCCGCCGTAAACGTCATGGATTGCGTGAACACGTACGAGGAAATCGACAGGCTCACGCCGATCAGACAGAGGACCCAACGTGATGATTGCCCAATAGACGAGAATGCGCTGTGCGATGGGCCGCGCCTTGCGCACTCGCCAGATCACATTGAACGCGGACTCGACGGTCATCATGGTCATCACCGCCGTGAGAAACAGCAGGATCATGCCGATCGTGGTCAGCCCTTTTGCCTTCGACGCAAACTGGTTCAGATACTTGAAAATCTGACTGTTCAGCTGTTCCGGCATCAGATGGTCGGCGAGAAAAAACTGCAGCGACTGCTGGAACGAACTGAAAATCGGGAAGGCGGTGAACAGCGCGAATGCAACCGTGGCGAGCGGCACGAGCGCAAGCATTGCCGTGAACGTGAGACTGCCGGCCACCTGCGGAATGCGGTCTTCGCCAATACGCTGCGCAGCAAACTGCGCGAGCCGTTTGAGCGTGTCAAGATCGAAACGCACCCTGGACAACAAACCCACCTCCTTGCTTTCTAAACCGGTGTTTCAGGACTGTTTCACGACCCCGACCAGGACCTGGCCGAATGGCTACGAATGGCTTGCAGTGGCCTCTCGCGCGGACCCAGCCCCTATAATACCCGTTCACCGATGAGGCCTATGAAAGACATTCTCGTGCTCTATTACAGCCGCCACGGCGCCACGCGCGAGCTTGCGCTGGCGATCGCACACGGCGTCGACAGCGTCCCCGGCATGCAGGCGCGCGTGCGCACGGTGCCGCCGGTTTCCACCGTCTGCGAGGCGAGCCAGCCGGATATTCCGGCCGAAGGGCCGCCCTACGTCGAGTTGCGCGACCTGGAAGAATGCGCGGGTCTCGCGCTCGGCTCGCCCACCCGCTTCGGCAACATGGCGGCATCGCTCAAATACTTTCTCGACGGCACTACGCCGCAATGGCTTTCCGGCGCGCTGTCCGGCAAGCCGGCTTGCGTGTTCACCTCCACGGGCAGTCTGCACGGCGGGCAGGAATCCACCCTGCTCTCAATGATGCTGCCGCTGCTGCATCACGGCATGCTGATCGTCGGCATCCCGTACACGGAGAGCGCGTTGAGCACCACGCAGACCGGCGGCACGCCATATGGGGCGTCGCACTTCGCGCGGGCGGGCACGGCCGGCCAAGGCATCTCCGCTGACGAAAAAACCCTCGCCATCGCACTCGGCGCACGGGTCGCCCGCACGGCGGCGTCCATGAGCGAAAGGCCGTGAGCGCCGAAACAGACGTCGGTCCGGACGCCGAATCGACGGGCGCGACGGATGCGAATTCCGCGATGAAAGCGTCGCTGCGCGCAGCCGCCGTGCCGGTTCGGGCCAACTCCGCTGCCGCGCTCGGCGCGAGCGCTGCGTTGCTTGTGCTGATCGTTCTGTCCGTCGCGTGGGAATGGTGGCTCGCACCGCTGCGTCCCGGCGGCTCGGCGCTCGTGCTCAAGGCGGTCCCGCTGCTGCTCGCGTTGCCAGGCGTCTGGCGGCGCCGGCTCTACACGCTGCAATGGGCGTCGATGCTGATCCTGCTGTATTTCGCCGAGGGCGTCGTGCGCGGTTGGAGCGACCGGGGGTTGAGTGCGCGTCTGGGCTGGTTGCAGGCCGCGCTTGCGGTGGCCTTTTTTGTCTGCACGCTGGCTTATGTCGGGCCGTTCAAGCGCGCGGCGAAGCGAGCCGTGAAGCAGAGCGCTTCGGACATCGACTTACAGAATATGTCACTAGCCGCTTCGCAGACCGCTCCACAGACCGCTTCACAAACGGCTTCACCATCCGCCGGGCAATCGGTTTCTCAGGCGGCCGGACGATGCGCAGGACAGGATCCGCAGCAAGCTGCGGCAGATCCCACAGCGCGCGCTGTATCCCATGCAACAAGCTCCACGGCGACTGAGACAACATCTCACCCGCCAGCCGCACACCGGCGCGCCGCCCGACCCGAATGCCAGATAAAGCCCGATGACAGCGCCGAGCCCACCTGATCATTTCGCCCAATCCGCCGCCCCTATCCGCTGACCGATCATCATGACCCAGACCGCTTTCCTCGACGCCTGCCGAGACGCCATCGGCGCAGCCCAGGTGCTGACCGACCCGCACGACACCGCCCCGTATCTCACCGACTGGCGTCGCCGCTACACCGGCGCGGCCTGTGCGGTGCTCTGCCCCGGCACGCCCGCTGAAGTCGCGGCGCTCGTCAAACTCGCGCTCGAGCATCGCGTCGCGCTGGTGCCCCAAGGCGGCAACACGGGTCTCGCCGGTGGCGCCACGCCCGACGCGAGCGGGGCGCAGGCGGTCATCAGCTTGCGCCGCCTGAACCGGATGCGCGATATCGATCCGCACAACAACACGATCACCGTCGAAGCCGGCGTGATCCTCGCCGAAGTGCAAAGGCACGCCGAGGATGCCGGGCGGCTGTTTCCGTTGAGCCTCGCCGCCGAAGGCAGCTGCACGATCGGCGGCAATCTCGCCACCAACGCGGGCGGCACCGGTGTGCTGCGCTACGGCAACACGCGTGAGCTATGTCTCGGCCTCGAAGTGGTCACGCCCCAAGGCGAGTTGTGGGACGGCCTGCGCGGACTGCGCAAGGACAACACGGGCTACGATCTGCGCGACCTGTTCATCGGCGCGGAAGGCACGCTCGGCATCATCACCGCCGCCGTGCTCAAGCTGCATCCGCAGCCGGCCGCACGCGTGACGGCGCTCGCCGCCCTGGCGTCGCCACACGCGGCGCTCGATTTTCTGTCGCTCACGCAAAGCGTCGCCGGACCGCTCCTGACGGGCTTCGAGCTGATGTCGGACTTCTGTCTGCGGCTGGTCGGCCGGCATTTCGAGCAGATGCGCTATCCGTTCGCCGAGACGCATGCGCAAGTCGTGCTGCTCGAATTGTCAGATAGCGAAAGCGAGGAGCACGCGCGCGCGCTGTTCGAGCGTCTGATGGAAACGGCGCTCGAAAAAGGACTCGTGGAAGACGCCGTGGTCGCGGAAAACCTCACGCAGTCGCGGGCGTTCTGGAATCTGCGCGAGCATATTCCGCTCGCACAGGCCGAGGAAGGTCTGAATATCAAGCACGATATCGCAGTGCCGATCTCGCGGATCGGCCACTTTATCGAGGCCACCGACGCAGCGGTCGCGCAGGCGGCGCCCGGCGCGCGCATGGTGACGTTCGGGCATCTCGGTGACGGCAACCTGCACTACAACGTGCAGGCGCCCGAAGGCGTCGACGCGAAGGCGTTCCTCAAGCAGTACCAGAGCCCGATCAACAGGATCGTGTACGACAACGTGCATGCGCATCGCGGCAGCATCAGCGCCGAACACGGGCTGGGTCAGTTGAAAATCGACGAGGCCGCGCATTACAAGCAGGACGTCGAAGTGCAAATGATGCGCGCCGTCAAACACGCACTGGATCCGCTGAACCTGATGAACCCTGGCAAGGTGCTACGCTAGGAATCTGAAGAGCCTCCGCTGTCCCGCGCGGAGACCGTTGCAGGAGCCGTCTACGTGAAGATTCGAGTGCTGTCCGATCTGCATCTGGAAAACGACGAACCCGAGCTGGTCCCGCACGCGCACGCCGATCTGATCGTGCTGGCCGGCGACATCCACAATCACGCGGCAGGTCCGCGCTGGGCCGCTCAGACCTTCGACGGCGCGGTGCCGGTCGTCTACGTGCCGGGCAATCACGAGTATTACGACGGCGAATTCGGCGCGCTCGAACGGGCGCTCGACGACGCGGCGGCGCAGGTCGACAACGTTCATGTGCTGAATAACGCCGCGCTGGTCGATCCGCGAGGCGAATGGCGCGTGCTCGGCACGACCTTGTGGACCGACTTCGCGCTGTACGGTTCGGACCCGCAGACGCTGGCCGAATCGATCGCGGCATCGCGGCGGGTCATGCTCGATTTCAAAGGGCTGATCCAGATGAACTGGCCGCACGACACCCACGACGCCACGCGCGACTTCGAGCCCGACGACTCGCTCGCGCTGCACCGCCGGGCGCGCGCGTGGCTCGAAGGCGAGCTGGCAAAACCGTTTGGCGGCAAGACTATCGTGGTCACGCATCACGCGCCGCATCGGCTGAGTCTGGCTGAACGGTACGCGGAAGACCGCGTGTCCGCGGGTTTTGTCAGTCATTTGCCGGAGTTGGTGCGCGAGCCCGTCGCGCTATGGATTCACGGTCACACGCATACGCCGTTCGACTACACCGTGAACGGCACGCGCGTGGTGTGCAATCCGCGCGGCTATCTCGACCGGCGCACCGGGCTGCTGGAAAATCCGCTATTCGCGTGGGACAGGGTCGTCGAAATCTAGCGCCGGCCTGGTGCCGATCTGGGTAGCGCGACTTGGGCGAGCGGATTAGGCTGGCGTCGTCGGTCATCCACGGAGGTCGCGCATGTGTGGTCGAATTAGCCAGTACCGCGATCCGCGTCTTTACGCCGACCATCTCGGTCTCGCCGATCCGCTGATGCTTTTCGATGCCGCCGACCGCCGCCCCGGCTACAACCTGGCTCCGGGCACGCATCCGCTGGCGATCTATCCGGATCAAACCCTCCACGCCATTCACTGGGGATATTGCCCTGACTGGGCGCGCGAGCAGCATCTGCCGCAAACCATCAATGCGCGCGCCGACGCCGCGCCGACTGCGCGCTACTTCGAGCAATTGTGGAAAACGGGCCGGGTGCTGGTTCCTGCGGATGGCTGGTTTGAATGGCGCGTGGAAAGCGCGCTCACTGAAAGCCCCGTTGATGGGGAGCGACCGCGACCAGATGCACCCGAACTGCCGCAACGCCAGCCCTACTACGTGCATCTGAAGAGCGATGCGCCGATGTATCTGGCGGCGTTGTCGAGCGTGCGCGGCACAGAACCGCAAACAGAAGGGATGGGACTGGTGATCGTGACGGCGAGCGCCGATACGGGTCTGGTCGACGTCCATGGCCGCCGTCCGCTGGCATTTTCAGCGGATGCCGCGCGCCGCTGGCTCGACCCGGCGTTACCGCTCGACCAACTCGAGCAACTGGCACGCGACGCCTGTTTGCCCGCCGCGCCGCTTTCGCTGGCACAGGGTGAGCCACGAGGTGGACCGGGCGCTCAACGACGAGCCGGGATTGATTGAAGCGCTGCGTTGAGAAGGCCTGAACGCGATTGTCGGCTTCGATCGGAAACTTCTGCTACACCGCGGCGCGCAGAACGAGGCGCGCGACGGCACTGACAATCCTCTATCTCAACGATTGCGCCGCTGAGCCTGCAAATCCGGACGCTCGACCTTGATCGGCACCAGTTGCGGCTGCTGCTCGCGCAGGCGGCGCAGCAAATCGCGCGATGCGGCGATTCCGATCAGTCCAAACATGACAGCCACGCCGATCATCAAATGCGTATCCATGTGTCCCTCGTCCTTCAGTTGTTGCGGTGTGCCGAACGGCAGCGGTCTGGGCGCGTCCGGCCGAAGCGGCCGCGCATGAACGACACATTAGCAAATCGACCCTACGCGAGAAGTAAGGAAATGTTGCGACGCGGCAGTTGTGTAACACACTGTCACGTCACCACACCCTGAAGCGTCAACCTCGGGAAAATATGCGTTCAGAAATCGACTCAGACACGCGCGAATTTGCGTAATTCTTCCTGATCCACGGCAAGCGTGGCCGGCAATTCGTCGCGCAGAAACTCGACCCACGTGCGGATTTTCGCGTCCAGATACTGTCGCGACGGGTACAGCGCGTACAGATTCATCTCTTGCGACGTGTATTCGGGCAGCAGCCATACCAGCTCGCCGCTACGCAAACCGCTGATCGCGGAGTAGATCGGAATCAGGCCGATGCCCATGCCCTTGCCCACCGCCACGGCCATCGCCTCGGCTACGTTCACCTGGAACGTGGCCGGTCCGAGCGCGAAGGTTTCTTCGCCGTTCGGACCGTCGAAGACCCATTTGTCGGTCGGGAAAATCGGCGTGACCATTTGCAGGCAGGTGTGGCTCGCAAGATCCGCCGGGGTTTGCGGCACGCCGCGCCGCGCCAGATAAGCCGGCGACGCGCACACAATGCTGAACGCGCTGCCCAGCCGCTGCGACACGAGGCCCGAATCCGGCAGGCCGGTGGCGAGCGTCAGCGAGACGTCGAAACCTTCGTCGAGCAGATCGGGCATGCGCTGCGCGAGCGTCAGCTCGACGTGCACCTCCGGATACCGCTCCTGGTAGCGGCCCACCGCCGGCACGACATAGTGCTGGCCGAAGCTCGTCATCGCGTGAACCTTGAGTTTGCCGGACGGACGCGCGTGGGCGTCGCTCGCCTCGGCTTCTGCCTGATCCACATAGGCGAGGATCTGCTCGCAGCGCTGCAGATAGCGCTCGCCGGCTTCGGTCAGCGCGATGCGGCGTGTCGTGCGGTTCAATAGACGCGTGCGCAAATGCGCTTCCAGATCGGAGACCGCGCGCGACGCGTATGCCGTGGTCGTATTCAGGTGCTGCGCGGCACCCGTGAAGCTGCCCGCTTCGACGACGCGGACAAATACGCGCATGTTTTGAAGCGTATCCATACCAATTCCTTTGTCGGCGGGAGTTAGCGCTTTAGCGCTTACTCCTGCCCCATGCAGAGCTGTCGGCGGGAGTTAGCGCTTTAGCGCTTACTCCTGCCCCATGCAAAGCTGTCGGCGGGAGTTAGCGCTTTAGCGCTTACTCCTGCCCCATGCAAGCTGTCGACTGAGTTAGCGCTTTAGCGCTTACTCCGCCCCATGCAAAGCCGTCGGCGCGAGTCAGCGCATTAGCGCCTACTCCCGCCCCATGCAAAGCTGTCGGCAAAGTTTACTGCGCCCCGCGCCCACTCCCACCCCATACAACGCGCCGCCGCCGACCCGAAATCAGCGCTTTAACGCCCACTTCGCCCCAATCCAGCGACGCTGCCATCGAACGGTAGCGATTGTTACACGATTCGCAAAGGCAATTGTCTCACAAACTGTAAAAATGCCTTGCATCTTTACCAGTTATTCCCCAATCAATCAAAAAATATAATGACGCACTAGCATCTATAGTCAATTTTGGAGGAAATCGTGCAGTCTCCGGTACCGAAAGGGATCGCCGCAGCAGCGGTTCTTACGATCCTATTAACAATCGCCGGCTGTGCAAGTACCGGAGGCATCGCGCCGCAAGAACACGGCATCGAGCCCTCGTCGCTCGACGCAGGCAAGGCCATCCGCGCGGCCGACCAGGACGCCCAGTGGCCGGCCACCGACTGGTGGCGCGCCTATAACGATCCGCAACTCGATCAGTGGATCGCCGACGCTCAGGCCGGCAGCCCCAGTCTCGCCGCCGCCCAGGCGCGCGTGCGCGAAGCCATGTCGATGGCGGGTGTGGCCCGCTCGGCCTTGTCGCCGCAAGTCAACGGCAGTCTGTCGATCCAGCGGCAGAAATGGGCCGACAATCTGTACTACGGCCCCGGCGCGCTCGCGGGCGAGCAGTCGTGGAACAACACCGGCACGCTGGGCCTGTCCTATAACCTCGATCTCTGGGGCAAGGACAAAAACGCCGCCGAGCGCGCGCTCGACGCCGCGCATGCCAGCGCCGCCGACGCCCGCGCCGCCCAGCTCGAACTCGAAGGCAATGTGGTGCGTACGTACATCGAGATGTCGATGAACTACGCGCTGCTCGACATCGCCAAGGCCACGCTCGCGCAACAGCAGCAGATCGTCGATCTCGCGAACCGGCGTCTGAAAGGCGGCATCGGCACCCAACTCGAAGTGAGCCAGGCCGAAACGCCAATGCCCGAGTACGAGCGTCAGATCGACGCAATCGAAGAAAAGATCGCGCTTGGCCGTAACCAGCTGGCCGCGCTGGCCGGCAAGGGTCCGGGCGCGGGCGATTCGATCCAGCGCCCGACGCTGTCGCTGGCCGCGTCGCCAGGTTTGCCGAGCGCGTTGCCCGCCGACCTGATCGGCCATCGGCCGGACGTGGTTGCGGCGCGCTGGACAGTCGCCGCGCAGGCGCGCGGCATCGACGTCGCGAAGGCCGATTTCTATCCGGACATCAACCTGCTGGCGTCGATCGGCGGTTATGCGGCGATGGGGCCGCTGTTCCAGTTCCTGAAGAATCCGTCGCATAGCTGGAGCGCGGGTCCGGCGCTGTCGTTGCCGATTCTCGACGGCGGACGCCTGCGCTCGCAACTCGGCGCAGCATCGGCCGGCTATGACGAGGCGGTGGAGCGCTATAACCAGTCGATCGTCGGCGCGCTGAAGGATATCTCCGATCAGGTGATCCGCATCCGCTCGCTCGCGACTCAGGCCGACGACGCCGATCGCTCGGTCGCCGCGGCCCGCGCGGAATTACGAGTTGTCGCGCGAAGGGTATCGGCGCGGTCTCACCGACTATCTGAACGTCCTGATCGCGCAGAACCAGTTGCTGCGCGCGCAGGAAGGCGTCGCGAAGATTCAGGCCGAGCGGCTGGGCGCGCATGCATCGCTGGTGACGGCGTTGGGCGGCGGGCTGGATGACCCGGCCAACGGTCCGAAGGACAGCGAGACGCTGCCGGCGCATGGCAAAGGCAAGAGCAACGCGGCGCCGCCGCGCGGCGAGCGCGGCCTCTGAGTCGTCGCCCGCGACATCCGGCAATGCGCGGGCCAAGCCGCAAACGGCGTCAGCCGGCAGCGCCGCCGGTTCCACGCCCGCGAGCGCTGCAACCGGCGCTAAAACCACGAGCCGTATCGGCGCAGGTACCTCGAAGACCGACGCCGCATCCGGAGCCGTCGACGCGGCAGGCAGCGCAGGCATCGACACCGCGGCAGCCCAGCCGCGCGCTGCCGCCAACGCGCCTGCGGCTGAGTAAGGAAGCCGACCATGTCAGCCTCCCCCTCCTCCGTCGCGCGCCCGAAGTCGCCCGGCTCGCTGTACGCAGCCGCCGCCGACTGGGCCCGCACCGACGGCCTCACGTGGGTCTATCTGTTCAAGGCGCTCGCCGCGTGCTTTCTCGCGCTCGGCATCGCGATGAAGCTCGACCTGCCGCAGCCGCGCACCGCGATGACCACCGTGTTCATCGTGATGCAACCGCAAAGCGGCATGGTGTTCGCGAAGAGCTTCTACCGGATCTGCGGCACGCTCGTCGGCCTCGTCGTGATGCTCGCGCTGATCGGCCTGTTCGCGCAGACGCCGGAACTGTTCATCATCTCGACCGCGATCTGGGTCGGCATCTGCACGGCAGGCGCCGCGCGCAACCGCAACTTCCGCTCGTACGGTTTCGTGCTGGCGGGCTACACGGCTGCGCTGATCGGCATTCCCGCCGCGCAGCATCCGGACGGCGCGTTTCTGAGCGCGCTCACGCGAGTGGCCGAAGTGGTGCTCGGCATCGTCTGTTCGGGCGCGGTCAGCGCTCTCGTGTTTCCGCAATTCGCGGGCTTGCAGATGCGCAGCACCGTGCGCGCGCGCTTCTCGGCGTTCGTCGAGTATGTGTCGCGCGTCGCTGGCCGGGCGTAACGACCGCGCGCAGATCGAGGCGACCAACGCGCGCTTCGTCGCCGATATCGTCGGTTTCGAGGCGGCACGCAGCGTCGCCGTGTTCGAAGGCCCCGATTCGCGGATGCGCGGCGGCCGTCTCGCGCGTCTGAACAGCGAGTTCATGACCGCGTCGACGCGCTTTCACGCGCTGCATCAGTTGATGAACCGGCTGCGCACGACTAGCACGGACGCGGCGGCGGTGGCGATCGACGCGCTCGAACCGTATTTCAAGGAAATCGCCCCGCTGCTCGCGAAATCCGGCGAACCGGTGCTGAGTGCCGCCGATGCGGCCCAAGCCGCCGCGCAACTCGACGCGTACAAAGCCGCGCTGCCGGGCCGCGTGCGGGCAACGCGCGCCGAACTGGAAACGCAGCCCGACGCGCTGCTGCTCGACTTCGACACCGCCGCCGAGCTGCTGTACCGCTTCATCGACGATCTGCATGCGTACGCGGCCACTTACGCGTCGCTTGCCGTCGATACGCACGAGCGCGAGCGCTGGATCGAGCGCTACGAACCGAAGACCAACGCGATCGCCGCGGGCGTGGCGGGCGTGCGGGCTGCCATCGTGATGATGGTGCTCGGCGCGTTCTGGATCGCGACCGCGTGGCCGAGCGGCTCGACGCTGACGCTGAATGCCGCCGCGGTGTGCGCGCTGGCGTCGTCGTCGCCGAATCCGAAGCGCACGGCGTTCCAGATGGCCGGCGGCACGCTGGCCGCGACGCTGATGGGGATGATCGTGGTGTTCGGCGTGTTTCCGCACATCGACGGCTTTCCGATGCTGTGCGCGGCGCTCACGCCGTTCCTGCTGCTCGGCGTGTTCATGACCACGCGGCCCGCGCTCGCCGGCTACGGCATCGGCTATTGCATCTTCTTCTGCTTCCTCGCCGGTCCGGACAACGTGATCCATTACGACCCGACCTCGTTCATGAACGACGCGATGGCGCTGGTGCTGTCGATGCTGGTGTCGTCGATTGCGTTCGCGGTGTTGTTGCCGCCGTCCACGCCGTGGCTGCGCAATCGTCTGCTGATCGACCTGCGCCGTCAGGTGGTGCTGGCGAGCCGCGCGGGCCTGCGCCGGGTGCGTTCGCGCTTCGAGAGCGGCGCGCGCGATCTGATGTCGCAGATCAACGCGCTCGCGCCGAGCGAGCCCGAACTCAAACGCGACACGTTGCGCTGGCTGTTCTCGGTGCTCGAAGTGGGCAATGCGGTGATCGACTTGCGCCGCGAAGTCGCCGCGCTGCCGGCGGACGCCCGCTACGCGAAGTCGATGCCGTGGCGCGTGGCGCTGCGGACCATGCGCGATGCGTTGAGCGCGCTGTTCGAGCAGCCGCGCGAGGAGCGTTTTGACCGCGCGCTTGCCGCGACTGCCGACGCGATCGCCGCGCTCCAGCAGATGCTGGCCACCTTCACGCCGCCGCGCGAGGAGCGGCATCAGTTGCAACGCATTTTGAGTCAACTGCATTTCATTCGTACCGCGCTGCTCGATCCGCAGTCGCCGCTTGGACCTTTGATGAGCGGACCGGCCAGTGCGTCAGAAGGAGTTCTTCATGCCGCGTGATATCGCCGTTTTCGACGCCTACGTGCCGGCCATCGTGCTGCTGTTCATCGCGGGCGCCGCGCTTACCTGGGTGTTGGATCGCGTGATTGCCTATACGGGCCTGTATCGCGTGGTGTGGCATCCGTCCTTGTTCCGGGCCAGCTTGCTCGTGTGTGTGTGCGGCGTGCTGGGTCTCGCCGTTTATCGTTGATCAGAGTCGAAACATGACCATCCGAAATCTTGTTGGCTTCATCGCGACAGCCATTATTTTTGTCGTCGCCATCCTGCTTGGGCGCGTGCTGTGGGTTCATTACATGGATGAACCGTGGACCCGCGACGGGCGCGTGCGCGCCGAGATCGTCAACGTGGCGCCGGATGTGTCGGGCGCGGTGGTCGATCTGCCGGTGAAGGACAACCAGCTGGTGAAGAAAGGCGATCTGCTGATGCAGATCGATCCGTCGCATTACCAGATCGCGGTCGAGCAGGCGCAGGCGGCCGTGGCCGCCCGCAAGGCCGAGTTGCAGATGAAGCGCGACGATGCGCAGCGGCGTGCCGATATGGATGCGCTGGTGGTGTCGAAGGAGAGCCGCGAGAATGCGACGCATACGGCTTCGGCTGCCGAGGCTTCCTATCAGCAGGCGCTGGCCGCGCTCGATGCCGCGAAGCTGAATCTGGAACGCACGCGGGTGGTGTCGCCGGTCGATGGCTATGTGACCAACCTGAGCGTGTTTCGGGGCGACTATGCGACGGCGGGTTCCGCGAAGCTCGCGATTGTCGATAGTCATTCGTTCTGGGTCTATGGGTACTTCGAGGAAACCAAGTTGCCGCATGTGCGGGTCGGCGACAAGGCCGAAGTCCGGTTGATGAGCGGCGGTACGTTGCAGGGGCATGTCGAGAGTATTTCGCGCGGGATTTATGATCGCGATAATCCGCGAGAGCCGGGAGTTGCTCGCGGATGTGAATCCGACTTTTAACTGGGTCAGGTTGGCGCAGCGCGTGCCGGTGCGGGTGAAGATCGATGCGGTGCCGGAGGGGGTTGTGCTGGCGGCTGGGATTACTTGTACGGTTGTTGTTACGCCGGGTTAAAGGTTTTGGGTTTTGGGTTTTGGGCCTCGTGCCTTGCGCCTTGCGCTCTTTTGCTGTGTCGTGGGGTGTTGGCCTTTCCTTGTTTTCTTGTCGGTCTATTATCGTTGCCGTTGTTCTCTGGGTGTTGGCCTTTCCTTGAGTTCACGGTGGTCTATTAGCGTTGCCCCTGTGCGGGGCGGCACTCACTTTCTTTGCCGCCGCAAAGAAAGTAAGCAAAGAAAGCGGGCTCACACCGCTAACCATGAAGCGGGTCCCCTGGCTTGGATGGGGCAGTGGTGCATCTGGAATCAGTGCTCCCGCACATTCCGCCTCAGTGACAAGGCAGTCATTCTTCCGGCGGCGCTTCGCGCGCCGTCGCGGTGGTTCCTTCACCCCGCGCTCATGCTTGTCCGCTGCTCCCGCGCACCCTCGTTCTGAGGGCACAGCTATCCAATTGAAATGTGGTTTGTACGCACTGCGCGTTCTCGACGCGCGGCGTGCGCACCTTTGTGCTTCAACTCAGTGGAGTATTCGCGCGTCACGAGGCAGAACCGATGGCGGCGCTACGCACACGCGGGGGAACAACCCATCCGGCGAGCACGTAGTGCGAGGCGGGAGGTATGACGGCCTTGTCACCAGGGTGGAGTGTGCGGGGAGGGCCCGGCACAGGGGCAACGCTAATAGACCACCGCGATCACAAGAAAAGGCCAACGCCACAGGAATACCCCCAAAGGCGCCTCCCAGGCAAAAAGCGCCCCCAAAACCTAAACCCGAAACTTCCCCACCACAACCTTCAACCCCTTAGCCTGATCGTCCAGCGACCGCGCCGCAGCCGTCGCCTGCTCGACCAAAGCCGCATTCTGCTGCGTCCCCGAATCCATCTGCGTCACCGCCAGGTTGATCTCCTCAATCCCTGCGCTCTGCTCGGAAGAAGCCGCGGAAATCTCCCCCATGATGTCGGTCACGCGCTTAACCGCCTTCACGATTTCATCCATCGTCTGCCCCGCGTCCTGCGCGAGCGTCGAACCGTTGCTCACCCGTTCAACCGACGTATCGATCAGGCCTTTGATCTCCTTCGCAGCCGCGGCACTGCGTTGAGCCAGATTGCGCACCTCGGCGGCGACCACCGAAAAGCCACGGCCCTCCTCGCCCGCGCGGGCAGCTTCGACCGCCGCGTTCAGCGCCAGAATATTCGTCTGAAACGCAATCCCCTCGATCACGCCGATGATGTCGCCAATACTGCGCGCGCTCTCATTGATCTCGTTCATCGTCGCGACCACGCGGTTCACCACCGCGCCGCCCTTCTCCGCGATCTCCGACGCGTTGTCGGCCAGCGTGCGCGCCTGCTTCGCGTTATCGGCGTTCTGCCGGACCGTGGAGGTCAACTGCTCCATGCTGCTCGCGGTGCGTTCGAGCGCCATCGCCTGCTGCTCGGTGCGCTGCGACAGGTCCAGATTGCCCATCGAAATCTCGCCCGACGCGGTCGCAATCGCGTCCGCGCTCGATGCAATATCGGCGACCGTGGTCGCCAGACCGCTCTGCATGTCGTGCAGCGCGTACAGCATGCTCGACCGATCCTTGCGCGCCAGCACGATCTGATTCGACAGATCCCCCGCGGCGATCCGGCTGGCGATTTCCTTCGCGTACGCCGGCTCGCCGCCCAGCTGACCGGCGAGGCGCCGCACCACCCATTCGCTGATACCGAACGCGAGCGCAATCAGCCCGGCCGTCATCAGCGCGATCATCACAAACGACGAGTGGTAGATGAAACCGGACGCGTCGATGGTCGCCTTCGCCGCCGTCCCCCGCTGCGCGACGAGTTCGTCGACGAGCTTTTCGAGCTTGCCGGTTTCGACCAGCAACGAGATGTCCTGCGTGCCGACCTGCCAGTTCATCTGCGAGAGATCGAGCGGCTGCGCTTTGACAAGTGTCACGAAGTCCCGCAGATGCCCGCTCCATGCCGTGATCGCGGCGGCAAACGTCTTCTGCTGTGCGAGCGCTTTGGCGTCGGAGGTGTCGACGTATTGCTGCAGCGTGCCCAGTTGTGCGGACAGTCCGGCAAGCGCCTGGTCGATATCGGCCCCGAGTTCGTCGCGCTCCCTCGCCGTGGTCGCGGTCAGCAGCATTTTCTGCGCACGGCTTGCACGCAGCATGTGCCCGCGCGCTTCTTCGGCCGCGCGGCTGGCAATGTGGCCCTGATCGTAGATGGATTGCGCGGACGCGTTCAGCCGGCTGATCTGCGCAAGCGAAAACACGCCGATCAGCAACGTTCCGATGAGCAAA
Source organism: uncultured beta proteobacterium (assembly GCA_963800185.1). GTDB lineage: Bacteria > Pseudomonadota > Gammaproteobacteria > Burkholderiales > Burkholderiaceae > Paraburkholderia. Next base: position 226,794 of record CAWCZW010000001.1, on the reverse strand, counting down.
ACCGCAAACGCGAGCCGCAGTGTGGTCTTGACCGACATGCCCTTGAATCTCGCGGTACGCGGCCTCGTGTCAAGCGTCTGTGCCTGCGGATGAAACCCCGCACCGAACCCCGCGCCACGCTGGCTGCCTTGCGAAACTGCTTTCATCTTCCCCGTCCCCGCTCTTAGCCTATGTTCAGACCTGCCGGAAAGGTCGCTTCCGGCATTACCGCTTATCTGTCCGGGTCCATGCCGGGAACGTCTGCGATCTTCGATGCCGCTCACGTCCGCTGGCCGCTTGCCGCCCGGTCCCTGACGCGCTGCTTTGTAAGCTTCGCGTCCGCGACACGTTTTATACACGGCCAAAAATCGCCCGAACCGGATTTATCAGACGACTTTGAACGCTCCTTCTATTGCGTCGGCCTGGTTCGTCGGGAGGCTCGGCTTCGTCCTCCCTCCTTTCCGCGATGTCCGATTCGCGACAAAACTTGTCCTTACAATTCGCTCAAGCCACATTAAACTTCGCTAAATAACGAAATACGCCGAAAGTCGCGTCGAAATGCCGCACCGGACGTGCGCATCCCAGACCAGCAGACACGTCGTCGCCGGCCAGCATCGCCATCCAGCATTTGCCACATTCAATCTCTTTCATCAAGCGTATGGAAACGAGTCTCGAAAAAAGCGCCCTCGCTGGCGCATCGGCCGGAAGCGGCACTTCCAACCCGGCGTCCGGGGCCGCGCAACCGGCGGCAAAGGTCCAGCGCACGGTCTATTCCGTGCTCGGTGCGATCAGCTTTTCGCATCTGCTCAACGACATGATCCAGTCGCTGATCCTGGCCATCTACCCGATGCTGAAGGACAACTTTTCGTTGTCGTTCGGCCAGATCGGCCTGATCACGCTGACCTACCAGATCACGGCATCTCTGCTGCAACCGTTGATCGGCATTTATACCGACAAGCATCCAAAGCCCTATTCGCTGCCCGTCGGCATGGGTTTCACGCTCTCGGGTCTGCTGCTGATGTCGGTTGCGTCCAGTTTCGGCGTACTGCTGATCGCGGCGGCGCTGGTCGGCTGCGGCTCGTCGGTGTTCCATCCGGAATCGTCGCGGGTCGCGCGGATGGCGTCGGGCGGACGCCACGGGCTCGCGCAGTCGCTGTTCCAGGTCGGCGGCAATGCGGGTTCGTCGCTCGGACCGCTGCTCGCTGCGCTGATCGTGATTCCGCACGGCCAGCGCAGCATTGCGTGGTTCTCGGTGGCGGCGCTCGTCGCGATCGTCGTGCTGACGCAGATCGGCCGCTGGTACAAGCGTCATCCTTCGGTGAAGAAGGCGCGCAATCAGGCCGGACATGCCACGCTGCCGCGCGGCAAGGTCATGTTCGCAATGAGCGTGCTGGTGCTGCTGGTGTTCTCGAAGTATTTCTACCTGGCGAGCATCAATAGCTATTTCACGTTCTATCTGATCGACAAGTTCCATCTGCCGGTGCAGGCGGCGCAGGTCCATCTGTTCGTGTTCCTTGCGGCGGTGGCGGCGGGCACGGTGATCGGCGGTCCGATCGGCGACAAGATCGGCCGCAAATACGTGATCTGGGTGTCGATTCTCGGCGTGGCGCCGTTCACGCTGCTGCTGCCGTACGCGAACCTGTTCTGGACCGGCGTGCTGACGGTGATCATCGGCATCGTGCTGGCGTCGGCATTCTCGGCGATCCTCGTGTATGCGCAGGAACTGATCCCCGGCAAAGTCGGCATGGTCGCGGGGCTGTTCTTCGGCTTCGCGTTCGGCCTGGGCGGTGTCGGTGCAGCGGTGCTCGGGCAGTTGGCCGATGCCACCAGCATCGCGTTCGTCTACAAGGTCTGCTCGTTCCTGCCGCTGATCGGCGTGCTGACCGTGTTGCTGCCGGATATCGAGGGCAAGCGCGCGAAGGCGTGACCGGATCGTCAGTCAATTGCATTGGGGAACAAGGCGCTGCGGCGCCTTTTTCTTTTGGCGCCTGCGGCGATGGCGGCGAGTGCGTCCGAACCCATGCCTGGCGGGAGCGCCCGCGCCTGGGCGCTGACTGGAACGTCGGCTGATCATGCCGGCCGGCATGCGAGGTACGAACGTCAAACCCAGCCGCTGGAGTAAGCTGGCCGGGATGCATGGGCTGCGAGCCGAACGCGTCTTTATCACCGGCCCAGACAGCCGTACCCGCTTGCGTTGCGCTCATGGTGAACCCGCGTTGTCCGCCGCGTCGGGCGTGCTCTATGCTTGAGCGGACATAGCCGCCGCTCTCGCGCCGCGCAACCCGGCAACATGACTGCCTGACCCGACTGTTTCCTCCCGCCGCACAAGGATCGCCGCAGATGACAAGCTATCGCGACTTCCACCGCCGTTCGATCGAGAACCCCGAGGCTTTCTGGCGCGAGCAGGCGCAGCGGATTCATTGGCATACACCGTTCGACGACGTGCTCGACCGCTCGAATCCGCCGTTCGCGCGCTGGTTTGTCGGCGGCCGGACGAATCTGTGCCATAACGCGGTGGACCGTCATCTCGCCGAACGCGCGCAGCAGAACGCGCTGGTCTATGTGTCGACGGAAACCGGGATCGAGCGGCGCTACACGTATGCCGAGCTATACGGCGAAATCAACCGGATGGCCGCGGTGATGCGCTCGCTCGGCGTCAAGCGCGGCGACGTCGTGCTGCTCTATCTGCCGATGATCCCCGAGGCGCTGTTTGCGATGCTCGCGTGCGCGCGGCTCGGCGCGATTCACTCGGTGGTGTTCGGTGGCTTCGCGGCGCCCAATCTCGCGGCCCGCATCGACGACGCGAAGCCCGTTCTGATCGTGACCGCCGACGCCGGCGCGCGCGGCGGCAAGGTGATCGACTACACGCCGCTAATCGACGAAGCGCTCGTGCGCGCGATGCACAAGACGCCGCACGTGCTGCTGATCGACCGCCAACTCGCGCCCGAGCGCCTGAATGCGCAATACCTGGTTGCCTACGAGCCGTTGCGCGAACAGTTCTTCGACGTGCATGTGCCGTGCGAATGGCTCGAATCGAACGAGCCGTCGTACGTGCTGTACACGTCCGGCACGACCGGCAAGCCCAAGGGCGTGCAGCGCGACGTGGGCGGCTATGCGGTGGCGCTGGCGGCATCGATGGAACATATTTTCGAGGGCAAGCCCGGCGACACGATGTTCACCGCGTCGGACGTGGGCTGGGTGGTCGGCCACAGCTACATCGTCTACGCGCCGCTGATCGCCGGCCTGACCACGGTGATGTACGAAGGCACCCCAATCCGCCCGGACGGCGGCATCTGGTGGCGCCTCGTCGAACAGCACAAGATCAATCTGATGTTCACCGCGCCGACCGCGTTGCGCGTGCTGAAAAAGCAGGATCCCGCGTTGCTGAAAAAGTCTGATCTGTCGAGCCTGCGCACGCTGTTTCTTGCCGGCGAGCCGCTCGACGAACCGACTGCCGCATGGATCGCCGATGCGCTCGGCAAGCCCGTGATCGACAACTACTGGCAGACCGAAACCGGCTGGCCGATGCTGGCGATTCCGCGCGGCGTCGAAGCGTTGCCGTCGAAGCTGGGCTCGCCGGGCGTGCCGTCCGCGGGTTTCAATCTAACCTTGCGCGACGAGTTGACCGGCGAGCCCTGCGCGCCCGGCGAGAAGGGCGTGCTGACGCTGGACTATCCGTTGCCGCCCGGCTGCATGTCGACGGTATGGGGCGACGACAGCCGCTTCGTCAGCACGTACTGGTCGAGCATTCCGAACCAGCAGGTTTATTCGACCTTCGACTGGGGCGTGCAGGACGAGGACGGCTACGTGACGATTCTCGGCCGCACGGATGACGTGATCAACGTCGCCGGCCATCGGCTGGGAACGCGCGAAATCGAAGAAGCGTTGTCGAGTCACGCGGCCGTCGCCGAAGTGGCCGTGGTCGGCGTGACGGATGCGCTGAAGGGTCAGGTGGCGATGGCCTTCGTGGTGCTGCGCGGCGCGCAAATCTCCGCGGATGTCAGCGAGCGCGCACGGCTCGAGGCCGAACTGACGGCGACGGTCGAGCGTCAGCTCGGCGCGATTGCGCGGCCGGCGCGCGTGGTGGTGGTGTCGATGCTGCCGAAGACGCGCTCGGGCAAGATGCTGCGCCGTGCGATCGCGGCGCTCGCCGAAGGACGCGATCCGGGCGATCTGCCGACGATTGAAGATCCGGCCGCGTTGCTGCAGGTTCGGGAAGCGCTGGGCGGGGTTGGGGCGGGTTGATGGAGATCGGGTGTGCGCCCGCAAGCTCCGGCTGAACAAGACCGGTTCGGCCGAAGCGCGTGCGTCCGTTCATCTGCTCGTACCACCACGCGCTTCACCCGCCAGATTGCTGACTTTCAGACCGAGACTCGTCAGACCGAGACTCTCAGACCGATCCACGCGCGCGAAGAAAGCGCGTCAGGATCGCATTCGAATACGCTCCGGCAATCTCCGTCAGAAACGATACGAACGATTGCGTCGCGTGATCGTCGGCGGTGTCGGAGATCGTGCGTACCACCGCGCACGGCACGCCATATTCATGGCAAACCTGCGCGATCGCCGCGCCCTCCATCTCGACAGCGAGCGCATCCGGCAACGCGTCGCGCAACGCCTTGACGCCCACGGCGCTGGCCACGAACTGATCGCCGCTGATAATCAAGCCGCGATGCACCCGCGGCTCGCGCGTGCCGAAGCGCGCTGCCGACGCCGCACCCTCTTCGGCGACAAAACGCTCGCAGGCGGCGGCGAGCCGGTCGGCGAGCGTTGCATCGGCGGCGAATCGCGAGATGCCCAGCAAAGGCACTTCGAAGCGCGGAAAGAGCGGCGACGCGTCGAGATCGTGCTGCAGCAGCGTATCGGCGACCACGATATCGCCGACTCGCACGTCCGCTCCCACTCCGCCCGCGACGCCGGTAAATACCACGGCTTCGACGTCGAATGCATGGATCAGCGCGCTGACCGTCGCTGCCGCCGCGACCTTGCCGACGCGCGCCAACGTCACGACGCACGGCGTGCCGTGGACGGTGCCGAGGTGATAGTCGCGCCGCCCGTGCGTGATGGTGCGCACGCCGGATTCGGCGCGCATGGCGTCGATCAGGTCACCGAGTTCTTGCGGCAAGGCTGCCAGAATCCCCAACGGACGACGCGCGACAGGTGTGCCGTCGCGGAGTGCGTGGGTCTCCGGCGACGCGGTGTTAGCGTTACTCGCGGCTGCGGTCGCGGCAACGCCACTGGCGGCGTGGCTAGCCGCGCCTGATCCGGCGGGGCTACGGACGCCCGAACCGACTTTGCCGACGCCAGCCGCGCCAGCGTCAACCTTGTTCAAGCCTGCCGGAACAGCGCTGCCCGAACCCGCATCAACGCCATCCATACCGTCCGCCCCCTCGCCGCGCGCGCTCACTCGACCGCCTGCAATTTGGCGACCGCGAGCGCCAGCCATTTCTCGCCGTGCCGTTTGAATTTGACCTGTGCCTTCGCGTCTGTCCCGCCACCTTCGAGCGCCGTAATCGTGCCTTCGCCGAACTTGGTATGAAACACCTGCTGGCCGACCCGGAAACCCGTTTCCGCCGCGCGCTGCTCATTGGCGAAAGCGGGCAACTGCGCGGGCGTCGACGACGCCGGTCCTGTATAACCCGGCCGCGCAAACCAGTCGCGCCCGTAACCCGCGTTATCCGACCGGCCACCCCAGCGCGCGCCCGCCTCGACCTTCGGCGTGAGCCACTTGAGCGTTTCCTGCGGCAGCTCGTCGAAGAAACGCGAGCGGATGTTGTAACGCGTCTGACCATGCAGCATGCGGCTTTGCGCGAACGACAGATACAGCCGCTCTTTCGCCCGCGTGATCGCCACGTACATCAGACGACGCTCTTCCTCCAGCCCGTCCGCCTCCATCGCGCTGTTCTCGTGCGGGAACAGCCCCTCTTCGAGACCGGTGATGAACACCGCCGTGAATTCGAGACCCTTCGCCGCGTGCACGGTCATCAGTTGCACGGCTTCCTGGCCCGCTTGCGCCTCGTTGTCGCCCGCTTCGAGCGACGCGTGCGACAGGAAACCGGCGAGCGGCGTCATCGTGTCCGGGTTTTGCGCCGGGTCGGCGACGCCCGGTGCATCGAGCACGACGGTATTCGGATCATCGGTGGCGACGGCCAGTTCGGGTGCGGCGCTCGCGCCCGGACGCAGTGGAATGGACCGCGCCGGCGTGTCCATCCCGTAGCCTTCTTCGCTGACGAAAGCCGCCGCCGCGTTGACCAGTTCCTGCAAGTTTTCCAGCCGGTCCTGGCCTTCGCGCTCGTTCTGATAGAACTCCGAGAGACCGCTCGCGCGCACCACGTACTCGACGGTTTCCGGCAGGCTCATCTGCTGCGTTTCCGCGCGCATCTTGCCGACCAGGTTTGCGAAGCTCGCGAGGCTCGACCCCGCTTTGCCCGCGACATACGGAATCGCCGCGGCCATCGAACAGTTGTACAGACGCGCCGCGTCCGCGAGTTGTTCGATCGAGCGCGCGCCGATGCCGCGCGTCGGGAAATTGACGACGCGTGCGAACGCGGTGTCGTCGTTCGGATTGTCGATCAGACGCAGATAGGCGAGCGCGTGCTTGACCTCCTGACGCTCGAAAAAGCGCAAACCGCCATACACGCGATACGCGATGCCCGCGTTGACCAGCGTGTGCTCGATCGTGCGCGACTGCGCGTTGCTGCGGTAGAGGATCGCGATTTCGCTGCGCGACGTGCCGGTGCTGATCAGCGCCTTGATTTCCTCGACGATCCAGCCGGCTTCCTGCGAATCGGTCGCGGATTCGTACACTCGCACCGGTTCGCCGTGGCCCGCGTCGGTGCGCAGATTCTTGCCGAGACGCCGCGAATTGTTCGCGATCAGCTGATTGGCCGCATCGAGAATATGGCCGTGCGAGCGGTAATTCTGCTCGAGCTTGATCAGATGACGGACCTTGAACTCGTGTTTCGAAGTCGCGCATGTTGCCGACGTTCGCGCCGCGGAATGCGTAGATCGACTGGTCGTCGTCGCCGACTGCGAAGATCGAGTTGGTCTGACCCGCGAGCATTTTCAGCCACGCGTATTGCAGCTTGTTGGTGTCCTGAAACTCGTCGACGAGGATGTGCCGGAAGCGCGCCTGATAATGGGCGCGCAACGGCGGATTGTGCGCGAGCAGTTCGAAACAGCGCAGCAGCAGTTCCGGGAAATCGACGACGCCTTCGCGCTGGCACTGCTGGTCGTAGGCTTCGTAGAGTTCGACGAATTTGCGGTTGAAGTTGTCGGTGGCGTCGACGTCTTTCGGCCGCAGGCCCTGCTCTTTGGCATTGTTGATGAAGTACTGGAGATTTTTCGCCGGGTACTTTTCGTCGTCGATGTTGAGGCCCTTCATCAGACGCTTGATCGCGGAGAGCTGGTCGGCGGTATCGAGAATCTGGAAGGTGGCGGGCAGACCGGCGTCGCGATGATGTGCGCGCAGCATGCGGTTGCACAGACCGTGGAAGGTGCCGATCCACATGCCGCGCGTGTCGATGGGCAAGAGCGCCGACAGGCGCGACATCATTTCGCGCGCGGCTTTGTTGGTGAAGGTCACCGCGAGGATCGTGGCCGGCGACGCCAGGCCGTGCTGGATAAGCCACGCGATACGCGTGATCAGCACGCGGGTCTTGCCGCTGCCCGCGCCGGCGAGGATGAGCGCGGGCTCGTTGGGGAGCGTGACGGCGGCGTGTTGTTCGGGGTTGAGATTGGCTAGCAGATCGGGCATTTTTTCTGGAGGGACGGGGGCGGCGGTTCGTACGGCATTATATGCCCCGGCGGGGGTTGGGCTTTTTTGGGGTTTGGTGTTGAGGGGCGCTCTTTGAGTGGGTTCTTTTGGTGTTGATCTTTCCTTGTGGTCTCGGCGGTCTGTTGGCGTTGTCCCTGTTCTTATGGCTTTGGCCTTTCCTTGTGATCGCGCTGGTCTATTGGCGTTGCCGCTGTCTTGCGGCTTTGCTTTCCTTGTGATCGCGGTGGTCTATTAGCGTTGCCCCTGTTCTTGTGGCTTTGGCCTTTCCTTGTGATCGCGGTGGTCTATTAGCGTTGCCGCTGTTCTTGTGGCTTTGGCCTTTCCTTGTGATCGCGGTGGTCTATTAGCGCTTGCCCGCTGTTCTTGTGGCTTTGGCCTTTCCTTGTGATCGCGGTGGTCTATTAGCGTTGCCCCTGTGCGGGGCGGCACTCCCTTTCTTTGCCGCCGCAAAGAAAGGAAGCAAAGAAAGCGGGCTCACACCGCTAGCCTGGAAGCGGGTCCCCTGGCTTGGAGGGGGTAGTGGTGCATCTGGAATCGGTGCTCCCGCACATTCCGCCTCAGTGACAAGGCCGTCATACCTCCCGCCTCGCACTACGTGCTCGCCGGAACGGTCGATCCCTCGGGTGTGCGGAGCGCGCGCTCGGCTTTGCCTCGCAATACGCCGAATACTCCGCCGAGCGGGAGCGCAAATGTGTGCACGCCGCGCGTCGAGAGGGCCTATCCGTATTTTCGTGGGCGAGGCATATCATGAAGGATGAAGATCATGGATATGCCGATCATGAAGAAGAAACGCACTGTCGCTTCTCAGGCAGCGGCCCGCGGGCCGCTGCCTGAACTTCCTGAAGCGCTGCTCGATGAACTGGTGAAGGGCCCGATGACGCCCGCCGAGGTTCAGGACCTGATGCTGGCGTTCAACAAGGCACTGATCGAGCGGGCGATGGGCGCCGAGATGAGCATGCATCTGGGCTACCGGCCCGGCCAGCCCAGGCCCTCTGAGCAGACCATCTGCCGCGCGACTGCGATGGCAGCTTCGAGCCGATGTATCCGGTGGTGTTCTTCGACGCACTGCGCGTGAAGATCCGTGGCGACGGCGTGGTGAGCAACAAGGCGGTGTATCTGGCGCTGGGCATCCAGGCCGACGGTCAGCGCGACGTGCTCGGCCTGTGGATCGAGCAGACCGAAGGTACGAAGTTCTGGCTGAAGGTGTTCAACGAACTGAAGACCCGGGGCTGCCAGGACATCCTGATGGAGAGCGTCTTACTCAGGCACGCGGTTAATTCCGCTAACCGCCTCGCCCACAAAAATACGGACAGGTTCGGCAAAGCCGAGCGCGGCGCCCCGCACACCCGAGGGATCGACCGTTCCGGCGAGCACGTAGTGCGAGGCGGGAGGTATGACGGCCTTGTCACCGAGGCGGAATGTGCGAGCGCACCGATTCCAGATGCACCGCTACCCCCTCCAAGCCAGGGGACCCGCTTCCAGGCTAGCGGTGTGAGCCCGCTTTCTTTGCTTCCTTTCTTTGCGGCGGCAAAGAAAGGGAGTGCCGCCCCGCACAGGGGCAACGCTAATAGACCACCGCGATCACAAGGAAAGGCCAAAGCCGCAAGAACAGCGGCAACGCCAACAGACCACCGCGATCACAAGGAAAGGCCAAAGCCATAAGAACAGCGGCAACGCCAACAGACCACCGCGATCACAAGGAAAGGCCAAAGCCGCAAAAACAGCGACAACGCCAACAGACCACGGTGAACTCAACGAAAGGCCAACACCGAAAAAACACCACCCAAAAGGCGCCTCCCAGGCAAAACACCCTGCCCTCACACCGCATGGCAAAAAATCCCCACCCGCACCGCGCCGCTTATAATCAACCATTCCTTGCATTCACCAGCCGAATCGATACAAATGAGCGAGACCCCGAGCGACACCACCTCCACGCTTGCCAAAAGCTTCGAGCCCCATACCATCGAAGCCCACTGGGGCCCCGAATGGGAAAAGCGCGCGTACGCCGCGCCGTCCTTCGACGAGAACAAAAAAGACTTCTCGATCCAGCTGCCGCCGCCGAACGTCACAGGCACCCTGCACATGGGCCATGCGTTCAATCAGACCATCATGGACGGCCTCACCCGCTATCACCGCATGCTCGGCGAAAACACGCTGTGGGTGCCGGGCACCGACCACGCGGGTATCGCCACGCAAATCGTCGTCGAACGTCAACTGGATGCCAAAGGCGTCTCGCGCCATGACCTCGGCCGCGAAAAATTCGTCGAACGCGTGTGGGAATGGAAACAGCAGTCGGGCTCGACCATCACGAATCAGGTGCGCCGCCTCGGCGCGTCGATCGACTGGTCGCGCGAATACTTCACGATGGACGACAAGATGTCGGCCGCCGTGCGCGATGTTTTCGTACGCCTGTATGAACAGGGCCTGATCTATCGCGGCAAACGCCTCGTCAACTGGGACCCGGTGCTGCTCACCGCCGTGTCCGATCTCGAAGTGGTCAGCGAGGAAGAAAACGGCTCGCTGTGGCACATCCAGTACCCGCTCACCGACGGCTCGGGCCACTTGACGGTCGCCACCACGCGTCCGGAAACCATGCTCGGCGACACCGCCGTGATGGTCCATCCGGAAGACGAGCGTTACGCGCACCTGATCGGCAAAACGGTCACGCTGCCGCTGTCGGGCCGCGAAGTGCCGATCATCGCCGACGATTACGTCGACCGCGAGTTCGGCACGGGCGTCGTCAAGGTCACGCCCGCGCACGATTTCAACGACTACCAGGTCGGCCTGCGTCACAAGCTGCCGCAAATCGAAATCCTCACGCTCGACGCGAAGATCAACGACAACGCGCCGGAAAAATACCGCGGCCTCGACCGTTTCGACGCGCGCAAGCAGGTGGTTGCCGACCTCGACGCGCTCGGCGCGCTCGAATCGGTCAAGCCGCACAAGCTGATGGTGCCGCGCGGCGACCGCACAGGCGTCGTGATCGAGCCGATGCTGACGGACCAATGGTTCGTCGCGATGAGCAAGCCGGCGCCGGAAGGCACCTTCAATCCGGGCAAATCGATCGCCGAAACCGCGCTCGACGTGGTCCGCAGCGGCGAAATCAAATTCGTGCCGGAAAACTGGTCGACCACTTATTACCAGTGGCTCGAAAACATCCAGGACTGGTGTATCTCGCGCCAGCTCTGGTGGGGTCATCAGATTCCGGCGTGGTACGGCGAAAACGGCGAAATTTTCGTCGCGAAGACCGAAGAAGAGGCGCGCGCCAAGGCGGTTGCCGCCGGCTACACGGGCGCGCTCAAGCGCGACGAAGACGTGCTCGACACGTGGTTCTCGTCCGCTCTGGTGCCGTTTTCGTCGCTCGGCTGGCCGAATGAGACGCCTGAACTGAAGCACTTCATGCCGTCGTCGGTGCTCGTCACCGGCTTCGACATCATTTTCTTCTGGGTCGCGCGCATGGTCATGATGACCACGCATTTCACCGGTAAAGTGCCGTTCGACACCGTTTATGTGCACGGCCTGGTGCGTGATGCCGAAGGCCAGAAGATGTCGAAGAGCAAAGGCAATACGCTCGACCCGATCGATATCGTCGACGGCATCGACCTCGATACGCTGGTCGCCAAGCGCACCACGGGCCTGATGAATCCGAAGCAGGCTGCGTCGATCGAAAAGAAAACCCGTAAAGAATTCCCGGAAGGCATTCCGGCATTCGGCACGGACGCGCTGCGCTTCACGATGGCGTCGATGGCCACGCTCGGGCGCAACGTCAACTTCGATCTGGCGCGCTGCGAAGGCTATCGCAACTTCTGCAACAAGCTGTGGAACGCCACCCGCTTCGTGCTGATGAACTGCGAAGGCCACGATTGCGGATTCGGCAAGCCGGAACAGTGTGGCGAGTGCGGCCCTGACGGACACCTGAACTTCTCGGCGGCGGACCGCTGGATCGTGTCGCGTCTGCAGCGCGTCGAGGCGGAAATCGGCAAGGGTTTTGCCGACTATCGCTTTGACAATGTGGCCAACGCGCTATACAAGTTCGTCTGGGATGAATACTGTGACTGGTATCTCGAACTCGCGAAAGTGCAGATCCAGACGGGTCAGCCGAACCAGCAGCGCGCCACACGCCGTACGCTGCTGCGCGTGCTCGAAACGGTACTGCGCCTCGCGCACCCGGTCATTCCTTTCATTACCGAAGCGCTGTGGCAGAAAGTGGCGCCGTTGGCCGGACGCTACCCGGAAGGCAACGCGGAAGGCGAAGCGTCCATCATGGTGCAGCCGTACCCCATCGCCGAGCCGTCGAAGATCGACGAAGACGCGGAACAGTGGGCGGCCGACCTGAAGGCGGTGATCGATGCGTGCCGGAATCTGCGTGGCGAAATGAATTTGTCGCCGGCGGTCAAGGTGCCGCTGCTCGCCACCGGCAACGCGGAGCGCCTGCGCACGTTCGCTCCGTACGCTCAGGCGCTGGCCCGTTTGTCCGAGGTCCAGATCATTGCCGACGAGGCAACGCTCGACGCACAGGCAGATGGCGCGCCAATTGCTATTGTTGGGAATGACAAGCTCGTGCTGAAGGTGGAAATCGACGTTGCGGTTGAGCGCGAGCGCCTGTCTAAGGAGATTGCGCGGCTGAGTAACGAGATCATCAAATGCAATGCCAAATTGCAAAATGAGAGTTTCGTTGCAAAAGCGCCGCCGGCCGTCGTTGAGCAGGAACAGAAGAGGCTGGCCGAATTCGAGGCGACCGTGGGCAAACTGAAGGCGCAACTCGCGCGCCTGCCGGTCTGACCCCGCGAGGGGCCTGCCCTTTTTTCGGGTGGGCAGCACTGAAAGCTAAACCAGAGGACTCAGGGTAATCACATGCTAAAAGTTACAAAAGCGGTTTTTCCGGTCGCAGGTCTTGGCACCCGTTTCCTCCCTGCCACGAAGGCAAGCCCGAAGGAGATGCTGCCGATCGTCGACAAGCCGCTGATCCAGTACGCGGTGGAAGAGGCAATGGCAGCGGGGATCACCGAAATGATCTTCGTCACGGGCCGTAGCAAGCGCGCGATCGAAGACCATTTCGACAAATCGTATGAAATCGAACACGAGCTGGAAGCGCGCGGCAAGGACAAGCTGCTGGAGCTGGTGCGCAGCATCAAGCCGAGCCACGTCGACTGCTTCTACGTGCGTCAGCCGGAAGCGCTCGGCCTCGGCCACGCGGTGCTGTGCGCGGAAAAGCTGGTGGGCGACAACCCCTTTGCCGTGATCCTCGCGGACGACTTGCTGTACGGCAAGCCGCCTGTCATGACGCAGATGATCGAAGTGTTCGACCACTATCACAGCTCGGTGATCGGCGTCGAAGAAATCCCGCACGACGAAACCAAGTCGTACGGGATCGTCGACGGCAAGGAGTGGGAAGACTCGATCATCAAGATGTCGGGCATCGTCGAAAAGCCGGAGCCGAACGTGGCGCCGTCGAATCTCGGCGTGGTGGGCCGTTACGTGCTCAAGCCGCGAATTTTCGATCACATCCGCTCGCTCAAACCGGGCGCAGGCGGCGAATTGCAACTGACCGACGCCATCCAGTCGCTGCTCGCCGACGAACAGGTTCTCGCATACAAGTACCACGGCACGCGTTTCGACTGCGGCAGCAAGCTGGGGTATCTGAAGGCGACCGTCGAGTTCGCTCTGCGTCACCCGGAAGTGGCCGCCGATTTCGAAGAATATCTGCGCACCCGCTCGCCGGTGCTGGAAGGCTGAAGCGCCTCTCGTTGCGGCCCTCGATTAGCGGTGGGCTGAAATAACAAAAGCGCTGTGACCCGCATTCGCGGGCACAGCGCTTTTTCTTTGGTGGCGCGCGTGGCCGGGTGGCGCACCCGGGCGCGACGCTCAAAAGCCTGATCGCCTGACTGGCAGCCTGGCTTATTAGCGCCGCTTCATCAAAAACGTGAAGACCTTGTCATGCGCCGAGCTTTCGACGATTTCATTGCCGGTTTGCTTCGCAAACGCCGCGAAATCGCGTTGTGAGCCGGGGTCGGTGGCCAGCACCTTGAGAATCTGGCCGCTTTCCATATCGGCGAGCGCCTTCTTGGCGCGCAAAATGGGCAGCGGGCACATCAGCCCGCGCGCATCGACTTCCTTGTGAATCTGAATTTGCATCGACGATGACCTTCGGGACGAGGCGTCGTGTGCGACGCCGGACAGAGGCCAAATTCTACCGCAGCCGCCGTTTAGCCGCCCGGCGTGACGCTGTGATGTCGGCAGTCATGCTGCAATAGCGCCGCTACAGCGTCACCGCCTCGCCGGTTTGCAGCGACTGCCGCAACGCGATGCCGATGCGGGTCGCTTCGAACGCGTCAGCGAGCGTGGCGCCAGCCTGGCTGCCCGAGCCGGAGCCGGAACCCGATCCACCCCGCTCTGCACCGCCGCCACAAACGCGCGAGCCTCGTACAGAAACGCCTCTTCGAACCGATCGAAAAAATTCGGCGTGCATTCGTTGCGAATACCGTTCGCGTCATATATCTCGACGCGATTCGCTCGCGGATTATGGCCGATCGCCAGCGCACCTGCCGTGCCGATCACCTCGCTATGCGTGTCGTTGCCGTGAGCCTGCGTGCGCGACGCGTAGAACATCGCCAGCTTGCCGTCTTCGAACTCGCAGATCGCCACGCCGTTATCGACATCGCCGGATTCACGCAAGCCCTCATGCAACGCGATCGCGCCCGCGGCGAACACGCGTTTGGCGCGCGGCTTACCGAGCAACCAGCGCGCGACGTCGATATCGTGCACCGTGCAATCGAGAAAAATGCCGCCTGACGTGCCCGCGAAACGCACGAAGAAGCCTTCGGTATCGTTCTTGTCGCGTGGTCTGCGAGCGCACGAGAAATGGCCGGCCGATCCTGCCTGCTTCGATCTTGTCGAACGCGTCCTTGTAGCTCGGATCGAAGCGCCGCATGAAGCCGATCGTCGCCTGCAGATGCGGATAGCGCGCGGCCTCGGCCAGCACGCGCTCGCATTCGGCCAGATCGAGCGACAGCGGCTTCTCGCAGAACACGTGCTTGCCCGCGCGCAACGCGTCGACAATCTGCTGCGCGTGCAGCGACGACGGCGTGACGAGCCACACCGCGTCCACGTCGGAATCGGCGAGCAGGTCCGCGTAATCGTCGTAAAGACGCGGCGCGGGCAACGTCTCACGGGCCCACGCGCGCTCCTCTTCCAGCGGACTGCACGCCGCCACCAACGCCGCACCCGGCACGCGATACGCGAGATTCTCCGCATGCCGCTTACCGAGCCGCCCAAGGCCGACCACGCCCACCCGAACCTTCCCGAAGCCGACGCCGCCGACATCACACTGCCTCGCCGAGTTTGACCGCGCGGCCCTCGCGCCACGAACGGGTCGCGGCGTCGGCGAGTTCGAGCGCCTTCAGACCGTCCGCGACGGTTGTGCGCACCGGCTTGCCCTGCGTGACCGCGTCGAAGAAATGCGCGATTTCAAGCGCATAGGCCGCACGATAACGTTCGAGGAAAAACGCTTCCGGCACGTCGCTCGATACTTCGGTTTTCGAATACGCAGTGACTTCCGTGGGCCGCACATTGCCCGCCTGCAGCATGCCGGTGCTGCCGAGCACTTCGAAACGCTGGTCGTAACCGTACGCCGCGCGCCGCGCGGTGTTGATCTGGCACAGCCGGCCGCGCTTGGTGCGGATCGTCACCGCGGTCGAATCGATATCGCCCGCGTCGGCAATCGCCGGATCGCTCAGACAACTGCCGGTGGCGTGCAGCGTGTCGGCTTCGTCGTCGAGAATCCAGCGGAAAATATCGAAGTCGTGAATCAGCATGTCCTTGAAGATGCCGCCCGAGTGCCTGATGTACTCGACAGGCGGCGCGCCCGGATCGCGGCTCGTCACCACCAGCATTTCCGGCGTGCCGATCTCGCCTGCGTCCATGCGCGCTTTCAACGCCGAGAATGTCGGATCGAAGCGCCGCTGAAATCCGATCATGCACACCACGCCCGCGCGCTCCACCGCGTCGGCGCATGCACGCGCGCGTTCCAGCGTGAGATCGACCGGCTTCTCGCAGAACACATGCTTTTTCTGCGCGGCCGATTTGACGATCAGGTCCGCATGCGTATCCGTGCTCGAACAGATCACGGTCGCGCCGATCGACGCATCGCCCATCGCGCCGTCGATATCCGCGACCTGCGCGCCGTGTTCCGCAGCGAGCGCCGCGGCGGCTTCGCGATTCACATCGACCACATACTTGAGCCGCACACCCGGCTGCCGCGCGAGATTCGCCGCATGAATCTTGCCGATACGCCCCGCGCCGAATACCGCCACGTCGATCGTCTTTACCGCGTCAGTCATCGTATCCTCCAGTGTCCTTGGATTCTTCAACGTTCAATTCGAGCTTGTACGCGAGCGCGATGAACAACGCCTGGCACAAACAGATCGTGCTGGTCAGCGAGCGGAACGCGAAAGCGCTGCCCTCTTTCACATACAGTTGCGTCGTGGCATATCGCGCGAGTGGAGATAGTTGGCTATCCGTAATAACCAGCGTCTTCGCCTGATGATGATGCGCGACGCGCAGGCAATACTGCGTTTCCTTGCCGTACGGCGCGAAGCTGATCGCGATCACCACGTCGCCCTTCTTCACGCTGCGAATCTGCTCGCGATACATGCCGCCGAAACCCGACACGAGATGCACGCGCTTGGGCGTGTGCTGCAATGCGTAGACGATGTAGCTCGCCACCGGAAACGAGCGCCGCACGCCGATCACATAGATGTTGTCGGCCTGCTGGAGCATCTTCACGGCAGCGTCGAACTGCTTGTCGTCGAGCCCTGCTTCGAGTTCTTCGAGCCCGCCGCGCGACGCCGCGATGAATTCGCGCGCCACCGAACCGCCGGACAACGCGCCGGGCTTCTCGTCGATCAGCTTGCGAATCCTCTGCTGATAACTCGGCGATGAACTGCCCTGCCCCGTATAAGCCTGGCGGAACACCGCCTGCAGATCGGAAAAGCCGGAAAAGCCGAAGCGCTGCGCAAAGCGCACCACCGCCGACGGATGCACGCCGCAACTCGCCGCGATGTCGCTGGTGCGATCCACCATCACGCTCGAGCGATGCTGCTCGATATAAGTCGCGACGTTCTTCAACTGACGCGGCAACGCCTCGTAGTTTTCCGCGATGCGCTGCATCAATTCTTCGACGCTCGGCAATTCTTCCGTGCTCTCTTCCGCCATGGCTCTCTCTTCGTTGCTTTATTGCAGTGCGGCAAGCCTTGTCCAGAAGCCCGCCGCACGACCTCCTGACGATGCCGATTATAGGCAGCGCAATCCGCAAATGGAATGTATTTTCCATTTTTATTTGTCATGAAATTTTCATTGCAACGACTTGGAAGATGACCTAATCTTGGTCGTGAGCGATGGTGCTTCGGCTGACGTATGCGCGCAACTTGTACGCGGATGAAGCGCCGCCCGCCATACGCTCCCTTTAATAACGACAGACCGAGAAAGGTGGAGACAATGAGACTTTGCAAGGGCAAGGCTACGCTCAGGATTCTGGTGACGGCATTGACGTTGGCGACGGGATTCGGCGCGGCATCGGCCGCCCGCGCGGCCGACGCTCACTTCGTGCTGATCAGCCACGCGCCGGATTCGGACTCGTGGTGGAACACCATCAAGAACGCGATCAAACAGGCCGACGAGGACTTCAACGTCGAGACCGATTACCGCAATCCGCCGAACGGCGACATCGCCGATATGGCGCGTCTGGTCGAACAGGCCGCCGCGCGCAATTACGACGGCGTGATCGTCACCATCGCCGATTTCGACGTGCTGAAAAGCTCGATCAGCAAAGTGACCGCGAAGAAGATCCCGCTGGTCACGATCAACTCCGGCACCGAGGAACAGAGCGCGCAACTCGGCGCGATCATGCATGTGGGCCAACCCGAATATGTCGCGGGCAAAGCGGCCGGCGAAAAAGCCAAAGCCGCGGGCGTGAAGTCGTTCCTGTGCGTGAACCACCTCGCCACCAACACCGTTTCGTTCGACCGTTGCCGCGGTTTTGCCGAGGCGATCGGCGTCGACTACAAGACCTCGACGATCGACTCCGGCCAGGACCCGACCGAGATTCAATCGAAGGTCAGCGCGTATCTGCGCAATCATCCGAACACCGGCGCGATCCTGACGCTCGGACCGACCCCGGCTTCGGCCACGCTGAAAGCGGTTCAACAGATGGGTCTCGCGGGCAAGATCTACTTCTGCACGTTCGACTTCTCCGACGACATCGCCAAGGCCATCCAAACCGGCACGATCCAGTTCGCGATCGATCAGCAGCCGTATTTGCAGGGCTATATTCCGGTCGCCGTGCTGGCCATCGTGAAGAAGGAGCACACGACGGACCCCGTGAAGATCCGCCAGATTCTCGAAGCGAATCCGAAGTTCAAGGCGCGTCTTGCGACGTACGGTCTCGCGCCCGTCGTATGGGCCGAAGAACATCCGTTCGGGTCCGGGTTTCATCACCAAGGAAAACCTCGACAAGGTCATCAAATACGCAGGGCAGTACCGCTGATTCTTTTCTCTAGCTAGTTAGTCACGCGCACGGCGGGCCGCGCTGCAAGTCGACACGATTCTGCAGCGGCACGCCTGCCGCCCGCGCGCTTTTCACCGGCTGTCGTTCTCGCAACGCATCCCCGCTTAGCTACGAACACGGTCCGGGCACCAAGGAGACATCATGGGTGTAGCCGGCAAACACTTCCCACCGCACGTCAAAACGGATCCTGCGGCACGGAGCGCGACAACGCCGCGCCGTCGCTGCCCGATGCCGATGAGCGCGTGCGCAAGGAATCCCGATTCGGTCATTTGCTGAATCGCCCCGAATTCGCCGCGATTTCCGGCGCGGTGCTGGTGTTTCTCGTTTTCGCGTTGAGCGCCGGCAGTTCGGGCATGTTCAATCTCGACGGCGTGATGAACTGGTCGCAGGTGTCGGCGTATCTCGGCATTCTGTCGGTCGGCGCGTGTCTGCTGATGATCGCCGGCGAGTTCGATCTTTCCATTGGCTCGATGATCGGCTTCGCCGGGATGATGGTCGCGATTCCGTCGGTCTATTTTCACTGGCCGATCTCGCTCGCGATCCTGTTCGCGTTCGCCGGTTCGATGCTGCTCGGCGCATTGAACGGCTATCTGGTGATGCGCACGCGCTTGCCGTCGTTCATCGTCACGCTCGCGTTCCTGTTCATTCTGCGCGGCCTCACGCTCGCGCTGTCGATCATGTTCGCGGACCGCACCATCGTCTCCGGTGTCGGCGATCTCGCGCAACAGGACTGGCTCGCGAACACGCTGTTTCATGGCGTCGCGCTCAGCGGCCTGTTCCTGACGCTCGCGCATCACGGCATCGGCACCCTGCTCGATAACGGCCATGCGCTCGTGCCCGGCATTCCGAAAGTGATTCTGTGGTGGCTCGCGCTCGCGGCGGTGTGCGCATTCGTGCTCGCGAAGACGCGTGCCGGCAACTGGATTCTCGCGGTGGGCGGCGATGCGAACGCGGCGAAGAACGTCGGCGTGCCGGTGCGGCGCGTGAAGATTTCGCTGTTCGTGCTGACCGCATTCTGCTCGTGCCTGTTCGCGGTGCTGCAAGTGTGCGACATCGGCTCGGCTGCGGCCGACCGCGGCCTGCAAAAGGAATTCGAAGCGATCATCGCCGCGGTGATCGGCGGCACGTTGCTGACGGGCGGCTATGGCTCGGTGATCGGCGCATGTTTCGGCGCGCTGATCTTCGGTGTCGTGCAGATCGGCATTACGTACACCAACGTCAGCTCCGACTGGTTCCGCGTGTTCCTCGGCGTGATGCTGCTGATCGCCGTGCTGTTCAATCACTATGTGCGCCGCCGCGTCGCGCAGTCGTAACGAGGAGACGAACATGTCCGATACGAACACCATCAAGCTAGCGCCGCCGTCGCAGACGCGCCGGCGACGACGTCATCCTCGCGCTAGAAAACGTCAACAAGTACTTCGGCAAGGTGATCGCGCTGAGCGGCGTGACCTTGCGCCTGAAACGCGGCGAAGTGCATTGCCTGCTCGGCGATAACGGCGCGGGCAAGTCGACGCTGATCAAGACGCTCGCCGGCGTGCATCAACCCTCTTCCGGCCAGTATCTGGTGGACGGCAAGCCGGTGCTGTTCGAGTCGCCCAAAGACGCGCTCGATCTCGGCATCGCGACCGTTTATCAGGATCTCGCGCTCGTGCCGCTGCTTTCCGTTGCGCGCAATTTCTTCATGGGACGCGAGCCGGAGAAGAAACTGTTCGGCTTCCTGAACGTGATGGACCTCGAAACCAGCGCCACGACCGCGCGCGACAAGCTCGCCGAAATGGGCATCAACGTGCGCGACCCGCATCAGCCTATCGGCACGATGTCCGGCGGCGAGAAGCAATGTCTGGCGATTGCGCGCGCGATTCACTTCGGCGCACGCGTGCTGATTCTCGACGAGCCGACCGCCGCGCTCGGCGTGAAGCAGAGCTTCAATGTGCTGAAGCTGATTCACAAGGCGCGCGCGAAAGGCATCTCGGTGATCTTCATCACGCACAACGTGCACCACGCGTATCCGATCGGCGATTCGTTCACGCTGCTCAATCGCGGCAGATCGCTCGGCACGTTCACGAAGGAAACCATCAGCAAGGACGAAGTACTCGACATGATGGCCGGCGGCGCCGAAATGCAGAAGATGATCGGCGAACTCGAAGGCGCGACGATCTGATCGATTCGCGCGACTTGCCCGGCGCTCGTGCTGCCGCGCCATCGCGCTCAGCTATTCAGGAATATTCATGGATCACTCCAGCACATCCAGCGGCGCCGCCGGCAGTCCCGGTGTCCGCCAGCCGCTTCGCGCCGGGACGTAGCCGCGATATCGTCTGTCTCGGCCGCCTCGCGGTCGATCTGTACGCGCAGCAGGTCGGCGCGCGGCTCGAAGACGTGTCGAGCTTCGCGAAATATCTCGGCGGATCGTCGGCGAATATCGCTTTCGGTTGCGCGCGGCTCGGGCTTGCTTCGGCGATGCTCGCGCGCGTCGGCAACGATCACATGGGCCGCTTTCTCACCGAGACGCTCAGCAAGGAAGGTTGCGACGTCAGCCATGTGCGTGTCGATCAGGAGCGCCTGACCGCTCTCGTGCTGCTCGGACTGAAAGATCGCGATACGTTTCCGCTGATCTTCTATCGCGAGAATTGCGCGGATATGGCCGTCGACGAAGCCGATTTCGACGAAGCGTTCATCGCATCTTCGAAAGCATTGCTGATTACCGGCACGCACTTCTCGACCGAGCAGGTAAATCGCACGAGCCGCCGCGCGCTCGATTACGCGCGCCGCAATCAGGTTCGCACCGTGCTCGATATCGACTATCGGCCGGTGTTGTGGGGGCTGACCGGCAAAGCGGATGGCGAGACCCGCTTTGTCGCCAACGAAAGCGTGACCGCGCATTTGCAGCGCATTCTGCCGCTGATTCGATCTCGTGATCGGCACCGAAGAGGAGTTCCGCATTGCCGGCGGCAAGACCGAACTGGTCGATGCACTCGCCGCCGTGCGCGCCGTCACGCCCGCCACGCTCGTGCGTCAAGCGCGGGCCGCTGGGTTGCCAGATTATCGACGGCGACGTGCCCGCTTCGCTCGACGATGCGCCGATTCACGGCGGCGTCGAAGTCGAAGTGCTGAACGTGCTCGGCGCGGGCGATGCATTCGCGTCCGGCTTTCTATCCGGCTGGCTGCGCGATCAACCGCTCGAAGCATGCGCGCGCACCGCCAACGCAAGCGGCGCGCTGGTCGTGTCGCGCCACGGCTGCGCACCCGCGATGCCGACGCCCGCCGAACTCGACTACTTCCTGCGCGAAGCAAAAGCCGATCCCGCAACGTATGCGCCGCCCGGATCGCGATGCCACGCTCGCGCGTCTGCATCGCGTTTCGCCGGCCCGCAAACAGTGGAGCGAAGTACTCGGCTTCGCGTTCGATCATCGCAACCAGTTCTTCGAACTGGCTCAGCAAACCGGCGCCGACGAAGCGCGCATCGCGCGTTTGAAGGGCCTGTTTGTCGAAGCCGTCGCGCAGACGGAAAGCGCGTTGGGTCTGCACGGCACGTATCGGCGTACTGATCGACGATCGTTACGGCCAGGACGCATTGAACGCGGCGACCGGCCGCGGCTGGTGGATCGGCCGTCCGGTCGAACTGCCCGGCTCCGTGCCGCTCGTGTTCGATCACGGGCGCTCGGTCGGCACGACGCTGATCGCGTGGCCGCAGGAGCATATCGCCAAATGCCTGGTGCAATTTCATCCGGACGAACCGATCGAACAGCGGCTCGAACAGGAAGCGCAATTGCGCACGCTCTACGACGCGACCCAGGCGAGCGGACATGAATTGCTGCTCGAAGTCATCCCGCCGAAACACGCGCATTTGCCGCAAGCGCCGGACATCGTGTATCGCGCGTTAAAGCGGCTCTATAACATCGGCATCTATCCCGAGTGGTGGAAGCTCGAACCGATGGAACGCCGCGCAATGGCAAGGCGGTCGACGCGCTGATCGCCGAGCGCGATCCGTATTGCCGGGGCGTGGTGCTGCTGGGTTTGTCGGCGGGCGTCGAGCAATTGAACGATGGCTTTCGCGCGGCGGCGCAGTCGGCTACGTGCCGTGGCTTCACCGTGGGACGCACGATCTTTCACGAGCCGAGCCATGCATGGCTCGCCGGTGAGATCGACGACGACGAACTGATTGCACGCGTGCGCCGCACGTTCGAAACGCTGATCGCGTCATGGCGCGCGACGCGGGCGCGAACGCCGCGCAGACGAGCGCACCGAGTCACGTTCATCAGGAGCAGGCGGCATGAATCAGCGCGTATTGCATCACGACGCGGCGTCCGCCAACGACGCGAGCGACGCACTCGCACCGGTGAGCGGCACCGTCCGCCTGACCACTGCCCAGGCGCTCGTCCGCTATCTCGCCGCGCAACGCGTCACGACCGAGGACGGCAACGGCACCGAGCCGCTCTTCGGCGGCGTGTTCGCGATCTTCGGACACGGCAATGTCGCGGGCATGGGCGAGGCGCTGTATCAGCATCGCGACGAACTGCCGACGCTGCGCGCCCACAACGAACAGGCGATGGCGCACAGCGCGATTGCCTATGCGAAGGCGCATTTTCGCCGACGCATGATGGCGGTGACGACGTCCATCGGACCCGGCGCGACCAATCTGGTGACGGCAGCGGCGCTCGCACATGTGAACCGCCTGCCGGTCCTGCTGCTGCCCGGCGATATGTTCGTGTCGCGCGCGCCCGATCCGGTGTTGCAGCAAGTCGAGGATTTCAACGACGGCGGCGTGTCCGCCAACGACGCGTTCAAACCGGTGTCGCGCTACTTCGACCGCATCGTGCATCCCGCGCAATTGCTGAGCGCGCTGCCACGCGCGATTCGTGTGCTCACCGACGCCGCGATGTGCGGCCCCGTCACGCTCGCGTTGCCGCAAGACGTGCAGGCGCAGGCGTACGACTTTCCCGCCGACTTTTTCGCGCCGCGCGTCGTGCGCTTCCATGCGCCCGCGCCGCGTGTCGATGAGATCGACGCTGCGTTCGCGCGTCTGCGGCGCGCGAAGCGTCCGTTGATCGTCGCGGGCGGCGGCGTTCTCTACGGCCGCGCGACCGATGCATTGCACCGCTTTGCCGACCGCGCATGGCGTTCCGGTCGCCGAGACCCAGGCAGGCAAGGGCTCGCTTGCGTGGAACGATCCGCTGAACGCGGGCGCGCTGGGCGTGACCGGTTCGCCGGCCGCCAATGCGCTCGCGAACGACGCCGATTGCGTGCTCGCGATCGGCACGCGCTTGCAGGACTTCACCACCGGCTCGAATACGCTCGTTCACGCAGGCCGACGTGATCGCGCATCAATGCAAATGCGTTCGACGGACTCAAGCATCGCGCGCTGATCGTCGAAGCCGATGCGCGGCTCGCGCTCGACGCGCTCGCCGATCCGCTGCAAGGATGGCATGCGGAGCGCACATGGACCGCGCGCGCGCACGAAACTCGCGGCCAGTTGGCGCGATACGGTGAGCACGCTCACGCACGCGCCGCAGCGTGACGCCGTGCTGCCCTACGAAGGCGACGTGATCGGCGCAGTCCAGCGTTCCAGCGCGCGCTCCGCCACGGACGACATCGTCGTGTGCGCGGCCGGCACCTTGCCCGCCGAATTGCACAAGCTGTGGCGCGCGGGAAAACCCGGCGCGTATCACGTCGAATATGGCTATTCGTGCATGGGCTACGAAATCGCGGGCGGCCTCGGCGCGAAATTGGCGCGGCCTGCGCGCGAGGTGATCGTGATGCTCGGCGACGGCAGCTATCTGATGATGAACAGCGAGATCGCGACCTCGGTGATGCTCGGCGCCAAGCTGATTGTCGTGGTGCTCGACAATCGCGGTTACGCCTGCATCAACCGGTTGCAGCAGGCTTGCGGTGGCGCACCGTTCAACAATCTGCTCGACGACTGCATGCAAGGTCCGCTCGGCGCGCCGAAGATCGATTTCGCCGCGCATGCGCGAGCGTTGGGCGCGCAAGCCGAGCACGTCGCGAATATCGCCGAACTCGAAGCCGCGATGCAACGCGCGCGCGCCGCCGATCGCACGTACGTGATCAGCATCGATACCGACCCGGCCCGCACCACCGACGACGGCGGCTGGTGGTGGGAAGTCGCCGTCCCCGAAGTCTCGTCGCGCGATGCGGTGCGCGAAGCGCGCGCGAAATACGATGCGCAACTCGCGGCGCGCGCCGATCCGGCGGCGCTGAGCGATAGCGCCAACCCTACCGATCATGAATGAGGACGCTCGCATGACTGCTTTCGACGTACGTATCGGCATCAATCCGTTATCGTGGATGAACGACGACCTGCCCTCGCTAGGCGGAGAAACGCCGCTCGACGTTGCATTGACGGAAGGCCGCCAGATCGGCTATCAGGGCTTCGAACTCGGCAACAAGTTTCCACGCGAGCCGCAGGCATTGAAAACGCTGCTTGCGCAATACGATCTTGCGCTGGTGTCCGGCTGGTACTCGGGACGTCTCGCGCGACGCAGTGTCGAAGAAGAAATCGCCTCGGTCGGTCCGCATCTCGACCTGCTCGCGCAGAACGGCGCGACGCGCGATGGTGTATGGCGAAGTCGCCGATTCGATCCAGGGCGCGCCGCAGCCGCTGTATCAGCGGCCACGCTTTTTCAGCGACGCGCAGTGGGCCGCCTACGCCGCACGTGTCGATGAATTCGCGCGCTACACGCTAAGCCGTGGCGTGCGGCTCGCGTACCATCATCACATGGGCGCGTATGTGGAAACGCCCGCCGACGTCGATCAATTGATGGCGCGCACGAGCGACGCCGTCGGCCTGCTGTTCGACGCCGGGCACATCACGTTTGCCGGCGGCGATCCATTGGCGGTGCTCGACAAACATATCGCGCGGGTTTGCCATGTGCATTGCAAGGACGTGCGTCCGGCGGTGATGAAGCTGGCGCGCAATCGCAACTGGAGTTTTCTCGACGCGGTGATCGCACGGCGCGTTCACGGTGCCTGGCGACGGCGCGGTGAATTTTCCGGCGATCATCGAGCGGCTCAAGCGACACGGTTATCGCGGCTGGCTGGTGGTCGAAGCGGAACAGGACCCGGTCGTCGCGCCGTCGTACGACTATGCGCAGAAGGGCTTCAGGACTTTGCGGACCCTGGTGGATGCGCCGCTCGGACGACATGCCGACACGAACCCGCGCGGCAGGAGGCAGCATGAGTTTATTGGTGAAGGCGCAGCGCGAAGGCCAGACGATCGCGCGAGTAACGCCGCTATCGGCATGCTGGCGTTATGTGGGATTCGCCGCGTACCGGTTGGGACCGAACGAAGTGGTGCATGTGCTCGAAGCGTCGCGCGAAGTGTGCATTGTCGTGCTGACGGGCGCAGTGGATATCGAAACGCCCGACACGAAGTGGACCTCGCTCGGCTCGCGTGACAGCGTGTTCGAGGACGCCGCGCCGTATGCGGTGTATCTGCCGCCGAACGTGCACGGTCACGGTGCGTGCGTGCCGCGACGCGGAGATCGGCGTGGCAAGTGCGCCTGCCAAAGGAGAGCTTATCCGCGAGGCTGATCGAGCCCGCATCGATGAAGCGCTCGACACGCGGCAAAGGTCTGAATACGCGATACGTCTGCGATATTCTTCCGCAGACCGAGCCTGCGGAATCGCTGCTGGTGGTCGAAGTCAGAACGCCGGGCGGACATGCTTCGAGTTATCCGCCGCATAAGCACGACACCGATAACGTGCCTCACGAGAGTTCGCTCGAAGAGACTTACTATCATCGGCTCGATCCGCCGCAGGGTTTTGCATTTCAGCGCGTGTACACCGACCTGCGCGATATCGATGAGTCGATGGCCGTCGAAAATCACGATGTCGTGATGGTGCCGCGCGGCTATCATCCGGTGGTCGTGCCGTATGGGTATGACTCGTATTATCTGAACGTGATGGCCGGTGGTCAGCGGGTCTGGCATTTCCACAACGATCCGGCGCATGAGTGGATCATCAATAAGGATGCCTGACGTCGTTCTGCGCGGCGTATCCGGCTTCGGCATTTCCGGATACGCCGCGCAGAAGCACAGCGCCCTACTTTCTCGCGGCCAGATCCACATTCAGACCGCCGTCGGCGCCCATTCGCACCGTCCCTTTCGACACGTCCCGGCGATAACCATACAGATCGAACTTCATCACGCCGGGGTTCGAACTGTCCTTGATATAAGTGCGCGTATTCGTGACCAGCGAGTTGAACATCTTCACGTCGCCGGATTCGATCCACACGAAGCTCTTGCCCGCATTCGCAGGCGGCCGCGCCGCAGCAATCGCGCCGTCACGCTTGAACTTCAACACCAGCCCTTCGTCAGTCACCGTCGCGCTTGCCAGTCGACCTTGCAACACCGGCGGCGGGAAAACCGTGTACTGATCGAACACCAGCTCGTTTCCCTTTAGCGCGACACCCTTGCGCGTGAACGGCGTCAACGAGGCCAACGGAATATCCAGCGCGCGCAGCAGCCCCGCCTGAGGCACGCCGAGCACCTTCACCGAGGTCGGTTCATAGACGAGATGCCGCTCGTCCTGCGCGACGATCGTGCCGCTCATCGTGGTCGGCAGCCAGACGCCGGGGAAGTGATTCCACAACTTGATGCCGCCGGTCACTTCCAGCTTGCCGTCCACCGGTTTCAACTGCAGATCGTTCAGCGAGCGCGGCTCGTAATCGAGCAGATAGTCGTTGAATAGCGCCGCCATCGCCGGCCACGGTTCCACCACCTCGCCGCCGATGATGTGGATATCGAACTGATCGGGATCGTCGAAATCGACCGGCTGGCCCGGCCGCTTCGGCACCATCTGCGCGTCCAGTGAACGCACGTGAAAACCGATGCGCCCCGCTACGTAGAAGTCCACGTTCTCGACGTGAATCAACGGCGCGGCGCCGCTGCGAATGACGCTCGTCGGCGAGTGCCGAACCTGGCGTCGCGGCGCTCTGCCCGGAAAACGCCGCGCGCGTGCCGACCGGAATGGCGCGCGCGACCGACGCCGTGCGCAAAGCCTGCGGCACGTGTTGCCAGACGCAGCCGCGCCTGCGCAAGCGCAGCCTGTTGCTCGCGGATCAAGCTGTCGTTATAGCGCGCGCTGGCGCTGCCGGTTTGCGACTGTGCGTCCTTCGCTCCATTCGCGCCAGCACTCGCGCTCGCTAGCGTCGGATACGACGGCAGATGCACGTCGAGCGCGCCCGCTTCGTCGAATGTGAAGTAACCGGCCGCCATCTGATCGCGATAGTGGTACAGGTCCAGCACGAACGGCGCGTTGTTATCGATCGGCGTCAGCGCCATGTCGATGTTCATCGGCATCGAGCGCATGAATTTGACGTCGCCACCCTGCACCAGCATGCCGCGCGCGGGCATCGTCGCGGGCCAGTCGATCGTCGGCACCGTGCGATCGTCGAGCGTGAAGCGTACGCCCGCCGCGCTCGTGTCGATCTTCGTGATGCGTCATGCGCAGCGCGGGCGGCGGCGTGAGTTTCGCCACCTGCATCACCACGTCGTCGCCGTCGAGTCGCGCAATCGGCGTATCCACTTTCAGCAGGTCGGCCATCTTCACGTGCGCGGCCTGCATCAGCTTGTCGGCGCCGACGCCGGCCACTTCGACATGATCGGCATGGAACACGAGTTCATCGGCGTTGCGCATCGACAGTGAACCGGCCAGCACGATCGGCACCCACGTTTCGCGATGCATCTCGCCGGTGATGCGCAAGCTGCCGCCGTCCTGTGGCACGACCCGCATATTGCGTAGCGGCGAGCCCTGATACTGGAACAGATAGCGATCGAAAATCGCGGTGAGTTTCGCGCTGTCGAGCGTGACCTCGCCCCGGTGCACGTTGATCGTCACGCTGGTCGGATCGTCGAAGACGATCGGCTGGCCGGGATGCGCGGGCGTCAGCGTCGCCGCCATGTCGTGAATCATGAAGCCGATGTCGCCGGTCACACGAAAATCGACATCGCGCGCGAACATCAACGAGCCGTCGATACCGGAATCGCGCAGCGTCAGCGGACGGTCGCGTTTTTCGCTCATGCCGCTCGCGGACGGCACGCGTGCGGCGACGCTTTGTTCGGCGGCGAGTTGCCGGGCTTTGGCGAGCTCCAGCGCGGGACGTTGTGACGAAGTGGAGCTCACGTGAGGCGCTGCGCGGTCATGGCTCGCCACCTCGGCTGTCGCTTCCGGCGACGCTTGCGGGCAACGCTATGGTGGCCACGCATTCGCGTGGCCGCTTTCGACGGCGCGGACGCGGCATCGGCCGTGGTCGAACTCGCGTCGGCGCAGGCCGACATCAACAGCGCGGCCGTCAGCAGCGCGGCGCCGACGCCAAACCGTGAGCGCCAGTCATCGCGCGCATTCGCCGCGCCGTTCGAATGTTTCGACCGGCGCGGATGCCACCCGGCCACCTGTGCGATCCACCGCCCTTTCGCCCAACATCGCCGTTCGTTTCATGATGTCTCCTCCTGAAGCCGCGACGCATCTTTCGCGCGTCAGACACGGCAGGGTTCGTCACGCAATACGTCGGCCTTAAACACCACGCCGCGATTGCGCGCCTTTGACCTGATTGTCTTGATTTGTCAGCGCGCTGCCGACAAGATTTCTGGAGGACGCTCACCAAACGATCAAGCGTTTGAATCGTTTGGCAGGGTGGCCGGAGAGCCGCATGCTTCGGGCGTGAGC
Organism: uncultured beta proteobacterium; assembly: GCA_963800185.1. GTDB lineage: Bacteria > Pseudomonadota > Gammaproteobacteria > Burkholderiales > Burkholderiaceae > Paraburkholderia. Next base: position 197,794 of record CAWCZW010000001.1, on the reverse strand, counting down.
GGCTGATCGGGAGGGAAGATTCAAACGCCACTGGAAGCGCGTTTGCGTGCGCGGCACGGCGCATGGAGCGCAAGAGACGAGCCTGGAAGGCGCGGGCAATGACAGTCTACGCTTTCTGACCTGCATGCGGCACTGCAATAAAGCGCACTGGCGTCGCCAGGCGTGCCTGAATCAGCCGACGCCGAGCCATTCGTCGCATCACGTCGCGCCGCGTGCAGGAACGACGCCAGCTCGCCCTCGAACACGATCTGGCCATGCCCCATCACGGCGACCCGGCTCGGCAATCTCTGCGGCGATCACGAGGCGCTGTTCGATCAGCAGCATCGCGCACGCCGCGATCGCGCAGCATCCGCAGACAGCGCGGCGACCTGCTCGCATCACCTGACTCGCGAGGCCTTCGCCGGGTTCGTCGATGACCAGCAGATCGGGATCGCCGAGCAGTGCCCGCGCGAGCGTCAGCATCTGCTGCTCGCCGCCCGACAGCGCGCCGGCGCGGGTGCGCTTGCGCTCGGCGCAGGACGGGGAAAAGCTCGTAGGCGTCGTCGAAGGTGAAGCGTGGCGCGCGGCCGCGCAGTTCGCGGCGCGACGCCGAGTTGCAGATTCTCGTGGACGCTCAGCGTCGGAAAGACATCGCGATGCTCGGGCACGTAACCCAGCCCGAGGCGCGCGATCTCGAAGGTGCGCAAGCCCTGCCAGCGAGTGGCCCGCGAAACGCAATTCGCCTTCGCTGCGCACGAGGCCCATGATCGCGTGCGCGAGTGTCGAGCGGCCGGAGCCGTTGCGCCCGACCAGCGCCAGCGACTTCGCCAGGCTCGATCTGCAACGTGACACCGTGCAGGACCTGGCTCGCGCCGTACCACGCGTTCAGTTCGCGGATGTCGAGCAAGGCGCTCATGCGCGGTCCTTCGGCTGTGGCTTGCCGGTGTTTGCCAAGCCGCCGCCCAAGCCGTCTCAAAGCCGTCGCCGAGATAGGCGGCGCGCACTGCCGCATCCGCGCGAATCGCCGCCGGCGTGCCGGTCGCGATGACGCGCCCTTGCACCAGCACGGAAATCCGATCGGCGATCGAGAACACCGCGTCCATGTCGTGCTCGACCATCAGCAGCGTGCGGCCCGCGGTGGTCTCGCGAATCAGTTCGATGGCGCGCGCCGCTTCCGCGCGGTTCATGCCGGCGGTCGGCTCGTCGAGCAACAACGTGTGTGCGCCGCCCGCGAGCGCGATGCCGAGGTCGAGCGCGCGCTGCTCGGCATAGCTGAGCGTGCCGGCCAGCGCGTGACGGCGCGCGCTCAGGCCCACCGCGTCGAGCACCTGCTCGGCGCGGGCGTCGACCGTGCGCGAGCCGCTGAAGCGCTGCCACCAGCGCATGCGGCCGCGCTCGGCCAGCATGCGCCGCGCAGCGCAGATTGTCGAACACGCTCAGGCGCGCGAACACGCTGGTGGTCTGGAAACTGCGCGCGAGACCGCGGCGTGCGATCGCGGCAGGCGGCAGGCGCGTGATGTCGGCGCCGAACAGATCGATGCGTCCGGCGTTCGGACGCGCGCCGCCGGCGATCAGATTGAAGAGCGTCGACTTGCCCGCGCCGTTCGGACCGATCAGCGCGTGACGCTCGCCGGGTTCGATCGCAAGATCGACGCCGCGCAGAATCTGCGTGGAGCCGAAGCGCTTTTCGATGCCGTAGAGCGCGAGAGCCGGGATCATGGTGCGGCTCCGCGTGGACGCTGCGGGGCTCGCACGGAAGCGCGATTCGCGAGCCGCGCCTGCGCACGAACGGCGCAATGCGCCGACACGCGCGCCCAGGCCCGCCAGCACCAGCAGCACCGCAGCCAGCCCGAGCGGTGACGCGGCCAATGCCAGGGGCACGCCTGTCACGCCTGAAGCCGTGCCGTCGTCCGCGCCGAATTGCACGGCGTACGCCCATTGCACCGCGAGTACGACGGCCGCGATCCACAGCAATACCGCGACCGTGCCCCACAGATAAGCCGCGCGGCATCGACGCCAGCCGTGGTTCGCCAGCCGTGCCGCGTGCCGTTGAACGAAGCCCGCCAGGCCATCCGGCGACGCCACCACGACCACGACGAAGAACAGCCCGAGATAGAACAGCCACGCCCGAGTCACGCTCGCCACCGCGACGCTGAAAAACGTCAGCACGACCGCGCCCGCGACCGGTCCGAAAAACGTCGCCGGTCCCGCCGATCACCGTCGCGATCAGCACCGCGCCCGAGCGCATCATGCCGACGCTTTCCGTCGATACCAGTTCGACATTGATCAGCCCCAAGCGTGCCCGCAATGCCCGCGAAAAACGCCGACAGCACCACCACGCCATAGCGCACGCGGCGCGGATAGCAGCCGATCGCCGCGGCGCGCACCGGGTTGTCGCGCACGGCGTTGGCGAGGCGCATGAACGGCGTGCGCGACAGCGCGAACATCGCGACGCATCGCGAGCAGGCACCACAGCGCGATCAGCGCATAAGCCTCGCGCGCCGGACCGAAGCTCCAGCTGCCGAAGCATCGGCCCGCTCGCGCGATCGATCGGCACGCCGGCCTCGCCGCCGAACCAGTCGGGCAACGCCCACGCGGCCGCCGCCACGAGTTCGCCGATGCCGAGCGTGATCATCGCGAAAGCGGTGCCTGCGCGCCGCGTCGAAATAAAGCCGAACAGCACGCCGCACAGCGCGCCGCCGATTCCGCCGACCAACGGCAGCAACACGAGCGGCACGCCGATCCGGTTGAACACCTGCGCGGCGACCAGCGCGCCGAGTCCGGAATACATCGCATGACCGAACGACAGCAAGCCGGTCTCGCCGAGCAGCAGGTTGTACGAAAGCGCAAACACGATCATCGTCGCGCTCTGTGCGAGATAGGCGAGCAACCAGCTTTGCGGCCAGATGAACGGCGGCACGACGAGGAACATCGCTGAGCGCGAGCCACGGCAACAGCGCGCGCCATGACGTGCGCAACGGTACGCGCGGACTGGGCATGGACTCACGCATGCTCGTCGCGCCGCCCGAAAAGTCCGCGCGGACGCAGCGCCAGCATCGCGACCAGCAGCAGATACGGAATCAGCGGCGCGACTTGCGCGAGCGTCAGCGCGTCCCACTCCGGCGGCACCGAGGCGCCCGACCATCGGATAGCACGTCGCCGAGCGACACATCGCTCGCCACCGCGAAGCGTCTGCACGCAACCGACCAGCAACGACGCCGCCAGCGCTCCGCTCAGCGAACCCAGTCCGCCGATCACGACCACCACGAACACGATCGAGCCGAGCGACTCCGCCATCGACGGTTCGATCACGAAGAGCGGCGCGCCGATCACGCCGGCGAGCGCGGCGAGCGCCGTGCCGGCCGCGAATACGCCGGTGAATACGCGCGGCACGTTGTGGCCGAGCGCTTCGACGGCGCTCGCATGCGTGAGCGCGGCGCGCACGATCAAGCCCGCCTTCGACACGCGCAACACCGCGTACAACACCGCCAGCATCGCCAGCGACACCGCCATCATGAACGCCCGGTAACGCGCGAACGCCGCGCCGTAGCAGCGTGAACAGCGGGCCGTCGAGCACGGCGGCACGCTCGCGGAGAGCGGGTTCAAGCCCCAGCCGAGCTTGACCAGTTCGCCTGACAGATAAGCCGCGCCGAAGGTCAGCAGCAACTCCGGCAAATGGCCGTGCACGCGCACGCGGCGCAACAGCCAGCGCTCCAGCGCCGCGCCGATCAGGCCGACGACCAGCGGCGCGATCACCAGCGCGCTCCAGAATCCCGCATGCGCCGCGACCGAGAAGCCGACGTACGCGCCGAGCATGTAGAAGCTCGCATGCGCGAAATTCAGCACGCCGAGCATGCTGAAAATCAGCGTCAACCCCGCCGACAGCATGAACAGCAGCAGCCCGTAGCTGACGCCGTTCAGCAGATTGATGACGAGCGACTGCACGTGCCTATTCCGTCCACATGTCGACGGCGAGCGGTTGGAGCGCCGCGCGCAGATCGTCCGGCAGACGTCACGGGACGCCGCGTTGCGCGATCGACGTACACGTGCACGAAATGCCCCTGCGCAGCGGGTTGATCGTCGCCCTCCCTGAACAGCCCGACTTCGTATCGCACGCTCGACGTGCCGAGCCGCACGACCCGCAAGCCTGCTTCGATCCGGTCCGGAAACACGAGCGGCGCGAAGTAGTTGCAATGGGTCTCGACGACGAGGCCAATCGTCGCGCCGTGCTCGAAATCGAGCACGCCGGCGCGGACCAGATACTCGTTCACCACGGTGTCGAAATAGCTGTAGTAGACGACGTTGTTCACGTGACCGTAGACGTCGTTGTCCATCCAGCGGGTGGTGATCGGCAGGAAATGCGGGTAAGCGGCGCGCTCGGCGGGGGCGGGTTTGCTCATCGTGGCGTGGTGTTCTGTTCAGGTGAATGTGCGTGGATATCGTGACTGGAGTAGCGCTTGCCGACGGTGACGGCCACGACGCTCGCGGCCGAGACGGTCGGAGCGCCGCCGGGGGTCGTGGTCGTGCCGTTCATCGCAACAGGGCCGGGTTTTACACAACACCGGCCGCACCGCATCGGCGCCCTTTCATTGCGCTACTGTCCCGGCCTCTCGACAAATTCGAACGGCAAGCCGCGCCGCCGCATCCATTCGCCGAGCGCCTGACCGGTGCCCGCGCGCCATGGACGCAATCTGGCCGGTTCGACGAGCCGGTATTCGAGCAATTCCGGCGACAGCGCAATCGTGCCGTTCGCCTTCACGTGATACGCGATGATCAGTTCGTTCTTGCGGATGAATTCGTACACGCCGATCAACTCGACCGATTCCGCGTGCAGCGACGTTTCTTCGAGCACTTCGCGCGCGATGCCCTGCTTCCGGCGTCTCGCCATTTTCGAGGAAACCGGTGATCAGCGCGAACATGCCTTCGGGCCACGCGGCGTTGCGCGCCAGCAGAATCTTGCCCTCGTACTCGACGATCGCCGCCACCACCGGCAGCGGATTGTCCCAGTGGACGTAGCCGCATGTGGTGTCGGGGCAGCTCTGGCGAATCCGTCCGCCTTCGTGCTCGGGATCGGCGCGTTGGGTCAGCGGCGTGGCGCAACGTGGACAAAATCGGTATTCGGTCATGTCGTGAGGAAGTCTTATTTATCTTGTGTTTGAGGATGTGTCTAATGTTCGGGATTGCGGCGCATGCAGGAGGCAGCGGGAGCATCTGAGGCACGGGCTGGCGCGGCGCAGGTCTGATGCATCGCTCGATGCCTCGATTCAAGCTTGTTGCAAAAAATGGGTAATGCGCGGGGCTTTGGGCGACGGGTTTTAGCGGCGTTTGGGCTTGGTGCTGGCTGCTGGCTGCTTGCTTTGCCGCCTGTTGCTTGCCGCCTGCCGCCTGCTGCTTGCCGGTTGCTGCTTACCGCCTGCTGCTTGCCACTTACTACTTGCCGCCTGCTGCTTGCCACTTGCTGCTTACCGCCTGCTGCTTGCCACTTGCTGCTTACCGCTTACCGCTTGCCGCCTGCTGCTTGCTGCTTGCTGCTTGCCGCTTGCCGCTTGCCGCTTGCTGCTTGCTGCTTGCCGCTTGCCGCTTGCCGCTTGCCGCTTGCCGCTTGCCGCCTGCTGCTTGCTGCTTGCCGCTTGCCGCTTGCCGCTTGCCGCTTGCTGCTTGCCGCCTGCTGCTTGCCACTTGCTGCTTCCGCTTGCCGCCGCCTCCTGCTACTTGCCGCTTGCCGCTTGCCGCTTCATGCGCACTGCCGCCTTCGCGCGCGGCGCATCATCGCTACGTCATCGCACCACCGCACCACACGCGCCATCGTCGCGTCATGCCGCGCAGAGTTCGCGTACGTCGGCAGCAAAACGCTCGACCGTCTCCGGTTGCGTGTCCCACGCGCACATCAGCCGGCAACCGCCCGCGCCGATGAACTCGTAGAACTTCCAGCCGCGCGCGCGCATCGCCTTGGCGGCTGGCGCGGGCAATTGCGCGAAGACCGCGTTCGATTCCCGCGGAAACATGATGCTGACGCCCGGAATTTCCTGCAACCGCGTTTGCAGCAATTCGGCCATCGCATTCGCATGACGCGCGTTACGCAGCCACACGTCGTTATCGAGCAGACCCAGCCAGGGCGCGGAAATAAAGCGCATTTTCGACGCCAGCTGGCCGGCCTGCTTCAGCCGGTAAGCGAAATCGTCGGCGAGCGAGCGGTCGAAAAACACCACTGCTTCGCCGACCGGCAAACCGTTCTTGGTGCCGCCGAAACAAAGCACGTCGACGCCCGCGCGCCACGTGATCTCCGACGGATGCACGTCCAGTGCGGCTACCGCATTCGCAAAACGCGCGCCGTCCATATGCACTTTCAGATGACGCCGCTTGGCGATGGCCGCGATCGCCCGCACTTCCTCGACGCTGTAGACCGTGCCGACTTCCGTCGATTGCGTCAACGTGACGACCTTGGGCTTCGGATAATGGATGTCGGCGCGGCGCGTGACGACGGCCTCGATCGCATCCGGCGTGAGTTTTCCGCCGATGCCCGGCGCCGTCAGCAGCTTCGAGCCGCCCGAGAAAAATTCCGGGCCGCCGCATTCGTCGGTTTCGATATGGGCGAGTTCGTGGCAGATCACCGAGTGATACGACTGACACAGCGACGCGAGCGCGAGCGAGTTCGCCGCCGTGCCGTTGAACACGAAGAACACTTCGCAGTCGGTCTGGAACAGCTCACGCAGACGGTCGCAGACCTGGTTGGTCCACGAGTCGTCGCCGTAGGCCGGTTCGTGGCCGCTGTTATTGGCGGCAATCAGCGCCTGAAGCGCTTCGGGACAGATGCCGGCGTAGTTGTCGGACGCGAAATGTTGCATGGCGGGCGGCGCGCCGGACGATGGACGCGCGGTGGTGACGGGAAGCGGTCATTTTAGTGCGGCTGTGCGGGATTGGGGGTTGAGCGCGGTTGGGGGGGCGGTTGGCGTGTGATTCGATGATTGTCGAACCGGGGGCTGTTGGGGAGTTATGTCGGAGGGTCTTGCGGAGGTGGGGCTGGTGGAGAAGTTCTGCCGTTGCGGTTCTGCCGCCCGGGTTCTGCCGGCCGGGTTCTGCTGGCGAGGTTTTGCTGGCGAGGTTCTGCTCGCGAGGTTCTGCTGGCTAGGTTCTGCCGGCGAGGTTTTGCTGGCGAGGTTCTGCTCGCGAGGTTCTGCTGGCTAGGTTCTGCCGGCGAGGTTCTGCCGGACCGTTTCTGCCGGAGGGTTCTGCCGGAGCGACCCTGCCGGAGCGGTCCTGCCCCGGGCGGTTCTGCCGGCGGGTTCTGCGCGAGGGGTTCCGCTGGCGGGGTTCTGCCCGTGCGGTTCTGTCCGGCGGCTTCCAGCACGGTGGTTTCCTGCACGGCGGCTCCCTGCACGGCGGCTCCCTGCACGGTGGCTTCCTACACAGCGGCCTCCTGCACGGCGGCTCCCTGCACGGTGGCTTCCTGCACAGCGGCTTCCTACACAGCGGCCTCCTGCACAGCGGCTTCCTACACAGCGGCATCCTGCACGGCAGCTTCCTGCACGGCGGCTTTCTGCACGGCGGCATCCTGCACAGCGGCGTCCTGCACAGCGGCATCCCGCACAGCGGCATCCTGCACAGCGGCATCCTGCACAGCGGCATCCTGCACAGCGGCATCCTGCACAGCGGCCGTCCAACACCGGACGGCCACCTTCACACTCTTACCGTTCGAACCGTCTCATCCTCAAAGCTCACGGCGCCGCCTAACAGGGCCCGTTAGTTGCACCCGCAATCTGGCATGCGACCTCGGCCATTGCCTCGCGGCGTCATCGCTACCACGACCAAACCAGCGGCCCCCACCACCAGCGCGCCCGCCGCGAGCCACAACGCCGGCGAAAACGACCCCGTATGTTCAGCGATCGGCGCAGCGACCAGCGGGCCGACAATCTGGCCGACACCATAGGCCGCTGTCGCATAGCCCATCAAACCGGCCGCCTCGTCGCCACGCAGACGCCTTGCCTCGCGCATCGCGAACAGCGTGATCGCGGTAAAAGGCAAACCGATCAGAATGCTGCCGATCGAAAAGCCGGCCGCCGTCGGCCAGATGATCCCGGACGCAATGCCGCAGGCTTGTAGCACATAGCAGCCCGCGAGCAGCGTGCGGTTGTCCCACTGACCCGGCAGACGCGCCGCCAGCAATGCGCCGGCCACCAGCGCCGCGCCGAACATCGGCCAGAACAGGTCGGGCCACGCCGATCCCGGCAACGCGTGGCGCGCGATGACCGGCAGGAACGTCGCCGTGATGATGTAGCCAAAGCCAGGAATACCGTAGAGCAGGATGAGCCAGAACGCATCGACGCGATGAGCAGCGGGATTTTCCGCGTGGATCGGGACGTGTCGCCGGCCGGCCGGGGACACGCCGGCCGCAGATTGACGGTTCGCGTGCCCGTCCACTGCGGTCGCGGCCTTTGCCTCGTTCGGGCGAGCATCCGGTCGTGCCGCGCTGGCAGCAGGCACATCGGTGAAAACCGGCCAGACCAGGATCGACAGAATCAGTGCAATCAGCCCGAAGCCGATCCATCCCGCAGTCGCGCCATAGCCGCCCGCAGCGCTCACCAGCAATCCCGTCCCGACGATGCCCACCCCCGGCCCGGTATAAATCACTCCGCCCCAGCCGTGCGCACCAAGTTCGGCGAGCCGCCGCAAACCCCATTGGGACGCGAACACGAAGGTCCACGCGCTGGCCGCACCGGCGACGAACCGCACCATCGCCCATACCCAGAACTGGCTTGTGAGGCCCATTGCCAGCGTCAGCAGAACCGTCGCGAGAAGCCCGGCACGTACCATCCGCGCGGGCGATATCCGCAATGCGGCGCAACCGACCGCGCCGACGAAATAGCCCGCGTAATTGAACGACGCCAGCCACCCGCCGTGCTGGATGTCGAGTTGCGGCTGGCCGGCAGCCGCGCCGTGGAGCATCAGCGGCAACAGCGGCGTGAACGAGAAACGCCCGATGCCGAGAGCAACGGCCAGCGTCACCATGCACGCAAGCGCCGCGCGACGGGCGGCGTAACGATCGGCAATGGCGTCGGATGCGGGGGAGGCAAGATCGTTGATGAGCATGGTGAATAAGGGCCGGGATGCGCCCGTTGGGCTGGTTGAGGGGGCTTTGAGGGGCGGTTTATCTCATATTAGCTTGACCAAGAAATCACGAAAAATGAATAATTAGGATATCAACCATCGCTAGGAGAGAATTGTGGATCTAGCCGCTCTGACCATCTTTCGCGCCGTCGTGCGGGAAAACGGAGTGACGCGCGCCGCCGCGAAGCTCAATCGCGTGCAATCGAATGTCACGACGCGTATCAAGCAGCTCGAGGAGCAACTCGGCACCGACCTGTTTATCCGCGACGGCCGGCGGCTCGTGCTGACTCCGGCTGGCGAAACGCTGTTGCCTTACGCCGAACGGCTGCTCGCGCTCGCCGATGAAGCGCGTCATGCGGTGCGCGAAGATCGTCCGAGCGGACGCCTGCGTTTGGGGACGATGGAAAGTGTCGCGGCCACCCGCCTACCCACGCTGCTCGCGCGTTATCACCAGCAGTGGCCTGCAGTCGCACTGGAGTTGGAAACCGGCACGACCGGCAAGCTGATCGAGCGGGTGCGCGAGTTCGAGGTGGATGCCGCTTTGCTGGCCACGCCGCTCGATCCGGCCGCGCTCGGCGACCTGTTCGAGACAGTGCCGGTCTTCACGGAAGAACTGGTGATGCTCACGCCGCGCGGGCATCGACCGATTCGCGAGGTACGCGACGTTGCGCTCACGACGCTGATCGCGTTCGAACAGGGTTGCGCTTATCGGACTTATATCGAGAAGTGGTATATGGAGCACGGCGTGCGGCCGGCCAGGGTGCTGGAGCTGGGCTCATATCACGCGATCGTCGCGTGTGTGGCGGCGGGCGCGGGAGTCGCGGTGGCGCCGCGCTCAGTGCTGAATCTGCAAGCCGATGCCAGCAACATCACGGTTCATGAGTTGCCGGATATCGGAGCGATTCAGACCTTGCTGGTCTGGCGACGCGGGCATTTTTCTTCTGCGCTCAATGCGTTGAAGAAGACGCTGATGGCGCCCGAGGAAGCAGGAAATGCGTACCACACCGAGATTGCTGCGGATGTAGGCACCGCGGCGAATACGGACCTTGTTTAACTGCGTCCGCGCGGGAAAAAACGAGGTCGGCTCAAGCTGCGAATCTTGAAGCTGGGAATCTTGAAGCAGCAACATGCCGCGACGTAGGTTTGACAACGCTAAAAACACTGAGGCCACGTGCCGCGCCAATCCTTCCGGCGCGCCACGTGGCCTTATCAGAGCTGATCGAACGTGATCGCAAGTGATCGGACCCACGCGGGTCCAATCAAGGTCCTATCAGCGTTCAATCAGCATTGAATCAACCGCAAATCAGAGTTGACCTTCAACCCAGGCTTTGACGCCTGCCAATGCCGCAGGCAGATTAGCCGGCTCGGTGCCGCCAGCCTGAGCCATGTCCGGACGGCCGCCGCCCTTACCGCCCACCTGCTGCGCGACGAAGTTGACCAGCTCGCCAGCCTTGACCTTCTTGCTGGCCTCGGCAGTCACACCGGCGATCAGGCTGACCTTGCCGCCATCGACCGCAGCCAGCACGATGGCCGCGCTCTTCAGCTTGTCCTTCAGCTTGTCGACCGTTTCGCGCAGCGTCTTGACGTCCGCGCCTTCCAGCGTGGCCGCCAGCACATGCACGCCGCCGACTTCGATTGCCTGACCGGCCAGTTCGTCGCCCTGGCTCGAAGCCATCTTCGACTTCAATGCGCTCAATTCCTTCTCCAGCGACTTCACCTGATCCTGAACCTGGCTAATGCGCTGCGTCAGTTCCGACGGCTGCGCCTTCAGCACAGCCGCAGCCGCATTGATACGCGCGTCGAGGTCCTGCACGAAGCGCACGGCGTTGTCGCCGGTAATCGCCTCGACACGACGAATACCCGCCGCCACGCCGCCTTCCATCACGATCTTGAACAGACCGATGTCGCCGGTGCGCTGGACGTGCGTACCGCCGCACAATTCGCGCGAGAAACCGAGGTCGAGCACGCGCACTTCGTCGCCGTACTTTTCGCCGAACAGCGCCATCGCGCCGCCCTTCACCGCTTCGTCGAACGGCATGACGCGCACGATACCCGGCGCGTTCGCCAGCACTTCGGCGTTGACGATTTCTTCGACGCGGCGAATCTGCTCGTCGGTCATCGGCGCGTTGTGCGCGAAGTCGAAACGGGTCTTGTCGGCGTCGACCAGCGAACCCTTTTGCTGCACGTGCGTGCCGAGCACTTCGCGCAGCGCCTTGTGCATCAAGTGCGTGGCCGAGTGATTGCGTTGCGGTGCGAGCGCGGCGCACCGCGTCGATTTCCGCCTTGACGACGTCGCCGACTTTCAGCGTACCCTGCTCGACGCGTGCCGTGATGACCGACCACGTCGGCCTGCACTTTCAGCGTATCGGCCACTGCGAAGCGCACGCTGGCGTTGGCCAGCACGCCCTGGTCGCCGACCTGGCCGCCCGATTCCGCGTAGAACGGCGTGTGATCGAGCACGACGACCGCCTGCTGGCCGTCGCGCGCTTCCTTCACCGAAGCGCCGTCGACGTACAGCGCGATCACCTTCGCGTCGTCGAAAACGACTTCTTCGTAGCCGTGGAACGTGGTCTTCGCGCCCGAGTATTCGAGGCCCTGCGCCATCTTGAACTTGCCCGCCGCGCGAGCCTGTTCGCGTTGACGCGCCATGGCTTCGTCGAACGCGGCTTCGTCGACCGTCACTTCGCGCTCACGGCACACGTCGGCCGTCAGATCGAGCGGGAAGCCGTACGTGTCGTGCAGCTTGAACGCGAGTTCGCCGTCGAGCGTCTTGCCACCCTTCGCGTCGAGATCGGCCAGCGCGGCTTCGAGAATCGACATGCCGTGCTCGATGGTCTCGAAGAAGCGCTCTTCTTCCTGACGCAGCACGTCGGTGACGCGTTGTTCGGCTTCCTTCAGTTCCGGATAGGCCGCGCCCATCTGCTCGACGAGGTCGGGCACCATGCGGTGGAAAAACGAGCCTTTCTTGCCGAGTTTGTAGCCATGACGGATCGCGCGGCGCACGATCCGGCGCAGCACATAGCCACGGCCTTCGTTGCCCGGAATCACGCCGTCGACGATCAGGAACGAGCACGCGCGGATGTGGTCGGCGATGACCTTCAGCGAGTTGTTCGTGAGGTCGGTGGTTGCCGTTTCGCGAGCCGCTGCCTTGATGAGCGACTGGAACAGGTCGATTTCATAGTTGCTGTGCACGTGCTGCAGCACGGCCGCGAGACGCTCGAGCCCCATACCGGTGTCGACGCTCTGCTTGGGCAACTTCGTCATGTTGCCTTGCGGGTCGCGGTTGAACTGCATGAACACGAGATTCCAGATCTCGATGAAGCGGTCGCCGTCTTCTTCCGGCGATCCCGGCGGCCCGCCCCAGACTTCCGGACCGTGATCGTAGAACACTTCGGAACACGGACCGCACGGGCCGGTGTCGCCCATGGTCCAGAAGTTATCGGATGCGTAACGCGCACCCTTGTTGTCGCCGATGCGGATGATCCGCTCTTTCGGCACGCCGATTTCGTTTTCCCAGATGGCGAACGCTTCGTCGTCTTCCTGATAGACCGTGACGGTCAGCTTGTCGGCCGGAAGTTGATAGACCTTGGTCAGCAATTCCCAGCAGTAATGGATCGCGTCGCGCTTGAAGTAGTCGCCGAACGAGAAGTTGCCCAGCATTTCGAAGAACGTGTGGTGACGCGCGGTGTAGCCGACGTTTTCCAGGTCGTTATGCTTGCCGCCGGCGCGCACGCTGCGCTGCGCGGTGGTGGCACGAGAATACGGACGCGATTCCGCGCCGAGGAACACATCTTTGAACTGCACCATTCCCGAATTGGTGAAGAGCAGCGTCGGGTCGTTGCCGGGCACAAGGCTCGACGAGCGAACGATCGTATGGCCCTTCGATTCGAAGAACTTGAGGAATTTCTCGCGGATTTCGGCGGCTTTCATAGCGTGCGGGGGACGGTCCTGACTGTTACCGGCGGCATCGTGGGATGCGCCAACTGTTTGTTTCTTAAACGACTGATTATACGGGATCGGCGAGCGTGCGCGGCAGCGCCCCGGGCGTTGGCCGTTCGGCCAGGTTTGCTCGAGGCCGGGCCGCCGCGGTGCGCACGGTCGAGGCGCGCCGCGATCGTCCTATGACGTTCGGCTGACTGCGCCCGCACGCGGGAATCGCTTAAGATTGCCTCCATCTACGGCGCCCCGCGCGCCGCCTGGCTACATAGGAGGAGACATCAATCAACATGGGCGCTCTCAGTCATATCCGCGTGCTGGATCTCACACGCGTGCTCGCCGGACCGTGGTGCGCGCAAACACTCGCCGATTTCGGCGCCGACGTGATCAAGATCGAACGGCCCGAAGTGGGCGACGACACCCGCCACTGGGGGCCTCCGTACCTCAAGACACCGGAAGGCGCGGACACCCGCGAGGCTGCGTACTACCTCGCGGCAAACCGCAACAAGCGCTCGGTAACCGTCGATATCGCGTCACCCGAAGGCCAGCGGATCATCCGTGAACTGGCCGCGCAAAGCGACGTGGTGCTGGAAAACTACAAGGTCGGCCAGTTGAAGAAGTACGGACTCGACTACGCGTCGCTGAAAGAAGTGAAGCCCGATCTGATCTACTGCTCGGTCACCGGTTTCGGGCAGACCGGCCCGTACGCGCAGCGCGCCGGCTACGACTTCATCGTGCAAGGCATTGGCGGCTTCATGAGCATTACCGGCGAACGCGACGGCCAGCCGGGCGGCGGTCCGCAGAAAGCCGGCGTTGCGATTGCGGACTTGATGACCGGCATGTATTCGACCGTCGCCGTGCTCACCGCGCTCACGCACCGCGACCGCACGGGCGAAGGGCAATACATCGACATGGCGCTGCTCGACGTGCAGGTGGCGATGCTCGCGAACATGAATTCGAACTACCTCGCGAGCGGCCAGCCGCCGGTGCGCTGGGGCAATGCACATCCGAACATCGTGCCCTACCAGACCTTCCAGACGAGCGACGGCTGGATCATCGTCGCGGTCGGCAACGACGGGCAGTTCCGCAAGTTCGTCGAAGTGGGCGGCCAGCCTGAACTTGCCGACGACGAGCGGTTCGCGACCAACCCTTCGCGCGTGCGTCACCGCGACATCCTGGTGCCGATTCTCGCCGACATGGTTCGCCGGCAGGGCAAACAGCAATGGATCGCAGCGCTCGAAGCGGCGGGCGTGCCGTGCGGGCCGATCAACGATCTGGGCGAAGTGTTCGAGAACGAGCAGGTGGTGGCGCGCGGGCTGAGGGTCGATCTGCCGCATCCGTCGGGCGGCACGGTCAAGCTGGTGCGCAATCCGATCAACATGACGCGGACGCCGCCCGAAGCGCTGGCCATCCGCCTATGCTTGGCGAGCACACCGACAGCATTCTGCGCGACGTGCTCGGCTATGACGACGAGCGGATCACGGCGTTGCGGGGGCGGTCAGTGATTTGAGGGTGGTTGCGGTGTGGCGCGGAGGTGACTGGCTGTCACGCGGTGGCGGCTGGCTTCACGCGGTGTGCGCCAGGTCGACGCGGAGGCTGGATGTCGACTCGTAGCGGCGCCGGGTCGACCCGGCGGTGGACTCTGGCGGGCTGATTCAGACGTCGGGACAGCTCTGTGTTCCGTGCGCGGACTGCAGGCTAAGCCTGCACCCGGACATGGTGGCACGTGCCTGCACCGAAACCCAGCCCCTGTTTCAACAAGATGCACCCAACGAGTCCAGCCAGCCCCGCCCTTCGCTCCAGTCACCCAGACCACTATCGGCATTGATATGGCCACGCGCGCCGATGCCGATCCATCGGCTGCCCCAAGCGTTCGCGCAAGTCTGCGAAAACGGTACGCCGCCATAAGGATCGTCGCTGCTCGCCACGACAATGCCCGGAAACGGCAACGCCATAAGCGGCACCGGCGCGAAACCACTGGCATGTTGCGGAAAATGAGCGTCGGCGGGATCGGGCACGGCGACCAGCAACGCGCCAGCCACCTTGGCAAGTTGCGCCGCGCTCGCGTACCGGGTGGCCCAGAAAGCCGTCGTCAGACAGCCGAGACTATGAGCGGCGAATGCCACCGGCCCATCGGCGGCGGCCACTGCGGCATCCAGCGTACGGCACCACGCGTCGCGCACCGGGTGATCCCAGTCCGGCATCTGTACACGCGTGAATGCCGGATCGAGTGATTCCCAGCGCGTTTGCCAATGGCCATCCCCGGAATTCTGATAGCCCGGCAGCACGAGTATGTTCATTTTTTCTCCACTCATCGCGTTTTCCGTCGCTGGTGATTTCTTACGGCGATTGCGTTTGTCGACGTCCACAGCCCGCGCATCAGCGGATCACGCGCGCCACGCCCACACCACGGGATCTGCGACCGGCTCCGGCGTCGTTGCGTCGATGCGGATCATCTGCACATCGCCATTGAACGACTGCGCTTCGACCGTGTAGCCCAACGCTTTCAACTGATCGGCCAGTTCCGCCGAAACCGGACGATACGGCTCGAAGTAAATCGTCTTCTGCGGCAGCAACTGATGATGAAACCGCATCGCCGCAACAGCGTCGGCGGGCGCCATGTTGAAGTCGTACAGATTGGTCATCACCTGGAAAATCGACGTGAGAATGCGCGAGCCGCCCGGCGTGCCGATTACCAGCGCCACCTTGTTGTCCTTCAACATGAGCGTCGGCGTCATCGACGAAAGCGGGCGACGTCCGGGCGCCACCGTATTGAGGTCGTCGCTGCTCGCGCCAGCCGTTTTATCGCCGCTGGGCTTCGTGACGAAATCGTCCATCGCGTCGTTCAGCAGGAAGCCGGCGCTATCGACCACCACGCCCGAACCGAAATCGCCGTTCAGCGTGTAAGTGTTCGACACGGCATTGCCCCATTTGTCGACCACGGAGAAATGCGTGGTTTGGGTCTTTTCCGGCAGAGCGTCGCCCAAACCCGGCTTGACCGGTGCGGCGCCCGGCACTTCGTCGGGCTTCACTTCGTCAGCGCGCTGCGCGAGATAGGCGTCGTCGGTGAGCTTGTCGACCGGGATCTTGTACGAATCGGGATCGCCAACGTATTGCTGCCGGTCGGCAAACACGCGGTCCTCGATCTGCGCGATCAGGTGAATGTACGGCGCGGAATTCAGTTCGAGGCCGTCGAATGCGGGCTTCAGATCGGCCCGCATCTTCAGCATCTGGATCAGTCCGATGCCGCCCGAACTCGGCGGCGGCGCCGTGATCACCTGATAGCCGTTCCAGTCGGCCGACAGCGGCTGTCGCCACACGGCTTTGTACTGGATCAGGTCCTGTTTAGTGACGAGGCCGTGCCCGTACATCTGCTGCGCGATCAGGTCCGCGGTGCGGCCTTCGTAGAACTCACGGCCGCCATCGCCGGCAATGCGCGACAGCGTCTGCGCGAGCTCCGGCTGACGGAAAGTCGCGCCGGTCTTGAGATTCGAGAAATACGCGTCGAAATTGGTCTTGCCGGCAAAACTCTTCGCGGCCGCGTCGCGGCGCTGCTGCAGCCACGGTTCGACCGGAAAGCCGTCGGTCGCATAGTGGATCGCCGGCGCCAGCACCTGCTTCCACTTCAGCTTGCCGAAGCGCTGCTGCGCCTCCCACATGCCGTCGACCGTCCCCGGCACGCCCACCGCGCGGTGACCGACGAGCTCATGCCCGGCAACACATTGCCTTTGTCGTCGACGTACATATCGCGGGTCGCCTGTTGCGGCGCGCGCTCGCGGTAGTCGAGAAAGTACGGCTTGCCGTCCATGAACACGGTCATGAATCCGCCCCCGCCGATGTTCCCCGCGTCCGGCCGCGTGACCGCCAGCGTGAACGCGACGGCCACGGCGGCATCCACCGCGTTGCCGCCGGCGGCGAAAATCTGCTGCGCCGTGTCGGCGCTGTAGCGATCCGGCGCGGCCACCGCCGATGCGTCGAGCACGGCCTTCGGCGGCGACGTTTTCGCCGACGCAGTCACCGGCGCGACAGCGCTGCCGGCAAACGCGACGAAGAGCGCGGACGCCATCACGATGCGGGCCAGAGAAAGAGAAGCGAAAGACGCGCGGCGCGCGCCGTGGATCGGTAACAGACATCCGAGAGACTCCGGCAACTAAGGGCGCCATGGTGCACGAGCGGCTGCGGTTCGTGCAATGCGGCAATGGGCAGTAAGGGCGATAAGCGCATGCAGCCGGCGCGGCGTGGACGGCTGCGACGAGTGCGCGCGCTGTGCGTCGAAGCGCAAGCTGCACTGCCCCCGGAAAAATGGGGCGGCGGGTCCGCAGATCGCCAGAGAAAAGTGGCGCCAGATGGCGTGCTCGCCAAGCGACGCCAGAAATCCCGCGTGGAAACCGTGGATCATCGGCGCACAGGCAATCCGCATGATCGCGATGGAGAGCCAATGCAGCCGCATGAGCGGCCATTGCGGTCCGGTCACAACCCGCCGCCGCTGAGCCTGGCGCAAACCAGCACCGATGGCCCACGAACCATTCTGATTGCCCTAGCCCTGGACACAACAGGTTTGAAAGCCTGACGCAGGCAAATCCCGCTGCTTACCCAACCCGCGACATCTCCCGGACGAAGCCGCGCCGCAGGCATCCTAAATCGTGCGGGCAAGCGTCAACAAAACGTTTTACCTCCTGTTACAGCGTCCAATCCGCCGTAAGCCAGGCCCCAATCCGCCGCGCAAACCGCTCGAACGTTGGCTGCACGCCGCACTCGCCTGCCGCTGCCGGACTCGTCAGGTAGAATTGTCGGATAAGTGGGACGCATTGCGCGGCCCCGACCGACTCTCACCATCTCGCATGAATACCGAACGCAACGACGCGCCAGCGGCATCCAATTTCATCCGCAACATCATTGACGACGACAACCGCACCGGCAAGTGGGGCCAGCGCGTCGAAACGCGCTTTCCGCCCGAGCCGAACGGCTATCTGCACATCGGCCATGCCAAGAGCATCTGCCTGAACTTCGGCGTGGCGCGCAGCTATGGCGGCGTGTGCCATCTGCGTTTTGACGACACCAATCCGGAAAAGGAAAGCGTCGAATACGTCGACTCGATCATCGACTCGGTGCGCTGGCTCGGTTTCGAGTGGGAAAAAGACGGCAAGGAACAGCTCTACTACGCGAGCGACTACTACGACAAGCTGTACGAATTCGCCGAACTGCTGATCCAGCGCGGCAAGGCGTATGTGGACAGCCAGTCGGCCGAAGAAATGCGCGCCAACCGCGGCTCGGCCACGCGAAGTCGGCACGCCGTCGCGCTTCCGCGAGCGTTCGGTCGCAGGAAAACCTCGACCTGTTCCGCCGCATGAAGGCCGGCGAGTTCAAGGAAGGCGAGCACGTGCTGCGCGCGAAGATCGACATGTCGTCGCCGAACTTCAACATGCGCGACCCGGTGATCTACCGCATCCGCTTCGCGCATCACTACCGTACCGGCGACACATGGTGCGTGTACCCGATGTACGACTACACGCATTGCATCTCGGACGCGCTGGAAAACATCACGCATTCGCTGTGCACGCTGGAGTTCGAAGACCATCGTCCGCTGTACGACTGGATTCTGAACGAGCTGGCCGAAGCGGGCATTTTCACGCGTCCGCTGCCGCAACAAATCGAATTCTCGCGCCTGAACCTGACCTACGCGATCACCAGCAAGCGCAAGCTGCTGCAACTGGTGACCGAAGGCCACGTGGAAGGCTGGGACGATCCGCGTATGCCGACCATCGTCGGCGTGCGCCGGCGCGGCTTCACGCCCGAAGTCGATCCAGTTGTTCTGCGAGCGCATCGGCGTGACCAAGGTCGATTCGTGGATCGACATGAGCGTGTTCGAAGGCGCGCTGCGCGACGATCTCGATGACAAGGCGCCGCGCACCGTCGCCGTGCTCGACCCGGTCAAGCTGATCATCGACAACTTCCCGGAAGGCGTGAGCGAGCCGTGCACCGCGCCGGTTCATCCGCATCATCCGGAACAGGGCGTGCGCGAGTTTCCGATTTCGCGCGAACTGTGGATCGAGCGCGAGGACTACAACGAAACGCCGCCGAAGGGCTACTTCCGTCTGTTCCCGGGCAACAAGGTGCGTCTGCGTTACGGCTACGTGATCGAATGCATCGGCGCGGACAAGGACGAAAACGGCAACATCGTCGCGGTTCACTGCAACTATTTCCCGGACAGCAAATCGGGCACCGAAGGCGCGAACAACTACAAGGTCAAGGGCAACATCCACTGGGTCAGCGCGGCAGCCGCGTGCCCAGCCGAAGTGCGCATCTACGACCGGCTGTTCAAGGAACCGCAACCGGACGCCGGTGGCCGCGAGTTCCTCGACGCGCTGAATCCGGATTCGAAGCGCGTGGTCAACGCATATCTGGAACCAGGCGCGAGCGATGCGCTGCCGGAACAGCGCTACCAGTTCGAGCGTCATGGCTATTTTGTCGCCGACCGCGTCGATTCGAAGCCGGGCAAGCCCGTGTTCAATCGCATCGTCAGCTTGCGCGACAGTTGGGGCAAGCCGGCGTAAGCTGGAGCGGCTAGCAGTTCGTAACGCATCTGAAAGTGAAAGACGGCGTGCATCTCGCTCTTGAGATGCACGCCGTTTCGTTACATGATGTTCTATCGACAGTGACAGCGCGGCCACACGACGCGCCAATCCGGGAGGCCCGATGAAAGTTGCAGCCCGCCGCTGGGGGAACACCCAAGACACGATTCGCGACTCAGGTCGCGAACCTCGTACGCTTGCCGCCATCGCCACCTGCACTGCCGCCCGCCTGGTACCTGCCACCGGCCTCACCTGTCGCATGCGTTGCGTGCTCGTGGCACTGGCCGTACTCGGCGCGTCGCTCGCCGGCCCTGCCCACGCGGAAGAACTCACCGGCACGCTAAAAAAAATTCACGACGACGGGGCGGTCGTACTCGGCGTTCGCGAAGCGTCGATTCCCTTCTCGTACTTCGACGGCAAACGCACGATCGGCTACTCGCAGACCATCGCGCTGCAGATCGTCGACGAAATCAAGAAAACGCTCGGCATGCCGCAACTGAAGGTGCACGAAGTCACCGTGACCTCGTCGAACCGCACGCCGATGCTGCTGAACAACCAGATCGACCTGGAATGCGGCTCGACCACGCACACGGCGGAGCGCGAAAACGTCGCCGCGTTCTCGAACAGCTTCTTCCAGTATGCAGTGCGCATGATCACGCGCAAGAACGCGGGCATCACGGATTTCCCGGACCTGGCCGGCAAGGCGGTCGTGACGACCGCGGGCACGTCCGACGAACGTTTGTTGCGCCGCCTGAATACCGACAAGCATCTGAACATGCGCATCACCAGCGCGCGCGATCACATGGAAGCCTTCAACGCGCTCAAGGACGACCGCGCGGTGGCGTTCGTGATGGACGAGCCGATCGTGTACGGCTTCAAGGCAACCGACCCACGTTCCGCGGATTTTGTCGTGACGGGCACGCCGCTCGGCTACGAGGTGTACGCGTGCATGTTCCGCAAGGGCGACGAGCCCTTCCGAGATCTGGTCAATGGCGTGATTGCGCGCGCGCAGACTTCCGGAGATGCCGAGCGTCTGTACAACCAGTGGTTCACGCAGCCGATTCCGCCGCACGATATCAATCTGAATTTTCCGCTGTCGGAGCAGAATCGCGCGCTGTTCGCCCATCCGAACGACCGCGCGCTCGACTGAGCTTGCGGCGGACCGCCGCTATAGCGAACGGTGCAATTCCGCGAGCGACAGCGTCGTCTCAAAAAGGCGCGTGAGACTGCGGCTTGCGTACTTCGGAACATCTTCCATGCGCAGCCCAGCGGTACGCATCCATTTCGGGAATCATCGTGCCGTCGGAGCGGCGCGGAAACATCGACGTGCAAGTACAGGTGGAGAGGTCGAGTTCGTCGGCGCTGGCGCGTGCCGCGAACAGATGCAGATCCTTGTCGCGCCGGTAGACGAACAGCCCCAGATCCTTCAGACGCGCGGGGTCGATGGCAATGCCCGTCTCTTCGACCATCTCGCGCAGCGCCGTGACATGCGGCGCCTCGCCTTCTTCGCCATGGCCTTTCGGAATGTCCCAGTGCGACGTTTCCGTGGCGTGCGCGAGCAGCAGCCGGCCGTCCGGGTCGAGCAGAACGATGCCGCAAGACACCACGCGCGTGCTCATTCAAGCCCCTCGCCACGCATAGCCACACTCGACTCGCCCGCGACGTGGAGCCGCGCCGCCGGGTGGCCGACGCGCGCCGCCATTCCAGCGTGCATGCTCAATGCTTCTTCTGCAATTGCCAGGCGCCGCCGCCCTGTTTGCAGAATTGCGGACGCAGGTTCATCGATTGCCCCTTCGCATTCAGCACGACGCGCGAGATCGCGGCAGGTGCGCGCGCCGTCGTGGGCGGTGCTGGCGACGTTGATCGTCGCGTCGATCTTCACGCTGTTGCCGGTGCCTTCGTTGACCCAGGTGCTGCTCTCGCCGTCTTTCTTGCTCGTTCAACGCGTGGATGACGGCTTGCCTGATCGACTCGATATCGCGCTGCTTCATGTAGCTGATCGGCGTGTCGTTCAGAAAACCGAGGTTCGCCGCTTGCGCGCCGCCATTGCGCCGCCGAGCAGCAGGCTACCGGCAGTCAGTTGAAACAGCACACGGGTTCGCATCGACATGAAGGGTTCTCCTCGAAAGTGTTCCGGGCGGTCACGAGCGCTCGACGCAGCGCCTGATCTGGACCTCAAAAGCATAGCACGCGCCTTGCACAGCCCAGCTTGGCGCGGCTGGCGCGCAGTCAGTGCCGTGCCAGCAACGATTCCCGGCAGGCGTGACAGACAGGCGTGACAGACAGCGTATAACGGACGCCAACGAGAGTTTAGAACGAGTCCTGAGACTTTTTAGGATGAGTCTCATATCAACTCGCATAACGCTTCATTAAGATCAGTTTTGTTGCGCGTCAGCGTCAGCGTCATCCTGGTCCGAGGCAACTCGTTATGAACATCTTTCACCTTCTGCAAATTCTCATTGTCGCTGCTCGCGCTGTTCTGCGTGGCGCTCGTGCCGGTGGCTATCCGCCGCGATCCCGGTCTCGCACGGCGCGTCGTCCGGATGGATGCGATCCGGCGTCGTGCGCTGGCCCAATCTGCTGACGCGGATCGGCGCGGCCATGCCTGCTGGTGTCTTTCGCGCTGCTGGTTCTCGGCTGCTATTACATCCTCGCCGGCGCCCCCGGCTAACAGACACAGCCGCCCGCAAAACGGGCGGCTTCGTCATTCGACTTTGCCTCGATTCATCCCATTTGCTAGTGCACGGCGACGCCGGCAATCGCCGCTTCGGCCGACGCGTGAACCGCCCCGTCCGGCGCCTTGTATCCGTCCGTGAGCGTATTCAGAAACGCCACCACGTCCTTGATTTCCGCCTCGTCGAGCGCCGGCTTGTCGCCCGGCTTGCGATCGAACGGCGGCTCGGTATTCAGATTCGCCCAGTAACGCTGCGGCAGATCGTCGAACTTCTGCACCTTGCCCTTCGACGACCGGATAGAACTTCTCCGGATTCGTATCGCGCTCGGCGTAAAAGCGCACCACCTGATCGAGCGAATGATAGATGCCGTTGTGGAAGAAGCTCTTCTTCAACGCAATGTTGCGCAGCGTCGGCGTGCGGAAGATGCCGCAAAACTCGTCGCGTCCGCTCCAGGTCGGTCCGCTCCGGACCGCAAGCGCCGAGGTCGTAGAAATGCGGATCGCGATTCACCGGCAGCGCGCGATTGCGCGGCACGCCGATCGCGATCAGACCGAAATCGCTGAACTGCGGCGGCGCGCCGTCCTTGGTGCGCTGGCTGATGTGGCAGCTCGCGCAATTGCCTTTCTGTTCGTCGTTGAAAAGCTGCAGGCCGTGAAGCTCGGCTTTCGTCAGTTGCGCGTTGCCAGCGAGATAGGCGTCGTACTTGCTGGTGTACGGATAGAAAACTTCGGGCGTCTGCTCGAAGGTTTCGAGCGCTTGCAGCACCGCCTTGAAGGTGGCGTCGTCGCTATCGAAAATGTGTTCGCCGAATGCCGCGCGGAACGCATCGGCGTAAGGCGCGGCCTTGACCGCCGCCGCGACCCTGGCCGGCGTGCTGCCCATTTCGAACGACGACAGCAGCGGAATGCGCGCCTGATCCGCCGCCGCGGTCGACCCGGCCGTCCCACGTCAGGCCGCCGGTCGGGCCCGGCATCGACGCTTTCGTCGCCTTCGTCGTCCGACTCGTGATAGTGCTCGGCGAACGCCGGCACCGATTGCAGATACTTCAGCGTCGGCGCTGCGCGCATCCCGGTGCGGTGCATATCGTTGCCGCCCAGTTGTACCGACAAGCGCATTGGCCGGCGAAAACGCATGGTCCGGGCTGTGGCACGACGCGCACGCGAGCTTGCCCGAACCGGACAGCGACGGGTCGAAAAAGAGCTGCTTGCCGAGCGCCGTCATTTGCCGCACGGACTCATACACCTGCGCGCGAGATTGGCCCGCGCCCTGCGCGCCCACCTTCACCGCCGAGGCCGCCATCGGCACGCCGGGTCGCGCGGCTGCCGCCTTTGCCGACCAGCGCTGCATTCGCACCGGCATCGCCATTCGCGCCCGCCACCGGCTTGCCCGCATCGCATGCGGCGAGCGTGCCCGCCAACGCAGTAACCGTCAGCGCGAGCAGCGCGCCGCGCGCTACGTTCGTGACGTTCGTGCCTGGGCTCGCGCGTACGACGCGTCGCCGCGCCGGCCGCCGAACCAGAGTTTCCCGAATTTCCGCCAGACCAATCCGCATAGGGTGATGTGTGTTCGCGCCAGTGAAGTCAGCGAGCGTATTTCATCTACATGTCGTTTCAAATGACATTTCGCCTACGCATCATACGAATCAAAAGACATTCGTAATTATTTACATCTTTCTGTCAAAAACATTCCTCAAACTTTCACTCGCGGTCATTCGTGTAAGGAATGCACCCACCTGTCCCCAACGCGAGAGAGAGAAACCACTTCAAATGAACAAGAAACTGATCTGCGCGACGCCCATCGCGATCGCAGCAGCGTTGAGTCTGTATGCATGCGGTGGCAGTGAAATCGGCGATCCGGACATCACGGCGATCAAGAACGTCGTCGTGATCTACGCGGAAAACCGCAGCTTCGACAATCTGTACGGCAACTTCCCCGGCGCGAACGGTCTGCAGAACGTGACGCGCGGCCAACTCCACCCAGGTGGATCGCGACGGCTCGCCGCTCGCGACGCTGCCGCAAGTGTGGAACGGCCTGACGCAAACCGGCGTGACGCCGGTCGTCACGCAGGCGATGACAGCGAATCTGCCGAACAGCCCGTTTGCAATCGACGACCCGAACGGTTTCAACACGCCGATCACCGCCACGACGCGCGATCTGTATCACCGTTTCTACGAGAACCAGATGCAGATCAACGGCGGCAAGAACGACAAGTTCGCCGCGTGGGCGGATTCGGGCGGCCTCGTGATGGGCCACTATTCGCTCGACGCCGACAAGCTGCCGCTGTGGAAGATCGCGCAGCAATACACGCTCGCCGACAACTTCTTCATGGGCGCGTTCGGCGGCTCGTTCCTGAATCACCAGTGGCTGATCTGCGCCTGCACGCCGGTCTATCCGAATGCGGACAAGAGCCCGGCCGCCGCGTCGATCTCGTCGGTGGAAAGCGACGGCGTGACGCTGAAGCTCGCGTCGAACTCGCCGGCTTCGGCGCTGACGGGCGTCCCGAAGTTCGTGCTGTCGGGCAACCTGACGCCTGACTTCTACGCGATCAACACGATGCAGCCGCCGTATCAGCCGAGCGGCAACAAGGCGGCGAGCGGCGGCGACGCGAATCTCGCCGACCCGACCGCGGCCACCACGCTTGCCGCCGCAGACGCAAAAGCACATCGGCGACCTGCTGAACGACGCGAAGGTTTCGTGGGCGTGGTACGGCGGCGCGTGGGGCGCGGCAGTGTCGGCGGCGCAGAACGGCACGACGAACGTGATCTACGGTGCGAACCTGACGGCGCCGAACTTCCAGCCGCATCACCAGCCGTTCAACTACTTCGCCGACCTCGCGCCGGGCACCGCGAACCGCACGCAGCACCTGCTCGACGGCGGCCTGGCCGGCTCCGAGTTCATCAAGGCGATCGATGCCGGCACGCTGCCGCAAGTGTCGTTCTACAAGCCGCAGGGCAACCTGAACGAGCACGCGGGCTACACCGACGTCGCGTCGGGCGACCAGCACATTGCCGATCTGATCTCGCATCTGCAGAAGAGCCCGCAGTGGAAGAACATGCTCGTGGTCGTGACCTATGACGAAAACGGCGGCTTCTGGGATCACGTCGCGCCGCCGAAGGCCGACCGTTGGGGCCCGGGCACGCGCATTCCGGCGCTGATCATCTCGCCGTACGCGAAGAAGGGTTTTGTCGATCACACGCAGTACGACACGACGTCGATCCTGCGCTTCATCACGCGCCGCTTCTCGCTGCCGACGCTGCCGGGTATCGCGGCGCGCGATGCGGCACTGGTCAGCAACGGCAGCAAGCCGCTGGGCGATCTGACGGCTGCGCTGAACATCAAGCAGTAAGCGCAGTGAGCGGACCGTAGAGCTTAGCGATCAAGCGGCAGTTGAGCAGTCCGCACTGGCAGTGTAGCAACAGCGCGCCGCATGGCGGGACTTTGACGGGCAGCTTCGGCTGCCCGTTTTTTGTTGTTGACGTCGCGCGGTACTAGCCAGTCGCCGCCGGATTTTCGCGCCAGACCTGGCCCGTGACACAACGCGTTTTCATGACCGGCGTATGCTTCGACCCAAGGCGCGATCTGTTCCCGTCGATGCCGGACGACTTCACAATGCCTCCTCCCAACGTGTTGCAGGCTTGCCTCACTCATTCAGGAGTTCGACAGCATGACTGAAAAAACCATCAAGGTCCCGGGCCCCGATCATCCGATCACGGTCGAGCCGGCCAAGGCCCGCGTGGTCGTGACCGTCGCCGGCCAGGTGATCGCCGATACGCGCAATGCGCTGGTGCTGCGCGAGGCGTCGTACCCGGCGGTGTATTACATCCCGCGCAACGATGTCGAGATGACGCTGCTGGAACGCACCGATCACACGACCTATTGCCCGTACAAGGGCGATTGCGCGTACTACAGCATGCCGATTGGCGGCGAGCGGACGGTGAATGCGGTGTGGACTTACGAGTCGCCTTATGCGGCGGTGAAGGAGATCGCGCAGCATCTGGCGTTCTATCCGGACCGGGTCGATTCGATCGATGTGCAAGCGCGCTGCGCTGAACGTCGCCTGAGCGCGCATCGCAGCGAGCGTGAGCTGCAATGCGCGGCGCTGCACCCGAACGACAGCGCGCGCATGGAAGCATGTGAAGTACGGCAGGAGGGACTCGAACCCCCCACCCTCGGCTTAGAAGGCCGATGCTCTATCCAGCTGAGCTACTGCCGTATTGAAGTGAGGCGATGCACACGCACACAACGTGCATCACCCGCAATGAGAACCCGCTGTCGGTTATTGAGAACCCGTGCTGCGTAAAGCGCCACAGGGTTCATGAGATACCGAAATTCTAACTGACCGGGCCGTGGACCGGAAATCCGGTCGACGCGCGGACACCTGACGGCACCACCGAGCATCACAAAACAAACCGGCCCGGCAGGTTGAGCCGGGCCCGGATTATAACCGATCGCTCTCCCCGCCATCGCCCGCCAGCACGCAGCGAACATGACGGGCGACCGCAACGCGATCAGACCGGTTGCGGATGCAGCATGAACCAGCCGAGGAACACGATCCCCGCGATCACGCAGTACACGCCGAACGAAGCCAGACGTCCGCGGCCTTCGAAATAGCGCATCAGGAAACGCACGCTGAGATACGCGGCGATGGCGGTCAGCACGCCGCCGAGCAACGCATCGGCGAGTTGGCCCGGCGCATGGAACAGCTTCGGCAATTCGAGCACGCCGGCCGCGAAGATGATCGGCGTGCCGAGCAGGAACGAAAACTCGGCGGCTTTCTCGGTCGTCAGGCCGGCCGCATTGCCGGCGATCATCGTCAGACCGCTGCGCGAGAAACCCGGAATCAACGCGCCGATCTGCGCGAGGCCGACAAAAAACGCCTGGCGGAAAGTCAGCTTTTCCGGCGCCAGATGCGCGCGCGAACGTTGCAGACGATCGCCGAACCACAGCAGCACGCCGTTGACGATCAACGCGATCGCGACGATCCGCAGATCGTGAAAAAGCCGCTCGAGCGCGCTTTTCCAGCACCAACCCGACCATCCCCGCCGGAATCGTGCCGATGATCAGCGCCCACATCATGTGCGCGTCGTCGTTGCGGCGGCCGCCGAACGACGCGAAGAAACCTCGCACCAGCGCGCACCAGCGCTTGCGGAAATACCACAGCAGCGCGAACGCCGTACCGAGATGCAGCGCGACGAGAAACGGCAGCAACTGCGGCGCATGCTTGTCGATATGCATGCCGAACAGTGCGGGCACGAGCAGCGTATGGCCGAGGCTGCTCACCGGAAACAGTTCGGTGACGCCTTGCAGCACGCTCAGAAAAATCAGAAACGACAGGTTCACGCGGCGGTCCTTGTAAGGAAAATGTCGGGGAACAGCGCGCCGCGATAGAGAAATAGACGGCGCGTCAAAAGCGCACCGATTATGCCTGGCTGCAATGTCAGCGCCAAGCGTTTGGACCACATTCGGAGGAAATATTGGTGCGCTCGCGTCACAACTGGAAACTGTTGTTACGCCGCAGCAAAGAAACGGGCCGCCGTGATGGCGGCGCCGAGATGCATGCGAAGAGTCGATGCGTGGAAACGCGCGGACATTGCCGTGAGCCGCGCTGTTGACGACCCGGCACCGAGCGCCGCAGCGATGAAGTGCGCGAATCAGCGCTCGAGCTTGTAGAAAGAAATAGACCGTGCTTGCCGCGAACATGCCGAACAACGCCACACCCATTGCCATTGCGAGATCCATAACGCCTCCTGATCCGAGTCGCGCCCGGTAGTCGAAGTTACCGGGCAGTCAGGGCGATTATCGGCAAGGATGGCGCTTGTGCGACACCCGCAATTTCCCGAGAAGGGTTTCCCCGTAGCGGAAAGCAGCGCAAAATCCTCTCTCTGGATTCGCGACGCAGTGGACGGCCGCGATAGCTTGCCGAACCGATCGAGCCTGCGTCAGCGCTGCTTCGCGATCCGTGCTTCGATCCATCTTCAACCTTCACTCATCAGCCCATCGACCATGCCTCTTTCCCCGCAACAGGACATTCTCGAGATCGCCCAGGACGCCTCCGTGCTCCGCTTCGCGCCGCAAGCCGGCGGCCGGCTGCTGTCGTGGACGATCGACGGCGAAGAGGTGATCCACTGGCCCGAGCACGCCGACTGGAGCCAGCCGGCGAAAATTCGCGGCGGCAATCCGCTGCTGTTTCCGTTTCTCGGCCGGCATCGTGTGGACGGCAAGATCGGCTACTGGCGCGACGCCGCAAGGCACGGTGCGCGAATTGCCGATGCACGGCTTCGCCCGCGACCTGCCGTTCGACGCCGCATGCCGACGTGCATGGCGCCGGCCTGCGCATGATCGCTGACCGACAGCGACGCGACCCGCGCCGGCTATCCGTTCGGCTTCCGCTTCGAAGCGGCGTACACGCTCGTCGATGCGCGCACGCTGGAAGTCACGCTCACCACGACCAACACCGGCGACACGCGTCTGCCCTACTACGCCGGCCATCATTTCTATTTCACGCTGCCGCACACGCAGCGCGCCGAGACCACGCTGGAATTGCCGCGCACCGAGCGGTGCTGCTCAGCAGGACGACGGCTCGATCAGCGCGCGCCGAGCCGGGCGAGCCCAGCTACACGCTCGACGAAGCGCGCATCCACGACCGCTTCCATTGCCTCGACGGCACGCCGGACCAGCCGGTGCGGATCGTCGCGCCGGGCATGGACCGGATCATCACCATCGACCTGCAACGGCCGGGCTCGGTGCCCTGGTACGCGGTCACGACGTGGACCGAAAGCCGGAGTCGGACTTCTACTGCGTCGAACCGTGGCTCGGCCTGCCGGACGCGATCCACAACGGCCAGGGATCTGCGCTGGCTCGAACCGGGCCAGACCGAAGCGGCGACGCTGCGGATCAGCGCGTTCGATAAGACGACGCACGTTGCGACCGATCACGCGAACTGCGCGTAGCGGCCGCCGCGTTCCGCGTGGATCCGCGCCGCTGCCCTTTTTCGTATGCTGCAATGCAAAACCGTTAGAATCGGACGCTTTGCATCCATCTGCCGCGTGATCGGGATCGGCGCGCGGCAGCGCTTTGCGAGGTCCAATGCTGGGAACAACAAGAATGATGAAACGGCTCGCCTGCGCGTCGTTGCTGGCGGTGCTCGCCGCGTGCGGCTCGGCGCCGGTGGGGCCGGGCTTTTATCGGGTCGAACGGGGCGATACGCTGTCGAAGATCGCGCGCAGTAACCGGCAGTCGGTGCAGAGCATCGTGCGCTGGAACAATCTGACCAATCCGGACAGCATCGAAGTCGGCCAGGTGCTGCGCGTCGTGCCGCCGGCCGGCGCGGCATCGACGAGCGGCGCGGTGCGCAGTGGCGGCAGCGGCGGCAGTGGCGCAGCAATGCGCAGCGCTTCTGCCGCGCCGCGTCCGGCGCCGGCCGACAGCGCGCCGTCCGCGGCGCCGGCCGGCGATCTCGCTGATCTGGCCGGCCGACGGCACGGTGATCCGGCGCTTCGACGGCGACAATTCGAAGGGCATCGATATCTCGGCGGCGCCGGGCACGCCGGTGGTCGCGGCCGCGCCCGGCACGGTCGTCTATGCGGGCAACGGCCTGCGCGGTTACGGCAACCTGCTGATCCTCAAACACAACGGCGAGTACCTGACCGCCTACGCGCACAACCGCGCGCTGCTGGTGAAGGAAGGCGAGTCGGTCAACGCGCGGCGAGAAAATCGCCGAAATGGGCGACACGGACACCGACCGCGTCATGCTGCACTTCGAACTGCGCTACCAGGGCCGCTCGATCGACCCGTCGCGGGCCTGCCGCCGCGCTAAGTGGCACGATAAGCGGCACGAAGCTCGGCACGAGCACCGGCGGTCGCCGCCGGGCACGCGCCCTGCAACCGCAGTCGCGGGGAACCCGGCGTGCTATAAAACGCTCAATCGACACGACGTGGCTTCGCGCCACGTCCTTCTCCGTTATCTGTAAGGAATTTGCAATGAAGAGCGCATTTGCGTCCGTTGCGACGGCAGTCGCGATCGGTCTCGGCCTGCTGACGCTCGGCAGCCTCAGCGGCTGCTCCAGCACCACCACCATGACCTACCTGCCGAGCGGCGACACTGGCTTCGCGATCAACTGCAGCGGCAGCGACGCGAGCTCCAGCTGGGCCGAGTGCTACAAGCGCGCGGGTGAAGTCTGCGGCAATTATGGCTACGACGTCGTTTCGAAAGATGTCGACAACGGCGCCACGTCGGGCGGCACGGTCGGCGGCATTTTTGGCGCGAATGTGAAGAACCGCTCGATGGTGGTTCGCTGCAAGCAGTAACGACGCAGCGGCGCACGCGGCGCACCGCCAGCGTAGTCGACGGCGCCAGCGTCCGGAGCGCGGATCGATGCGAGCGGCAAAGCGCGACAGCACGCCGAAGCGCAATCGGCCAGATGCCGAGAAAAATAATCAGCCAGCTCATGGCCGGCGAAAGAAAAAGTAATCTTTCATGATCCATGCGTGTGTGAATCCGCAGCGACGCTTCGAATCGCAGTGACGAAAAAAAAGCCCGGCACGAGGCCGGGCTAACGGGGGTTCGGCGCATATCGGCAAAGGACCGGTTCACCATGCGCCAGAACGAAATCTAACAACCCGCATTTACAAGCGCAATCTATTAATTTCGCGATCAATGTGACGCGACGAACGGATTCCGCATTACGTGAATTATAAAATGTCGGAAATAAACCGGCTAAAATCGCCGCACCGTTCGCGCAATAAAACGCGATATAGCGCGAATCAGAAGCCGCCGACTGTCCGCAGGGCCGCAGTGATTCAGGCATCTGCCTGCACGCCGCTGAAAACGCCTGAAGAAAGCGCCGCTGGCCGATTTTCACTAAGCTCGGCCAGTCATGATCCGGCACGAGTTCGGCGCATTATCTGCGAAAGTCTTGGTGCGCCAACGCACCAAACCGGCGTATTAGTCGTTATTGATCGACATCAATAACAGTCTACACTCTTCGAAAGTAAATTCGCGAATGGCGAAATATTAAATATGGTCAAATCAGCCGACAAATTGCGAAGCCGCAATTCAAATGACGCATCTCGATTTCATCAAACGAATGATAAGCGCGCGCGTCCGAATCGTTCAAGCCGGCCGACTCGCAAAAATCGGCCGGCATAAAACGCAGCGTTCACATGACCCGCAAACCGAGTTCGGTGATCAGCACCGCCGCCTGCTGATGCGAAATCGTCGCGCCTTTGAAGAGCGCGGCATCGACGAGCCGCACGCCGCTGAGATCGGTCTCGCGCAAATCCGCGCCGTCGAAACGCGCGCCCTTCAGATGCGCATTCCTCAAACTGCCGCCCTCGAAAATCGCTTCGCGGAAATCGACGCCGGCCACATCGGCGTCGGAGAAATCCAGTTGTTGCAGCGTGGCCTTGCGAAACGACAGTCCGCGCAGATGCGCGCCGACCAGCAAGGTTTCGACAAAGCTCAAACCGAGCGCCGTGCACGCCTCGAAATTCGCGCCGGTCAGCTTGCAGCCGCGAAACGACGCGGATGCGAGCTTCGCGCGCCGCCAGCTGGTGTTGTTCAGATCGCTCGACTGGAACGCCGCGTCGACCAGATCGGCCGACGCGAAATCCGCCTGGCGGCCGCGGCAGCGGACCCAGCGGGTATGCGACAACGCCGCGCCGAAAAAAGATGTCTCGACGATCGTGCAGCGATGAAACTCGGCGCCGCGCAGATCGAGCCGCGACAGATCGACGCCTTCGAAATCGCAGTCGGTGAAATGAAGCGGCTCGTTGTGGCCGGCTTCGGCCTCGCATGTTCGCCGCGATCAGGCGCTCCACGTCGGCGCGCGTCAGGCGTGGCGTCGGTCACCGCGTGAGCCTGCGCGCCCGACGCCTGCGTCGTTGAATCCAGTGACATGTAGGTTCAGAATCGATTTCGAAAGACCCTAAGCGTACCGGAACGCGCGCCCGCCTGGCGGCCCGCGCCGATGGTTTATAGTAACGGCCCCGTCAGACCCCGCTTACGATGACTTCCAACGACGCCACCCATAGCCCGCTGTACGCCAAGCTGCTCGCTGAAACCGCGAAAATCGGCTGGACCGAACTCGAACGCTTTTTTGCGCGCGGCATCTTGCTGCGCGTCGCGCGCGACCTCGATCTGGTGAGCGTCGCCGAGGCCATCGCCAGCGACGACACCACGCAAGTCACGCAATGGCTGTCCGCGGGTCTCGTCGAACGCGTGCAGGCGGAAACCGCCGCCGATTTCGCCGCGCGCGATCCCGACCTGTGGGCCGTGGTCGTGTCGCCGTGGGTGTGCGTGCAGGAACGCAGTTGAGCGACACGCGCGCGCCGTGAGGCCGCAAACCCGCGGGCAGCCCCGCTTCTTTCGACCCGACGCCCCGGCTGCGCCCGCCGTGCCGGTGCACTGGCATCGCCGCGTGCTGACGCTGGCGTTTCCCGATCGTCCTCGCCAATCTGACCCAGCCGATTCTCGGCGCGGTCGACACCGCCGTCGCCGGCCATCTGGACAGCGCGTCGTATCTCGGCGGCGTCGCGCTCGGCGGCCTGTTCTTCAACTTCGTGTTCTGGGGCTTCGGCTTCCTGCGCATGGGCACCACGGGCCTCGTCGCGCAGGCGCACGGCGCGGGCGACCACGCCGGAATTGCGCAACACCGTCGTGCGCGCGCTGCTGCTCGCCGCCGCGATCGGCGCGGCGGTGCTTGCGCTGCAAGTGCCGTTGATCGACTACGCGTTGCGCCTGATCGGCGGCAGCGACGCGGTGCAGCGCCACGCGCGAGATCTACTGCCACGCGCGCATCTGGGCCGCCCCGCTCGCGCTCGGCAATTACGTGGTGCTCGGCTGGCTGCTCGGCACGCAGCGGGTGCGGCTCGCGCTGCTCTCGCAAGTGTTCATCAATAGCGTGAACATCGTGGCGGTGCTGCTGTATGTGTACGTGTTCGATTGGGGCGTGGCCGGCATTGGCGCGGCCACCGCCACCGCCGACGCGCTCGGCTTCGTGCTCGGCGCCGCGCTGCTGTGGCACGGCAGGCCGCGCGGTCTGCCGGCGCTGAACCGCGCGCGCCCTCTTCGACGCGCGGCGCTCAAGCGTCTGGTCGTGCTCAATCGCGACATTTTCGTGCGCACGCTGTGCCTGCTGTCGTCGTTCGGCTGGTTCGCGCATCTGGGCGCGCGGCAAGGCGACGCCACGCTCGCCGCCAATGCGCTGCTGCTCAATTTTCAGACCTTCATGGCTTATGGACTCGACGGTTTCGCGCATGCCGCCGAAGCGCTGGTCGGCGCGGCGATCGGCGCGCGCGACCGGCACGCGTTCACGCAGGCGGTCAAGGTCACCGCGCTGTGGTCCGCGCTCGGCGCGCTGGGCTTCTCGCTCGTGTACTGGGGCGCGGGCTCGTGGATCATCGATCGTCTGACCGATCAGGCCGCCGTGCGCGCCGTCGGCCGACACGTATCTGCCGTGGGCCGCGCTCTCGCCGGTGATTTCCGTGTGGGGCTTTCTGCTCGACGGCGTGTTCATCGGCGCGACCCGCACGCGCGAATTGATGAAGTCGATGGTGGTGTCGCTAGCGGTGTTCGTGGCGGCGTCGTGGGCATTGCTGGCGCTGTACGGCAATCACGGCCTGTGGGCCGCGATGCTGATTTTCATGGCCGTGCGCGGCATTACGCTGGCGCGCTATCTGCCGGGTGTCGTGCGCGGCATGGCGGGCTCGGCACGCGTATGAACCTACGCGCTCGGTGCGACGTTGCGCAAGGGCATTTCGCCCGCTGCGTTGCGAAGTCGCCAGCGCCCGCATGCGTTTCGCATAGCGGGATCGTTACGGCTTGAAACAAGCGCATACATATCCGCGCGACGCTCGCCCTAGAATGACTCAGCCCGCGCTCTCCGCGCGAACAGTCTGCGCGGGTCAGAAGCGCCGACGTGCCCGCGCCGGCGCTTCGCCTTCTTCCGACCTTCGTCACTACGTATGCGATCAAGGCGCGAAGCAGGCGCGGCGGCACCATGACTGGCGGACGGGCGTCGGTGGGCACGCCGTGGTAGTCGGCGGGATCTTGCGGCGGCGGGCCGCCTGGTGGCCGGACGGATCGTCCGCACAGCCGGCGAGGCCGGCGCAGCGCAGCAGTCAAGCGCAATCATCGGAACGCGAATCATAGACAGTTCTCTCCAGACAGAATCAGATAACGGCAGCCTGGTGGCAAAGCCGGAGCGCCGAGAGTCTACCTGTAAAGCCCATTCGCGCGACGCCGCGACACGCCGCTCCATCCCTCCCATTTCGTGACGCGTGACCTACTATGAAAGTCACAGCCACATGTCATAGGAGACTGCCATGGACGCTGAAACGATCGCGGGTCTGGTCGGGCTCGCA
This sequence comes from uncultured beta proteobacterium, assembly GCA_963800185.1. Taxonomy (GTDB): domain Bacteria; phylum Pseudomonadota; class Gammaproteobacteria; order Burkholderiales; family Burkholderiaceae; genus Paraburkholderia. The sequence continues at coordinate 163,164 of CAWCZW010000001.1, read as the reverse complement.
ATAGGTCTGCTCGTGCTGCTCGCGCTGTCGATTTTCGAATCGAGAACGTACCGGCGCGAACACGACGGCGAAGGCATGCTGCATCACTGGCTGACTCATCAGCACATGCATATGCCGCATTGGAAACGGCCGCGGCATTGAGCGTATTGAAGCGCTGGCGCTGCAATGCGCTTGATCAGGATCGGGCCCTGTAAGCGCATGCGGATTCGCGGGAACCGACCCGTCAGTCGGCGGATCGGTCGATTCGCCGACATGCCCTCCGCGCGATGTGCATGTTCGCCGCTAGTCCGTTCGCTGAGCGGCTTCATTAGCGTCGATAGCGCACCCGCTACGCACTGGCCCCCCACGCCAGTGCCTCCCGCTGACCGCCTGGTCGACGCAACCGCGATCGCTCAGCGTCCTGTCACCGCATCTGCCATATCGCCGTTGCCGCCCTTTTAGGCACATGCCTTGCTGACTCATCGATCTGCGAGGCGCGCGCATTCACGCGCGTCAATTGTCCCGGCGCTCACGCGCCGAACCAACCGGCGATGCGGCCCAGCCATCCCGAGGGCCAGACAGGGAGAACTCGAATGACCATCGGAACCATCCTGCTTATCGTGCTCATCCTGCTGCTGATCGGCGCGCTGCCGAGCTGGCCGTACAGCAGCGGCTGGGGCTATCGGCCGACCGGACTGCTCGGCGTCGTGCTGATCATCGTGATCATCCTGCTGCTGATGGGCCGCATATAAAAGTCGGCAGCTTTGAACTCTTTTTACGTCCGACGCAATTCGTGGTTGACTCTGGCACGTCATGCCACTAGAATCCTGCCTTCGTCGGAGCGTAGCGCAGCCTGGTAGCGCATCTGATTTGGGATCAGAGGGTCGAAGGTTCGAATCCTTTCGCTCCGACCACGAAAAGCAATACGAAACCCGCGTAGCCTCCGGCTTCGCGGGTTTTTGCTTTTTGTGCGCAGGTTGCCGGACTCGCAGGCCCGCTTGCAACGCGCTGCATCCGCTCCGTACGCTCGACGTTCGCGCCCTTTGTTCGCGTCGGTTGCGCCGAGTCTGCGTCGGCGGCGCATCGGCCTTGCAGCCATCCGAGGCCCGCATGCGACAGTCATTCAAAACCGGCGCTCAGGTGACGCGAGCAATGACCGTCACCGACGCGCCCCAACCAGAGTCAAGGAGACACGCATGGATCTGATTCTCTGGCGTCACGCCGAAGCCGAAGACTACGCCGCCAGCGATCTCGCCCGCGCGCTCACCACGCGCGGCCGCAAACAGGCGCAGAACGTCGCCAAGTGGCTGCGCACCCGTTTGCCCGCCGACGCGGTGGTTCTCGCGAGCCCTGCCGTGCGCACCATCCAGACCGCCGAAACCTTGAGCGACCAGTATCGCGTGGTGCGCGAACTCGCGCCCAACGCCAGCGCGGACGACGTGCTCAACGCAGCCGGCTGGCCGGACGGCATCGCGCAGACCGTGGTGATCGTCGGCCATCAACCGACGCTCGGCCATGTTGCCGCACGACTGCTCGGCAACAGCGAGGCAAGCTGGCCGCTGAAAAAAGCCGGCGTGTGGTGGATCGCAAGCCGTGAACGAGACGGCGACGAGCAGGCCGTCCTGCGCGCGGCAATGAGCCCTGATCTGATCTGATCGATCCGATCCGGATCTAATGCGTCAACGCAGGACAGTACGGCTCCTGCTGCGCGTCAATCGCACGTCGTCATGATGCCACCGGTCGCGCGAAAACAACACTCGCGCTAACCGCTCCCGACATTACAAGCCGCGCGCACGCGGCTTACGCGCAGTCATTCAATCGTCATGGCTTTGCCATGCGAGCGTCACCAGGCGTTACTACATTGGCGAAAAAAGAAATCTTCCTTTTTTCGAACAGGACGCCCCAATGCGAGAACTGCCGACGCCCACCCTGCCCCTCGCTTCGATCTTCGAGACGCGCCGTTTGCCGCGCGCCGAAGAAACGGTCACCGCGCAGCATCGTCTGCAAGTGACGTGGGCGCGCACCGACGAAGAACTGCGCGAAGCGCAGCGTCTGCGCTATCGCGTATTCGCCGATGAAATGGGCGCGCGTCTGACAGGCCCCGCGGGCCTCGACGTCGATGCGTTCGATGCCTACTGCGATCATCTGCTGGTGCGCGATCTCGATACGCTGAAAGTGGTCGGCACGTATCGCGCATTGCCGCCGCACCAGGCGGCGCGCATCGGGCGTCTGTATGCGGAAAGCGAATTCGACGTGTCGCGTCTCACGCACCTGCGCGCGAAGATGGTCGAAGTGGGCCGCTCGTGCGTGCATCCCGACTATCGCAGCGGCTCGGTGATCATGTCGCTGTGGGCCGGGCTCGCCGCGTACATGAAGCACAACGGCTACGAGACGATGCTCGGCTGCGCGAGCGTCGCGATGGTCGATGGCGGCCATTACGCGGCGAATCTGTACTGCTCGTTGCGCGACAACGCGCTGACCGCGCCGGAATATCGCGCGTTCCCGCATACGCCGCTGCCGGTCGACGAATTGCAGACGGGCGCCGAGGTCGCACCGCCGCCGCTCGTGAAGGGCTATCTGCGTCTCGGCGCGAAGATTTGCGGCGCGCCGGCGTGGGACCCTGACTTCAATACCGCCGACTTTCTGACGCTGTTCCGCCTGTCGGATATCAACGCGCGTTATGCGCGCCACTTCCTCGGCGACGCGATCGCCGCGCTAAACGACGCGTAGCTCGGCGCAATCGCACGATAAAAAAAGCCCGGCTATTTCGCCGGGCTTTTCTGTTCTCGCACCACGTGTTGCGCCACACGCTTTCACTCGTCCGTATAGACCACACGATACGGAATGCCGACCTTCTCCCACTCCGCCGCTTCCTGGATCAGGCTGTAATCGGTCAGCGGATTGTTCGCGACCCACTCGTTCGGCAAGCGCACTTCATAGCCGCCATTGACCTGCGCGACCGCAATGCCCGGCAAGCCGACATCCGCACGCCGACGGCACAGCAACGCAGCGAGCCGCAGACAGAACAGCAACGGCCATTCCACCTCGCGTGTTTGCGACAGCTTGCCGAGTTTGCCCGCGTGACCCAGCACCAGCGCAGCGAGCCGCGCCTGATCGGTGCGCGAAAAACCCGGCATGTCCGCGTTGCTCGCGATATACGCCGAATGCTTGTGATAAGCGCTGTGCGAAATCGACAGGCCGATTTCGTGCAACGCCGCCGCCCAGCCGAGGAACATGCGGTTTTCGACGCGGCGCTCTTCGTCCGGCTCCCCGAACTGGTCGTAAAAGCTCACCGCCAGTTCGCCGATACGCCCCGCCTGCGCGCGATCCACGCCATAGCGGCGCATGAAGCCTTCCGCCGTCACCGTACGCATGTCTTCGTGCTGCGAACGGCCCAGCAGGTCGTACAGCACGCCGAGACGCAACGCGCCGTCGGTGGTATCGACGTAATCGACGCCGAGTTCGTCGAACACCGCGATCATGATCGACAGACCGCCGGCCAGCACCGGAATGCGATCGCCCTTCAACGCGATCAGCTTCAGACGGTTGACGTTCTCCGCCTTGATCAGCGCGCGCTTGAGCCGCTCGAGACCGCCGCGCGAAATGCCGTGCGTGATGCCCGGATCGTTGAAACCGTTCGCCTCGACCAGTTCGGCAAGCGCGCGCGCCGTGCCCGACGAGCCGATGGCCTGCTCCCAGCCGGTCTTCTTGTACTCGGCGGAGATGATCTGGATTTCGCGGCCTGCGGCGAGTTCGGCCTGGCGCATCGTGTATTCGTCGACGTTGCCGGCCGGGAAAAACTGCACGGCTATGACTCACGCAGCCGATATACAGGCTCTCCATCTTGATCGGCGTGTAGTGCGAGCCGATGATGAATTCCGTCGAGCCGCCGCCGATATCCACCACGAGCCGCTTGCCCGGCACTGGCCGGCACGGAGTGTGCGGCGCCCGCGTAAATCAGACGCGCTTCTTCGCGCCCCGCGATCACTTCGATCGGGAAACCCAAGCGCGGCCTGCGCCTCGCCGAGAAATTCGCCTGCGTTCTTGGCGATGCGCAACGTGTTGGTGGCAACCGCGCGAACGTGATCGGGATGAAAGTCGCGCAGACGTTCGCCGAAACGCTTCAGCGCGTCCCAGCCACGCACCTGCGAGGCGCGATCGAGCATCTTGTCGCGCGACAGACCGGCGGCGAGGCGCACCGGCTTCACGCAATGCGTCGACCTGATAAATCTGGCTGCCCGCGTCGGTTTCCTCGACCCGGCCGACGATCAGCCGGAAGCTGTTCGAGCCGAGATCGACGGCGGCGAGAAGTTGTGGAGTATTGACCATCGAGTAAGCGGACTCCATGCGCGCGAGCGCGGCGGCAGTCGACGATGCGACGATGCCGGACGTCGCACTCGGTGCCTTGGGCGCCTTGTGGCCAGCCGCGCTGTTCAAAGACGCCATTCTAAGCGTACCGGACCTCACGATGTCACCTCGCAGCGATGGGGGTGCGCTATGGTCCCATATTCACTGCGTCATATTGACGACATGCGACGATTACAGCGTAGAATTTAAAACATCCGAATGTCATAACAACGTCATCATACTGTGAGAATTTCCGAGCGTCTTTCCGCCTCTCTTCCTGACATTCCTTTCTCGCTGCCGATGTCCATCCGCTATCCCCTTATTGAATCGCGAACTGGGCATTCTGGGTTTCAACGAGCGCGTGTTGGCACAAGCTGCCGACCCTGCCGTCCCTTTGCTCGAACGCCTGCGCTTCATCTGCATCACCAGTAGCAACCTCGACGAATTCTTCGAAGTCCGCATGGCCGGACTGCAGGAACAGATGCGCGACAACCCCGGCGCACTGTCACCCGACGGCATGTCGTTGCAGCACGTCTATGACCTCGTGGTCGAGCGTGCGCAGAAGCTCGTGCACCGTCAGTACGCCATGCTGCACGACACGGTGCTGCCCGCGCTCGAAGGCGAAGGCATCTATTTTCACGGCACGGAAGCGTGGAACGAAGCGCAGACCGAATGGGCGCGCAACTATTTCTTCAACGAACTGCTGCCGGTGCTCACGCCGATCGGCCTCGATCCGGCGCATCCGTTTCCGCGCGTGCTCAACAAGAGCCTGAACTTCGTCGTCGAACTCGAAGGCAAAGACGCGTTCGGCCGTCAGGCGATGATGGGCATCGTGCAGGCGCCGCGCGCGCTGCCGCGGCTCGTGCGCATGCCGCAAGACCTGTCGGGCTATCCGCATGGCTTCGTGCTGCTCAGCTCGCTGTTGCAGCGCTTTGTCGGCGAGCTGTTTCCGAATCTCGTGGTGCGTAGCTGCAACCAGTTTCGCATTACGCGCAATAGCGAACTGTTCGTCGACGAAGACGAAATCACCAATCTGCGTGTCGCGCTGCAGGGCGAATTGCCGGCGCGGCATCTGGGCAATGCGGTGCGGCTCGAAGTGTCGGCGGAAACGCCCGCGCATGTCGTGCGGCGTCTGCTCGACGAAAGCGGTTTGTCGACCAAGGACTGCTATTTCGCGGACGGCCCGGTCAACCTGGTTCGGCTGATGCAGTTGCCGGAAATGGTCGACCGGCCCGATCTGAAATTCGTGCCGCATATTCCGGCGATTCCGCAGCAGGTCGCCAACAGCGCGAGCATGTTCGATGTGATCGATCAGGGCGACGTGCTGCTGCATCATCCGTACGAGAGCTTTCAGCCGGTGCTCGAATTGCTGCTGCAGGCCGCCAAAGATCCCGAACGTGGTGGCGATCAAGCAGACCATCTATCGCACCGGCACCGACTCGCCGCTGATGGACGCGCTGATGCAGGCCGCGCGCAACGGCAAGGAAGTCACGGTGGTGGTCGAACTGCTCGCGCGCTTCGACGAAGAGACCAACATCAACTGGGCGTCGCAGCTCGAAGCGGTGGGCGCGCACGTCGTGTACGGCGTGGTGGGCCACAAGTGCCACGCGAAGATGATGCTGATCGTGCGGCGTGTGTCGGCAGGCGGCAAGACGACGCTCAAGCGTTACGTGCATCTCGGCACCGGCAACTATCATCCGCGCACGGCGCGTCTTTATACCGACTTCGGTTTGATGACCGCCGATCAGAAGATCTGCGAAGACGTGCATCACGTGTTCCAGCAACTGACCGGCATTGGCGGCGAGTTGCAGCTGCATGAGTTGTGGCAGTCGCCGTTCACGTTGCATCCCAAGCTGGTCGAAGCGATTCGCGCGGAAGCCGAGCACGCGCGTGCCGGCAAGAAAGCGCGCATCGTCGCGAAGATGAACGCGCTGCTCGAGCCGACGGTGATCGCCGAGCTGTACGAGGCGTCGCAGGCGGGCGTGAAGATCGATCTGATCGTGCGCGGCGTGTGTTCGTTGCAGCCGGGTGTGCCGGGTTTGTCGGAGAACATCACGGTGCGCTCGATCGTCGGGCGCTTTCTCGAACATCACCGCATCTTCTATTTCTACGACGACGGCAAGGAACAGGTGTATCTGTCGAGCGCCGACTGGATGGACCGCAACTTCTTCCGGCGCGTGGAAGTAGCGTTCCCGATCAACAATCGGCGGCTGAAACGGCGCGTGATCGCGGAAGGCCTGTCGGCATTTCTCGGCGACAACCAGTCCGCGTGGCTGATGCAAAGCGACGGCCATTATCGCCGCCGCCGGCCGGGTAAGTCGTCGCGCAATGCGCAGATGAGGCTGCTGACGAAGTTCTGTTCTTGATGAAGCCGATGCGCGCCTCTGAATCGCTGCGTAAAAAAAGCCAGCCTTGTATCAGGCGGCTTTTTCACGAACCGATGGTTCTCAAACCGGCGCCGGTTGACGGCGCGCCGTGCGATACAGCGGGAAAGCGCACGGTGAACGTGCTGCCACGCCCCTCTTCGCTCTTCACGTCGAGTTGCGCATCGTGCCGTTGCAGCACATGCTTGACGATGGCAAGACCCAGCCCCGTGCCGCCCGTATCGCGCGAACGGCTGCGATCGACGCGATAAAAGCGCTCGGTCAGCCGTGGAATATCCGCGCCGGAATGCCGAGTCCGCTGTCGCGTGACGGAGAACACCGCGCTGGCCACCCTGCGCATGCCAATTCACCCTGATCGCGCCGCCGTCCGGCGTGTAGCGAATCGCATTGGTCACGAGGTTGCCCAGCGCGCTGAGTATTTCGGTTTCGACGCCGGTCACCGTCAGCCTTCGTCGACATCGAAACGTGATCTTGTGATGGTCGCTCGACAGGCTTGCCGCGTCGTCCTGCAAATGCCGCAGTACCGCGCGCATGTCGATCATCTGATCGCTCGGCGGCTTGTTGTCGCCCTCGAGCTTCGCGAGCACCAGCAGATCGTTGACGATATGACGCATGCGCGACGCCTGCTGCTCCATCAGTTCCAGATAGCGCGTCGCGCTCGGCCTCGCTCAGCGGCAACTCGCGCATCGTCTCCAGGAAACCGGACAGCACGGTGAGCGGCGTCTTCAATTCGTGCGAGACGTTGGCGACGAAATCGCGCCGCATGGCGTCGGTACGTTCCAGTTCGGTGATGTCCTGCGACAGCACCAGCTTGCGATTCTCGCCGTAAGGAAACACCTGCACCGACAGCACGTTCTGACGCTTGTCGCCCATGCCGCGCATGATCAGCATCTGCTTCGTAGCGCTGCGAATTCAGATAACGGACGAAGTCGGGATGACGCACGAGATGCGTGATGTGCTGGCGCAGATCGCGTTTCGCATCGAGCCCGAAATGCGCTCTCCGCAATCGCATTGCACCACTCGATCTGATCGTGATCGTCGAGCATCGCGACGCCGTTCGGCGATGCCTGAATGGCCTGAATGAAACGCGAATGCTGCTGCTCGACCTGACGCACCTGCGCATGCCAGCGCTTTGCGAGCTTATGCAGACGGTAATAGATTTCGCCCCAGATGCCGGGCGCGCTCGGCACTTCGCCATAAACCGGCGCGTCGAGCAGACGCCACAGACGCTGCTTGTGAAAGGTGCTGAAGAGGCTCTGCGCGAAGCAGCATGACGATCGCGAGGACCAGTCCTGCCTTGACGCCACGAATGCGCCGACCACCGCGCAAAGAACAGCCAGCAGCACGACCGACACGATGGAGCGCGCCCAGATGATGTTCATGTTCTAGCGATCGAAGAGAAAAGCGCACGCGCCGCTGATGCGCCCTTCGCAGGATCGCGGCGGCGCCGATCGTCACGTGCGTGACGGATGTTGCAGTCACGCGAATCTGCTTAAGGCGCTCTTCGCGAGCCGGTAGCCGCTGCCGCGCACCGTTTCAATCATAGCATCGCAACCCGGCCGGCTTCAGTGCGGCGCGCAGACGCTTGATATGCACGTCCACCGTGCGCTCTTCGACGAACACGTGATCGCCCCACACCTGATCGAGCAATTGCGTGCGGCTATGCACGCGCTCCGGATGCGTCATGAAAAAGTGCAGCAGACGGAATTCGGTCGGACCGAGATCGAGCTTGATCTCGCTGCCTTCGGCATGCGCGGCCACGCGATGCGTTGCCGGATCGAGCTTCAGGCCGTTGATCGCCACCACGTCTTCGGTCAACTGCGGCGCACGGCGGCGCAACACCGCCTTGATACGCGCCATCAGCTCTTTCGGCGAAAACGGCTTGGTGACGTAGTCGTCCGCGCCGATTTCGAGGCCGAGCACCTTGTCCTGCTCGTCGCCGCGCGCGGTCAGCATGATGATCGGAATGTGCTTCGTGCGCTCGTTGTTGCGCAGATCGCGAGCGAACGCGATGCCCGATTTACCCGGCAACATCCAGTCGAGCAGCACGAGGTCGGGCAATACGTCGCTGATCAGGTTCTGCGCCTGCTCCGCGTTGTACGCGCGAATCGGGCAATGTCCGGCGTGTTGAAGATTGACCGAAATCAGTTCGGAAATGGCGGGCTCATCTTCAATGACGAGAATGCTGCTGGGCATCGGCACCTCTGATCCTTATCTCTGGATTAACTGAGTGCTTCGCGTTCGAGCGCGTCGCGCGACTTGTGCCGCACGTCCGTGCCCTTCACGATGTAAATGATGAATTCGGCGATGTTCTTCGCGTGGTCGCCGATCCGCTCGATCGCCTTGGCGATGAACAGAAAATCGAGGCCCACCGAAATCGAGCGCGGATCTTCCGTCATGTACGAAATCAGCTTGCGCACGAACGCGCGGAATTCTTCGTCGATCGCTTTGTCGTCGCGCACGATCTGCGCGGCGGCGACCGTATCGAGGCGCGCGAACGCGTCGAGCGCGCGGCGCAGGATCGACACCGCCATTTCGCCCGACAACTTGATCTCGGCGATATTGATGGTGCGCGACGCGCCGTCTTCCATCAGACGCTTGGTGCGCTTGGCGATTTTTTCGGCTTCGTCGCCGGCGCGTTCGAGATTCGTGATGGTCTTCGAAATCGCGATCAGGAGGCGCAGGTCACGCGCGGCCGGCTGACGGCGCGCGATGATGTTGCTGCACTCTTCGTCGATTTCGACTTCCATCTTGTTCAGGCGATCTTCGGCGGCGATCACCTGTTCGGCGATGTCGAGGTCGAACTCGTTGAGCGCCTGCATCGCGTTGACGATCTGCGATTCGACGAGGCCGCCCATTTCGAGCACCTTCGAAGAAACCGAGGTTCAGGTCGGCGTCGAACTGGCTGGACAGATGTTTATCGGACATGTCGTACTCCCTTATTTTGCGCTGTCGGCTTAGCCGAAGCGGCCGGTGATGTAGTCCTCGGTTTCCTTGCGGACCGGCTTGATGAAGATCTTTTCGGTATCGCCGAATTCGATCAATTCGCCGAGGTACATATAGGCAGTGTAGTCCGAACAGCGTGCCGCCTGTTGCATGTTGTGCGTGACGATCACCACCGTGTAATCGCTCTTCAGTTCGGCGATCAGTTCTTCGATACGGCCCGTCGAAATCGGGTCGAGCGCCGAGCACGGTTCGTCGAGCAACAGCACTTCCGGGCGGATCGCGATGCCGCGCGCGATACACAGACGCTGCTGCTGGCCGCCGGACAAACCGTAGCCGCTCTGGCCGCAGTTTGTCCTTCACTTCGTTCCACAGCGCGGCCTTGGTCAGCGCCCATTCCACGCGGTCGTCCATTTCCGAGCGCGGCAGCGTTTCGAACATCTTCACGCCGAACGCGATGTTGTCGTAGATCGACATCGGGAACGGCGTCGGCTTCTGGAACACCATGCCGATCCGCGCGCGCAGCAGCGAAATATCGCGCTTGGATGTCAGCAGGTTTTCGCCGTCCATCAGGATCTCGCCTTCGGCGCGCTGCTCCGGATAGAGCGCGTACATCTTGTTGAGCGTGCGCAGCAGCGTGGACTTGCCGCAACCCGACGGGCCGATGAACGCGGTCACCTTGCCTTCGGGAATGTGCAGGTTGATGTTCTTCAGCGCGTGATACTTGCCGTAGAAGAAGTTCAGGTCGTTGATCTCGATCTTCGGACGCGACGGGCGCCTGTAGCCTGGCCGCTCTGGGCGGGATCGAAACCGGCGGGCGCGGTCGGGACGCGCGATCGGATTGAGTTGAGTTTCTGCCATATTCATCGGATTACACTCCGCCCTTACTTATTCGAAAAGATCGTGCGCGCGAGGATGTTCAGTCCCAGCACCGCGAGCGTGATCAGGAACACGCCGGCCCACGCGAGCGATTGCCATTGCGCAAACGGGCTCATCGCGAACTTGTAGATCGTGACCGGCAGGTTCGCGACCGGCTGGTTCATGTTCCATCGAGAAGAACTGGTTCGACAGCGCCGTGAACAGCAGCGGCGCGGTTTCGCCGGCAATACGCGCGACGCCGAGCAGCACGCCGGTGACGATACCCGCGATCGACGCCTTCAGCGTGATCGACAGCACCATCTTCCACTTCGGCGTGCCGAGTGCGAAAGCCGCTTCACGCAGCGCGTTCGGCACCAGCTTCAGCATGTTTTCGGTGGTGCGGATCACGATCGGAATCTGCAGCAGCGCGAGCGCGAACACGCCGGCCCAGCCGCTGAAGTGCCCCATCTTCGCGACGACCAGCGCGTAGACGAACAGACCGATCACGATCGACGGCGCCGACAACAGGATGTCGTTGATGAAGCGCGTGAGGCTCGCGAGCCAGCCCTTCTGACCGTATTCGGCGAGATACACGCCCGCCAGAATGCCGATCGGCGTGCCGACGAAAGTCGCGAGGCCAACCAGCATCAGGCTGCCGACGATCGCGTTGGCGAGACCGCCGCCATCGGTGTTCGGCGGCGGCGTCGACTGCGTGAACAGTTCGACCGACAGACCGCCGATGCCGAGGCGCAGCGTCGTGTAGAGAATCCACACGAGCCACAGCAGGCCGAACGCCATGGCCGCGAGCGACATGCGTCAGCGCGACCGCGTTCTTGCACGCGGCGGCGGCCTTGCAGACGCACGCGCATCGCTTCGAGCTCGGCGGCGTCGTGCGAACCCGGCATATTCAAAGTGGGCTGGCTCATTTCGCGCCCTCCCCTTTTTCGAGGCGAAGCAGCATGATTTTCGAAATCGCCAGCACGATGAAAGTAATCACGAACAGGATCAGGCCGAGTTCCATCAGCGCCGACGTATGCAGGCCCGGATCCGCTTCCGCGAATTCGTTGGCGAGCGCCGACGTAATGCTGTTGCCCGGCGAAAACAGCGAGACGTTATCGAGCAGATTGGTGTTGCCGATCACGAACGTCACCGCCATCGTCTCGCCGAGCGCGCGGCCGAGGCCGAGCATCACGCCGCCGATCACACCGCTCTTGCGTGAAGGGCAGCACGATCTTCCACATCACTTCCCAGGTCGTGCAGCCGATGCCGTACGCCGATTCCTTCAGCAGCACCGGCGTGACTTCGAACACGTCGCGCATCACCGAGGCGATGTACGGAATGATCATGATCGCGAGAATCACGCCCGCGCACAGGATGCCGATGCCGATCGGCGGCCCCTGAAACAGCGCGCCGACAAACGGAATGCCGCCGAGCACCGCGCCGAGCGGCTTTTCGAAGTACGCCGCGAAGATCGGCGCGAACACGAGCAGGCCCCACATGCCGTAGACGATCGACGGAATCGCGGCGAGCAGTTCGATGGCGATGCCGAGCGGACGGCGCAGCCACGCGGGCGCGAGTTCGGTCAGGAAAAGCGCGATGCCGAAGCTGACCGGCACCGCGATGATGAGTGCAATGAGCGAGGTGGCGATCGTGCCGTAAATCGGCACCAGCGCGCCGAATTGCTTGCTAGGTGGATCCCAGTCGGCGGTCCACAGGAAGCTGAGGCCGAATTGCTTGATCGACGGCATGGACGCGACGACCAGCGAAACGATGATGCCGCCGAGCAGCAACAGCGTGATGATGGCGGCGAGACGCGCCAGGCCGCCGAAAATGATGTCGCCGGCGCGGCTGGGCGCTTTCTGCTGCGACGTGCTGCCGGGCGGTGTCGACCTCGCCGCGCCAGACGCTAATTGGATATCGGACATGAGAGCCTGATGGACCTGTTTCCAGTTGCCGCACGACACGTGTCGTGCGGCGGATAATGCTGGCCATGCTGGCCGATGCCTCGCCAGCCTCGAACGAGGACGGCCAATGTGTTACGTGATGCTTACTGCACGCTGCGTCAGGCTTAGTCGGCGATCGCCTTGCCCGCCGCGTCCTTCACCTTCGCCTTCCACTGCGTGCGGATTTCCGCCGTCGACCGATTCCGGCAGCGAGATGTAGTCCAGATCGTTTGCAGCCTGCGTGCCGTTCTTGAACGCCCAGTCGAAGAACTTCAGCGTTTCCGCGCCTTGCGCCGGCTTGTCCTGCGCCGTGTGCAGCAGCACGAACGTTGCGCCGACGATCGGCCATGCGTCCTTGCCCGGCTCGTTCGTCAGGATCTGGTAGAACGACTTCGACCAGTCAGCGCCTGCAGCCGCTGCCTTGAACGTTTCCGTCTTCGGCTCGACCACCGCGCCCGCCGAGTTCTTCAGGTCGACGTACGTCATGTTGTTTTGCTTCGCGTACGCCCATTCCACGTAGCCGATCGCGCCCGGCAGACGTTGCACGAACGCGGCGACGCCGTCGTTGCCCTTGCCGCCCGTGCCCGTCGGCCAGTTGACCGTCGCGCCTTCACCGACCTTCGCCTTCCAGTCGGCGTTGACCTTCGACAGGTAGTTCGTCCAGATGAAGCTGGTGCCCGAACCGTCGGCGCGGCGAACCACGGCGATGTCGGTATCCGGCAGCTTGACCTTCGGGTTCAGCGCGACGATCGCCGGATCGTTCCACTTCTTGATCTTGCCCAGGTAGATGTCGCCGAGCACTTCGCCCGACAGCGTCAGTTCGCCCGCCTTCACGCCCGGCACGTTGATCGCCGGCACCACGCCGCCGACCACCGTCGGGAACTGGAACAGCCCTTGCCTTCGCGAGTTCGTCGTCCTTCAGCGGAGCGTCCGAACCGGCGAAATCCACCGTCTTCGCGACGATCTGCTTGATGCCGCCCGACGAACCGATACCCTGATAGTTGACCTTGCCGCCGCCCGACTTCTGGTAGGCGTCGGCCCACTTCGTATAGATCGGTGCTGCGAAGGTGCTGCCCGCGCCGGTGATGTCGGCGGCTTGCGCGGAGATCGCGAAAAGCGCGCCAGCGACGCCAGCGAACGCGGTTTGCATCAATTTCATGAGACCTCCAGGTGTGAGCGGTGTGAGCGGATAACACGACACCGCGAAGCATAGGGTCTCTTTGTGACAGTAACGTGACTATCCGTGAAGCCAGATGTGACAGTGGGATTACCTATGAAAGGCGTTGGACGCGGAATGGGTGTCTGGCGGCGGCAGGCGTTGACGTCGTACAGATTAGGCGATAAAAATGGGGACGCGAACGTTTGCGTACGATGAAGAGGTCGGCGATTGCTGCGGGAGATCGCGGTCATGCGCAGCGGCTAATGCGTGCGGAGCTAGCGCTGCGCCTGATCGCGTCTGGCAAACGGCAGCGTGCGATCCATGCCGTCCCGCGTACGCACGCTGCAGCACGTCGTTTAAGCCGTCGCCTGCTTCACCGCCTCGGCGATGGTTTCCGCATGACGGAGCGCGTCGTCGACTTCTCCGCCTCGACCATCACGCGCAGCACCGGCTCCGTGCCGGACGCGCGGATCAGCACGCGGCCGCGGCCATTCAGCGCGTCCTCGGCCTTGCCGATCGCGCGACGGATCGCGTCGCTGCTCTTCCAGTCGGCGCCCGGGCTCATGCGCACGTTGATCAGCTTCTGCGGGAACAGCGTGACGCCGTCGAGCAGCTCGGCGAGCGTCTTGCCGCTGCGCTTCATCGCCGCCAGCACCAGCAGCGCGGAGACGATGCCGTCGCCGGTCGAATGACGGTCCAGCGACAGAATATGGCCGGAGCCTTCCGCGCCGAGCTGCCAGCCGTGCTCGCGCAGTTTCTCGAGCACGTAGCGGTCGCCGACCGCCGCGCGGACGAACTGCACGCCGGCTTCCTGCAACGCGACTTCGACGGCCATGTTGGTCATCAAGCGTGCCGACCGCGCCCGTCCACCTTGCCATCGGTCGCGATGCGGTCCTTGACCAGCACGTACAGCAGTTCGTCGCCGTTGTAGAGGCGGCCCGCCGCGTCGACGACCTGCAGACGGTCGGCGTCGCCGTCGAGCGCAATGCCGAGGTCCGCGTGGTTCGCACGCACCGCGCGCACCAGCGCGTCGGGCGCGGTCGCGCCGACGCCGTCGTTGATATTGAAGCCGTTCGGCGCGACGCCGATCGGGATCACCTCGGCGCCGAGTTCGTGGAACACGTGCGGCGCGACGTCATATGCGGCGCCGTGCGCGCAGTCGACCACCAGCTTCATGCCGCGCAGATCGAACGCCGCCGGGAACGTGCTCTTGCAGAACTCGATGTAGCGGCCGGCCGCGTCGTCGAGACGCCGCGCCTTGCCGAGCTGCTCCGACGCCGCGCAGGCGAGCGGCTGATCGAGTTGCTCCTCGATCTGCACTTCGACTTCGTCGGGCAGCTTGTTGCCGTCGGCGGAGAAGAACTTGATGCCGTTGTCGTAATACGGGTTGTGCGACGCGCTGATCACGACGCCCGCGGCCAGCCGCAACGCGCGCGTCAGATAGGCGATGCCCGGCGTCGGCATCGGGCCGGCCAGCATCACGTCGACGCCCGCCGCCGAAAATCCCGACTCGAGCGCGGCTTCGAGCATGTAGCCCGACACCCGCGTGTCCTTGCCGATCAGCACCGTCGGCCGCGTGCCGGTTTTGGCCCAGCGGTCCGCGCCCGCGAGCACCTTGCCGGCCGCGTAGCCGAGCCGCAACACGAATTCCGGCGTGATCGGCGCCTCGCCAACCTTGCCGCGAATACCGTCCGTTCCGAAATAACGACGTGCCATGTTTTATCTTCCTCCTTGGCTTTGGGTTCAGCCGCGCGCGCGGGCGTGTTTCGCCGCGTCGCGCATGGCTGCCCATACTTTCAATGCATCCACTGTTTGCGCGACGTCGTGGACGCGCATAATCGCCGCGCCCCGCTCGGCCGCGCACACAGCCGCAGCGATGCTGCCCGCGACGCGCTCCGGCGCCGGGCGCCCGATCACCGCGCCGACCATCGACTTGCGCGACATGCCCGCCAGAATCGGATAAGGCGGCTCGGCCCGCGGCGCCGTGTCCGGCAGATGCGCGAGCAGCGCGTAATTGTGTTCGACCACCGCCTTGCCGAAGCCGAAACCCGGATCGACGCTGATGCGCGTCGCGCGCGATGCCCGCCTGCTTCAGCGCTCGCCACGCGCTCCTCCAGAAACTGCGCGAACCTCGCTCACGACGTCTTGATAAGCCGGCTCGCCGAGTTGCATGGTCTGCGGCTCGCCGAGCATATGCATCACGCATAGGCCGCATTCGCTGTCGCGCACGGCATCGACCGCGCCGGGCATGCGAAAGCCCCAGATGTCGTTGATCAGATCGGCGCCCGCGCTCAGCGCGTGACGCATCACTTCCGGCTTGTACGTATCGATCGACAGCGGCACGTTCGCGCCGCGCAGTTGCTCGACGAGCGGGATCACCCGCTCCAGCTCTTCGTCGAGCGGCACGGGCGGCGCGCCCGGACGGGTCGATTCGCCGCCGATATCGATGATGTCCGCGCCGTCGAGCATCATGCGCTCGGCCTGACGCAACGCATCGCCGCGCATCGCGTACTTGCCGCCGTCGGAAAAAGAATCGGGCGTGACGTTGAGGATGCCCATGACCAACGGGCGTTCGAAGGTCAGCTTGAAGCGGCCGCATTGCAGCGGCTGCGGGGACGGGAAGAGAACGGCAATTCGACTTTCGACACGTAACGATCATGCACGTAAAACAAATAAATGCAAAACGGGCCGGTGTGAAACACACCGGCCCGCACTTTCTACTGATCGCCGATCAGGCCGGCGCGGTCGCGCTGCCCGGCTTGACTTCGGTGCCCGGGCTGCCGCCCGACGAGGCGTCGCTTGCCGACGGCGGCGAGCTCTTCGGCGAACGCGGCGGACGGCCTGCCATGATGTCGTTGATCTGATCGGCGTCGATCGTTTCCCACTCCATCAGCGCCGCGGTCATGGCTTCGACCTTGTCGCGGTTCTCGTCCAGCAGACGCTTCGCGAGCGTTGTACTGCTCGTCCAGCACGCGGCGGATTTCCGCATCGACCTTCTGCTGCGTCGCTTCCGAAATCGTCCGCGTGAAGCCGCGGCCAAACGGCGTTGCGTCGTTTTCGTCGTCGACGTAGACCATCGGGCCGAGCGCGTCCGTCATACCGAAACGAGCCACCATGGCACGCGCGGTTTGCGTCGCCTTGTTGAAGTCGTCCGACGCGCCCGTGCTGATCAGGTTCAGGAACAACTCTTCCGCGACGCGGCCACCGAACAGGATCGCGAGTCGATCCAGCAGGTAGTCCTTCGAATACGTTTCGTTGTCATGCTCCGGCAACTGCCACGTCACGCCCAGCGCACGGCCGCGCGGAATGATCGTGACCTTGTGCACCGGATCGGCCTTCGGCAACAGCTTGGCGATCACCGCGTGACCCGACTCGTGGTACGCCGTAGCGCGCTTCGATTCTTCGCGGATCACGGCCGACTTGCGCTCCGGACCCATGAAGATCTTGTCCTTCGCGTCTTCGAAGTCCTTCATTTCGACGATGCGCTTGCCGCGACGCGCCGCGAACAACGCCGCTTCGTTCACGAGATTCGCCAGATCGGCGCCCGAGAAGCCCGGCGTGCCGCGTGCGATCACCGCTGCGTCGACGTCGTTCGAGATCGGCACCTTGCGCAGGTGAACCTTCATGATGTGCTCGCGACCGCGGATGTCCGGCAGACCGACATACACCTGACGGTCGAAACGGCCCGGACGCAGCAGCGCCTTGTCCAGCACGTCCGAACGGTTCGTCGCAGCGATCACGATCACGCCCGAGTTCGCTTCGAAGCCGTCCATCTCGACCAGCATCTGGTTCAAGCGTCTGTTCGCGTTCGTCGTTACCGCCGCCCATGCCGGCGCCGCGATGACGGCCGACCGCGTCGATTTCGTCGATGAACACGATACACGGCGCATGCTTCTTCGCCTGTTCGAACATGTCGCGCACACGAGCCGCGCCGACGCCGACGAACATTTCGACGAAGTCCGAACCCGAGATGCTGAAGAACGGCACCTTCGCTTCACCGGCGATGGCTCGCGCCAGCAGCGTCTTACCGGTTCCCGGCGGGCCGACCAGCAGCACGCCGCGCGGAATGCGGCCACCCAGCTTCTGGAATTTCTGCGGATCGCGCAGGAAGTCGACCAGTTCGGAGACTTCTTCCTTCGCTTCGTCGCAACCGGCGACGTCGGTGAAATTGATTGCGTTGTTGTTCTCGTCGATCAGACGCGCACGGGATTTGCCGAACGAGAACGCACCGCCTTTCCCGCCCCCCTGCATCTGTCGCATCATGTAGAACCAGAAACCGATGATCAGGATCGTCGGTCCGAGGTAATACAGCGCGGACACCAGCGCATTCGGTTCGTCATCAGCCTTGCCGCTCACCTGAACGCCATACTTCATCAGATCGCCGACCATCCAGATGTCGCCGGGCGACACGATCTGGTACTTCTGGCCGTCTGCTGGAGTGACCGTGAGGTTCCGCCCCTGGACGATGACGTTCTTGACTTTGCCGTTCTTCGCGTCGTCCATGAACTGCGAATAGGAAACGCCTTCCTGGACACGGGGCTTGTCGAACTGCTTGAACACCGTAAACAGCACCAGTGCGATAACCAGCCACACTGCTGCCTTCGAAAACATATTGTTGTTCAAAGCACCACTCCTTCACTTAGACGGGCGCCTACATTTGCCTTGCGGCACCACGAAAGCATTCTAATCCAGTCCGCAGACCCCTGCCATAAGGTTTCGCTACCACAGAAATAGCGTAGCGGGCCATCTGCGGCGCCAATTTCCGGCGCCATCGAGCACTTTATCGGCAGATGCGGAACCGTTCTGCAGCACCCCTATGCGGGACGCTTGAGATGCTTACCCAAAATAAATGTTTCTGACGATTTATCCCGCGACGCTTTCGGCTTGCGGGCCGCCACCACCTTGAACTGATGCTTGAACTTTTCGACAATCTGGCTGTAACCGCTGCCATGAAAGCACTTGACTAAAAGGGCGCCATCCGGTTTCAGGTGATTTTGCGAGAATTCCAGCGCGAGATCGCACAAATGCTCGATTCGCGCGGCATCCGCCACCGCCACTCCCGACAGGTTGGGCGCCATATCCGAAATTACAAGGTCGACCTGGCGTTCTCCGACCAATTCTTCCAGCTGGACCCAGAACCGAGTCTTCGCGGAAGTCGCCCTGAATGAAGTGGACGTCGGCGATCGGCTCCATCGGCAGCATGTCGAGCGCAATGATCGTGCCGTCGATGCCGCCTTCGCGCTCGGCGTCGCGCTGCGCGCCTTTGGCGAGCTTGTTGCGCACATACTGGCTCCAGCTGCCCGGCACCGAGCCGAGGTCGACGATGACCTGCCCTGGACGGATCAGCTTGTCCTGCTCGTCGATTTCCTTGAGCTTGTAGGCGGCGCGGGCGCGATAGCCCTCCCGCTGCGCCATTTTGACGTACGGGTCGTTGATGTGGTCATGCAGCCACGCGGTGTTGAACTTGTTTTTTGCCATTAAAGATGAACTCTTGCTGCGTGGTGACGCGCTTTAGGGGATAATACGCGGTTAATTCGCGCGGCCAGTGCCAAACTGATGCCAAACCGGCAATAATTGGCAGTGAGCCGCGATTCTGTTGTTCTGACGCGCCGCCCTGTTCGAATCGGACCCAATCGAGCAAATCGATCGGGAACGCAGGTGCCGCCATTTTAGTCGAGTCTCCCACTTTCCATGCCAGCCCTCAAAGTCTCTTCCGACCAACGCGCCGAGTTGCGCTCCCAGGCACATGCGCTCAAACCGGTCGTGCTCGTCGGCGCCGAAGGCTTGACCGACGCTGTGCTCTCCGAGATCAAGGTCCACCTTGGCGCTCATCAGCTGATCAAAATCCGCGTGTTCGGCGACGAGCGCGAAGAGCGCATCGCGATCTACGAAGAAATCTGCGACAAGCTGAATGCCGCGCCGATCCAGCACATCGGCAAGCTGCTGGTGATCTGGAAGCCGGAAGCCGCGCCAGCCCGCCGTGAAGGCCAAACGCGGCGCCCTGCCGAGCGCCCGCGAAGCCGCGGAAGAAGCCAAACCGGGCAAGGGCCGCGCACCGCGCGTCGTCAAGGTCGTGAAGCCCAGCGAAATTCCGATGCGCAAGCCGAAGGCTAAAGCGGTCGTGGTGCGCGGCAATGAACGCGTGACGCAAGGCGGCAACATCAAGCGCGCCAAGAAGCGTCAGACCAGCGCAAAGCGCTCGCATCAGTCGTCGAAGTAAGCGAATGATGAGGGGTGCGGGCCAGGTCCGCACCTCGAACGAGCGTAGCTCGGGGCAACCGACTCACTGCACGGCGATTCGCCAGAAGCGATCAATCAGCAGGCTCCAGCAGCATGCCAGTTGCGCTCACCTACTGCGTCAGCCTGCCACTTTCCTCGCAGCGCTGCTGCGAGCGCCCTGCTCCAGCGCCACCACGCCGGCACCCGCAGGCAGCTTCCACACCAGCGCCAGGCCCAGCAGGCTTTCGATCAGATAGAACAGACTCGATACGCCATGCAGAATGCCAAAGCGCGTCGCATAAACCGAATGCCCAACGTCGCTGCCCGCCTCGAGTGCGGCCACGCGCATCGCATTCATGAACGGCTGCAACGCGAAGTAACCCACCAGCACGCATACCAGCATGCCCGCAATCAGCCAGCGCAGACGGCGATACGCGTCGTTACCACGGCGCACCAGAACGTTCGCAAGAACGAGCAGCAAAATGCCGCACACCGCGCCCACCAAGCCCTGAATCCGGAATAGCTGCGCCGCCACCGCGCCCGCCGACAATCCGGTCGAGCGACGTGAACAATACGGGCGCGACGGCATAGCCGATAGTCAGCAGACTACCGACCCAAACCACCGTCAACAGACGAAAGAATCGATGTGGCATCTGGGACACCGGCGCCACCATCAGACGTAGCTAACCGCGATGATTTCGTACTCGCGCACGCCGCCCGGCGCCTGCACCGAAGCCACGTCGCCTTCCGACTTGCCGATCAACGCACGCGCGATCGGCGAGCTGATCGAGATCAGACCGTGGTCGATGTCCGCTTCGTCGTCGCCGACGATCTGGTATTTGACCGACGCACCCGACTCCAGGTCTTCCAGTTCGAGCGTCGCACCGAACACCACGCGGCCATCCGCGTCCACCTTGGACGGGTCGATCACCTGCGCGCCGGCCAGCTTCGATTCGATCTCGGCAATCCGGCCTTCGATGAAGCCCTGCTTTTCCTTCGCCGCGTCGTATTCCGCGTTTTCCGACAGATCGCCCTGCGCACGCGCTTCCGAGATCGAATTGATCACCGAGGGACGCTCAACCGATTTCAGGCGCTGCAATTCATCGCGCAACATTTCTGCGCCGCGCTTCGTCAATGGAACAGTGCTCATAAACAACTCTATGCAAAAAACAGCCGTAAAAAAAATCACCGCGGTTAAGTGCATTCCGCGGGAGCCAGCGCCCCGGGCAAAACCCGGGCCACAGCACCTGCGGAACGCCGCTTAACCGCGGCACTTACTTCTTGGACAGAAAGTCGAAGCCTTAGTTTAGGCGAGCGTGCAGCCCTTGTAAATCATAGACTTCGAGGTCCTTCAAATAGCGCAAACCTTCAACTGCGGCCCGCGCGCCGGACATCGTCGTGTAGTACGTGACCTTGTTCGCCTGCGCGCTCATGCGGATCGAACGCGAGTCGGCAATCGCGGCGCGCGTTTCGTCGACGGTCGTGAAGACCAGCGCGATCTCGCCGTTCTTGATCATGTCGACGATGTGCGGACGGCCGTCCTTCACCTTGTTGACGACCTTGACCGGCACGCCGGCCGCTTCGATCGCGGCAGCCGTGCCCTTGGTCGCGACGATCGGGTAGCCGAGTTCGTGCAGCATGCGCGCGACTTCGACGGCCTTCGGCTTGTCGGCGTCCATCACGGTCAGCAGCACCGTGCCCGACTCCGGCAGACGCGAACCCGCCGCGAGCTGCGACTTGAACAGCGCTTCGCCGAACGTCTGGCCCACGCCCATCACTTCGCCGGTCGAACGCATTTCCGGTCCGAGCACCGGATCGACTGCCGGGAACTTGACGAACGGGAACACCGCTTCCTTCACGCTGAAGTACGGCGGATCGATTTCCTTCGTCACGCCCTGATCGGCGAGCTTCTGGCCGACCATCGCGCGCGCCGCGATCTTCGCGAGCGGCAGGCTGGTCGCCTTCGACACGTACGGCACCGTACGCGATGCGCGCGGATTCACTTCGAGCACGTAGATGACGTCTTCTTTCGAGCCATCCGCCTGCGGCACTTGCTGGATCGCGAACTGCACGTTCATCAGGCCGATCACGTTCAGCGCCTTGCGCCATCGCGCCGGTCTGGCGCTTCAGTTCAGCCACGGTCTCCTTCGACAGCGAGTACGGCGGCAGCGAGCAAGCCGAGTCGCCCGAGTGGACGCCCGCCTGTTCGATGTGCTCCATCACGCCGCCGATGAACACGGCTTCGCCATCCGAAATGCAATCCACGTCGCATTCGATCGCGTCGTTCAGGAAGCGGTCGAGCAGCACCGGCGAGTCGTTCGACACCTTCACGGCCTCGCGCATGTAGCGCTCGAGGTCGCGCGGCTCGTGGACGATTTCCATCGCGCGGCCGCCCAGCACGTACGACGGACGCACCACCAGCGGATAGCCGATTTCGTCGGCGAGCTTGAGCGCTTCGTCTTCGGCGCGCGCGGTGCGGTTCGGCGGCTGACGCAGGCCGAGGTCCTGCAGCAGCTTCTGGAAACGCTCGCGGTCTTCGGCGGCGTCGATCATGTCCGGCGACGTGCCGACGATCGGCACGCCGTTCGCTTCGAGATCGAGCGCGAGCTTCAGCGGCGTCTGGCCGCCGTATTGCACGATCACGCCGACCGGCTTTTCCTTGTCGACGATTTCGAGCACGTCTTCGAGCGTCAGCGATTCGAAGTACAGACGATCGGACGTGTCGTAGTCGGTCGAAACGGTTTCAGGGTTGCAGTTGACCATGATCGTTTCGTAGCCGTCTTCGCGCATCGCGAGCGCGGCGTGCACGCAGCAGTAGTCGAACTCGATGCCCTGGCCGATCCGGTTCGGGCCGCCGCCCAGCACCATGATCTTCTTGTTGTTGGTCGGGTTCGCTTCGCACTCTTCCTCGTAGGTCGAGTACATGTACGCGGTTTTCGTCGCGAACTCGGCCGCGCACGTGTCGACGCGCTTGTACACCGGGCGCACGTTCAACTCGATACGGCGTTGACGCACTTCCGCCGGCTTCGCGCCGAGCAGCTTCGCCAGACGGCGATCCGAGAAGCCGCTCTGCTTCACGATACTTCAGCTCTTCCTTCGACAGGCTTGCCAGCGTACGGCCTGCCAGCGCCTTTTCCTTCAGGATGATCTGTTCGATCTGCGCGAGGAACCACGGGTCGATCGAGGTCTCTTCGAAAATTTCCTGCAGCCGTCATGCCGACGCGGAACGCGTCGCCGACGTACCAGATGCGATCCGGACCGGCTTCGCCGATCTCGCGGATGATCTCGTCGCGGTTGTCGGTCTTTTCGTCCAGACCGTCGACGCCGACTTCGAGACCGCGCAGCGCCTTCTGGAACGATTCCTGGAAGGTGCGGCCGATCGCCATCACTTCGCCGACCGACTTCATCTGCGTGGTCAGGCGCGAATCGGCTTCGCGGAATTTCTCGAATGCGAAACGCGGAATCTTGGTGACGACGTAGTCGATCGTCGGTTCGAACGATGCCGGGGTCTGGCCGCCGGTGATTTCGTTCTTCAGTTCGTCGAGCGTGTAGCCGACTGCCAGCTTGGCCGCGACCTTGGCGATCGGGAAGCCGGTCGCCTTCGACGCCAGTGCCGACGAACGCGACACGCGCGGATTCATTTCGATCACGACCATGCGGCCGTCTTTCGGATTGATCGAGAACTGCACGTTCGAGCCGCCGGTGTCGACGCCGATCTCGCGCAGCACGGCGAGCGACGCGTTACGCAGGATCTGATATTCCTTGTCGGTCAGCGTTTGCGCCGGCGCGACGGTGATCGAGTCGCCGGTGTGGATGCCCATCGGGTCCAGGTTTTCGATCGAGCAGACGATGATGCAGTTGTCCTTGGTGTCGCGGACCACTTCCATCTCGTACTCTTTCCAGCCGAGCAGCGATTCTTCGATCAGCAGTTCGCGCGTGGGCGACAGGTCGAGACCGCGCTTGCAGATCTCTTCGAATTCGTCGCGGTTGTACGCGATGCCGCCGCCCGAACCGCCGAGCGTGAACGACGGACGAATCACGACCGGATAGCCGCCGCTGCCGGTTTGCGCCGCGATGTCCGCCTGCACCTGCAGCGCTTCTTCCATCGAATGCGCGGTGCCCGACTTGGCCGAACCGAGGCCGATCTTGGTCATCGCGTCCTTGAACTTCTGGCGGTCTTCCGCCTTGTCGATCGCTTCCGGCGATGCGCCGATCAGCTCGACCTTGTACTTTTCCAGCACGCCGTGCGCGTGCAGGTCGAGCGCGCAGTTCAGCGCGGTCTGGCCGCCCATCGTCGGCAGGATCGCGTCCGGGCGCTCCTTGGCGATGATGCGCTCGACCACTTCCCACGTGATCGGCTCGATGTAGGTCACGTCGGCCGTGTTCGGGTCGGTCATGATCGTCGCCGGATTGCTGTTGACGAGAATGACCTTGTAGCCTTCCTCACGCAGCGCCTTGCATGCCTGCGCGCCCGAGTAATCGAACTCGCACGCCTGGCCGATGATGATCGGACCCGCGCCGATGATGAGGATGCTCTTGATGTCTGTCCGCTTGGGCATAACGCTCTCGCTAATGTATTCCTGAATTCTTTCCGTCGGCGCGCGCCGGTTTTACGTTGCGCGCGCTTTGCTGTGCGCTGCTTTGCGCTGCTGCGTGCTGTTGCTGGCGGCTCGCCCGGCGGTGCTGCTGGCACGCTGGGCACTCTGGCGCTATTGCGCTCATCGCCTGTCGAGCCGCGCGCTGCCGGGTTGCCGACACGTTCTGGCAAGCCCGCAGCGCCGAGCCGCCATGGCTTACGCCGCCGCGCTCTTGCCGCCCTTCTTCGCGTCCATCAAGCGGTGAAGCGGTCGAACAGATAAGCGATGTCGTGCGGACCGGGCGATGCTTCCGGGTGACCCTGGAAGCAGAACGCCGGCTTGTCGGTCAGCGCGAAGCCCTGCAGCGTGCCGTCGAACAGCGAAACGTGCGTGGCGCGGGCGTTGGCCGGCAGCGTGTCGGCGTCGACCGCGAAGCCGTGGTTCTGCGACGTGATGACCACGCGGCCGTCGTCCAGATCCTTCACCGGATGGTTCGCGCCGTGGTGGCCGGTCTTCATCTTCATGGTCTTCGCGCCGACCGCGAGGCCCATGATCTGGTGGCCGAGGCAGATGCCGAAAGTCGGAATGCCGCGCTCGATCAGCTCACTGCGTGGCCGCGAATCGCGTAGTCGCACGGTTCCGGGTCGCCGGGGCCGTTCGACAGGAAGATGCCGTCCGGGTTGAGCGCGAGCGCGTCGGCCGCGCTGGCTTGCGCCGGCAGCACGGTGACGTGGCAACCGCGCTCGGCCAGCATGCGCAGGATGTTGTACTTGACGCCGTAGTCGAACGCGACCACGCGGTACTTCGGCGCATTCTGCGTGCCGTAGCCGGCGCCCAGACGCCATTCGGTCTGGGTCCATTCGTAGGTTTCCTTCGTCGACACGACCTTCGCGAGGTCCATGCCCGCGAGACCCGGGAACGAACGCGCGAGTTCGATGGCCTTGGCTTCGTCGTCCGAACCGGCGAGGATCGCGCCGTTCTGCGCGCCCTTGTCGCGCAGAACGCGGGTCAGCATGCGGGTGTCGAGGCCGGCGATGGCGACCACGCCTTCGTCCTGCAGGTATTGCGGGAGCGTGCGCTCCATGCGGAAGTTCGACGCGAGAACCGGCAGATCACGGATGATCAGGCCGGCGGCATGGACTTTCGTAGCTTCGACGTCTTCGGCGTTCACGCCGACGTTGCCGATGTGCGGATACGTGAGGGTCACGATCTGGCGCGCGTAGCTCGGGTCAGTCAGGATTTCCTGATAGCCGGTGATAGCGGTGTTGAACACGACTTCGCCGATCGTATGCCCGGGGGCGCCGATCGAGTAACCACGAAAGACCGTGCCGTCGGCGAGCGCGAGCAGAGCGGGAGAAAATGACGGCAACACGGGAGACTCCTTGGGGGAACACCCTGTTGCCGACCAGCCTATCCGACTGCGAGCCGCAGCGAAACACATCGACGGATGCGCGCGCAGACTCGCTCGCGTACTGCCTGTAGACGTTGCAAGGGGTGCGCGATGTGTCCAATGTATCCATTGTGTGGACGGATCGGCTGGGTGCGGGGCCCTTCTTGCTACGCCATTGGCGCGCGGCGGATGAACGGTATGGGAGAGGTAGGCGCTAGGGTGCGGGTTGATAAGCTCAAACCTTGAAATTATAGCCTGAAAACGCCCTTCCCTCCAAATCCGAGATGGCGACGCGGACCTGGTGCGCAGCGGTCTGCAGCGCCCAAAGCCTTGCTGGGCTTGGCTATCGGCCAGCAGAGACAAAATTTACGCGAGCCGAATCAGGATAGCGTCGGTAAATACTGCCAGCGCCTCGCGTCCGATCAGGAGGCTCAGGCGTCCTGCCCGGCGCTGCATTTCGCATCGGACGAGTCGCCTTGCGGCTCGGCAAGACGTACCAGATCGCGCTCAGCACTTGCAGCGCCACCAGAATTCCCCAGGCAGTCAGATGCGCGGCCGCCGGATAATGACCGCCAGCTCGCCGGCCAATGCGACAGCACCGCGCCGACGCCGATCTGGAAGCCGAAAATCAGCAGGAAGATAATCAGCGTCAGCGTAGTATTCACGCGGCCGATCATCTGCGCCGGGAAATGCCGCGCCATGACCGCATAACTCAGAATGCCGGTCCCGCCGAAAATGCCGTACGCCGCCCACAGCAGGCCGGCGGGCAGCGGCGCCTGAACATGATCAGCAACTGCGTCACGACGTACAGCGCCATGCCGATTCCGCAAAACGCATACAGCGAGATGCCGCGTCGCTCGAGGCTGCGCGCCGCCGCGCCGAAGCCGACGCAGCCGGCCATCATCGCGAAGCCGAGAACCGACACCAGCGCGGCGGCTTCGCGCGGCTCGAAGCCCTGCACGTCGCGCAGCCAGGCGCCGACCCACAGCGACTGCATCGCGTAAAACACGCCCTGCGTGACGACCGAGAACGACGCGATCTTCCAGAACGCCGCGCTGCTGCAGAATATGCAGCGTGCCTTTGAACTGCGCGCCGATGCTCGCCTGATGATGGGTTTCCCTGGTGTCCGGCGCGAGCGTCCACTGCGCGAGCGCCACCAGCACCGTCAACACGCCCAGCCCGACGCACACCGCGCGCCAACCGGCGAAACCCAGCACCCACGTCAGCGGCGAGCCGACCATCACGCCGCCAAAACCGCCGATCGCCATCACCAGCCCGTTCATCAGCGGCAGACGCGCCGACTCGAAATGCTGCGCCAGCGCCTTGAACGCCGCACCGAGGCACACGGACACGCCGACGCCGATCAGCAGACGCCCGATCATCATCACGCCGAGGCTGTGCGCCGCGCCGAACACCCAGATGCCCACCGCCGCAAATAGCAGCGTGGCCGCCGTCACGCGCCGTGCGCCGAAGTGATCGAGCAGCACGCCGGCCGGAATCTGCGCGCCCGCGAAGCCGAGGAAATACAAGACTGGTCAGCAGCCCCAGATCGGCCGCCGACAAACCGAGATCGTGCGTGATGAACGGCGCGAAGCCGAGATTGACGCCGCGAAACACGTAGGAAACGAAGTAGCCGGCGGAAAACAGAAGAAAGACGCGCAGTTGGGTCGACGACATGAGCTTTGACTTTGAATTGAACAGCCGAAGTGACCGAAGCACGAACGATAAAGGAAATGGGCGAAACTCGCCGGAAATGATCTGCAGAATGAAAAACGCCGTCACCACAGGTGACGGCGTTGGAAAACACGGTGCGTGATCGGAGCGCAATTCATGCGCTGCCCCCGCAGCGCATGGGTCACTACCGTGGGAGCCGCTATTGGTCTACTTACCCTTCTTCGCGTTGGCCGCAGTCTTCGGGCGGCTCTCTGCCGCAGCCTTCGACGCCTTGCTGGACGTGGAAGCCGACACCTTCGTCACCTTGCCCTTGCTGGCGGTGGACGCTGTCGGCTTGCTGACCTTACCTACCGGCTCGGAGACCTTCACCACGGCGGTGAGCGGCCACGGCCCTTCTTTCTATCGTAGCGCGAATCGCTGTGCGTGTCTGCGACACGGGTGCCGATCTTCTCGACGCCGCCGCCCTGCACGTCGGTCGCGATGCGCTCCGGACCCGGCTCGCTCGGCATGGCCTTGCCGACCGGCACGTGCAGCACGATCACCTGGCCGCGCGAAACCTGATCGCGGTGCGTGCGGTTCCACGCCTTCAACTGACCGACCGAGACGCCGTAACGCACGGCGATCGCGGCCATGGACTGATTGCGGCGCACGCGGATCAGCATCTTGCGGGTATCGGGGACGTCCGGCTCGATCGCCAGCACCGCGCTTTCGGCGACGTCGGCGCTGATGTCTTCGTCGTCGTCCGAGCCGCGCGGCACCACGATCGTCGAGCCCGGCTTCAGACGCATGCCGACCGGAATCTTGTTCACTTCCATCAGCGTGTCGGCGTCGACACCGATCTTTTGCGCGATCGCCGCCGGCGTCGCGCGCTCGGTCGACCGTGTACGTGGTCCACGACGACAGCGAGCCGGAATACGCCTTCAGATTGCGCTCGAACGCGCTGGCGTTGTCGAACGGCAGCAGGATCTGCGGCTGCGTGGCGCCGAGAATCACCGGCTTTCTGAACGACGGGTTCAGCGAGCGGAATTCGTCCGTGCGACAGATTCGCGAGCTTCGCGGCCATGTCCACGTCGATATCGTGCGACGTGGTGACCGTCACGAAATACGGGTGATTCGGAATCGACGGCAGCGTGAGCCCGTACATCTGCGGGTTCATCACGATGTTCTTCACCGCCTGCAGCTTCGGGCACGTAGTTACGCGTCTCGTTCGGCATGCGCAGGCTGAGGTAGTCGGTAGGCAAGCCCGCCGCTTCGTTGCGCGCGATCGCGCGCTGCACGTTGCCCTCACCCCAGTTGTACGCGGCGAGCGCCAGTTGCCAGTCGCCGAACATGTCATGCAGACGCGACAGATAGTCGAGCGCGGCGCTGGTCGAGGCCAGCACGTCGCGGCGCTCGTCCTGCCACATGTTCTGCTTGAGGTTGTAGGTGCGGCCCGTGCCCGGCATGAACTGCCACATGCCGGCGGCCTTCGCCACCGACAAAGCCTGCGGGCTATACGCGGACTCGATGAACGGCAGCAACGCGAGCTCGGTCGGCATATGACGCGCCTCGAGCTCTTCGACGATGTGATACAGGTATTTCTGCGAGCGCTCGGTCATGCGCTGCACGTAGTCCGGGACGCTGCGCATACCAGTTGACCTGCATGTCGACGAGGTCGGTTTGCAGATCGGGCATCTGGAAGCCACGGCGAATACGGCCCCACAGGTCTGCGTCGGCGCTCGTCAGTTGATGACCGAACCCTTGTCGACATTGATCGTTTCTTTGGCGGTGGCGTGTCTTGCGAAGGGCGTCGGCTACGGCTTGCTGACTGGCGGGATTGGTTGCGGTGGTGGAACTGCTCGTTGCCGGTCCCTGACTCGCGCAAGCGGCGAGTGTCAGGACCAACAACGCACTAAAGATAAATCGCATGAACGTCTCGGCTTCCACAAGGGCTGGAATTTGCAGCCGATAGTACGAAACGGCAACGTTTCACGTCAATCGGAAAATTACGAAAAAAATCAAGGAAATCTTGGGCTTGGCGAATTTTTCCGATTCTTCGCGTGAGGAATGCCCTGCATGCGGAACGAGTTAACGGAATCGGTTTTTCCATTCGCGCATCAGCGTAAATGCAGTCAGCCGGTCCGGGACTTTTTCGTGCAACTGGTCCCGCAAGCTCGCCTGGACCGCTGGATCGCCGGCGCGCAGGAACGGATTCACCGCCCGTTCGTGGGCGATCGTGGTGGGCAAGGTCGGCACGTGACGCGCCCGCAATTCCGTCGCCTTGTCGCGCCAGGCTTGCAGTTCGGCGTTGTCCGGCTCGCAGGCGAGCGCGAAGCGGATGTTCGACAGCGTGTACTCGTGCGCGCAATGGACCTCGGTCGCGCCGGGCAACGCGGCGAGCGCGTCGAGCGACGCCAGCATCTGCGCCGGCGTGCCTTCGAACAGCCGGCCGCAGCCGCACGCGAACAGCGTGTCGCCGCAGAAAACGTGCGGCGTGCCGCGCGGGTCGGCCGCCTGAAAATAGGCGATATGTCCGCTCGTGTGACCCGGCACGTCGAGCACGCTGAATTCGAGTGCGGGCGCCGCAATCGTCACGTGATCGCCATTTTTGAGACGATGCGTGAGATGCTCGATCGCTTCACCGGCGGGGCCGTAGACGGGCACGGCCTGGCCATTCAGCAGATCGGCCACCCCACCGACGTGGTCTTGATGATGGTGCGTGAGTAAAATAGCGCTCAGCCGCCACCCGCGTTTCGCCAGATAGGCTTGCACGGGCGCGGCCTCACCCGGATCGACGACTACCGCGTGTTGTCCGTCGGACACGACCCAGATGTAATTGTCTTCAAACGCCGGGACCGGTACGTACTCGAGCGCATTCATAGGCGACGCATTCTTTGATATGACTGACCGAGCGATTATAGACTGGCCCGCCTGGACCGACTCGCCACCCGGCCGCTACGTGCTTGACTGGGAACAGACCCAGCTCGACCGCGTGGTGTCGGACGTGTTCGGCTATCATGCGCTGCAACTCGGCCTGCCGCAGCTCGACGCGTTGCGCGAAAACCGCATGCCCTGCCGCGGCCTCGTGCTCGATGCCGCGAGCGGCGCCAGCGCGCCCTACACGTTTCCGCGCGGCTCGCCGCGTCGTGCCGGCAATGGCGCGGTGCCGTTGTCCGCAGCGCCTTCGTATTCGCCCGCCGGCCCTGCAGGCTTGCCCGCACCGGCCGGACGCAGCGCGGTATGGTGCGACTTGCTGGACTTGCCGTTCGAAGCACAGAGCGTCGATCTGATCGTGATGCCGCACACGCTGGAATTCACGAGCGACCCGCACCGGCTGCTGCGCGAAGCCGAGCGCGTGCTGATGCCCGAAGGGCAGTTGATCATTCTCGGCTTCAACTCGCTGTCGCTGTGGGGCGCGCGGCAATCGGTCGGCAAGATGACCGGCCGGCCGTTCGTGCCCGCCGCCGTCGATCTGATCGCCTTCACGCGACTGAAAGACTGGATCAAGCTGCTGGGTTTCGACCTTGAACGCGGACGCTTCGGCTGCTATCGTCCGCCGCTCGGCAGCGACCAATGGCTGTCCCGCTATCGCTTTCATGGAAGCCGCCGGCGACCGCTGGTGGCCGATTTTCGGCGCCACCTACATGATCAAGGCGATCAAGCGCGTGCCCGGCATGCGCCTCGTCGGTCCGCTGAAAGTGAAGAAACCTGTCCTCGCCCCGGGCCTCGCGCCCGCCGCCTCACCGAATACACGCAACTCACACTCAATGACTTCCGATCTCATCGACATTTATACCGACGGCGCCTGCAAGGGCAATCCGGGCCCCGGCGGCTGGGGTGCGCTGCTGCGCTTCGGCAGACCAGGAAAAGGAACTGTTCGGCGGCGAAGCCAACACGACCAACAACCGCATGGAACTGATGGGCGTGATCGCCGCGCTCGAAGCGCTGAAGCGTCCGTGCAAGGCGGTCGTGCACACCGACTCGCAATATGTGCAGAAAGGCATCAGCGAATGGATTCACGGCTGGAAGAAGAAAGGCTGGATCACGGCGGCGAAACAGCCGGTGAAGAATGCCGAT
Organism: uncultured beta proteobacterium; assembly: GCA_963800185.1. Classification (GTDB taxonomy): domain Bacteria; phylum Pseudomonadota; class Gammaproteobacteria; order Burkholderiales; family Burkholderiaceae; genus Paraburkholderia. Next base: position 131,635 of record CAWCZW010000001.1, on the reverse strand, counting down.
TTGTGGAAGCGGCTCGACGCGCTCGTCGCGCAACACGAAATCGAATGGCGCTGGGTGCGGGGGCACAACGGGCACCCGGAAAACGAGCGCGCCGATCAACTGGCCAATCGCGGCGTCGCATCACTCGCGCAAATGTGATGGCGGCTGCGAGGGCGCGACTCAACTTCGCGCGCTTCGCTTCTTTGCGCCCTTCCTTCGCGGCACATTTTTTTCGCTGCAATTTTCTGAAGCAGGCTAATCCGACATGCGTCAACTCATCCTCGATACCGAAACTACCGGCCTGAATGCCCGTACCGGCGACCGGATTCTCGAACTCGGCTGCGTCGAGCTGGTGAACCGCCGGCTCACCGGCAACAACCTGCACTTCTACATCAACCCGGAACGCGACAGCGATCCGGGCGCACTGGCCGTGCACGGCCTGACCACCGAGTTCCTCAGCGACAAACCGAAGTTCGCCGAAATCGCCGATCAGTTTCGCGACTTCGTGCAGGGCGCGGATCTGATCATTCACAACGCGCCGTTCGATATCGGCTTTCTCGATGCGGAGTTCGCGCTGCTGGGCTTGCCGAAGGTGAGCACCTACTGCGGCGAGATCATCGACACGCTCGCGCGCGCGAAGCAGATGTTCCCCGGCAAGCGCAATTCGCTCGATGCGTTGTGCGACCGCTTCGGCATCAGCAACGCGCACCGTACGCTGCACGGCGCGCTGCTCGACTCGGAACTGCTCGCCGAAGTCTATCTGGCGATGACACGCGGCCAGGAAAGCCTCGTCATCGACATGCTCGGCGATTCGCACGCCGGCGGCGACGCCAATGCGCCGCGCATTGCGCTCGACTCGCTGGATCTGGTCGTGCTCGCCGCCAGCGACGACGAAATCGCCGCGCATCAAGCCGTGCTCGACGGCCTCGACAAAGCAGATCAAAGGCACGAGCGTCTGGCGCCTCGAACCCGCGCCGGCCGCGGATGAGCAAACCGCTTAAAAAGTACTGGACGAGTCGTAAAAATCCCTGACATAATTCGGCTCTCTTCGGGTGGTTAGCTCAGCGGTAGAGCACTGCCTTCACACGGCAGGGGTCACTGGTTCGATCCCAGTACTACCCACCAGAATTTTGGTGTGTCGATCACCGAAGACTAAAGGGCTCACGTAGAAATACGTGAGCCCTTTTTCATTTTGCCGTCGATGTCGATGTCGTGGTTTTCGCATAACTCCAGCATCACCCCAGGCAAGCCGTCGCAACGCCTTCGCACCGTCTCGCTTCGCCGTCAACACCGTAACTTCGTACGATTGCAGCAGCCAAATCACTGCTGATATAGTCGGCATTCGGGCATTCGCCCCGTCCGCTTTCTCCACTCCTCATTCGACCACAGGGAGGCGCCACATGTCCGCAGTGCATATCGCCTTCCCATGCATGGTCTCGCGATCGCCGTCTCGACCTTAACAAGTCGTTGCATCGTCGCTTAAGCGGCCTCGCCTCAACAGGCGTTGCCGCTCAAATCCAGACAGTCCGCCGTTTCGTTGCCAGTCGCATCCCGGCATGCTTTGACTGTCTCGTCCTTTCGCTTCTGACTGGAACCTCGGTGCGCTTTCGCGTCATCGGGTCGTGGCAAATGGCTAACAAAAAACTCGACTTTCGCGGACAAGCCTTCAAGGATGTCCTCGGCTTCACCTTCCTTCACTGGGCGCAACAGCCCTGGCGCATCGTCGTCATCGCCGCGCTGGCGCTGTTCGCGGCACTCGCCGACGTGCTCACGCCGCTGTTCGCCGGACGCCTCGTCGATGCCATCGCGTCCGGCTCGGCCGCCGACGCGCTCGCCCTGGCACGCAGCCATCACCGCGTTCTGCGTGTTGAGCGCGCGCTCGGCCTCAGCGCCACGCTGCTTCGCCAGGGCGTGTACTTCAACATCATCAGGCTCACGCTAAAGATGATGAGCGAGATCGCGGCAAACGCGTTTCATCGCGTGCAACGCTTTTCGACCGACTGGCACGCCAACAGCTTTGCCGGCTCCACGGTACGCAAGATCACGCGCGGCATGTGGGCGCTCGACCTGCTCAACGACACGCTGCTGATTGCACTGTTCCCGTCGCTGGTCATGCTGGTCGGCGCAACCGTGCTGCTCGGCTGGCGCTGGCCGATGATGGGCGCAGTCGTCGGTATCGGCTCGGTCTGTATATCGCGGTGACCGTTTCGATGTCGCTCGGTTTCGTCGCGCCGGCCGCGCGCCTCGCGAATGCATGGGACACGCGCATGGGCGGCGCACTCGCCGACGCAGTCAGTTGCAACGGCGTGGTGAAGGCGTTCGGCGCCGAAGAGCGCGAAGAAGCGCTGCTGCAACGTGTGATCGGCAAGTGGCGTCATCGCACGCGCCGCACGTGGATGCGCGGCACGATCAACGGCGGCGTTCAGGGCGGCATGCTGGTGGCGATCCAGGCGGCCATCCTCGGCGTGGCGCTGCTGATGTGGATGCGCGGCAAGCCAGCGTCGGCGACATCACGTTCGCACTGACCATGTTCTTCATGCTGCAAGGGCTATCTGCGCGATGTCGGCATGCACATCCGCAACCTGCAGCGCTCGGTCAACGACATGGAGGAACTGGTGTCGCTGGAGAGGCAGCCGCTCGGCATCGAGGACCTGCCCGACGCAGGGCCCGATCGCGATCGGCAAAGGCGAGATCCGCTTCGAGCACGTCGCGTTTCCACTACGGCGCGAATGCCGAAGCCGCTGTACGACAACTTCTCCGTGCGGATCGCGCCAGGCGAACGCGTCGGGCTGGTCGGCCATTCCGGCTCGGGCAAGACGACGTTCATCAAGCTGATCCAGCGCCTGTACGACATTTCGGAAGGCCGGATCACGATCGACGGTCAGGACATCGCGCATGTGCGGCAAGCGTCGCTGCGCAGCCAGATCGCGATCGTTCAGCAGGAGCCGGTGCTGTTTCACCGCTCGCTCGCCGAGAACATCGCCTATGCCCGGCCGGGCGCGAGCCGCGCCGAGATCGAACGCGCCGCGAAGCTCGCCAGCGCGCACGACTTCATCGCGGCGCTGCCCAACGGCTACGACACGCTGGTCGGCGAACGCGGCGTCAAGCTGTCGGGCGGCGAACGTCAGCGCGTGGCGATTGCGCGGGCGTTTCTCGCGGATGCCCCGATCCTGATTCTGGACGAAGCCACCTCGAGCCTCGACAGCGAAAGCGAAGTGCTGATCCAGCAGGCGATGGAGCGCCTGATGATGGGCCGCACGACGCTGGTGGTTGCGCACCGGCTGTCCACGGTGCGCGCGCTGGACCGGCTGCTGGTGCTGGACAAGGGCAAGGTCATCGAGGAAGGCAGTCACGACGCGCTGATCCGGCTCGAAAACGGCCTGTACCGGCGGTTGTTCGAACGTCAGGCGCTGGAGCTGATCAAGGGATTGGGCGAGTCCGATTTCATACCGGAGACCGCGGGCGCAAAGACGAAGCGAAGACCAACCGGATCGACGACTCCAGCCTGGTCGTCGGAAAGTAAAACGCGCTGTGCGTTGGCAATGCGAGGTAGAGGCCGCTTTCAAGGCGGCCTTTACCTGCCTGTCAGCGCTTCGACCGCAGCACATTGGCCAACCACAACGGTCGCCGTTCACGCCGGAACCGCAACGCGGTCGCAGCCACGCTACCACGCACGCTGCCCGCGCCTAGACCACGCCGCCGGCAGCCCGATGCCGCGCGCCATGCCTGTCGCCGCAAACACCATCAACACCAGCAACATCGTCTGGATCACGCTAAAGCGCGCATAAGACCGCGCTTTTTTCAGATCCGGCGGAGCGCCTTTGCGGATCGCCGCGCGCCAGCGCATCAACGCAAGCATCGATGGAATTTCGAGGATCAGGATCAGCACGAGCAGCGTCATCTTGACGTGAAAGAGCGGCTCGTGGAGGTAGTAGTCGGCGCCCTTCTCATATCCACCGAAAGCGCGCATCAACCCCGTGACGATCAGCACCAGCGCGGAAATGCCCCACCCGGTATCGGCGCGGAATACGGATCGCAACGCGGCAGGTACGGAAGCGCGACGCAATGCCCACGTACGCCGGAGAATCGACGCAAGCGCGAAGCCATAAGCGAGCAGATGAAGGGCGGCAAGCAACCAGCGAACCAGCATGGCGACTCCTGCAAAAGACGCAATACGATCGATGTATGTCCCACTCGCCCGCCGTCGAACGCCGGGCGCCCTGACTCCATTATCGGCTAAGGATCGATTTACGACGCGCGCATCGGCCACACGGTGTGACCGACAGCACAAAGCATGCAGCTTCAGACTTGCTGCAAGGTTGTGTCGAGCGCCCGCGCGGCGACCCGATCGCCCTCGGTCGTCAACGCGGCGCGGAACACGGTTTGCCGATTGTGGCCCGCCGCCGCAGGCGAATCCCACAGCAATTCGACCTTCGGACGACGCCCGAACGCACCGCGCGTCAACGCAGTGGCGGCAGCCGCAGCCGAGCGCGAGCGGCGCCGCGGACCGGATCGCCTGCCGTGCCAAACGCGACAGCGGGTGTCGGCGTCGGCGTGGCGCGCACGTCCTGCCCGGCCGCCCAGCGCACAGACAATTCGCGCGCGTCGTACTGCCCGACCTTACGACGCTCGGCCCACACGATCACCGTGCGCGTGGCCGGATCGAGCGCAACCGCGTAGCGGCCGATCGCAAACCGGCGCGCGGCGATATTGGTTCGCCACAACGGACGCGGCCGGCAGATCCACATCGACCGCGGCGTACAACACCGGCGCGGCGAGCAGCCAGCCATTGGTCGCCGCCACCGCTTGCGCGGCGCGCCGCCAGCCCGCGCTCGCGACAAACGCGCCGACCGACCAGACCGCGAACAGGAATCCGAGGAAAGCAAACAGACGCAGCGCCTGCCGCAGCCATTGCGGCAGCGGATGAAACGGACGCTCGGCCACGGCGCGCGCGCCCGGCAGGAAGATCAGCAGGAACAGAAAAACCAGGTTGATGCACGCCCACGGCGACGACACCATCGCCGACAACGACGCAGTCAGGCCCATCTGCGCCATCGAAAAAAGCCAGCGGGCGAGGAGCACGAGACCGATGGCGCGCAACGCGAAAATCGTTCCGGCGCCAGGCGCGGCATTCGCACGCGTCTCTTTCGTTCTCGCCAAGGCATCCTCCTGTCGTCGGCGGCGCCGCAGCCAAATTTGCGGCACGGCCATTATAGGGATATTACCGAGCATGGCTCATTCTTACCGGACTCAGCACCGCTCACTTTCGGCCATTCGTCGCGAAAAAACGCGGCGCGCATGCAACAACGCCCCGTGAGCGGTTAGCGCACGGGGCGTTGTCCTGGGTGGCCGGAGAGTCGAATCGCTCCGCCGGCCGTCCGCTTCAAATTGCAGCGGTATTAGCTTGCGTTGACTTCGCGCAGCACCGTGCGGTGCTTCTGGCGCAGCAGTTCTTCGTAAGTTGCGACGTAGTTCTTCGCCATGACCTTCGACGAGAAACGCGATTCGAACGCCTTGCGCACGCCCGCGCGCGGCAGCGTGTGCAGACGCTTCACAGCGGCAACCGCGCTGATTTCGTCTTCGACGACAAAACCCGACACGCCGTTTTCGATCACTTCCGGCACCGAACCGCGATTGAACGCGATCACCGGCGTACCGCAAGCCATCGCCTCGATCATCACCAGACCGAAGGGCTCCGGCCAGTCGATCGGGAACACCAGTGCATGCGCGTTGCCGAGGAACTCACGCTTTTCGCGCTTCGCCGATTTCGCCGATGTATTCGACGTGCGGGAGCGCCATCAGCGGCTTGATCACTTCTTCGTAATAGGCACGGTCGGCCTTGTCGATCTTGGCGGCGACCTTGAGCTTCATGCCTGCCTGGCCGGCGATGCGGATCGCGCGGTCGAGACCCTTCTCCGGCGAAACGCGGCCGAGGAATGCGAGGTAGCCCGGCTCGACGTCCTTGATCGGCGTGAGCACGTTTTCCGGCAGACCGTGATAAACGGTTTGCAGCCAGTTCGCCTGTTGCAGCGGGATGCGCTGGTTGTCGGAAATCGACACGACCGGCACGTCGCTGAACGTGTTGAAAATGGGCTGCAGTTCCGGCAGATCGAGACGGCCGTGCATCGTGGTCAGGAACGGCACCGGCTGGCGCGCGAACAGCGAGAACGGGTAGTAGTCGATGTGGAAATGCAGCACGTCGAACTCGTCCGCGCGACGGCGCACTTCTTCCAGCAGCAGCATGTGCGGAGCCATCACGTCGCGGATGGTCGGGTCGAGGCGCAGCGCCTGCGGCCAGAACGCTTCGAGTTTCGCCGACGTTTGCGAATCGCCGCTCGCGAAGAGCGTGACGTCGTGGCCCTGCTCGACCAGCGCTTCGGTCAGATAGGACACCACGCGTTCCGTCCCGCCATACAGCTTGGGAGGAACCGCCTCGTGCAACGGAGCGATTTGAGCGATTCGCATAATGGAGAACTCCTGGAAAAAATCAGGCAAAAGTACTGCGTTTGGTTAAAAGCGACTCGCTTGCTCGCCAGGGCAGTCTGGCCGGACATGCCGGCGCGGGCCTGATTCTTTCGAGAAATCCTGCGATGGATCGCTTGGGTAGTGAGCCCAGACCAGTTGGTCACCGTCTGCGCATGTGCGAGTAAACGCGCACGTGGCACCTACGTTGACAAACTGTCAGAAATTTCGCTGGGCCAACAGGAGCATGCATTATCAGTGCCGGGATTCTCGCTGCACCACAACATTTCAAAGTCTTTACGTTGTTACAAACGCGAAACACTTTGCAAACCCTTGTTTTATAAGACAGTTCTACAGTGGCAACTGGCTTGCGGCATCGGCGTGAAGATGCGGCGTCTGTCAGCTCCTTGCGTCAACTTTGCCGGCAAGCGTTGAAGAAATGCCGCACCGCGGTTGAATGCAATCTGTAATTATATCTCGAAATTATCCGCAACTTGCGTGAACCACCGCCCGGCCGGTGGGTCGAGCAACAGGCAGGTCGCAGAGGTCTATCGCGAAATCAGTCGCGCCAACGCCCGGATACACAGGGCGCAATCGCTTTTGCATGTTTACAATGCGAAGCATCGGCTTCGCGGCGAACCCATTGCCCACTTGCTCATGTGGCCCGCGCTTTGCATGCACAACCCGAAACACATCGACCTCACGATCAATTGGAACAATTAACCATCGCCCAGCGTAACGCCCAGAACGCAAAGCTCGCGAGCTATGCGCATCGGCCGCTTGCGTTTCTCTTCCGCTTTATCCGCCGCCACCCGCTCGCGCATGCGATCGTCCTGTGCAGCGTGTTCGCGGCCGTGGGCTGTGCGCTCGCTTCGCAATACGCGATCAAACATCTGATCGACGTGCTCGGCGAAGGCCGCCATCATCCCGGCCCGCTGTGGGGCGCGTTTGCGATCCTCGTCGGCCTGATCGCCGCCGACAACCTGCTGTGGCGGGTCGGCGGCTGGGTCGCCGCGCATACGTTCGTCGCCGTGACCGGCGACTTGCGGCGCGACCTGTTCTCAGTATCTGAGCGGACATTCGCCGAGCTACTACTCCGAGAAGCAGCCCGGCATGCTCGCGAGCCGGATCACGGCGACGTCGAACGCCGTCTACACCGCCGAAAACACCACCGCGTGGAACGTGCTGCCGCCGTGCATCGCGGTGCTCGGCGCGATCGTCATGATCATCGCGGTGAATCCGCTGATGGCGGGCGGCCTGATGCTGTGCTCGGCGATTCTGTCGGTCGTGCTGTACAAGCTCGCCGGGCGCGGCTCGGCGCGCCATCATCATTTCGCGACCAAGGCGGCGTCCGTCGACGGCGAACTGGTCGACGTGATCAGCAACATGGGCCTCGTGCGCGCGTTCGGCATGACGTTCCGCGAGCAGCAGCGTTTCGGCGCGACGGTCAAGGCCGAGATGGACGCGCGTCAGCAGAGCCTGCTGTATCTGGAAAAGCTGCGGCTGCTGCACGCGGTGATTACCGCGCTGCTGTCGGCGGGCTTGCTGGGCTGGGCGCTGTGGCTGTGGGACCAGGGCAAGGCGACCTCGGGCGACATCGTGCTGGTCAGCTCGCTCGGCTTCACGATTCTGCACGGCACGCGCGATCTGGCCGTGGCGCTCGTCGACGTGACGCAGCACGTCGCGCGGCTCGCCGAAGCCGTGCGCACGCTGCTGGAACCGCACGGCATGCCGGACCGCGACGGCGCGACCGAACTCGTGCCGCAAGGCGGGCGGGTCGATTTCGAAGGCGTGACGTTCGCGTATCCGCGCCGCCGGCCGATTCTCGACCACTTCGATCTGCATATCGAACCGGGTCAGCGGGTCGGCCTGATCGGCAAGTCGGGCGCGGGCAAGTCCACCGTGCTGGCGCTGCTGCAGCGTTTCTATGAGACGCAGGGCGGCGCGATCAAGATCGACGGCCAGGACATCGCGGCCATCACGCAGGACAGCTTGCGCCATGCCGATCGCGCTGGTGCCGCAGGACATCTCGCTGTTCCACCGCACGGTGTACGAGAACATCGCGTATGGCCGCCCCGAGGCGACCCGCGAGGAAGTGCTCGCGGCGGCGCGTGAAGCGCGTTGCACGGACTTCATCGAAGCGATGCCGGAAGGCTTCGACACGATCGTCGGCGATCGCGGCGTGAAGCTGTCGGGCGGCCAGCGTCAGCGGATCGCGATTGCGCGGGCCATTCTGAAGAACGCGCCGATCCTGCTGCTCGACGAAGCCACCTCGGCGCTCGACAGCGCGTCGGAAGAAGCGATCCAGAAGGCGCTCGACCGGCTGATGGTCGGCCGCACCGTGATCGCGATCGCGCACCGGCTGTCGACGCTGAACAACTTCGACCGGATCATCGTGATGAGCGCCGGCAAGGTGATCGACGACGGCAGTCCCGAAGAGTTGCGCCATCGCCCGGGCCTGTATCGCGACCTGCTCTCGAAGCAGTACGGCAAGGGCACGACGTTGCACATCGGCGGAAAGAAGGTCGACGAGCAGCACGTGGTTTGAGCTCGGCGCGCGCGTGCGCGCCGCCTGCGACTCGCGCAGAAGAAAAAGCCGCTTCGTACGAAGCGGCTTTTTTTCGATCGCCAAAGAAACGCAGCTCGACACTCGACAGCGCCGCGAGTTGACCAAGGCTATGCCGTCAGCTTCTCCCGCACCGCCCTTCTTGCCGGCGCAGCCTTCGCCTTCGCACCTTTCACGCCCTTCGCTCCTTTCGCGGTCGTCCCGACGCTCTGCAAATCGCGCATGAAGTTATCGCGCCACACGGACACGTTGTTCTCGCGCAACTGCACCATCATGTCGCGATGACGCGCCTGGCGCTCCGCCAGCGGCATCTGCAAGCGCGGTGGCGAGCGCCTCGGCCATCCCGTCGATATCGACCGGATTGACGATCAACGCCCCTTCCAGCTCCTGCGCCGCGCCGGCAAAGCGCGACAGCACGAGCACGCCCGGATTCTCCGGGTCCTGCGCCGACACATACTCCTTGGCGACGAGGTTCATGCCGTCGCGCAACGGCGTGACGTAGCCGACGTGCGCGGTGCGGAACAGCGCGGCCAGCACCGAGCGCTCGTACTGCTTGTGGATGTAGAGAATCGGCGTCCAGTCCAGCTCGGCGAAGCGTCCGTTGATGCGCCCCGACTCCCCTTCCAGCTGCAAACGGATGTCCTGATACGCGTGCATGTCGGCACGTGTGGGCGGCGCGATCTGCAGGAACGACACCTTGTTGCGCTGCGCGGCCGCGTGCTCCAGCAGGCGTTCGAACGCGCGGAATCGCTCGACCAGTCCCTTCGAATAATCGAGCCGGTCCACGCTCATGATCAGCTTGCGCGCATGCAGCGTCGCCTTCATCGTGCGCACCGGCTTGCCTCGCTCGCCCGCCTTCGCGAGCTCGGCGATCTCGTCCGGATAGACGCCGATCGGATAAGCCGCCGCGCGCAACGTGCGGCCGAAGGCGTGGATCGTCAGCGGACCGCCGGCCGACGCATCGACCGAGCCGTTCGCCTCATTGACGATGTAGTCGCAAAACGCGCGCAGATCCGGCGCGGTCTGGAAGCCGAGCAGATCGAACGAACAGAGCGCCTCGACCAGCTCGCGATGCGGCGGCACCGCCAGCAGCACCTGCGAAGCCGGAAACGGAATATGCAGAAAGAAGCCGATGCGATTTTTCACGCCGGCCGCGCGCAACGCCTGCGCGAACGGAATCAGGTGATAGTCGTGCACCCAGATCACATCGTCTTCGCGCAACAGCGGCACGAGTTGCTGCGCAAGCCATGCGTTGACGCGGCAATAGCCTTCGAAATCGTGCCGGTCGTATTGCAGCAGATCGGCGCGATAGTGGAACGCCGGCCACAGCGTGGCATTCGAAAAACCGCGGTAGTACTGGTCGTAGTCGCGGCGCATCAGCGCAATGGTCGCGAAGGTGACGGGGCCGCGCTCCTCGACCTTGATCTGCGGCTGGCCTGAGCTGAGCACGTCGCCGCTCCAGCCGAACCACATGCCGCCGGTTTCCTTCAGCGCGTCGTACACGCCGACCGCCAGACCGCCCGCCGCCGGACCGCCCTCCGAAATAGGCGCGACCCGGTTCGATACGATGATCAGTCGACTCATGAAGCGCGATTCCCGATGCAATGCGTTTGCATTGTTTGCGTTATTTGCGTCGATCGATAGGGTGTCGGCGTCATGCTCACTCTCATGCCTGGCGCGCCGCCGCGACGATCGTCTCCAGCCAGTCGAGCAGCGCGGACACCGAGTCGATCCGCGTATGCGCCATCGTCTCGCCCGCGCCGACCTTGATCGACACGCCGCCGCGCTCGTTGACGACCGCAAAACCCTTCTCGTCGGTCAGATCGTCGCCGGCAAACACCGGCTTGCGGCCGACGAAAGGCGGCTCGTCGAGGAACGCGCGCATCGCGCGGCCCTTGTCGACGTCCTTCGGCTTGATTTCGTAGACCATCTTGCCGGGCTGCAGCACGTAGGAGCCGGGATAATCGGCGACCAGCCGCTCGGTCGCCTCGCGCGCCACCGGTTCGCGATCCGGCGCATTCCGGTAGTGCAGCGCGAGCGCCGCGCCCTTGATTTCGAGCAGCATGCCGGGATGTTCGTTGACGACCTGCGCAAGCACCTGCTCCATGCGCAAAAGCCGCTCGTCATGAAAACCGATGCGTTGCGTGTCGCCATTCGCGTCGCGCCGCTCGGCGCCGTGCAAACCGGCAATCGGCAGATCGGGCATGCCGAGAAAACCGTCGATGCTGTCGATGCCGCGGCCCGACACGATCGCGACCGCGCCGTTCGTCAGGCTTCGCAGCGCGCTCAGCAGTTCGATCACGCGAGGTTGCACCAGCACGCCGTCCGGCGTGGGCGCGAGTTCGACGAGCGTGCCGTCGAAATCGAAGAAAAATGCTGTCTCGCCGGGAGACAGAACAGCCGGAAGTGCTTGCATCGATTGGGTTCGCCTTTCAGCCTTCTGCGGCCGGAAAAGTGTGCGCATCTTACCGCGCATCGGTCAAATTTTCGAGAAAGTAAGCTTCGGCTCAAGCCTGGCGGGGCCCGCATACGCCTGAGCTTTCGGCGCTCGCGTTCAAAAAGGGAACGATCGGGCTTCAGCCCGCTTTCAGCGCCGTGCGTCAAATTGCCTCGCAATGCACGCGCCATGGGCGCTGCACGACGCCCGTCGACGTTTTGCGATACAGTCCCTGCCACACAGACGCTTGTCGTCGTGGCCATATTTGCACACTATGGCGCACTCGCAGTCAGCCGGATGCTCGCCTGATAACTCACGCGAATCTGCACGCGAATCGGCGATGCCGCTCATCGGCGACGTCGCTCGCCACTCTTCAATCGAGTCATTGAACCCTGCTTTGTTCCCGATCCTGTCATCGCGTCAACCGCAACCGACCTGCGCCGCGCCGTCGCGCCGGCAACGGCTCGCGCGCCGATTCGCGCTGATCCGTGACGATCGGCGCATTGACCGCGCTGGCCGGCTGCACGCACCGCACCGAACCATGGCAGTTGACCAACGTGACCGGCCATCTGCCGGATCTCGACTTCGCACTCACCGGCGACGACGGCAAGCCCGTCAACGGCGACTTCGTTCAAAGGCCGCACGTCGCTCGTCTACTTCGGCTACACGCATTGCCCGGATGTCTGCCCCGAAACGATGGGCCGCCTGATGCAGGTGCTCGGCAAGCTCGGCCCGGACGCGCAGAAAGTGCGCATCCTGTTCATCACCGTCGACCCCGCGCGCGACACGCCGCAGGCGTTGCACGACTACGTCGGCGCCTTCGATCCGAAACACGCCGAAGGCCTGACCGGCAGCGACTGGCAGATCGAGTCGCTGGCCAAACGCTATCGCGTCGCCTATCAGATGGAAAAACGCGACCCGAGCGGCAATTACGAAGTCACCCACAGTTCCGCCGTGTACGTGTTCGACAGCCAGGGCCACGCGCGCCTGCTGGCCACCGATCACGACACGCCCGATACGATCGCGCAAGACCTGCGCCGTATCATTGATGACCGTTCCTGACCTTTCCCGAGTTCATTCATGTCGATCAAGATCAAAACGTTCGCTTCGCTGGGCTGCGCCCTCGCCCTTTCGTTCGGTTTCGCTGGGCGCGGCGCAAGCCGCCGGCGCCAACGCCATCAGCGTCAAGGACGCCTGGGTCCGCTGGCTGCCGAACAATCTGCCCGCCGCCGGCTACGCGACGCTGGTCAATGCCAGCGACAAACCGGTCGACCTCGTCGACATTTCGAGCAACGACTACGGCGACGCGATGCTGCATCAGACCGTCTCGAACGGTTCGTCGCAAAAGATGGTGATGGTCGACAAGCTGACCGTGCCCGCACACGGCCAGGTCGCGATCTCGCCGGGCGGCTATCACGTCATGCTTGAAGACGCGAAGCACAAGGTCGCGCCGGGCGACACGGTTCATCTGCAACTCAAGTTCTCCGACGGCGAAACGCTCGACACGCCGTTCGTCGTCAAGTCGCCTGCTCAGGCCAAGTAAGCCGCGCTGATGAACCTGCTCTACTGGCTCGATCCGTGGGAATTTTCGCCGACCGTCGTGATCGCGCTGCTGGTGCCCGCGATCCTGTTCGTGCGCGGCGCGCGTAAAGCGAAGCTGTCGCTCGCGCGGCGCATTTCCTTCTGGTTCGGGCTGGTGGCGCTGTATGTCGTGCTGCATACGCGGCTCGATTATTTCTTCGAGCATGAGTTCTTCATGCATCGCTTGCAGCATCTGGTGCTGCATCATCTCGGGCCGTTTTTTATCGCGCTGTCGTATCCGGGCGCGGCATTGCGCGCGGGCATTCCGTTTCGCTGGCGACAGCGCTTCGTGCGGCCCGCGCTCGATACGCCCGGGGTGCGCAAACTGCTCGACGTGGTGATGCATCCCGTAGTCGCGGTCACGCTGTTCGTCGGGCTGATCTATTTCTGGCTGATGTCGCCGATTCATTTCGTCGCGATGCTCGACTGGCGGCTTTATCGCGTGATGAACTGGAGCATGGCGATCGACGGGCTGCTGTTCTGGTGGCTGGTGCTCGATCCGCGCCCCGCGCCGCCCGCGCGTTTGTCGCCCGGCAAGCGGGTGCTGGTGGTGATCGCCGCGATTCCGCCGCAAATCGTTCTCGGCGCGTTTATCTTCTTTACGTCGCACGAGCTGTATCCGATCTATTCGATCTGCGGCCGCGCATTCACGTGGCTGAGCCCGATGCGCGATCAGCAGATCGGCGGCCTGTTGCTGTGGATTCCGGGTTCGATGATGAGCGTGATCGGCGCACTGATCGCGCTGCGTCACTGGATGCGGCTGTCGGCGCGCGGACGGCTGCGTAGCGAACGGCGCGCGAAGGAGATGCACAGGCGTCGGCGCACGGGGGTCGACGCCGGCGGGCGGTCACCGCTGATCTTCGAGATGATTGACGCGGGATGCCACGCGACTGACGCGCTGTCGCCCAGTGCGTCGCGCGAAGTCCCTACCGCTCGCCATGCGCCGCGCATCAGCACACAGCTCACACCGAGCGCATCCACACATGCGCGATGCCGTCCTCGTCGTGAATCTCCGAGACCGGCGCAAACCCGAACGCGCCGTAAAATTCTTGCAGATGCGCCTGCGCATGCAGACGGATCGGCGTACCGGGCCATTGCGCCCGGATGTGCACGAGCGCCCGTTCGAGCATCGCATTGCCCAGTCCAATGCCGCGAAACGACGCCGTAGTCAGCACGCGGCCGATACGCACGTCGGTGTCGTCGGCATCGGGCAGCAGCACGCGCAGATAACCGGCCAACCGCGCTAACGGCGGCGGCGTTGGCGGCGGCGGCGGCGCCGGTGGCAAAGCAGCCGCAGGTCCATACGCCAACAGATGCCAGGCCTGCATATCGAGCCCGTCGATATCCGCCGTACACACAATTCTGTTCGACCACGAAGACCGCGCTGCGCGCGGCCAGCGTCTCATACACTTCGACGCTCGTGAGGTCCGCGAAGGCCTTCCAGCGCCATTCGAGTTGCGCGAGCCGCGCGGCGGCAGTTTGCTGCGATTCAGTCATCGGATACTTTCGAAAAAAGACGCGCCGCCAGAAGCGGCGGCGAACGATCTGCAATTATGCCGCGCGTGTCAGCCGCCGGCCATGCTGCGAACCAACAAACCGACGGGCCAACACGCACGCGCGAGACGCATGCCGGGGCATCACCCGCGCTGCGCACCGCGCGCCTTCGACGCCTGCTTGTGGCTATACATCGCCGCATCGGCGGCCGCCAGCAGTTCGGCAATCGACACATGGCGTGCCGGATCATAAGCCGTTTGCCCGACGCTATAACGGATCTGATAACCGCGCCGCTCTTCGGCATTGCGCGCATCGAGCAACTGCGTGAGACGGCGTGTCACTTCCTGCGTCTGCGTGCTGTCCGCGTCGGTCAGCAGCGCGACGAACTCGTCGCCGCCGAGCCGCCCTATCACGTCGCTCTCACGCAGCGCGGTGCGCAGCACTTCGGCGAAGGTCTGCAATGCGCGATCGCCCTCGGCGTGCCCAAAGGTGTCGTTGATCAGCTTGAAATCGTTCAGGTCGAAGAACAGCAGCGACGCGGGCTTGTCCATCCGCTTGCAGACGTTCAGCGCGTGCTGCGCAAGCGCTTCGAAACCGCGCCGGTTGGACAGCAGCGTCAGTTCGTCGAGCGTGGCCAGCTGCACGGCCGACAGTTCCTGTTCGGCCATGTGCGCGAGATCGCGCAGCAACTCGCGCTCTTCGGCATCGAGACCCCGCGGCTTGACGTCGATCAGACACAGCGTGCCCAGCTTGCTGCCGTTAGCCACCGTCAGCGGACAGCCCGCATAGAACCGGATATTCGGATCGTTGGTCACGAGCGGGTTGTCGTGAAAACGCTCGTCGGCCAGCGTGTCCGGCACCATGAAGAGTTCGTCGCCGAGAATCGCGTGGGCGCAGAACGACACGTCGCGCGACGTCTCGCTCGCCGACAATCCGACACACGACTTGAACCACTGCCGGTTCGTGTCGACCAGGCTCACCAGCGCGATGGGCACGCCGAACAGGCGTTTGGCGAGCCGGGTCAGGCGGTCGAACCGCTCTTCGGGCGATGTGTCGAGAATGTGCAGCGCACGCAATGTGTCGATGCGGGCGCTTTCATTGCTGGGCGTCGATGGAACATGCATGTCGGGTTCTCTGAGTCCTTCGTGATAATCGAAATCGTGGGCCGCCAGTGTATAGCGGCATTCTTTACGATGGGATTGAGGCGAGCTTGCGGAGTTCCGTCGACGGCGATTGCCGGCAGCCTTGACTGCAGGGCATTTCATGCCGGATAACGCATCCCGCCCGTGCTCCGACCCGAGCCGCCATACGCTTAAAAGACCGCCTCGACGGGATGCGCGAGGCAGTCGAGCAGATTGCCCGGACCACACAGATGCAGCGCGCCGACCACCACCAGCGTGCGCTCCGGCCGCCCGGTGCGCTGTGCCAGCCGCGCGGCCCATGCACGATTGCGCATATCGAGAATGGCCTCGCGAATGCCCGGCAGGTTGAACATCGGCGAGTCGACGGCGACCTGTTGCACGCCATCGAGATCGCCTTCGAGCCACGCCGCGTGCATCCGCTCGAGCGTACGCTGGGGTTCGTCGCGATCGGCCATCAGCAGATCGAGCGCCGCGCCGACCGCTTCCAGCGGAATCGATTCGAGCGCAGCGGCTACATCGTCCGCTGTCTCCAGATAGTCATAGGGTTTGGACTGCGCGAGCGCCGAGCGCATCATGCGCGGCTCGACGCCTTCCACGACCTGCTGGAACAACGTCGGCGCGACGATCAGCGCGGCCCATGGACGCAACGCGGCGAGCGGCGCCAGCGGCCCTTCGGTGGGCCACAGCGCCTGGAGCTGGCGCCAGGCATCGGCGGAAACGAACGGCTGCAACTGGGCTGGCGCCCGCCTGCGCATGCGGCCTTCAGGAACGGCAGAATAGTCGGCGGATCGGATTCGAAGACCAGCGCTTCGGCCCAGTCGTACGCTTCGGCGACCCACGGCGGCGTTCGGCGACTGGTCGCGGGAAACAGATGCATCGAGCCAAGCAGGCGCAGGTTGGTGCCGGTGAGTTGTAGGTACATGCGGCCTCGGTGAACAAACGCTCATGCAGGAAAGCGCCCAGCACGCCGGCTCGTGATTCCACGCCAGGCGGTCCGCACGGTGAACGCGACGAACAGAAGAAAAACGATCTGCGACAGATACAGGTCCAGGCGAATCGGATGATGCAGAGCAAACCACGAATTGTGCGCCACATCCGTCACGATGACGGCCACGCAGAGTATCAGCCCCACTCGCGGCATCGACCAACAGAAGTAGCGCGCTGAGCGGATCGATGAAGAGCAGCGAGGTCCAGTAGATGCGCGTGAATGGCGCAGCTCCGCCGTAGTCCCAGTCGAGGCCATGGACCAACGCCACTTGCAGATGCGTCCACGTCGCGCCGACCAGACAGAGTGCGTAGATCACGCGCAGATAGAAGGAGCGGCGGCGGATGTCCGGAGTGCGCATAGTGTCGATGAGACAGCGTTGAGCTGAGCGCCACACTATATCTGCGCGACAGGACTTTGGGGCACGGCTGCGGGTGAACGCGCGCGCGCAGGGATACGCGAATCAGCAAACGCCGCAGAAAAGAAAAGCCCCGACTTGTCGGGGCTTTTCTTTACATCAACTACTGGAGGCGCGAGCCGGAGTCGAACCGGCCTAAACGGCTTTGCAGGCCGCTGCATAACCGCTTTGCTATCGCGCCGCAAGCGGACTGGAACCTAGCTGCAGGCTCGCAGATTTGTCTGGTGGGCGATAAGACCGTAATGGCCAGCCCATCAAACAAAAAGGGAAGCGTTGCTTCCCCTTATGTATGGAGCGGGAGACGAGGCTCGAACTCGCGACCTCAACCTTGGCAAGGTTGCGCTCTACCAACTGAGCTACTCCCGCATTGAACTGCTTCACAACGCGCTGCACTTTCTACTTCGCCAAACAACGCGGTGCTTCAAAAATCTGGAGCGGGAGACGAGGCTCGAACTCGCGACCTCAACCTTGGCAAGGTTGCGCTCTACCAACTGAGCTACTCCCGCATTGTGCTGCTTTACTGCTATCTACTGCTGCCAATTTACTGCAACTACTCTGCTTACTGCCTCCGTCGCTTCAAACTGCGTGCATCGGAGAAACGAGATTATGGAGAAACGACCGAAATGTGTCAACCCCTTTTGCGAATCTTTTTTAAATGAAAACTTTCGACTCGTTCGTCGCCACGTTTGCGGCGAACTTCTGCGCCCTCTTCGCCCACCCTCGACAACCGTTGCCGCCGCGCTTACAACTCAGGCAACGCCGCCCCGCTCACGAATCTGCGGCCACGCGAGCTTCATGTAGTAGAGCATCGACCAGATCGTCAGGAACGCGGCGAGATAGATCAGCCACAGGCCCCACACGCGCGTATCGACGGAGACGCCGCCGCCGAACGGCAACGGACCGTAGAACAGCAGCATCGGAATCGCCACCATCTGGCAAACGGTCTTGAACTTGCCGAGCGAATTCACCGCGACACTCTTCGATGCGCCGATCTGCGCCATCCACTCGCGCAACGCCGAGATCGCGATCTCGCGTCCGACGATCACCAGCGCAATCGCCGAGTCGATCCGCGCAAGTTGCACGAGCACGAGCAACGCGGCCGTCACCATCAGCTTGTCGGCGACCGGATCGAGAAACGCGCCGAACGCCGAGGTCTGATTCCATTTGCGGGCCAGAAAGCCGTCGAACCAGTCGGTGAGCGCCGCCAGGATGAAGATCGTCGCGGCCGCCAGATTGCGGTGCGCGGGGCTCATCATCATGTCGGGCAAATAGAACACGCCGACGACGAGCGGAATCAGAACGATCCGCAGCCAAGTCAGGAAAATCGGGAAATTAAACGGCATGGGCAGGCGCAGCGTCTGGCGAGGGAGATGCAATTGTGCCGTGTCACAAGGCCTGCCACAAGCAAAGCGGCACACGGAAGCCGGCCTGGTGCCGCGCATCGCGTGCCAGCGGACCGAGACGCGTACGCAGCCGGCCCACCGTCGCGGCTCAGTGCAACTGCCGGTAAATCTGTTCGGCCAGCGCCTGCGAAATCCCTTCGACGCTCGCCAGATCCTCGACGCTCGCCGCCACCACGCCGCGCAAGCCGCCAAACCGCGCGAGCAAGCGTTGACGCCGCTTCGCGCCCACGCCTTCGAGCTCTTCGAGCCGCGAAGTCTGACGCGTCTTGCCACGCTTCGCGCGCATGCCGGTGATCGCGAAACGGTGCGCCTCGTCGCGAATCTGCGCGACCAGCATCAGCGCGGCGCTTTCCTTGCCGAGTTCGAGCGGCGCGCGGCCGTCGGCGAAAATCAGCGTTTCGAGGCCGACCTTGCGCCCCTCGCCTTTCGCGACGCCGACCAGCATGCCGGTGTCGAGGCCCAGTTCCGTGAACACCTGGCGCGCGATTTCGACCTGACCCTTGCCGCCGTCGATCAACACGATGGTCGGCAGAATGCCGCCCGCGGCCACCGGCTCGGCGGCATCGGGCGCGAGCGTCGGGTCGGCGGCCGCGTCGTTCTGGCAGCTCGGCGGCTTCGTCGGCGGCATTCGCGGCGGCTTGCGCAACCATCTTCTCGTAGCGGCGCGTGAGGACCTGGCGCATCGCCGCGTAGTCGTCGCCCGGCGTGATGCCCGTGATGTTGTAGCGCCGGTATTCCGACGACTGCATCTTGTGATGGTGATACACCACGCACGACGCCTGCGTCGCCTCGCCCATCGTGTGACTGATGTCGAAGCACTCGATCCGCAGATGCGCGAGGTCGTCGCACTCCATGCCGAGCGTGTCGGTGAGCGCGCGCGTGCGGGCCTGTTGCGAGCCTTGCTCGGACAGCAGTCGGGCCAGCGCGAGCCGCGCGTTCTGTTCGGCCATCGCGAGCCATGCGCGCCGTTGTCCTTGCGGCTGACGCAGCACGGTCACCTTGTGGCCGGCCTGCTCGATCAGCACGTCGACCAGTTCGCGCGTGGCCGGCGCGTGGCTGACCACCAGCACCGGCGGCACGCGATTGCCGAGGTAGTGCTGGGCGATGAACGCTTCGAGGACTTCGGATTCGATGCCGCCGGAGGCGCGGCGTTTGCGCGTGTCGCGGCTGGAGAGGCGTCGGAGGCGTCGAGGCTCGAGTCGTCGGCCTCGGCGGCCGATTCGGCATCGACGTCGCATCGTCTCGTCTTCGCCTCTTCGCCCTCGTCGTCGTCCGCTTCGTCGCCTTCGGCTTCGTCATCCGTCCGCTGGCATCTCCTGCGCGAGCATCAGCGCATCCGTCGCATCAGCCTCGGCGGGCGCTTGCGCCTGCGCTACTCGCGCCTGCGTGCGAGCCGGATCGCTCGCCTCGTCATCGCCCGTCTTCGAGACCGCCTTCGTCGGCGGTCAACGCGCTCTCCACATGCGCCGGGAAATACGCCTTGTCGCCCAGATGCCGGCCGCCGCGCACCATCGCAAGATTCACGCAGACGCGGCCGCCCAGCGCGACCACCGCGAGGATATCGACGTCGCTATCGCTGCCCACTTCGATCGCCTGCTGATGCAGCACCGTCGACAGCGAACTCATCTGGTTGCGCACCGCCGCGGCCTGCTCGAACTTCAGCTCGCTCGCGAACGCGTGCATCTTCTGCTCGAGCTCCTTCATCACTTCGCCCTGCCGGCCGAGCAGAAAACGCGACGCATTGGCGACATCGCGCGCGTAATCTTCCTCGTTGATCAGCGCCGACGCACGGCGCCGTGCAGCGCCCGATCTGATGCAGCAGACAAGGCCGCGTGCGGTTGTTGAACACGGAGTCTTCGCAGGTGCGCAACTGGAACACCCGCTGCAGGATCTGGATGCTCTCGCGCACCGCCCACGCGCTCGGGAACGGTCCGAAGTACTGATTCTTCCGATCCACCGAGCCGCGGTAATACGCCATGCGCGGAAACTTGTGGCCCGGTCAGCTTCAGATAGGGATAAGACTTGTCGTCGCGAAACAGGATGTTGTAACGCGGCGTAAGCGCCTTGATCAGATTGTTCTCGAGCAGCAGCGCTTCAGCCTCGGAGCGCGTGACAGTCGTCTCGATTCGCGCGATGCGCGTCACCATCATCGCGATGCGCGGCGACAGTTGCGTCTTCGTGAAGTAGCTGGACACGCGCTTCTTGAGATCGCGCGCCTTGCCCACGTAAAGCACCGCGCCGTGCGTATCGTAATAGCGATAGACGCCGGGCAGATGCGGCAATTGGGCGAGCACTTTTTTTGGCTCGAAAGCGTCGATGGCTTCGGGTTCGGTCATGCAGGATCGATTGGGTGGGGACAGTCTCGCGAGGCCTGCGCCCTGCGTGCCGCGCGCCCGGGTGAGGCTGGCGCGCGCAATCGCGAGCGAGGCTTTAGAATCGCCAGTTTAGAACATTCCGCGCGCGTTCGAACCGCGTGCGCGGGTGAATCGGATGGCAGCCTGGGTGTTCGGCGTTGACGTTGGGCTTGACGTCGAGCGCTGGCGGTGCCCCAACCCGCGTGACCGATGCCGCCGCACCGACCGCCATTGCACGCTCCGCCGCGCTCCACGCCAACCGTTCGAACCGTACCTCAGGCCACCATGTCCTCTAGTTTCTTCCGTAGGCGAACCAGTCCCCGACCAACGCGCGCCGCACGCGACGATCGCCTGCGACATCTTCTGCGCGGTCATCGACAATTTCGGCGACATCGGCGTGTGCTGGCGCCTCGCGCGCCAACTCGCGGACGAACACGGCTGGCAGGTGCGCGTGTTCGTCGACGATCTGCATGCGTTCCAGAAGCTCTGCCCGTCGCTCGCACTGGATCGCGCGCGCCAGACGGTCGACGGCATCGTCGTCGAGCACTGGCACGAGCCGTCGCATGCGGGCGACACGGTCGAAGTCGCCGACGTCGTGATCGAAGCTTTTGCCTGCGAACTGCCGCCCATCTACGTCGCCGCGATGGCGCAGCGCGAGCGCGCGCCGGTGTGGCTCAACCTCGAATATCTGAGTGCCGAGGACTGGGTCGCGGATTTCCATCTGCGGCCGTCGCCGCATCCGCGCTATCGCTGACCAAGACGTTCTTTTTCCCGGGACTCGGCCCCGGCACCGGCGGCGTTCTGAAGGAACGGCATCTCGATGCTGCGCGCGCGGCCTTCGACGCATCGCCGGCCGCGCGCGAAGCGTGGTGGCTCGACACCACCGGCCACCCGCCACCGCCCGCCGACACGACCGTGATTTCGCTGTTCGCCTACGAAAACCTCGCCGTCGACAGCCTGCTCGAACAGTGGCGCGACAGCGCCGACCCGGTTGTCCTGCTGGTGCCGGAAGGCCGGATTTCCGGCGCGGTGGCGCGCTTTTTCGGGCTGCCGTCGTTCGCCGCGGGCTCGCACGCGACCCGCGGCAGCCTGAGCGCCCACGCCCTCGCCTTCACCGAGCAAGCCCGGCTACGACGCGCTGCTGTGGGCGAGCGACATCAATTTCGTGCGCGGCGAAGATTCGTTCGTGCGCGCCCAGTGGGCCGCCAAACCCTTCGTCTGGCATATCTACCCGCAAGCCGACGACGCCCATCTGCCGAAGCTCGACGCCGCGCTCGCCCACTACGCCCGCACCCTGCCCGACAACGCACGCGACGCGCTGGCGCGCTTCTGGCACGCGTGGAACGGCGCCGGCCGCCCCGACTGGGACGGAATTCCAGCGCCACCGCGCCGGCGCTGAAGCAGCGCGCAGCCGAATGGGCCGACGAACTCGCCGAAGTCGGCGACCTGGCTGGAAATCTGGCCTTGTTCGCAAAAACTCAGTTAAAATAAGCGGTTATCCAACGGCCGACGACGCAAGCGCGGCCCGATCGCAACGAGACGAACCTCGGCGAACCCCGTCAATCCGTCTGGCCGCTTTCATGGGCCGCCGAGCATCGAAAAATGCAGGACACGTCACCCTGCCATGTAGCCGGCTTCGGTGGCATGACGGAATGTCAAAAAAGGGACGTATGTTGTGGATCGGCGCCACTCGTGTACACGCCCGCACCGGGTAAAAAGCAGGTAACGGATTGTCGAAGATCGGTGGAAATCATGGGGCTGCGGCCCCGCTACCGGTCCTCGCAGCAAGCCGGCCACGCTTCTCACGCTAGCGGTTCACCGCACCGCTCGCACGCGGCGCGGCATCCAGTGAACGAAGCGCCGAAGCCGCTTGCGCCGTATGCCGTTGAGCAAAAGTTGAAGCTACTCATTTCGTACAGGACAGTTTTTATGAAGACCGCACAGGAACTCCGCACCGGCAACGTCGTGATGATCGGCGCAGACGCAATGGTCGTGCAAAAGGCCGAATACAACAAATCGGGCCGCAACTCCGCCGTCGTCAAGATGAAGTTCAAGAACCTGCTGACCGGCGCAGGCATGGAAAACGTGTACAAGGCTGACGACAAGTTCGACGTCGTCGTGCTGGAACGCAAGGAAGTCACGTACTCGTACTTCGCCGACCCGATGTACGTGTTCATGGACGCCGACTACAACCAGTTCGAAGTCGAAGGCGAAATGATGGGCGACGCCCTTCATTACCTCGAAGACGGCATGGCTTGCGAAGTCGTGTTCTACAACGAGAAGGCCATCTCGGTCGAACTGCCGACCACGCTGGTCCGCGAAATCATCTACACGGAACCGGCTGTCAAGGGCGATACGTCGTCGGGCAAGGTTCTGAAGAACGCCAAGCTGAACACCGGTTTCGAACTGCAAGTGCCGCTCTTCTGCAACATCGGCGACAAGATCGAAATCGACACGCGTACCCACGAGTACCGCAGCCGCGCATAATTTGCGCGTCAAACCCCGCCTGATGAATCCAGTTCCGGCGCAGCGCCGGTGCTGAGAAAAAAATCGGAAAAAAAAGCGCCCAATTTGGGCGCTTTTTCTTTTTTGCGCCGACCGTGTATGGTTGAGGAAAACTTTACCGGCGGCCGTCTCGAATTTGCCATCCGCATGTTCTCAAACTTCCCGCGTCTCATCGGACAAACCATTGATAACCTTAAGTAAATCGCTTTGGCACAGTTCATGCTCGATTTGAAGATAAGCCGTATGGATTATTTCTTCACTTCGGGAGAGAACCATGAATAACGACATCGCTGAAGGCAAGTGGAAACAGATGGTCGGTAAAGCGAAAACTGCATGGGGCGAGTTGACGGACGACGAACTCACCAAGGCCGAAGGTCGCGCAGACAAACTCGCCGGGTTGATCCAGGAACGTTACGGCAAAACGCGCGAAGAGGCAGAACTTGAAGTGCGCCGTTTTTTCGATAGCAACCGGGATTTCTGATAGCCCAGATGAAGGAACGACAGACGCCTCGCCCAGGTACCGAGATCAGGCATCAGACCGTGCCAGAGGCGCGCTTAGCCGTTAAGCCCAGAAAGCCCAAGGACCAGAACTACGTGAGTCGAATCGTCTTCCGTCGCGCCCGGCATGCTGTACATGCCACACGCCGAGCTTCCGCCTGACGCCCCCGCTCTTTGCGGGTCATGCGGGCAAACGCCGGCCGCCCGACGCAGCGCTCGACCACATCGGCCAGCCATCGCGCCTGGAAGCGCGCCAGCCAGTATGCCAATCCGTACGGTGCGGCACCCCGGGTATTCCATCCATCTAGAAAATAGCGCTCGCCATGCCACACGCCCTGATTGTTGAAGACGATCCCAATAGCCTGTCAGGCCTGTCCGCCATCCTCGCGGCCGACGGCTTTTCCGTCGATACCGCGACCACGATCGCCGAGGCCCGCGCGGCGCTGACGCGCTTCATCCCCGATGTCGTGCTGGTCGACCTGAATCTGCCGGACGGCAGCGGCCTCGATCTGTTGCAGCATCTGCCTGCGCATCCGCCCGGCGGCGCCTTGCCCGTGATCGTGATGACCGGCAATGCCACCGTCGAAAGCGCCATTGAGGGCTTGCGGCACGGCATCTGGGACTATCTGCTCAAGCCGGTCAACATTCCGCGTCTGCGCAGTCTGCTCGCCCGCATTCCGCGCCCCTACGAACTGACCGAAGAAGTGCAGACGCTGCGCGCTTCGCTGCGTCAGCTGGGCCGCTTCGGCTCGATGCTCGGCCGCAGCGGCACGATCCAGCACGTGTACGACACGATCGAACATATCGCGCCGACCGAAGCCGCCGTGCTGATTTCCGGCGAAGCCGGCACCGGCAAGCAGATCGCAGCGCGCACGCTGCACGACATGAGCCGCCGCCGCAAAGGTCCGTTCGTCACGCTCGATTGCCGGCGGCGCGGCCAACGGCGGCGCGCATCGCTCGCTGGACAGCCTGTTGTTCGGCCACGAACGCGGCGCGTTCAACGGCGCCGAGCATCGCGAACCCGGCCTGTTCGAGCAGGCGAGCGGCGGCACGCTGTTCATCGACGAAATCGCCGAGTTGCCGCGCGCGCAGCAGGAAGCGCTGCTGCGCGCGCTCGATTCGCAGACCTTCATGCGGGTCGGCGGCACGAATCAGGTAGCGACCGATTTCCGCCTGATCGCGTCGACCCGCAAGACGCCGCGCGCGGCCGTGGCCGATGGCAGTCTGCATCGATGATCTGGCGCTGCGTCTCGAAGCGGCCGCGGTCACGTTGCCGCCGCTGCGCGAGCGCGGCGAAGATCCGGCGTCTGATCGCCCAGGCCGTGGTCGACGAACTGAATCGCGAGGCAGCCGCACGTGGCGCGTCCGAGGGCGCGAAACAGGTCGGGCCGAACTTCCTGCGCGAATGTCTCGCGTACGAGTGGCCGGGCAATGTGCGCGAATTGCAGGAGCGCGTGCGGCGGGCCTATCACGCGTCGGGCGACGTGCTGGAGTCGTTGCGCGCCGACGACGCCGGTTCGGCGAACGGTCGCGATCTGAACGGCAGCCGCGTGCAGGTCACGGTCGGCACGCCGCTCGCGGATGTCGAGGAAATGCTGATTCGCGCGACGCTCGATGCAGTGGGCGGCACGCGCCATCGGGCGGCGTCGCTGCTGGGGATCAGTCCGAAGACGCTGTACAACAAGCTTCAACGGATGCGGCTGAACTGAGGCCGCTCCTCTCGCAGCCGGCCAGTAATAAAAACGGCGCCTCGATCGAATCGAGGCGCCGTTTTTTTGTTGTGCGGCAGCGGCTCAGAACTCAGCAGCGCAGGCTTAAGCAAACGCGCTGCGCAGCAAAGCCTGCGCTTCCAGATACTGCGGATCGGCAACCAGCTTGCTCCACTTCAGCGCCTTGCCGCGCGGGCGCATCCGCTTCAGGCGCCGGCTGCGACTCCTTCGACGGCGTGAAGCGCAGCGCATCCAGCACCTTCTCTGCCTCGTCCGGCTGATTGCAGATCAGCACCATGTCGCAGCCTGCCTGCAACGCGGCACTCGCGCCTTCGGTCAGCGTGCCGCCCTGGCGCGCGGCTTCCATCGACAGATCGTCGCTGAAAATCGCGCCTTCGAAGCGCAGCTTCTTGCGCAGAATGTCCTGCAGCCAGATTCGCGAGAAGCCCGCCGGCTTCGAATCGACCTGCGGATAAACCACGTGCGCGGGCAGCACCGCCCCCAACGACAGACCGAGCCAGTCATACGGCGCCACGTCGTCGCGCAGGATTTCTTCGAGCGAGCGGTCGTCGACGGGCATCGCGACGTGCGAGTCCGCTTGCGCGAAACCGTGCCCCGGAAAGTGCTTGCCGCAATTGCTCATGCCGGCCAGCGCGAGGCCGTGATTGAGGCTCTTTGCCAGCAAGGTCACCACGCGCGGATCGCTGTGGAACGAGCGGTCGCCGATCACCTGCGAGTGTCCGTAATTCAGGTCGAGCACCGGCGTAAAACTCATATCGATGCCGCACGCGCGCAATTCCGTCGCGAGGATATAGCCGACCGCCGTCGTCACCTTGGTGGCGTGCAGAACGTCGCGGTCCCACAGCGCGCCGAGCTTGCCCATCGACGGCAGCACCGTGAAGCCGTCCGTGCGAAAGCGCTGCACGCGGCCGCCTTCGTGATCGACGGCGATCAGCAGATCGTCGCGAATCGCGCGGATCGAATCGGTCAGCGCGATCAGTTGCGCACGGCTCTCGTAATGGCGCGCGAACAGGATCACGCCGCCGGTCATCGGATGGGCAAGGCGGCGCCTGTCGTCGTCGTTCAGCGTTTTGCCGACCACGTCGAGCATCACCGGTCCGGGAAAGGTTTTCATCGGATTTCGCTAGAAAAAAGCTCAGGAGCAAGGAGAGACGCGGCCAACAGGGGCCGCGTTCAGAGAATTTTTATTCGATGGCTGCCGAGGTGGCTGTCGGCGTGTTCGGCGTGTTCGGCGTGTTCCGGCATTTCAGTCGCGCCGCCAGCTTGCCCCGTTTCCGCGATCACGAACGACACCGCGTAATCGCGCTCGTCGCTGATCGTCACGCGCGCGGTGATGCCGCGCGCGTCGAGCCATTCGGCCAGCTCGCCGGAGGCGACCACCATCGGCTCGCCGCTCGGCTTGTTCAGCGTTTGCAGCGCGCGCCAGGTCATCGGCCAGCGCATGCCGAGGCCGATCGCCTTCGAAAACGCTTCTTTCGCCGAGAACCGCGTGGCGAGGAACGCGAGACCGCGTGCGGCCGAGCGGGCCGTGCGCGCATGATAGACGCGCAGTTCGTCCGGGCCGAGCACTTTCTCGGCGAAACGGCCGTTGGTGCGCGTCATCACAGCGGCCACGCGGCTGACCTGAACGATGTCGGTACCGATGCCGTAGATCGCCATGTGAAACGCCGCCGGACTTAGGCGCGCGCGCCGAGACGCGCGGCGACCATGATCGCCTTCATCTCGCGCACTGCGTTTTCCCAGCCCGCGAAGATCGCGTGCGCGACGATCGCATGGCCGATATTCAACTCGACGATGCCTTCGATCGCGGCGATCTGCTGCACGTTGGTGTAGTGCAGGCCGTGGCCGGCATTGACCTTGATGCCGAGCGTCGCGCCGAATTCGACCGCGCGCACCACGCGCTCGAATTCGCGCTGCTGTTCGGCGGGATCGTGGGCCTCCGCGTAACGGCCGGTGTGCAGCTCGATCACCGGCGCGCCGGCTTCGTGCGCGGCGCGAATCTGCGTTTCTTCCGGATCGATGAACAGCGACACGCGCGAGTTTGCTTCGGCGAGTTGCTTGCATGCGGCACGCACGGCTTCGAACTGGCCCGCGACGTCGAGGCCGCCTTCAGTCGTCAGTTCCTGACGCTTTTCCGGCACGAGGCAAACGTCGTGCGGCTGCACTTCGCAGGCGATATCGAGCATTTCCTGCGTTACCGCGCATTCCAGGTTCATGCGCGTCTTCAGCAGCGGGCGCAGCTTGCGCACGTCGGCGTCGACGATATGACGGCGGTCTTCGCGCAGATGCAGCGTGATGACGTCGGCGCCGGCCTCTTCGGCCATCAACGCGGCGCGAATCGGATCGGGATAAGACGTGCCGCGCGCATTGCGCAGCGTGGCGACGTGATCGATGTTCACGCCCAGGTCAATCACATTCGGCGACGTAAGAAAGAAGCTCATAAGTTCTGCAAGTCGATCAGGATCTGGCGCGTCGCGAGCGGCGTGCCGCCAAGGTAAGTGTTGAGCAGAAAGCGCATCAGCGTTTTGCTTTGCGCCACGGTCTGCGCTCGATGGTAATCGTCCTGTTCCATATCGAGCAAGGTTTGTCCCGACGATCACCGGCCATTGCGACGGGCCAGTCGTCGGAAGCTTCGCGCACGCCGCGCTCCGGATCGAACACGTAGCGGCCTTCGGCCACGCACCGCGCTGACGCGCGACGGTTCGATCGAGCGCCATCGCGTAACCGGTTTCGCGCAGCAGCACGCGCTCGAACGAACGCAGCACCTGCACGGGCGGCTCGTCGTGCGCGAGACGCGTCATCGTGACGACGTAGTGATGGAACAGCTGCGGATGCGGGTCTTCGCGCGCGCAGAACTTGACCAGCAGTTCGTTGACGTAGAAGCCGCAGAGCAGCGCGTCGCCCGCCAAAGGCAACATGCCGCCGACCCATTCGGCGCCGGTCAGCGTGCGCACTTCGGATTTGCCCGACCACGACAACGCGAGCGGCTGGAAAGTCTGCAACACGCCGCGCAACGCGGAGTGCGGACGCTTCGCGCCCTTCGCGACGAGCGCGAGGCGGCCGTGATCGCGCGAGAGCACGTCGATGATCAGACTGGTCTCGCGATACGGATAGCTATGCAGAACGAAAGCGGGTTGCTCCGCGATCCGGTAATCGGAAGCGGACGTGCGCGGCGCGCGGCGCGCCGGTGCTTTGCGCGCGCTCGCCTTCAGCCGAGCGCGGCGCGCTTTTGCTGGAGGTTTTTTTGGTGCTGCGAGCGGGTTTCGACGACGGCTCGCGCGCCGGCGCGGCCGGCTCCGAGTCGTCCGGGGCTGCGTCGGAATTCAGCGTCATCCACGCGTCATTCGTACCCATACGCGCGAAGTCCGGCTTCGTTGTCGGCCCAGCCGCTCTTCACCTTGATGAAGGTTTCCAGATACACGGGACCGTCGAACAGCTTTTCCATGTCGAGGCGCGCTTCGGTGCTGATCTGCTTCAGCTTGGCGCCCTTCTGGCCGATGATCATCGCCTTGTGCGTGTCGCGCTCGACCATGATGGTCGCGAAAATGCGGCGCAGGCGCCCTTCGGTTTCGAACTTGTCGATCAGCACCGTGCTCGTGTACGGCAGTTCGTCGCCGGTCCAGCGGAACACTTTTTCGCGCAGGATTTCAGCGGCGAGAAAACGCTCGCTGCGATCGGTCAGGTCGTCTTCGCCGTAGATCGGCGCGCCTTCCGGCAGGAACGGCTTGACCGTCGCCATCAGACGCTTGATGTCGTCGAGATTCTTCGCCGACAACGGCACGATTTCGCTGAACTTGTGCAGCGAGCTGACCTGCTGCATGAACGGGAACAGCGAAGCCTTATCCGACACGCGATCGAGCTTGTTCGCGATCAGCAGCGTGGGCACCGACGGCGGGATCAGGTCGAGCACTTTCTGATCGTCCGCGCCGAAACGGCCGGCTTCGATCACGAACAGGATCGCGTCGACCGAGGTCAGCGTGGACGTGACCGCGCGGTTCAGCGAACGGTTCAGCGCGCCGCTGTGCTTGGTCTGGAAACCGGGCGTATCGACGAAAATGTACTGCGCGTCTTCCAGCGTATGAATGCCGGTGATGCGGTGGCGCGTGGTCTGCGCCTTGCGCGACGTGATGCTGACTTTCTGGCCGACCAGCGCGTTCATCAGCGTGGACTTGCCGACGTTCGGGCGGCCGACGATCGCGACCATGCCGCAGCGAAAACCAGTGGGAGTGGGAGCGTTCATATTCGGGCTACGGCAAGTTCAGATCGACACGCGCAAAGGGCGCGCCGATGGCAATCAATGGCCCGCGTCGGCGACGCGCGTTTGCACCGCGTCGGCTACGCCGGGTTCGTGTTCGGTCGGCGCCGGTGCGCCAGGCGTGGATACGGTTGCACCGGATGCTGTGGCTTCGCGGCCGCGTGGCTTGTCTGCGCCGCGCAGGGAGGCGGCTTCCGCCTTGATTTCGGACTTGGCTTCAGTAGCGGACTTGTCGCTTGCGTGAGAGCCTGTTCGGTCCGATTTCTCGAGCTTTTCGGCTCTCTCGGCTTTCTCCTGCCCGCTGTATTCGACGTGCGCGGCACGGATCACAGCCAGCGGCGCGCCGGCCACCGTCAACGTGGAGCGCTCGACTGTAGCGTCGGCCGTAGCGGTGTACCGGTGACCGGCCGCGCGCGGTTCGCCGCGCACGGCGCCCCGCTCGCTACGTTCGCCGCGTTCGCTTTTGCGATCCGGCGTGCGCAAATCCAGCGCTGCCTGCACGCCCGTGACGCCGGGAACGATTTCGGGTTCAGCCTTCTTCGCGGCGCGGGCGCTCTTCGACCGCTTGGGCTTGGCGACCAGAGCGGGCGCCGCGGCCATCACTTCGTCGAGCGCCTTCTTCGCGGCAGCCTGCTCCGCCGCGCGACGGCTCGCGCCGGACCCGGACACTTTCACGTCCAGTTTCGGCACCGTGCATTCGACTTCGAACTGCTGGTTGTGCGCCGCACCATGGGTCGCGACCACGGTGTAGGTGGGCAACGCGATCTTGTGACCTTGCAGATACTCCTGCAGCAACGTCTTGGCGTCCTTGCCGAGCGTGCGCGGGTCGATGTGATCGAGAATCGGCACGTACAGACGCTTGATGACCGTCTGCGCGGCGTCGAAGCCACCGTCGAGGAAAACCGCGCCCAGCACGGCTTCGAGCGTGTCGGCGAGGATCGACGGACGACGGAAACCGCCGCTGCGCAACTCGCCTTCGCCAAGCCGCAAGCCTTCGGAAATATTCAGGGCCTGAGCGATTTCGTAAAGCGACTGCTGCTTGACCAGATTGGCACGGACGCGCGACAGATCGCCTTCGTCCAGTTTGCTGAAACGTTGGAACAAAAGCGCAGCCACCGCGCAATTTAGAACGGAGTCGCCGAGAAACTCGAGCCGTTCGTTATGCGTGGAACTATGACTGCGGTGCGTTAAAGCCTGGCGCAACAATTCCGCATTGCGAAATTCGTAGCGCAAACGGCTTTCCAACGGAGATAGGGGCATGGGCAGAGTATAACGCGGGCGCCTGACCCGGCGAAAACGCCGGGCGGCCAGCGGAAAAAGCGTGGTGAAGCGACGTTACCGCGAGTTCTTAAAGTAGCGTGACAACACGCCGCGACTGACGTGACCGATGCTGCGGTCACCGCGCGGCGTGCTGTGCAATCAACGCGCGACGACTCAGTGGAATGTGCCGATGCGTTTCAGATCGCTGAAGTTCATCCAGATGAAAAACGCGCGGCCGACGATATTGCGGTCCGGCGCAAAACCCCAGTAACGGCTGTCCGCGCTGTTATCGCGGTTGTCGCCCATCATGAAGTAATTGCCCGGCGGCACTTTGCAGATCACGCCGCGTGCGTTGTACGTGCAGTTATCGCGATACGGATAATCTTCAGCGCCCACGATGAACGGCGGCACTGCAGGATTGTTCAGAATCGCGTTCTTGCGGCCGTCGAGATCTTCTTCGAACTGCTTCGCATAACCCATGCGTTCGTCGTCGAGATAATCGGGCAGCGGCGTTTCCGGCACCGGCTTGCCGTTGATCGTGAGTTGCTTGTCCTGATAGGCGACGACGTCGCCCGGCAGACCGATCACGCGCTTGATGTAGTCGACCGATTCGTCTTTCGGATAGCGGAACACCACCACGTCGCCACGTTCGAGCGGGCGGCCTTCGGTGATCTTCGTATTGGTGATCGGCAGACGGATGCCGTATTCGAATTTATTGACGAGGATGAAGTCGCCCACCAGCAGCGTCGGCACCATCGAACCCGACGGAATCTTGAACGGCTCGACCACGAACGAACGCACCACGAACACCACCAGGATCACCGGGAAAAAGCTCGCCGAATACTCGAGCCACCACGGTTGACGCAGCTTGTCGTCACGCAGACGAGCCCGCGTTTGCGCTGCGTTTTCGTCGGCGAAACGCTCGCCGATACGTGCTTGCTGACGATCGAACTCGGCGACTGCGGCTTCCGCCGCGCGGCGCCGTTTCGGCAGGAAAACCAGTTTGTCCGCGACCCATGCGACGCCCGTCAAAATGACGAGCACAAAAAGAATCAGCGCAAAATTCATAGAGTTCCGTTATTCATCTTATTTGTCTTCGACACGCAGAATGGCGAGGAAAGCTTCTTGCGGAATCTCGACCGAGCCCACCTGCTTCATTCGCTTCTTGCCTGCCTTTTGCTTTTCCAGCAGCTTCTTCTTACGCGAAATATCGCCGCCGTAGCATTTTGCCAGCACGTTCTTACGCAACGCTTTAATGTTCTCGCGCGCGATAATGTTCGCACCGATGGTGGCCTGAATCGCGACGTCGTACATCTGCCGCGGAATCAGTTCGCGCATTTTCGCCGCCACTTCGCGGCCGCGATACTGGCTTTGCGAGCGGTGCACGATGACCGACAGCGCGTCGACCTTGTCGCCGTTGATCAGCATGTCGACCTTCACCACGTCGGCCGCGCGATATTCCTTGAACTCGTAATCCATCGACGCATAGCCACGCGAGATCGACTTCAGACGATCGAAGAAATCGAGCACGACTTCGCCCATCGGGATTTCGTAGGTGAGCTGCACCTGACGGCCGTGATACTGCATGTTGATCTGGTTGCCGCGCTTTTGCGTACACAGCGTGATCACCGCGCCGACATAGTCTTGCGGCATGTACAGATTCACGGTGACGATCGGCTCGCGCACTTCTTCGATCTTCGAGGGCTCCGGCATCTTGGCCGGATTCTCGACCATGAGGATCGTGCCGTCGCGCTGCAGGACTTCGTACACCACGGTCGGCGCCGTGGTGATCAGGTCCATGTCGAACTCGCGTTCGAGACGTTCCTGCACGATCTCCATGTGCAGCAGACCGAGGAAGCCGCAACGGAAACCGAAGCCGAGCGCCTGCGAAACTTCCGGCTCGTATTGCAGCGATGCGTCGTTCAGCTTCAGCTTTTCGAGCGAGTCGCGCAGCGCGTCGTACTGGTTCGCTTCGACCGGATAGAGACCGGCGAACACCTGCGGCTTCACTTCCTTGAAGCCTGGCAGCGGCTCGGTAGCCGGACGGTTGACGAGCGTGACGGTGTCGCCCACCTTCGCCGCGGCCAACTCCTTGATGCCCGCGATGATGAAGCCCACCTGCCCCGCCGACAACGACTCGAGATTCTTCGACTTCGGCGTGAACACGCCGATATGCTCGACCGGATACTGCGCGCCGGTCGCCATCATGCGGATCTTGTCTTTCGGACGCAGCGTGCCGTTGACGATACGCACGAGCATCACCACGCCGACGTAGTTGTCGAACCACGAGTCGATGATCAGCGCCTGCAGCGGCGCTTCCGGATCGCCCTTGGGCGGCGGCACTTTCGCGATCAGCGCTTCGAGCACGTCTTCGACGCCGAGACCGGTCTTCGCGCTGCAATGCGTCGCGTCGGTGGCGTCGATGCCGATCACGTCTTCGATTTCGGCGATCGCGTTTTCGGGATTCGCAGCCGGCAGGTCGATCTTGTTGAGCACCGGAATCACGTCGACGCCGAGTTCGATCGCCGTGTAGCAGTTGGCGACGGTTTGCGCCTCCACGCCCTGACTCGCGTCGACGACCAGCAGCGCGCCTTCGCACGCGGACAGCGAGCGGCTGACTTCGTACGAGAAGTCGACGTGGCCCGGCGTGTCGATCATGTTCAGGTTGTAGACCTGCCCGTCACGGGCGCTTGATACGTCAATGCGGCGGTTTGTGCCTTGATGGTGATGCCGCGCTCGCGCTCGAGATCCATCGAGTCGAGCACCTGGGCTTCCATCTCGCGGTCGGACAGGCCGCCGCAAATCTGGATGATGCGATCGGCGAGCGTCGACTTGCCATGGTCGATGTGCGCGATGATCGAGAAGTTACGAATATGATCCATTCAGTGCCGATCAAGCGAAAAAGGCGCGCTCGGACAATAGCGGAGCACGCCTTGTAAGTAGGTGAAAAACCTATCTATTTTAGCCGAAAAGGCCATCGCCCGGCGCATCTTGCGACGACCGGGCGGAAAAGACGGCTCAGGAGAGGCATGAAACCTGGTAAGAACGGCGCCGCGTTTGCGCGCCGTTTGAAGCCCTGACTGAAGCCCTGAGCGACCTCAGGGCGCCGCTGCGACCCGCGCGGCCAGTGCGTCGCGAACCCGCGCAACGTCGAGGTGATAGTGACACAGCTCGACGCCGTCGCAGACCAGAACCGGCACCAGTTCGTTGTAACGGGCTTCCAGCACGGGATCGGTGTCGACGTCGACCACGATCACCTGCGCGCCGAACTCGGCCAGCAAAGGCTCGAGCGCGGCGCGCATGTCTTCGCACAGGTGGCACCACGCGCGCCCGTAGAGCGTGAGCGGTGCCGCTTCCATCATTTCTGCGTGCTGCGCGGACGGATCGGCACGAACTGCGTGTTGTCGCCGCGACGAACCAGCAGCGCGACCATCTTCTGCGGATCGAGATGCGAACTCAGGTCGTCGAACTGCTTCGCGCTCGTGATGTCCGTGTCGCCCACTCGCAGAATGATGTCGCCCTTTTGCAGCCCGACGCGCGCCGCCTGACCGTCCACCGCATCGATCTGCACGCCGTTGTGCAGCTTCAGCGCCTTCATCTGATCGGCCGGGATATCGCTGACAGCCAGACCCAGCACGTTCGTGGCGCGTTGCTTCGGCGCCGGCGGCTTTTTCTGATCCGCCTTGGCCGCCTTGTCCGGCTGCATTTCGGCAATCGTGACCGGCAGATCGCGCGTCTGACCCTTGCGCCAGATCGTGATCGTCGACTTGGTGCCCGGCTTCGTATCGCCGACCATGCGCGGCAGATCCGTGGCCGTGTCGACCGAATGGCCGTTGAACTTCAGGATGATGTCGCCCGGCTGCACGCCGGCCTTATCCGCCGGGCCGCCCGGTTCGACGCTGCTGACGAGCGCGCCCTGCGCCTTCGGCAGACCGAGCGAATCGGCCACGTCCTTCGTGACTTCGCCGATCGCCACCGCGATACGGCCACGCACGACCTTGCCCGAGTTCTTCAGCTGATCGGCCACGCGCATCGCTTCGTCGATCGGAATCGCGAACGAAATGCCCATGAAACCGCCGGTGCGGCTGTAGATCTGCGAGTTGATGCCGATCACCTCGCCCTGCATGTTGATCAGCGGACCGCCCGAATTGCCCGGATTGACGGCGACGTCGGTCTGGATAAACGGCAGATAGTCGCCCGTGTCGCGCCCCTTGGCGCTGACGATGCCGGCCGTCACCGTATTCTCGAGCCCGAACGGCGAACCGATCGCGACCACCCACTCGCCCACGCGAACCTTGTTCGAATCGCCGATGGTGATGGTCGGCAGATTGGCCGCGCTGATCTTCACGACGGCGACGTCGGTGCGGTCGTCCACGCCGATCAGCTTGGCCTTGAACTCGCGCTTGTCGGTCAGCGTGACGTAGATGGTGTCCGCGTCGTCGACGACGTGCGCGTTGGTCATCACGTAGCCGTCTGCCGACAGGATGAAGCCCGAGCCGACGCCGCTGTTCTGTTCGGGATCGCTGTTATCCGGCGCGTCCTGGCTGCCGCCACTCCCGCCGTTATCGCCATTGTCCGCCGCCACGCGGCGCGCCGGGAGATTGCGGCGACTGCGGCAGCGGAATGCCGAAGAAGCGCCGGAAAAACTCCGACATATCGCCGTCGTCCATGCCCGGCGGCAAGCCGCCACGGGTGCTGCCGCTGCTCGACACGCGTGTGGTCGTGCGAATGTTGACGACTGCAGGACCGACCTTATCGACGAGGTCAGTGAAGTCGGGCAGATTGGCAGCGGAAGCCGCCGACGCCGTATGCGGTACGAGCGGCAAACACGCCGCCACCACCGCGGCCGCGAGGAATTTGCGCACCGAGAAAGTCGTCATATCGTAGCAAGCCGAGGGATTCAGGATTCGGAGGGGTTACTTCGGAGCTTTGTATTCTATGGCAGACGCAAATTGCTGCAATGTGGCTCTGGGGCACTTCACCCAGCAGAGTAATCCAGAAGTCGCCCCGACGCTTGACTAGCACGTGCGTTGCGCCGCTGCTGCCCGCGCCTTCCTTGCGCGTATTGTTCTCGACCGGCTCGACGAACACCGAAATCGCCGCGAGACCGTCGGAAAAGACCGCCTGATCGACCGGAATGGTCGGCTGCCCCGCTTCCCGCGCGGCCATTGGACGGCGCAACTGGCGGATCATGCGAAAGCCCGGAACCGTGGGATTGATCTGCCAGCCTTGCGCGGCCATGTCGACCGGCTCGATCGGCGGGCGCACCACCGTCCAGCCCGCCGTATTACGAATACCGTTGACGATACCCGCCTTGTCGACCGGCACGCCGATGCGGATTTGCGAAAACGACAGCTGTTCGAGCACCTGCCCGTCGGTATCGAGCGTCTGCGTGCGCAGCAACAGGCCAGTCTTCTTGTCTGCCCACAGTTTGTAAGCAAACCGATAACCGTCTTTCGGATCGAGCTCGATAACCTGGCTGTCGACGCCCGCCACGCGGTCGTCACCCAGCAGTTTCGGCTCGTAAACAGACAGAACCTGCTCGCCGCTGACCGCGAGCAATGCCGGGAACGAGTCTTTGTTCTGACGTTTCTCGACCACGAGCAAATGCCGTTCAGGCACGAACGTGTAGAGATCGTCGTTATGACGCAGCATTTTGCGCGGCTTGCCGTCGAGGCTTTCGAGCTGCTCGAATTCGCCGTCCGAATGGGTGGCATAGTGCGCAATTCGCGACGTCTGAACGAAATTGCCCGCGCTGATAGACGAACGCGCCCTCGTAGTTCTGCTGCTGCGCGGCCTGATGGATCCGATCGAGCAGATCCGCGGCCGTGCGACGGGCGACGAGCGGATCGTCGGTTTGTGCGAAGACCCGCGGTGTAGCGGACAACAATACGGCTGCGCAGAACATGAATGCCGGCAGCCGCCCCCAGATAGTCGTTTTATTCAACCGCGGAGTCTGCATCAAACTATTGGCCTTGCGTAGAAACAGCGGCAGCGCGAATCAGCGGCATCGAGCCCGGCATGACCGGTTGTTGCGCGAATTGCTGGTGAGCTTCCAGATACTGATCGAGACTGGCGTCACGAATGATGTTCGCGTCTTGCGCGACCGGCTGGACGTTGGCAGCCGGCACCGGTGCCATGGCCACGCGTTGCAGCGAATCGCCGTGCGACTGGATCGACGCGACCTGCGCGCCCGGACGCCCGGCACGCCTTGCAGTTGCGGCACGACGATCCACGTCAGCGTAGCAGCGGCAGCAGCAACAGCGAAAGCCGGCACGACGCGGCGGCGCAACGCCAGCAGACGGCCGCGCGACCGGCATGGCGGCGGGCGCCAGCACATGCGGCTCGCTGTCAAAACGAGCGGCGAAACCGCTCATGAACGCGCTGCTTGCCGCGGGCCTGATCGCCAGATCGTCGGAACGCAGCGCGTCGCCGATCAGGTGATAAGCCGACCAGGCGGCGCGATCTTCGCCGTCCAGCCCGGAAATAAACTTGTCCAGATTCAAATGCTCTTCGCCGAACAGCTCACCGTCGACAAAAGCGGACAGACGCTCGCCGCGCGAGCTGGCTTGCGATTGCATCGAGACCGACCCCATGATGCTCCCCATCTTACGAATACCCCGTAGTGACACCACTAATCCAGATATTGCACCCGCGCCCCGTCTGGCAGGCTGGCGATTTACCAGCGCTTGCCCTCAGGTGTGTCAAGCAACGGACGCAATTTTGCCGCAATGGCTTCGCGAGCGCGGAAAATTCGTGATCTGACTGTGCCAATTGGGCAACCCATCATTTCGGCGATTTCCTCGTAGCTCAAACCTTCAATTTCACGAAGAGTAATGGCGGTGCGCAACTCTTCCGGTAAAACCGCCATCGCAGCATTGACCGTCTCAGCGATCTGCTTGCTCATCAACATCGACTCAGGCGTGTTGATATCCCTTAGTTGGTCGGCGTCCGAGAAAGTTTCAGCTTCTTCAGCATCTGCTTCGGTCGAGGTCGGCGCGCGACGCCCCTGGGTCGCAAGGTAGTTCTTTGCCGTGTTGACCGCAATCCGGTACAACCACGTATAAAAAGCCGATTCCCCGCGAAACTGCGGCAACGCCCGGTAAGCCTTGATAAAGGCGTCCTGCGCGACGTCTTCCACTTCGGCGGGGTCGCGCACGAGGCGCGAGATCAGCCGGAGAATCTTGCGGTGGTATTTGGAGACCAGAAGCTCGAACGCGGCCTTGTCGCCTTTCTGAACGCGTTCGACCAGCACCTGGTCAATTTCTTTTTCGCTCACCTGATAAATCCGTTAACTATAGGCCGCATGG
Organism: uncultured beta proteobacterium; assembly: GCA_963800185.1. Lineage (GTDB taxonomy): Bacteria > Pseudomonadota > Gammaproteobacteria > Burkholderiales > Burkholderiaceae > Paraburkholderia. Next base: position 93,256 of record CAWCZW010000001.1, on the reverse strand, counting down.
CGGGGGACCATTGTAGCGTCCCCATCATTAGGGCACGTTACTCCGGTAACAGCGGTTACAGTCGTTACAGTCAGGCGCCGGCGGCGCGCCGGCCGAGCACCGACAGTTCGCGGAAAACGCCAGCCGGCAGTGCGTCAGCGGGGAGCAGCAGCGAGCGCTTGCGACCCTCCTCCTGCACGAGCGCCAGAATCAGCAGACGGTTGCTCCACTGCGAACAGCCCGGCAATACGGCCCTGCACCAGCAGCGCGCCCGTCCGGTCCCACGCGGCCAATCCGTCCTGGCCGATTTTCAGCGCGACGGGCTGCGCGCGCTCGTGCCGAGCTGCGCCCAGCGCGAGCAACGGCTGCCACGGCGAGCGTCAACGGAACCGCCTGCCACGCACCCAGATTGCGCCGCGACAACACTGATAGACGGCCCACGTCGCAATCAAAACGAATGCCCCCAACGCAGCACGCATGACGAAAGAGCGGCGCAGCGTAATCCGCTGCGCCGCTCCTTCGAACGGTGCCGATTCGGGGGAAAGCGCCGGCAATGCCGGCGCCGTCGACTGATGCGTCACCCACGTTGCAGGCGATCAGGCGCGCTTGAACACCAGCGTGCCGTTCGTGCCGCCGAACCCGAACGAGTTCTTCAGCGCGACGTCGATCTTCATCTCCCGCGCGGTGTTCGCGCAGTAATCGAGATCGCAGGCCGGATCCTGATTGAAGATGTTGATGGTCGGCGGCGACACCTGATTGATGCACGGCCAGCACGGTGAACACCGACTCCAGCCCGCCAGCGCCGCCCAGCAGGTGACCCGTCATCGACTTGGTCGAGTTCACGACCATGTCTTTGGCGTGGTCGCCGAACGCGCGCTTGATGCCGGTCGTTTCGGCCAGGTCGCCGAGCGGCGTGGACGTGCCGTGCGCGTTCAGGTAGTTCACCTGATCCGCATTGATGCCCGCGTTCTTCAGCGCGGCCAGCATGCAGCGGCGTGCGCCGTCGCCGTCTTCCAGCGGTGCGGTCATGTGATAGGCGTCGCCGCTCATCCCATAGCCGCTGACTTCGGCGTAAATCTTCGCGCCGCGCGCCTTCGCGTGTTCGTACTCTTCGAGCACCATCACGCCCGCGCCCTCGCCCAGCACGAAACCGTCGCGGTCCTTGTCCCACGGACGGCTCGCGGTGGCCGGATCGTCATTGCGTTGCGACAGCGCGCGCGCCGCCGCAAAGCCGCCGATGCCGAGCGGCGACACGGTGGATTCCGCACCGCCCGCGATCATCACGTCGGCGTCGCCGTATTCGATCAGGCGCGAAGCCTCGCCGATGCAATGCAGACCCGTGGTACAGGCAGTCACGATGGCGAGATTCGGACCCTTGATGCCGAACTTGATGGACAGATGGCCGGAGATCATGTTGATGATCGAAGCCGGCACGAAGAACGGCGAAATACGGCGCGGGCCGCGGTTGAGCAGTTCGGTTTGCGTCACTTCGATCATCGGCAGGCCGCCGATGCCCGAACCGACGATCACGCCGATACGCTCCGAATTCTCGTCGGTGACTTCGAGGCCGCTGTCCTGCATCGCCTGGATGCCTGCAGCCACGCCGTAATGGATGAACGTATCCATGTGGCGCGCTTCCTTACCGGGGATGTAGTCCTCGATATTGAAGCCCTTCACCTCGCCGGCGAAACGAGTCGAGAAGTTCGACGCATCGAACTTCGTGATATTGGCAATACCCGACTTGCCGGCGACCAGATTGGCCCAGCCGTCGGCAACATTATTGCCAACAGGCGAAATCAGCCCCAGGCCTGTAACAACAACACGACGGCGGCTCACGGTAACCCCTTTTTCATAGATGACAAAAGCAAAAGCCACAGCGGCCACAGGAATTTGCCCTGTATGCCCTGTGGCTGTTAAGTCGGCAATCGCGCGGAAAGTTGCGCTGTCAACATCGCTGGCTCCTGCACGGCAAAAAGCGCCAACCCTGCTGGCGTCGGCAAGCGACACGGCAGGGCGTCATACGCCGCCAACGCAGAAACGCAGGCGCGAATGACCTTAGGCCTTGACGTTCGCGCGAGCGTAGTCGATCGCTTGCTGAACGGTGGTGATCTTCTCGGCTTCTTCATCCGGAATTTCCATGCCGAATTCGTCTTCGAGGGCCATCACGAGTTCAACGGTGTCGAGCGAGTCGGCGCCGAGGTCGTTCACGAACGAAGCTTCGTTCTTGATCTCAGCTTCTGCAACGCCCAGTTGTTCTGCGACGATCTTCTTGACGCGCTGTTCGATATTGTCCATTAACCCCTCCAAGGGAAAAGAAGTTCAAAAATACAGGTGCGCGCATTTTATCAGGTTTGACCCGGCAAAAAAGCGGCGCGTCGGGTTCCTGTCAAGGCATGCGCCTTACGCATTTGCAAACGCATCAAGGCGCGGATAGTAACCGAAATTGGTTACTACATGTACATTCCGCCGTTCACATGCAGCGTGGTGCCGGTGATATAACCCGCTTGCGGCGAGGCGAGGAACGCGACGGCGTGCGCGATATCGTCCGGGCTGCCCAGGCGGCCCAGCGGAATCTGCGTCTTCAACGCGGTCTGCTGCTCTTCCGGCAGGCCTTGCGTCATGTCGGTATCGATAAAGCCCGGCGCGACGCAATTCACGGTGATGCCGCGGCTGCCGATCTCGCGTGCCAGCGCGCGCGTCATGCCTGCAACGCCCGCTTTTGCCGCGGCGTAGTTGATCTGCCCCGGGTTGCCGGACGAGCCGACCACCGACGTGATGTTGATGATGCGGCCGCCCTTCGCCTTCATCATCGGACGCAGCACTGCGCGCGACAGACGGAACACCGAGCGCAGGTTGGTGTCGATCACCGCGTCCCAGTCGTCGTCCTTCATGCGCATCGCGAGTTGGTCCTGCGTGATGCCGGCGTTGTTCACCAGCACGTTCAGCGCGCCGAATTCCTTCACCGTGCCGTCGATCAGCGCATCCACTGCAGCCGCATCGTTCACGTTGAGCACTGCGCCGCGGCCGCTCACGCCGGCTGCGTTAAATGCTTCGGTGATTGCCGCCGCGCCGCTTTCGCTGGTCGCCGTGCCGATCACCGTCGCGCCCTGGCGCGCCAGTTCCATCGCGATTGCACGGCCAATGCCGCGCGAGGCGCCGGTCACGATTGCGATCTGCTTGTCGAGAGTCTTTTCCATCTGTCAGTCCGAATGCCCTTCGGAGGGCTGATTGATTCCTGATGCCGAAGTGCGGTGCCGATTTCAGTCGCCAATCAATAGGCGCCTGCTAGCGACACGGCCTTCAGCCTGCGGTCACGAGCTTGAGCGTTTCTTCGAGCGAAGCCGGATCGAACACCGACGCGCCGACCAGATTGCCGTCGATCCGCTTGGTCAAACCCGCAAGGACCTTGCCCGGACCGCATTCGATCACGTGCGTCACGCCTTGCGCCGCCATCGCCTGCACGCTTTCGACCCAACGCACCGCGCCGGCCGCCTGACGCACCAGCGCGTCCTTGATTCCGGCCGGCTCGTTGACGATCGCGACGTCGACGTTATTGATCACCGGAATAGCCGGCACCTGCACATTGACGCTTGCCAGGTATTCGCGCAGCTGGTCCGACGCCGGCTTGAGCAGCGACGAGTGGAACGGCGCCGACACCGGCAACGGCAACGCGCGCTTCGCGCCCTTCGCCTTCGCCACTTCGCACGCTTTTTCAACCGCGGCCTTGTGGCCCGCGATCACGACTTGCGCGGGCGCATTGAAATTCACCGCTTCGACCACACCCGCCACCGATGCCTCGGCGCACACCGCGCGCACCGTGTCGTCGTCGAGACCGAGAATCGCGGCCATGCCGCCTTCGCCGACCGGCACGGCCGTTTGCATCGCCTGAGCGCGAAAACGCACGAGCGGCACGGCGTCGCGGAACGCGAGCGCGCCCGCCGCGACCAGCGCGGTGTATTCGCCGAGGCTATGACCGGCGACGATCGCCGGCTTCGGGCCGCCCGCCTGCTCCCACGCGCGATAAATCGCGTACGCGGCAGTCAGCATGACGGGCTGGGTGTTGGTGGTGAGGTTCAGATCTTCGGCGGGACCTTCGGCGATCAGCTTGCCGAGATCCTGATTGAGCGCGTCGGACGCTTCCTGAACCGTCTCGCGCACGACCGCGTGATCGGCAAATGCGTTGAGCATGCCGACCGACTGCGAACCTTGCCCAGGAAAAACGAACGCAAATTTCATATCGTCCCCAAAATCGGATTAGTCAGATGTGGGTGCTGCACGGCGCGAACTCACGCCGGCGCGCGGACGCCGCAAACGGCGCCCGTCGATGCGTCGCCGCTATCAGTAGCGGATAACCGACGCGCCCCACGTGAAGCCGCCGCCGACGCCTTCGATCAGCACGTTCTGGCCGCGCTTGATGCGGCCGTCGCGCACTGCGACGTCGAATGCGAGCGGAATGGACGCAGCCGACGTATTGCCGTGCTCGCCCACCGTGACGACCATGCGTTCCTGCGGCAAGCCGAGCTTGCGGCAAGTGCTTTGCATGATGCGGATATTGGCCTGATGCGGAATCAGCCAGTCGATCTGCTCCGCCGTCAGATTGGCCTTTTCGAGCGCTTCGACCGCGACTTTTTCGAGCACGTTGACGGCGAGCTTGAACACCGCCTGGCCGTCCATATGCAGGAACGCGCTGCCGGCGACCACGCCGCCGTTCACGTTACCCGGCGTGCAGAGAATGTTCGAGTGGCTGCCGTCGGCGTGCAAGGCGCTGGCCAGCACGCCCGGTTCTTCGGACGCCTGCAGGATCACCGCGCCCGCGCCGTCGCCGAACAGCACGCAGGTGGTGCGGTCGTTGAAGTCGAGAATGCGCGAGAAGGTTTCCGCGCCGATCACCAGCGCCGTGCGATGCTGGCCGCTGCGAATGAAGCTGTCCGCCGTCGCCACCGCGTAGGCGAAGCCGGAACAGACGGCCTGCACGTCGAACGCGGCGCCGTGGTTCTTGATGCCGAGCTTGTTCTGCAACAGGCACGCCGTGCTCGGGAACACGAAGTCCGGCGTGGAGGTGGCGACGATGATCAGATCGATGGACTGCGGATCGATGTCCGCTGCTTCGATCGCGCGCTGCGACGCGATCAGAGCGAGATCGCTGGTCGTGACATCAGGGTCGGCGAAGTGGCGCGCATGGATACCGGTGCGGGCAACGATCCATTCGTCGCTCGTCTCGACGCCTTGTCTGGCGAGACGTTCAGCCAGATCCTGATTGGTGACGCGGTTGGGCGGCAGATAGCTGCCGGTGCCCAGCACGCGGGAATAAATTGTGGATTGAGCCATTATGCCTTCGAGGATTGCGCAGCGTAGGGCTCGGCAGGCTGGCCGGCGATCGGGCTTGCGTTGACCCGCGCCGCTTGCGTCGCGCGCGGCCTGTTCGAGAGAACCCGCGTTCTCTTCCATCGCTCGCGCAAGGCGCTCCAGCACGCCGTTTTTGACGGCATCATACCCGCGTTTGATAGCCCACTCAAACCCGTAGGCATCCGCGGAGCCGTGGCTTTTGATCACCAGTCCGCGCAGACCGAGCAACGCGGCGCCGTTGTATTGCCGATGATCGACGCGTTTCTTGAAGCGCATCAATACCGGCAACGCGAGCACCGCCATCACCTTGGTGAGCCAGCGAGCGGCCGAACTCTTCCTTGATGATGTTGGACAGCATCTGCGCGAGACCTTCCGACGTCTTCAGCGCGACATTGCCGACAAAACCGTCGCAGACGATGACGTCGACCGTACCCTTGAAGATGTCGTTACCTTCAACGTTGCCGTGGAAGTTAAGTGTACTCGCGCGCAGCAGTTCGCCGGCACGTTTGATGGTGTCGTTGCCCTTGATGACTTCTTCGCCGATGTTGAGCAGCCCGATGGTGGGCCGCTCCTTGCCTTCGATCGCCGACACGAGCGCGTGCCCCATCTCGGCGAACTGCAGCAGATGCTGCGGCTCGCAGTCGACGTTGGCGCCCAGGTCGAGCATCGTGGTGTAGCCATTGGGATTGGGCATGGCGAACGCGATGGCCGGGCGTTCGATGCCCGACAGCGTTTTCAGCACATAGCGCGAGACCGCCATCAGCGCGCCGGTGTTGCCGGCGGAAATGCAGGCTTGCGCCTCGCCTTCCTTGACGCGGTTCAGCGCCACGCGCATGGACGAATCTTTTTTCTTGCGCAGCGCGACTTCGACCGGATCGTCCATGGCGACGATCTCGGAAGCGGGTACGACGGTCAGCGCCGGCAGGTCCTGCGCCTTTAACTTCTTTAACTGCGCACGAATCGCACTTTCAATGCCGACGAGCAGCAATTGTGCGTCGGGATGCGAACGCACGAAGTTGACGGCTGCGGGAACGGTCACGGACGGGCCGTGGTCGCCTCCCATGCAATCTATCGTGAGCTTTACTGTCATGGAGTGCGACGAATTTCAGGCGCCCTGCATGGGATCGCGACAAGCGCCAAAGCGCCAATTGCGATCGACACAAAAAAGCGGCAATTGAATGCCGCCTTTTTGCCGAGCCGGGAAAATGTCAAGCGAGCCGATCGCCACGCGAAACGCCAAAGGGCGCAACGCAGTGAAACGATTAGTCGTTCTTCGTCTTGACGACTTTCTTGCCGCGATAGTAGCCGTTCGGGCTAACGTGGTGACGCAGATGCACTTCACCCGTGCTCGGCTCCACGGCCAGCGGCGCTGCCGTCAGGAAATCGTGCGAACGGTGCATGCCGCGCTTGGACGGCGACTTCTTGTTTTGCTGAACTGCCATGACTAACTCCTAAAAATTTTCCGAATTCTAACACAGCCCGATACGGTGTCCGCCATAGGCCGAATGGCCAATGCGCCCGCCTCGCGCTTCCCTGCAACTGTTCAGTGCTTCTTGTCGCCCGGCTCACCGCGCTTGAGACTTTCGAGCGCCGCGAACGGATTGGGCCGTTCGGGCTCATCGCCCTCAGCAGCTTCGTCCAGCGCAGCTTCGTCGCCCTCGCCTTCAGCACCGGCCACACCAGAGACAAGGCTCTCGTGCACTTCGGGGCAAACCTCGTGCTTGGGCACGAGCGGCAAGGAAAGCAGCAACTCTTCTTCGATCAAGTCGATGAGATCGAACTGGCGCGAGCCCACGATCACTTCGACTTCATCCTCGTCGAGCGGAAACTCTTCGGCTTCCGCCTCAGTGTTGACGATCCGGTAAGTTGCATCGACGTTGAACGGCTGCGAATACGGCGTCATGCACCGCTGACATTCGAGCCATGCCGCGCCGTGAATCGCCAACCTCAAATAAGGCTGCGGACCCTCGGTGCCGTCATCCTGCAATTCCGGCTGCGTCGCCCCTTCGGCTTGCCAGGTGAACGCGGTATCGCGGTCTGGCGCTTCTGCCGGGACTTCGTTTAACATGCGCGGCAGTTGCGAGACGCGCACGACACCCGCGGCCTGACGCCCACTCCGCGCAAATTCGAACAGATCGAGTTCATGCGGGTCGGACAGACCAGCAGGGTTGCCAGGATGTTGAGTCATGTGCGCTCCTGCGTCGGCAAGGATTTCGCCGGGGTAAACCGCGATAAGCCGCGAGGTAAAACCGGTTTGCCAGCCTGCTCGCGAGACCGCGGCACTGGTTCACAAGCTCTACGACTTAAGCGCTTCGATTGAAGCGATCGACCACGAGACCCGCCTAAGCGCAAGCATACCGATGAAAAGCCCAAAATCATATCCGTTTTGTCTTTTCGAGTCAAACACTTAAGCCCGTACGCGTGCGCACTCCGCGCAAGCCCCGTACGCCCTGCCTTTCTAGCCGTTGGTTGACCATGCCAGATTCCCTCCAACCGCCCGCCGCGCCTGATTCTGGCGTCGAGTTCGCCATATCGGCGCGAGTTGCTCGAGCGCCTGCGCGTGCCGTTCGATGTCATCGTTCCCGCGATCGACGAGACGCCGCACGCCGGCGAAACGCCCGAAGTGACCGCCTTGCGGCTTGCCGAAGCCAAAGCGCGCGAAGTGGCGAGCGAACTCGGCACAAATGAATCCGCGCTCGTGATCGGCTCCGACCAGGTCGCCACTTATGACGGCCTGCAGATCGGCAAACCCGGCACGCACGAGAACGCGCTCGCCCAGCTGCAGGCGATGCGCGGCCGCGAAGTGCTATTCCACAGCGCGCTGTGCCTGTTCGACAGCGCGTCGGGCATCGCGCAAACCGCCGACGTCGATTACGCGCGTGCAGTTCCGCGACCTGCCGGACGCTGCGCTGGAAGCCTATCTGCGGCCGAAACGCCTTACGACGTCGCGGGCAGCGCGAAATCCGAAGGCCTCGGGCATCGCGTTGCTCGATGCCATCCATTCCGACGATCCGACCGCGCTCGTCGGCCTGCCGCTGATCGCACTGTCGCGCATGCTGCTCGCAGCCGGCTATCCACTTCTGGGGGCGCAATGAGCGGCACGCTATACCTGATTCCGAACACGCTCGGCGAGGGCGACGCCGATGCGCTCGACGCCGTCCTGCCCGCGCCGGTGCGCGCCCGCGCGGCATCGCTGCACTATTACATCGGCGAAAACGCGAAAACCACGCGCGCTTTCCTGAAGAAAGTCGGCACCGAGCGGCCGATTCAGGAAATCGAGATTCGCGAACTGAACGTCAACACGCCGGCCGGCGAGATCGACAAGCTGCTCGCGCCGCTTCTTGCCGGCACCGACGCCGGCCTCGTTTCCGAAGCCGGCTGCCCGGCGGTCGCCGATCCGGGCGCGCTGCTGGTGCGTCGCGCGCACGAGCGCGGCGTGAAGGTCGTGCCGTTTGTCGGACCGAGTTCGATTCTGCTGGCGCTGATGGCTTCCGGGCTGAACGGCCAGAGTTTTGCGTTCCACGGCTACCTGCCGGTCGATGCCACCGAACGCGCCAAGCGTCTGCGCGAGCTGGAACAGCAATCGCGCAAAGGCAAGCAAACGCAGATTTTCATCGAGACGCCTTACCGAAATCGCGCGCTGCTCGACACGCTGCTGGCGACTTGCGCGCCGTCGACGCTGGTTTGCGTCGCAGTCGATCTGACGCTGGAAACGGAAACTATCGCCAGCCGCACGGTGGCCGACTGGAAGAAGAAGCCGGCGATCGATCTGCACAAACGGCCGGCGATTTTTCTGATTCTGGCCGTCTGATTGACGCAAGATCGCGTATAGCGCACCAGGAACCCGGCAGAACTCTGCAGGCAGCAATCAGCAAAAGCCCCGCGCGATCAACGCTAGTTCGCGCGGGGCTTTTTCCATTAGCCTGCGATTAACGCAGGCTCAGCTTCCCGCCCAGCGCCATTGCGTGCACGGCGCCATTGCCCACCGCCGCGCCGAACTTGCGCGCCACGCGGTCAGTAATGCTTTCCTTCACCGTGTAGTCGACGATATCCGGTGCCTTGAAAAGCTCGCGCGCGACGTAATCGGCGTCGCCGAAACCGTCGGCGAGACCCAGCTCGACGCTCTTTTGGCCGGTCCAGAACAGACCGGAGAACATGTCGGGCGTTTCGTGCAGACGCTTGCCGCGCCCCTGACGCACCGCGTCGATGAACTGCGCGTGGATCTGGTCGAGCATGTCCTGCGCATGTGCGTCCATCTTCGGCGTTTCTGGCGAGAACGGATCGAAAAAGCCCTTGTTCTCACCCGATGTATGCAAGCGGCGCTGGACGCCCAGCTTGTCCATCAGACCGGTGAAGCCAAAGCTGTCCATCAACACGCCGATCGAGCCGACGATGCTCGCCTTGTCGACGTAGATCTTGTCGGCCGCCGCTGCGGCGTAGTAGCCACCCGACGCGCACATGTCGCCCACCACGACGTAGAGCGGAATTGACGGATATTTGGCGCGCAGTCGACGAATTTCGTTATAGATGATGCCCGCCTGCACCGGACTGCCGCCCGGACTGTTGCAACTCAGGATCACGCCGGCCGTACCGGCGTCGTCGAACGCACTTTCCAGCGCAGTGTTGATATCTTCGGCGTTCGCGTTCGTATCGGCGGAGATTTCGCCGTCAAGCGACACCATCGCCGTATGCCGCCCGGTGGTGGCGACTTTGTCGCCGGAGAAATCGAAGGCCGCCCCATACGGCCAGCAGCAGCACGATCAGAAACACGAAACCGGAAGAAAATCTTCCAGCGACGCGCAGCGCGCTGCTCGTTGATTGCCGCGAGCGCGATGCGCTCGAGCGCGGCGCGCTCCCAGCCGGGCTCATCGGCGGGCGTGCGGGAGCGACCTGTCGGGGACGGTTCCTTCGGTTCGGGAGTCAAATTGTCGGACATGCGGAGCAGTGGAGAAGATCGAAGAAGGGAAGAATCAGGGCGTGGCGGGGCGCAATTCGCCGTCAGGCAGCCAGAACACGGCGCGGCCTTCGGGCGTATCCCGCTCCTCGACCTGCACGGGGCGCAACCTGCCGCCACGGCACGGACCGCCGACGCATTTGCCGGTATCCGGCGCGTAAATCGCGCCATGTGTCGCGCACATCAAGTATAAGCCGGACGATTCGAAGAACTGCCCCTCCGCCCAGTCGAGCTCCATCGGCACGTGAGCGCAGCGGTTCAGATAGCCGTACGCCCGGCCGTCGTAGCGAACGAAAAACACCACGGCGTCGCCGCCGCCCAGCGTGGCCGCGCGCCGACGCCCGCGCCGCCGTCGACCAGCTCGTCCGCCGCGCAAATGCGCACGGCCTCCGCTTCGCTCGCCTGGGTGCTCATGCGTTCTCCCGCAGCCAGCCGGACAGCATCGCTCACGCTCGACGCGACGAATTTCGGCGACATCGCGTTCAGCGAGTTAGCCGGATGCGCGCCATAAGTCACGCCGATGCCCGCGACGCCCGCGTTGATCGCCATTTGCAGATCGTGGGTGGTGTCGCCGACCATCACCGTGCGCGCGGGATCCTGCCCCAGTTCGCGCGTCAGCTCGTGCAGCATGGCCGGATGGGGCTTCGAGAACGTCTCGTCGGCACAGCGGGTGCCGTCGAACAGGCTGGTCAGACGCGACTGGTCGAGCGCACGGTTCAGCCCGACGCGGCTCTTGCCGGTCGCCACAGCCAGCAGATAGCCCTGATCGCGCAGCTCCTGCAGCATTTCGCGCACGCCGACAAACAGCTCGGTGGTCTGATCCTTCACCAGATAGTGGAAGCGATAACGCTCGGCCAGACGCGGATATTCGGACGGATCGAGCGTCGGCGCGGCGATCTGCAGCGCTTCGCGCAAGCCGAGGCCGATCACGTAACTCGCGGCCTCGTCGAGCGGGCACCGGCAAACCGAGATCGCGGCACGCCGCCTGGATGCTGCGCGTGATGTGCGCGGTCGAATCCATCAGCGTTCCGTCCCAATCGAAGACGATCAGATCAAATTGCTCTCTAGCCATGCGGTGTCGTCTCCGGGTTTGACCCATTTCGTAATTCGTTGAGTTGCGCGACGAAGCTGCGGCATTCGGCCGGCAACGGCGCCTCGAACTGCAGCGGCGCGCCGGTGGCCGGGTGCGCGAGCTTCAGCCGGTAAGCGTGCAGGAACATGCGTTTCAGGCCCGGCTTCGCGTTGGAGCGAGCCAGTTCCTTGTTCAGCGCGAAGTCGCCGTATTTGGCGTCGCCGACGATCGGCAATTCCAGATGCTGCAAATGAACGCGAATCTGATGCGTGCGGCCCGTCTTCAGTTCCGCTTCGAGCAACGCGTACTCCGGCCAGCGGTCGATCAGATTGAACACCGTATGCGACGCCAGACCGTCCGGCCTGCACGCGCACGCGCCGCTCGCCGTCGGCGGTCAGATACTTGTGCAGCGGCGCCTTGACCGCGCGGCGACGGCCCCAGTCGCTCGCCCATTCGCCGTGAACGCACGCATAGTAGCGCTTGTCCATTTTGTTCTCGCGGATCTGCTCGTGCAGGTTGACCAGCGCGCGTGCGCTTCTTGGCGAGCATCAGAATGCCGGACGTTTCACGATCCAGCCGATGCACCAGTTCGAGGAATTTTGCCTGCGGCCGCGCCTCGCGCATCTGCTCGATCACGCCGAAGGCGACGCCGCTGCCGCCGTGCACCGCTACGCCGGCCGGTTTGTCGATGACGAGCATGTGGTCGTCTTCGAAAATGATGCTGAAATTCGGCGCTCGGCACCGGCGCGTGGGCGGCGGCCTCGTTCGGCTGCGCGACGCGAATGGGCGGCACGCGCACCAGATCGCCTAGCTCGAGGCGATACTGCGCGTCTATCCGGCCCTTATTCACGCGCACTTCCCCGCTACGCAAAATGCGATAAATATGGCTTTTCGGCACGCCTTTACAGACGCGCAAAAGGAAGTTGTCGATGCGCTGACCGGCCGCGCTGTCGTCGATCTCGATGATGGAGACCTGGTCGCTTGCGACCGATTTCTGGGATATTTTGCCTAACTCTTTCATTCTGAATATAATTTGCCCAGCAGTCTGCGGCGGCCGGCGCAGTGACCGGAATTCGGGCGGATTGCGCAGGTGCAAGCGATAAACCGTTATTTTACTTGCGCCGGGGTCTGGTTGCTCACCCTGAAAATGAGATGCAACAAGTTGCACGCACGAAGTCAGTGCCCGGCAGGGACGGCGCCCACAGGCGCGTTCGGTCAAGGTCAGCTTCGACGGTAACGGAATTTTGGTAAAAAAGAATTTAACTTTCAGCTTCGGTATCGGGCGGTATGACGCCCTGTTGTACGAAGCTGCGAGTTGCGAAAATACGGCGTGCGCCCGAGGCGTCTTGTAGAAAGTACAAGACATGGCGACGTCAAAATGAGGCGAGACACCCCCAGCAGGAAAAGACGCGCCGCCTGCGCGAACTTCCCGTTGCGGCATGACCGCAGCCTTCGACCCTCCGGTCACGCGCCCAGTTGGCGCACCGGCGCGAGTGGACGAAGGCTTATGAAGGTCTGCCGGCAGAACCCGCGGCGTGTCGGGTCATTATTTGAAGCCGTGTTCGCATGTGCCCTGCGGCACCGCGCCCATTTTTTAATGGGGCCGGGCCCTCTCAGGCAATTCTCCCGCCATTTTTCCCGCTCCAGCGTGCTTGTGAAAACACAATAAGGCGCGGCATGCCGCTGCCCTCCTGGCTCTCGCGACTGACAACCGCGCAGCTGGAGGGCAGGCTAAGCCGCTCTGGAGCCGTTCAATGAAACGAATGTTGTTCAACGCGACGCAGCAGGAAGAACTGCGCGTCGCCATCGTCGATGGGCAAAAACTCATCGATATCGACATCGAAACCGCCGGGCGCGAACAGCGCAAAGGCAATATTTACAAAGGCATCATCACCCGCATCGAGCCGTCGCTCGAAGCCTGTTTCGTCAACTACGGCGAAGACCGCCACGGTTTTCTGCCGTTCAAGGAAGTCGCCCGCCAGTATTTCCGTGACGGCGTCGACATGCGCTCCGCCCGTATCCAGGACGCCCTGCGCGAAGGCCAGGAACTGATCGTTCAGGTCGAAAAGGAAGAGCGCGGCAACAAGGGCGCGGCCCTCACCACCTTCATCTCGCTCGCCGGCCGGTATCTGGTTCTGATGCCGAATAACCCGCGCGGCGGCGGCGTGTCGCGCCGTATCGAAGGCGACGACCGTCAGGAACTGCGCGAAACCATGGCGCAGCTGCAATTGCCGGAAGGCATGAGCATCATCGCGCGCACGGCCGGCATTGGCCGCAGCGCCGAAGAGCTGCAGTGGGACCTGAACTACCTGATGCAACTGTGGCGCGCGATCGAAGCCGCGTCGCAGAGCGGCTCGAACGGTCAGCCGATGCTGATTTATCTCGAATCGAGCCTCGTGATCCGCGCGATCCGCGACTATTTCCAGCCGGATATCGGCGAAATCCTGATCGACACCACCGAAATCCATGACCAGGCCCGCGCCTTCATGGACATCGTGATGCCGGACAATGTCAGCAAGGTGAAGCGGTATCACGACGACGTGCCGCTTTTCTCGCGCTTCCAGATCGAACACCAGATCGAAACCGCGTACTCGCGCACGGTGCCGCTGCCCTCGGGCGGCGCCATCGTGATCGACCACACCGAAGCGCTGGTCGCGATCGACGTGAACTCGGCGCGCGCCACCAAGGGCGCCGACATCGAGGAAACGGCAGCACGCACCAACCTCGAAGCCGCCGACGAAGTCGCCCGCCAGTTGCGCCTGCGCGACCTGGGCGGCCTGATCGTGATCGACTTCATCGACATGGAATCGGCCAAGAGCCAGCGTGAAGTCGAGCAACGCCTGAAAGACGCGCTCAAGCACGACCGTGCGCGCGTCCAGATGGGCAAGATCTCGCGCTTCGGCCTGATGGAACTGTCGCGTCAACGTCTGCGTCCGGCGCTGTCGGAAGGCAGCCATGTGACCTGCCCGCGCTGTAACGGCACGGGCCATATCCGCGATACCGAATCGTCCGCGCTGCAAGTGCTGCGGATCATTCAGGAAGAAGCGATGAAGGAAAACACCGCGGCAATTCATTGCCAGGTGCCGGTCGAAGTGACCGCCTTCCTGTTGAACGAAAAGCGCGCGGAAATCAACAAGATCGAGTCGCGTTTCAAGGTCAACGTCGTCCTGATCCCGAACAAGCATCTCGACACGCCGCATTACAAGCTCGAACGCCTGCGTCACGACGATGCGCGCCTCGACGAGCCGCGCGCTTCGTGGAAGATGGCCGAAGAAGCGGCTCGCGAACTGGAATCGGAAACCGGTTACAGCAAGCGCGCCGAAGAAGTGAAGCCGAAGCAGGAAGCGGCGGTCAAGGGCATCACGCCTGAGAAGCCGGCGCCGAGCGCGCCGGTTCGCCCGGCGGCGACGCCGGCTCCGGTCGCGGTGGCGCCGGCTACGCGGCGGCTTCATCGGCTGGCTGAAGAATCTGTTCGGCGTGCAGTCGGCGGCGCCGGCGCCTGTCGCACCGGCTACGACCGAAAAGCAGGCGCGTCCGCAACGCGGCGAGCGCACGGAGCGCGGTGAGCGCACCGGCGAACGCGGCGGCGATCGCAACCGCAATCGCCGTAGCGGCGCAGGCGGCCGCGATGCGGCAGGCCGTGCCGAAGGCGCGACCGGTGGCCGTCAGCCGCAGGCGCAAGGTCAACAACCGTCGCAGCGTCGCGAGGAACGTGAACCGCGTGAAGGCCGTGAGGCGACGCGAAGGCCGTGAAGCGCGCGGAGCCGCGTGGCAACCGTGAGCCGCGTGAAGCACGCGAACCGCGTGAGGTCCGTGAACGGCGCGAGGCCGCGTGAGGCCCGCGAGCCACGTGAGGGTCGCGAAGGCCGTGAGAACCGCGATCGCGACACGCGTGGCAGCGATCGTGCGGAAACCGTCGAGGCGCGCCGCGCGCCGAACGTGGCGAACGTCAGGAACGCGGCGAACGCCGTGAGCGTGGCGAACGTGCTGAACGTGGCGAACGCCGCAAGCCGCAAGCCGAAACCGCTGACGCGCTGACGCAAACCGAAGCGCAAGCAGCGGAAGAACTGGCGCGCAACCAGGCCGCAGTCGGCGAAAACGGCGCTCCGATCGATCAGGAAGCCGTGGCGCGTGAGGGTGAAGAGCGTCGTCGTCGCCGTCGCGGCCGTCGTGGTGGCCGTCGTGAGCGTGAAGAAGACGTGAACGGCAACCTCGCAGCGGACGTCGCGGAAGCCGAAGGCGACTCGTCGAACGTCAGCGACGAAGCACCGGTGCGCACGGCTCATCAGCCGGTCGAGCACAAGGCTGATGTCGTCGAATCGAACGAAACGGCGCAAGCGCGACAAGTCACGCCGGTGGAAGTGGTCGTCGCCGCTGTCGCGACCGAAACCGCCGTTGTGACCGAACTGCACGCCGCAACCGAAACGCCGGCTCTGGCTGTCGAGAAGGCTGCGAAGTCGGAAACGATTGTGCCGGTTGTGCCGGTCGAGCAAGCGCCGGCTGCACCGGCTCTGCTCACGTTGAGCCGGCACCGGTTGAACCGGTGGCACAAGCCGTCCGCGCCGGTCGAAGCTGCGCAAGCGGCCCCGGCCGCCAGCGAAACGGTTTCGCTGGTCGAACCGGTCGTGCATGTCGAAGCTCCGGTTCAAGCGCCGGTCGAAACGCCGCGTGGCCCCGGCTGTTGAGGCGCAAGCCGCACCGGCTCCGGTGGTTGAAACGCAGCGCTGCACCCGGCTCCTGCCGCAGTGGTCGAAGCGCCGGTGGTTGCGCCGGCACCGCAAGCTGAGATCGTCGAAGCTCAGCCGGTCGTCGCAGCCGAACCGGTCGCTGCCGTCACGGCTGCACCGGCAGCAGAACCGGCTGTGGTCGAGCCGGCGCCTGTCGCCGCTGCGCCGCAGGCAACGCAGGCGCCCCGTGGCGCTGGCGTCTCGGCAGACGCCCTGAAGCCGGTGCTGGAACAAGCCGGCCTCGTCTGGGTGAATACCGACGCCGACAAGCTGCGCGCCGCGCAGGAAGCGGCTGCACAGGCGGTCAAGCCGGCCCGTGTGGTTCGTGAACGCAAGCCGCTGCCGCCGCTCGACAGCGCGCCGATGCAGCAAGTGGAAACGGGCAAGCATCCGCAGTAAGCTGCGCTCGCCTCCAGACAAAAAGCCCGCCCTCACCGGCGGGCTTTTTGCTTTTATGGGCATCACAGCGAAATCCGGCAGCACCGTGATATGCCGCTCCCCGTATACCCGACGCGTCCGGAGGCCCGGCTGCCATCGGATGCATTTCCGATAGAATGAATAATTGGCTTTCTATCCAGGCACCAGAGCAAGCACCGAGCGAAGCAATTCATGTCCCGACGCATCATCCCAGTTGCCGATTTCAGCGCGGCGCCGGTCATCTCCGGCCCAGTGCAGACGCCCAGCGGCGTCCTGCACGACACGCTGTCGCGTCCGCTGCGCGATCTGCGCATTTCGGTGACCGATCGCTGCAATTTTCGCTGCGTCTATTGCATGCCGCGCGCGGTGTTCGACAAGGACTACGCGTTCCTGCCGCATAGCGCGTTGCTCAGTTTCGAGGAAATCGAACGGCTGGCGCGGCTCTTCGTCGCGCATGGCGTCGAGAAAATCCGGCTGACGGGCGGCGAGCCGCTGCTGCGCAAGAATCTGGAATTCCTGATCGAGCGGCTCGCGCAACTGACCACGCCCGACCGGCCGCCCGCTCGATCTGACGCTGACCACCAACGGCTCGCTGCTGGAGCGCAAGGCGCGCAGCCTGAAAGACGCCGGCCTGACGCCGCGTCACGGTCAGTCTCGACGCGCTCGACGACACCCTGTTTCGCCGGATGAACGACGCCGACTTCTCGGTCGCCGACGTGCTCGACGGGATCGCCGCGGCGCAGGCGGTCGGGCTCGCGCCGGTCAAGGTCAACATGGTGGTCAAACGCGGCACCAACGACGGCGAAATCGTCCCGATGGCGCGCCATTTCAAAGGCTCGGGCGCAGTGCTGCGCTTTATCGAATATATGGACGTGGGCACGTCGAACGGCTGGAACATGACCGAAGTGCTGCCGTCCGCCGACGTTGTCACGCGCATTGCCGAGCATTTCCCGCTCGCGCCGCTCGACGCGCACAGTCGCGGCCGAAACCGCCCAGCGCTGGGGTTACGTGGACGGCAGCGGCGAGATCGGCGTGATTTCGAGCGTCACGCGCGCGTTTTGCGGCGACTGCACGCGGGCGCGTCTGTCGACCGAAGGCAAGCTGTATTTGTGCCTGTTCGCGTCGTCCGGACACGATTTGCGCGCGTTGCTGCGCAGTGGCGCGAGCGACGCCGAGATCGCCACCGCCGTCGCCGAAATCTGGCAGGGCCGCAGCGACCGCTATTCGCAATTGCGCGGCAGCCAGGCCGCCGCAGGCGCGCGAACAGGCGGGCCGCCGGGTCGAAATGTCGTACATCGGCGGCTAGTCTGGGCGGCCCGCGCATGGAACCTGTCCCGCGCACAGATCACCGGCCTGGTGCTCGCCGGTGGGCGCGGCATGCGGATGGGCGGCGTCGACAAAGGGCTGCAGTTGCTGCACGGCAAACCGCTTGCCGCGCATGTGCTCGAGCGCCTCGCGCCGCAAACCGGCGCGCTGCTGATCAGCGCCAATCGTCATCCCGATACTTACGCCGCACTCGGCGCGCCGTTCGGCGCTACCGTCGTGGCCGATACCCTGCCCGGTTTTCCCGGACCGCTGGCCGGCCTGCTCGCCGGGCTGCGCGCGGCCGGCACCGCGTACGTGCTGAGCGCGCCTTGCGACTCCCCGGGGCTACCCGCCGATCTCGCCGCCCGCCTCGCACTGGCATTGGACTCGGCCCAAGCCGACATCGCGACCGTCGCGACCGTCGACGCCGATGGCCAGACGCTCCCTGCATCCCGTCTTCGCGCTGCTGCGCACGGCGCTCGCCGACGACCTTGCCGCATTTCTGGACGCCGGCGAGCGCAAGGTTCGCGCGTGGTACGCACGCCACAGGGCGGTCGAAGTCGTCTTTACCGACGAGCGCGCGTTTTACAATATCAATTCGCTACAAGAACTCGCCGACCTCGAACGTGACTGAGGCCCCGGTTGACAATCCCGCTCCGGCCACACGGCAATTGCCGCTCCCGCCTCCGGTCGCGACGTCCAGCCCTTCATGACCACGCTTAACGAATTTTCCCGCTGCGTCGCGCAGTACGATCCTCACGCGCTACCCGTTTCGGCCGCTCAGGCGATTGTTCGTCAGTGGGCCTCGCCGGTCATGGCCGTCGAGCGCGTGCCGTTGCGCGACGCGCTCGACCGCGTGCTGGCGGCCGACATCGTTTCGCCGATCGACGTGCCGTCGCACGACAATTCCGCGATGGACGGCTACGCGTTCAAACGCGCGGCGCTGGCCACCGGCGAGCCCGCCAGCGAGTCCCCGGTCCAGTTGACGATCGTCGGCAAGGCGCTGGCCGGCCATCCGTTCGAAGGCGGCATCGGTGCCGACCAATGCGTGCGCGTGATGACCGGCGCCTGCATGCCGGCCGGCTGCGACACCGTCGTGCCGCAGGAACTGGTCGAGCGCAACGCCGATGCCACGTCGATCCGCTTCGCCGCCAACGCGGTCGCAGCGCGGCGCAAACCGCCGTCTCGCCGGCGAAGATCTCGCGCGCGGCCATGCCGCGCTGCGCGCCGGCCGCATCATGCGCGCGTCGGACCTCGGTTTGCTGGCCTCGCTCGGCATTGGCGAAGTTAGCGTGCGGCGGCGTTTGCGCGTCGCGTTTTTCTCGACCGGCGACGAATTGCGCTCGCTCGGCGAACCGCTCGACCCGGGCTCGCGTGTACGACAGCAACCGCTACACGCTGTTTGCGATGCTGCGGCGGCTGAACGTCGATACGCTCGACCTCGGCGTGGTGCGCGACGAACCCGCCGCGCTCGAAGCCGCATTGCGCAGCGCCGCCGCGAGCGCGGACGTGGTGTTGACCTCGGGCGGCGTCTCGGTCGGCGAAGCGGATTTCACCAGACAACTGCTGCAAACTTTCGGCGACGTCGCGTTCTGGAGCATGGCCATGCGCCCAGGCCGCCCGCTCGCGTTTGGCCGCATCTGGTCCGGCGAGCGGCCGGGCGTCGGACTGCCTGCGCTATTCTTCGGCTTGCCCGGCAATCCGGTCGCCGTGATGGTGACGTTCTATCAGATCGTGCGCGAAGCATTGCTGCTGATGTCCGGCGCGACGCCGCAACCGCTGCCGGTGATCCACGCAACAAGCCGTCAGGCGATCCGCAAACGCGCCGGCCGCACCGAGTTCCAGCGCGGCGTCGCCGAACCGGACGCGCACGGCGCAATGGCACGTCACGCCAACCGGCTCGCAAAGCTCGGGCGTGCTGAGTTCGATGAGCGAAGCCAACTGCTTCATCGTGCTCGGACACGACGAAGGCGAGATTGCCGAGGGCGAGCGCGTCGATATCATGCTGTTCGACGGGCTTATCTGACAGCCTGCGCAAGGCGCGTTGCAACGTGGCAGCGTTGGCAGCACTCCCGGCTTTACCCCGTATTACCCGCAACACCCATTACCACTACGACACACGGGTTTGACTCACATGAAAAAACAGATTTCGTTCATTGCACCAGGACAGACGGCCAAAGCACTTATCCTCGTGTACCTGACGTTCTCGGTGCCGATCGTGCTGCTGGGCGTGCTGGTCGCATTCATCCGATATGGCTCGGTGGAATTGAGCACGGTGTTCAGCGCGCTGCTGCTGAACGCGATTCTCGGCTTCGTGCTGCTGTGGATTGCCTGCCACGCGTACAACTGGGTTGCATCGCGCTTTGGCGGCATTGAGATCCACCTGACCGACGCGCCGGAAGAGGCGTAATGCCCGCGCCGATCCGCGCCGCCACGCCTGCTGACACCAGCGCGATCTTCGCGCTGACGTACGAACTGGCGGAATTCGAGAACCTCACGCATGTCTTTACCGCGACCGAAGACGGTCTGCGCGACGCGCTGTTCGGCCCGCGCCCGTCGATCGAAGCGCTGGTTGCCGACAGCGAAGGACGGCTCGTCGGCTATGCGCTGTTCTTCCACAATTATTCGAGCTTCGTCGGCAAGCGCGGGCTGTATCTCGAAGACGTCTACGTGCAACCCTCGCAACGCGGCAGCGGTCTGGGCACCGCCTTCCTGCGACGCCTCGCGGCTCTTGCGGTGGAACGACAATGCGGGCGGTTCGAATGGACCGTGCTGGACTGGAATCAGCCGGCCATCGACTTCTACGAAAAGATGGGCGCCACCGTGTTGCCGGACTGGCGCGTGGTGCGGGTAACAGGCGAGGCGCTCGAGCAGTTGGCTGCGGGTGCGTGAATCCGTTTCGCGTAAGCGATAGAACTCGACGCCCGGCCTTACTGCTCTTCGGGGTCTACGCCCGACAGCGCATCGCCGATCAACCCGCTCGCCTCTTCACCCGGCAACGCCTCCACGTCGCGCAGCTTGCGGCTCATCATGCGAGTGCGCGTTTCCGCGGCTTCGATCGAACGCGTGACGGTTTCCAGTTGCGCCTTGGTTTTCGCCAGCACGTCGCCGAATTTGCCGAACTCCGTTTTCACCGCGCCGAGCACCTGCCACACCTCGCTCGACCGCTTCTCGATGGCGAGCGTGCGGAAACCCATCTGCAAACTGTTGAGCAACGCGGTCAGCGTGGTCGGCCCTGCAATCGTCACGCGATAGTCGCGTTGCAGCAGGTCGCTCAGGCCCGGCCGGCGCAGCACTTCCGCGTACAGGCCCTTCGGTCGGCAGGAACAGCAGCGCGAAGTCGGTGGTGTGCGGCGGCGACACGTACTTCTCCGCGATCGTGCGCGCCTCGGCGCGAATCCGCGCTTCGAGCGCGCGCGACGCCTCTTCCACCGCGACCGGATCGGCGCGCTCCTGCGCTTCGATCAGGCGCTCGTAGTCCTCGCGCGGAAACTTGGCGTCGATCGGCAACCAGACCGGCGTAGCCGCGCCGCCCTGCTCCGCGCGTCCCGGCAGTTTGATCGCGAACTCGACACGGTCCGCGCTCTTCGGCACCGTCGCGACGTTCTTCGCGTATTGATCGGCGGTGAGCAACTGTTCGAGCAAGGCTTCGAGTTGCACTTCGCCCCACGTGCCGCGCGTTTTGACGTTGGTGAGCACCTTCTTCAGATCGCCGACGCCCGCCGCCAGCGTCTGCATCTCGCCCAGACCGCGATGCACCTGCTCCAGCCGGTCGGACACCAGCTTGAACGATTCGCCCAGACGCTGTTCGAGCGTAGCGTGCAGTTTTTCGTCGACGGTGCGGCGCATTTCTTCGAGCTTGGCCGAATTGTTCGCCTCGATATCCTTCAGCCGCTGTTCGATGGTCGCGCGCACTTCGGCGAAGCGCCGGTCGTTCGCCTCGGTCAGCTGGCCGAGTTGCAGGCTCAGCGTGTCGCCGAAACTGCTTCAGCGTGCGGCCCTGCTCGTCGCGCGCCTGCTGCGCCTGCTGCCTGCAGGCTGTGACGCACCGCGTCGAGTTGCTGCGCGAATCCGTCGATCTTGCCGCCCTGCACCGTCGTCATGCTGCTGAACTGCGCCGCCAGCGTCTGCTGAAAGTGCGCGAAGCCACTGCTCTGCTCGGTGCGCGACACGCGCGCCGTTTCCGTGATGTCGTTGCGCAATTGCCGTTCGAGCCGCTCATAAGCATGCGCCTGCGTGTCGGCGGCGACGTCGATACGCTCGGTGCAGCAGTTCGAACTGCTCGTCCTCTTCAGCGCGCTTGGGACCGCGCATCAGCAACGCCAGCGCGATGACCAGCGCGACCGCCAGCACCGCGACGGCCGCCACCAGAATCATGGTCATGAACGCGCCTTGCCGATAACGTCAGGGTTGATCGGATTCGGCGGACGGCCAGCGCGCGGGCCTTCACCCAGCGCGGCGATCAGGTTGTCCGCGGCGAGATTCGCCATTGCGCGGCGCGTGGCTTCGGTCGCGCTGGCAATGTGCGGCGTCAGCACGACATTCGGCACCGTCAGCAAATCCGGATTCAGATTCGGCTCGCCTTCGTAGACGTCCAGACCGGCCGCCGCGATCTGTCCGGAACGCAGCGCGTCGACCAGCGCCGCGTCGTCGACGATACCGCCGCGCGCGATATTGGTCAGCGTCGCAGTCGGCTTCATCTGCGCGAGTTCGGCCGCGCCGATCGTGTGATGGTTTTCCTTCGTGTACGGCAGCACCAGCACGACATGATCGGCACGCCGCAACAGATCCTGCTTTCGATACGTAGGTCGCGTTCAGTTCGGCCTCGATCTCCGGCGCCACGCGCGAACGGTTGTGATAGATCACCTGCATGTTGAAGCCTTTCGCGCGACGCGCGAGCGCCTGACCGATCCGGCCCATGCCGATCACGCCGAGCGTCGAGCCATACAGGTCGCTGCCGAGAAAACCGTCGTACGTCCACTTCTGCCATTTGCCTGCGCGCAGCCAGTGCTCCGATTCGGCGATACGGCGTGCTGCCGCCATCATCAGCGCCCAGCCGAAGTCGGCGGTCGATTCGTTCAGCACGTCCGGCGTATTGGTGCCGAGCACGTTCGCGGCGTTGAACGCGGCCATGTCGAAGTTGTTGTAGCCCACCGCCATGTTCGACACCACGCGCAGACGCGGCGCCGCTGCGAGAACGGCGGCGTCGATCGGCTCGCCCGCGGTCAGCGCGCCGTCTTTATCCGCGAGACGGCGCTTCAGTTCGTCGGCGGGCAACACGTCGCCCTGATTCCAGTCGACGTCGAAATACTGTTTGAGCCGCTCGATCACATCGGGAAAGATCGAACGGGCGACGAGGATTTTCTGCATTGCAATTCTCCATATAGCGCGTCGAGCGGAATTATCTCGGCGTCGAGACCGCCTTCGAGGGCAGCCTGGCGGCATTGACCCCGGCATCAAAAAAAGAGCCATCCGGTGACAACGAAAAGCGGCAGCAACACCGCGCCGGACCAGCCCAGATACGCGAAAAAACTCGGCATGCGCACGCCGCGCGATTGCGCGATGGCCTTCACCATGAAGTTCGGCGCATTGCCGATATACGTGTTTGCGCCCATGAACACGGCGCCGGCGGAAATCGCGGCGAGCGTGGTGGCGCCGGTGGTCATCAACGTCTGCGCGTCGCCGCCGGCCAGGTTGAAGAACACGAGGTAGGTGGGCGCGTTGTCGAGAAACGACGACAACAGGCCGGTCGCCCAGAAGTATCGGATGTCGTGAGGCTGGCCGGACGGGTCGTTGACCAGATGGACGAGGCCCGCGAACGCGCCAGCCTCGCCAGCACGCAGAATCGTGATGACCGGCACGATCGTCACGAAGATGCCGGCGAACAGTTTGGCCACTTCTTCGATCGGCGCCCAGTTGAAATCGTTGCCTGCGCGAGCCGCGCGCGGCGTCAATGCGAGCGACAGCAGCGTGACGCCGACCCAGCGCGACATCGCGCACCGCGTTCTGCAACGCCACGTGTGTGCCGAACACGTCGAACGAGATCTGCGGCCGCCACAAACCGCTCATCAGCACGAGCGCGATCACGACGGCGAGCAACAGAAAATTGATCTTGCCGTCGATCGCCGAACGGCGAGCCGTCAGGCGTTGGATCGAGAAAACGCGAGCGCTCCTCTTCCCGCCGATGAAAGTAGTACGAGTCGAGCGCATAGAAGCCAGTCAGCAGCACGCCGCTGACGAACAGCATCGGCAGCGCGAGATGCGTCGTGGTCCAGAAGAAGCTGACGCCTTCGAGGAAGCCGAGAAACAGCGGCGGGTCGCCCAACGGCGACAACGAGCCACCGACGTTTGCCACAAGGAAGATGAAGAACACGACGACATGGACCACGTGCTGCCGGTTGTCGTTAGCGCGTAGCAACGGACGGATCAGCAGCATGGCCGCGCCAGTCGTACCCATCATGCTAGCGAGCAGCGTGCCGAGCGCGAGAATCGCCGTGTTCAGGCGCGGCGTGCCATGCAGATTGCCGCGCACGCAGATGCCGCCCGCCACCGTGTAAAGCGCGGTCAGCAAAATGATGAACGGAATGTACTCGTCGAGCATCGCATGCACTAGCGAGCCGAAGGCCACGCCCGCACCGAAACTGCAGCGCGAACGGCGCAAGGAACATCAGCGCCCACGCTGCCGCAACCTTGCCGAAATGGTGATGCCAGAACGCCGGCGCGACCAGCGGAAATACCGCGATGGACAGCAGAACGCCCGCGAACGGCAAGCCCCAGAAGCGCCGACAAGTTTTGCGCCGTCGAGCGTGGCGGCAGAGGCCGGCTCAGACCACCCCGCCAGCATCAATGCAACGACGAGCAACATGGCTCGCCGATCCTGCAAGCCCTTTCATGCGCCCGATGTCGCGGTTATCACCGTTATCGCGGACGGCCGCGCGCGCATCGGAGCACTGTTGCGGTTGCGCCTCAAGCATCCTGTACGACGATCACATGCACCCGATAAGGGCCGTGCGCGCCCAGCACGATGGTCTGTTCGATATCACCCGTGCGCGAGGGTCCGGAGACGAAATTGACCGCGCGGGGCAGTTCGCCACGCTCGTTCGCGGATCAGGCCGAACGCCTCTTCATGGCCTGCGACGATACGTGAAGCAGGCACGATGGCAATGTGCGTTTCCGGCAGCAGTCCGGCCGACGCGTAAGTCTGCGGCCCGGACAGCAACACGAGCGTGCCGGTCTCGGCAGTCGCGCAGAAGCAGCCGGTGAGACCGACGACATCGCCGTCTTTCGGCTTGCGGAATTCGACGCTCAGGCCGGCTTCGGCCCAGTGCAGATCTTGCAGCGTTTGCCACGCAATGGCCTGCAGCGGCAGAGCATGTTGAGTGAGGTAGCGATGCGCGGCGGCCGGCACGTCGGCCAGTGTCCGGACGGTCTCGACCGTCGTGGCCATCTTCTGCGCTTCTTCGATGAAGCGCGTGACCAGATCGGCCGGCATCTCCGGACGCGGACCTGCTGGATGGCGCGCAAGATAATCCGCGGCGGCCTCGCGTTCGGAAGCGGACGGCTCGGGCTCGCGCCCTTGCGCTGCGCGGATGCGCGCCAGGATGTTGCGGCGGGCAATCGATGTGTCCATATGCGAAATCCTCGTGTCGACAGCCGTGCGATGTGACGAGGATTATACCGGCCGCCCTTCGCGCGAACACCCTGGCCGAACGGCCTATTGTGCTGCATTCGACGCGCGGCGAAACTGGTCACCGCGCCGATCGAAGCATGGGTAAAACAGTGTGAAGTGACGCAGGCAGCAAGGTTACTTCGCTGCGTCCTCTTCAGGCTGCGCGATGCCGAACACCTGCCGCAAATACGCGAGATAAGCCTTGTCCTCGCACATGTTCTTGCCCGGCGAATCCGACAGCTTCGCCACCGGCTGACCATTGCAGCGAACCATCTTGATGACGATCTGCAGCGGGTTGTAGCCGAGGTCGTTGGTCAGATTGGTGCCTACGCCGAAAGCCAGCTTGCAGCGGCCGCGGAAACGTTCGTAGAGTTGCAGGACCTTCGGAATGTCGAGCGCGTCGGAGAACACGAGGATCTTCGTGCGCGGGTCGCAGCGGTTCGCTTCGTAGTGCTTGAGCAGGCGCTCGCCCCAGTCGAACGGATCGCCGGAATCGTGACGCGCGCCGTCGAACAGCTTGCAGAAGTACATGTCGAAGTCGCGCAGGAACGCCTGCATGCCGTACACGTCGGAGAGCGCAATGCCCAGGTCGCCGCGATATTCCTTCGCCCACATTTCGAAGCCGAAGATCTGCGAGTCGCGCAGACGCGGTCCGAGCGCCTGACACGCCTGCAGGTATTCATGCGCCATCGTGCCGAGCGGCGTGAGGCTGTGCTTCATCGCGTAGAAGACGTTGCTGGTGCCGGCGAACTGCTCGCCCAGGCCGTCTTTCAGCGTGAGGATCACTTCCTCGTGCCATTGCTTCGAGAAGCGGCGGCGGGTGCCGTAGTCGGCGATCTTGCAGTCGGCGAATTCCGGGCGCGCGCCCAGCAGCTTGATCTTCTCGACCAGACGGCCGCGCCCTTCGCTGTAGTCGGGCTTTTGCTGCGTGTTACGGAAATAGACCTCGTTGACGATCGCGAGCATCGGGATCTCGAACAGGATCGTATGCAGCCACGGCCCTTTGATCTCGATGTCGATTTCGCCGTTGCCCTTCGGCGACGGTTCGATCGAAATGTATTTCTCGTTCAGATGGAACAGCGCGAGAAACTCGATGAAGTCGCCCTTGATGAAGCGCATGCGACGCAGGTAGTCGAGCTCGTCGTCGGTGAAGCGCAGCTCGCAGAGCTTGCGCACTTCGTCGCGAATCTCGCCGATATACGGCACGAGATCGACATTCGGCGTGCGGCAGCGGAAGCGGTACTCCACATTCGCCGCGGGAAAGTGATGCAACACCACTTGCATCATCGTGAACTTGTACAGATCGGTGTCGAGCAGCGAAGTAATAATCATGATGGTGCGAACTGGACCGCAGGAAAAACGGAAGGCCTGACTCGAAAACCCGTCACCCATGCGCGTGCGGCACGCCCCGTGCGCGCCGACCTGACGCATGTTACCCGAATGCGCCCGGGTTCAGCGCGCACGCGGGCCGACTCGGCTGGCCGGACGCCATAAACTAATCACGAAAACATATAAAAGCGCGTCGACCCGATGCCATATGCGCCTCTTGACGTTACGTTACAATAGCGCTTTTGGCGTTTTCCGCCTCCCCTGATTCTGCATGCAGGAGCTGCCTGAATGACTCACGTTGTGACCGAAAGCTGCATCAAGTGCCGCTATACCGACTGCGTCGATGTGTGCCCGGTGGACTGCTTTCGCGAAGGTCCCAACTTCCTCGCGATCGACCCCGATGAATGCATCGACTGCGCCGTGTGCGTGGCCGAGTGCCCGGTGAATGCCATTTATGCCGAAGAAGACGTGCCGGGCGACCAGCAGAACTTCATCGAACTGAATGCCGATCTGGCGAAGAACTGGCCGAGCATCACCAAGACCAAGGCGCCGCTGCCGGAAGCCGACGAATTCAAGGACGTGAAGGAAAAGCTCGACCTGCTCGCCGCGTTGAGCGCTGTGCCGGTCATGCGCCCCGCAACATTCGAATTCAAATCGAGATGAACGCAGGGTATTGACAGGCGCTTAAGCTGCTCCTACAATTTCGCTTCTCTGCTGTTTGTTGTTCTGTTCCTCGATAGCTCAGTCGGTAGAGCGCC
Source organism: uncultured beta proteobacterium (assembly GCA_963800185.1). GTDB lineage: Bacteria > Pseudomonadota > Gammaproteobacteria > Burkholderiales > Burkholderiaceae > Paraburkholderia. The sequence continues at coordinate 65,700 of CAWCZW010000001.1, read as the reverse complement.
GGACTGTTAATCCGTAGGTCCCTGGTTCGAGCCCAGGTCGAGGAGCCAAGAATTGCAAAAGCCCGTTAACCAATACGGGCTTTTTTATGTAGATCAAGTTGTACTGCTGTTCCTCGATAGCTCAGTCGGTAGAGCGCCGGACTGTTAATCCGTAGGTCCCTGGTTCGAGCCCAGGTCGAGGAGCCAAAAATTTGAAAGGCCCGCATTCGTGCGGGCCTTTTTGTTTTTGCGCGCAGATTCGGCATGTTATTTCGCGTGCCGACTGTTGGATCGCGGTCCGGTCGGACCAAGCACTATTCGATCGCGCATGCTCCTCAGTTGCTTCGGAACAGCGTGCCGCACGCCCACGCTGCAGCTGTAACGCCAGCCCCGTTACGCGCACGCCGTTATACGATGGCGGCTTCCCGGCGCAAATTTCGCATCCGCCGTCGACTCGCACCCGGTTTGCGCCCTACCCACGCGCTTCTATCCGGCAATCCATGAAATCACACTCTGTTGCGCATCGCGCTTGCCGCTGCCACCGCACTTCTGTTGCCTTCGGCCCACAGCGAAGAAGTCGGCAGCGTCAATACCAATTTCCGTGTCACGGGTTCGGACCGCGTGGTCGTCGAAGCCTATGACGATCCGCTGGTTCAGGGCGTGACCTGCTACGTGTCGCGGGCGCGCACGGGCGGCGTCAAGGGCACGCTCGGCATCGCCGAAGATCCGACCGAAGCGTCGATCGCGTGCCGTCAGGTCGGCGACGATTCACTTCACCGGCCCGGTGAAGACAGCAGGCCGACGTGTTCTCCGTCAGCATGTCGCTGATTTTCAAGTCGCTGCATGTGGTGCGGGTCGTCGACGCGAAAGCGCAACACGCTGGTGTACCTGACCTACAGCGACCGCGTCGTCAGCGGCAGCGCGAAAAACAGCGTCAGCGCCGTGCCGATGCCGGCCGGCACCACGATCCCGGTGAAGTGATAACGCCCCCGCATGACTCACCGGCGAGCCTGCGCACACGAAGCGCGCGCCGCGAGTCGGCGCGACGCGCTACACTGAGCGGTCCAGCCGGACTCTTCGCCATGACCGCCGCCCATCGCTTTCAGGATTCCGCCCGCTACTGGCGCACGCCGCTTCTGCCCGGCGCGGACCTGCTCACGGCCGAATATCACGACCACGAGTTCACGCCGCATTGGCACGATGCGTACACGATTCCGGTGATCGTTGCGGGCGCGGAGGGCTATCGGTATCGCGGCTCCGACTATGTCGCCGAAGCGGGCAGTGTGCCGATCATCAATCCGGGCGAGTTGCACACGGGCTCGAAGGCGGTCGAAGCGGGCTGGCGGTATCGCGTGATGTATGCGCCTGTCGACTTCATCCAGCAACTTGCCAACGAACTGCGGGGCAAGCCGCAAGCCTTGCCGTGGTTCGCGCCCGGCGTGATCCGCGATCCCGATCTGGCTCAGCGGCTCGCGCACGCTCATCGTCTGCTGGAAGCGGCCGACGATCCTCTCGCCGCCGAAACCGCGATGCTCGACGCGTTGTCCACGCTGCTGGTTCGTTACTCGCAAACGCAGCCCGAGCCATCGCGCCTCGCCGACCGACGACGCGCGCGTCGCGACCATGCAGGAACGGCTGACCGGCGATCTCGCTCGAGCCCGTTACGCTTGCCGAAGTCGCGCGGGCAGCGGGATTGTCGCCGTTTCACGCGGCGCGCCTTTTTACCCAGGCCACCGGCCTGCCGCCGCACGCGTGGCGCAATCAGGTGCGCTTGCAGCGCTCGCTTGCGCCGCTGCGCGCCGGCGTCTCCGTGACGGATGTCGCGGCGGCGAGCGGGTTCACCGATCAGAGTCATTTCACGCGGCATTTCCGGCGCATGTTCGGCGTGCCGCCGGGACGCTGGCAGGGAGTTTGACGAAGGCGGCGGATAGCGGCAGTTGCTACTGCTGAAGCGCGAGCGTCGCGATCGCACTTTCTCTCGACGCGCGCCGCCGCTCGTCTGCGGCTCCATTTTCCAATGCTCCGCACGAGCTTTTTCCCGCGCCGCCCTCGGCGCTTCGCTCCGGCATCCCGCCTCTCCGCTCCCGCGTCCGCATCCCCACCGCAAGAACGTACAAGCCCTGCCCACTCGCTCCCCGCTATGCTTCCCGAACTCAAGGAGACAAGTTTGAGCCATCCCACCCCGGCCAGCCCATCCACGCATCCGGGCCATCTAAAGGAATTCACCGCCGGCGCACGCGACATCATCCCGATGATGGTCGGCGCGGCCCCGTTCGGCGTCATCTTCGGCACGCTCGTCGCCTCCGGCCCGCTGCACCTTTGGCACGGGCAATTGATGTCGCTCGTCGTGTTCGCCGGCTCCGCGCAGTTCATCGCGCTCGGCCTGATCGCCGGCCACGCGAGCTTCGCCGTGATCTGGGCGACCACGCTGGTCGTCAACCTGCGTCACGTGCTGTATAGCGCGACGCTCGCGCCGCACGTCGCGCACCTGTCGGCCCGCTGGCGCTGGGCGCTCGGCGCGCTGCTCACCGACGAAGTCTTCGCCGTCGCCTGGGAGCACTACCGGCATCGGGAACCCGGCACGGTCGGCCCGCACTATTTCTTCGGCGCGGGACTGGCGATGTACCTGAACTGGCAGCTCTGGACCATCGCCGGCCTGCTCTTCGGCGCGGCTTTTCCGGGCCTGCAATCGCTCGGACTCGATTTCGCGATGGTCGCCACGTTCATCGCGATCGTCGTGCCGCAACTCGTCGCGTTGCGCTACATCGCGGCCGCCGCGACAGCGGGCACGCTGGCCTTTTTCTGGCAGGCGTGGCCGTACAAGCTCGGTCTGCTGGGCGCCGTGTTCGCAGGCGTCGCGATTGGCGTGCTGTTATCGGCATCGCGTGCCCGGCCCGCGGCGGCGCACGCAAAACCGCGGAGGCATCGCGATGAACTACGTCGTCCTGATCCTCGGCATGGCGGTCATCACGTGGGTGATCCGCGCGGCTGTCTTCGTCCTCGGCGACCGGCTGGTGTTCTCCGCCGCTCGTGCGCACCGCGCTCGGTTTCGTGCCCGTCACCGTGCTGACGGCGATCATCGTGCCGATGGCGGTTTCGCCGCACGGCGCCGGCGCCGAGTTGAGCTGGCGCAATCCGCAACTGGTCGGCGCGTTCGCCGCCGTGGCGTCAGCGCGTTGACGCGGCGGCCGCTGCTGACCATCGCGGTCGGCCTGACGGTGTTTTTCGTCTGGCAATGCGTCGTGCTTAAATAGACGGCAAGCGTCGGCCTCCTGATCGTCGTGCAGATGCCGATGCCGATGCCGATGCGCGCATGCAAGTACCGTTGCCGACGTCATCGGCATCGACTTTGACTCCGCACCTGCGTCATCGCTGACGTCTCCTCGGCACGGTCGTCGGAGCGCCCGCCGCGCCCGCGCGCCCACGCGCCGACACCTTCCTCTAAAGCGGCCGGCGCACCGGCCGCCGCCCTCAAGTTTTCCCGCCGAATCCGCCGATATGCAGTCGAGGTCCGCGCATCGGCATCGGGTACGTCCCGCTGGTCACGCGGCAACGGCAGGAATCAACCGCGCCGGCATCTGGCGTCGCGTCGCCCAGGGTCCGCGTGCGGCCGACGACATGACGATGCCGCGCGGCAGGACCAAACGGGATAACACATGGGTCAAATCACCCTCAAGCTCAAAGACGAGACCCTTGCGTCGCTACGCAAGGATTTCGACGCTTTTCTGCGGGTTTCGCTGAAGCTCGATCCGCAGTTCGCGACGCCGTCGTTTGAGGACTTTTTGCGCGCCAAGCTGCTCGACAACATGGTGCCGCTGACCGAGCACGCGGTTCAGCGGATGCTGCAGGGCGGCCAGTACGCGTGGGCCAAACGCACGCTGGACAAAGAATTCCCGGACGTCGTCGCGATTCTGATGCGGCAGGCGGGCGAGTTCGGCTTCGGCTTCGCGGCGCGTTCGGAATGGACGCCCGAGGAGCTCGCCAAGCAGTGTCGCGACTGGGCGGCGGCGATCGTCAAGGAAGCGGAAGGCGACGCGGCGCTGATCGATCCGCTTGCGGCGCAGATCAAGAGCGCGGCGCAGGACATTCAGGCGCTCGAGGAAGTCATGCAGACGCCCGCATGGCGGCTGGTGGAGTCGTTGCGTCAGCGTGTCTACGAAGCCAAGGTGGCGTGCGAAACGAGCGTGGGCAGCACCGCGCGCGAAAAGCTCGGCGAATTGCGCGGGCTGTTGCGCCTGGGCATTTCGCACGGCTCGTTCCAGAAGCAGGAAGCGCAGCAGATCATGGAATATCTGCGCCTGCTGAAGCCCGAGATTTTTGTCGAAGAACCGTACGACGTGTTTTCGCGGATGGCGGCATGGCTGCGCAATTTCTTTGTGCCGCCGAGGCCGGTGCCGCAGCAACAGCAGCAACGGCGCAGTCACGCTAGGACGCAGCTATCACGGAGGCGGGTCGCGCCGGAACGCCGGAGCAGCCGAGCATCAGCGCGGCGCCTCGCAGGAAGCCCCTGCCGATACGAACTGGCGCTTCAATCCCACATCTTCCTGAGCCTCGCCGCAATCTCGATCTTCGCCTGCGCCGCCGCAGCCAGCCCCGCCGCCGTCGGCGCGACCGGCACCGGCACGCGCGGCCACGCATAAGCGTCGAACAACGGCATCAGATGCGCGGGAATGAAGCGCGTGCGCGACGCCCACACGTGACGGTCGCCCATATGCGTCTGGTTGTGCACGTAAAAACGCTGCGGCACGACGATATGCAGATCCTCTTTGGCGCGCGTCATCGCCACGTATAACAGCCGCCGCTCCTCGTCGATTTCCTCTTCGCTGCCCGTGCCGAGATCGGACGGAATGCAGCCGTCGACGCCATTCAGCACGAACACGTTGCGCCATTCCTGCCCCTTCGCCGAATGGATCGTGGACAGGATCAGGTAGTCCTCGTCGATGCAGCGGCACGCCCGATTCGTCGCTGGTGGCGTCGGGCGGATCGAGCGTCAACTCGGTCAGGAAACGCTCGCGCGAGGGATACGTCGCCGCGATGCTTTCCATCTGCAGCACGTCGGCATGACGGATCGCGGCGTCTTCATGATTGCGCTCCAGATGCGGCTCGTACCAGCGCCGCACCATCTCGAACTCGGCCGGCCACGGCGTCTCGCGCCCGTACACGCTCGACATCAGCCTGACGAACGGATGCCAGTCTTCCTGCGCGCGAGCCGGCGGCGCGAAAGCGGCGAGCGCGCCGCCGGCGGTAGTCGGCGGGATTGCCGGCGCCCGCGCGCGCGACGATCTCGTCGAGCACCTTGGCGGCAGTCGCGGGCCCCACGCCCGGCAGCAACTGCACGACGCGAAAACCCGCGACGCGGTCGCGCGGATTCTCCGCCCAGCGCAGCACGGCCAGCACGTCCTTGACGTGGACCGAATCGAGAAACTTCAGGCCGCCGAACTTCACGAACGGAATGTTGCGCCGGGTCAGTTCGATCTCCAGCGCGGCGCTGTGATGCGCGGCGCGAAACAGCACCGCCTGCGACTTGAGCGTCATGCCCTGCTCGCGCGCTTCGAGCACCTGCTCGACGATGTAGCGCGCCTGATCGGCTTCGTCGGCGACCGTCACGAGACGCGGGCGCTGCGCCGACGCCTTGTCGGTCCAGAGATTCTTCGTGTAGCGCTCGCTGGCGAGTTCGATCACCGCGTTCGACGCCGCCAGAATCGGCTGCGGTCGACCGGTAGTTGCGCTCGAGCGTGACCTGTTTCGCGGGCGGATCGAAGTGCGCCGGGAAGTCGAGAATGTTGCGCACGGTCGCGCCGCGAAACGAATAGATGGACTGGGCGTCGTCGCCGACCACGGTCAGGCCGCGGCCGTCGGGCTTCAGCGCGAGCAGGATCGACGCCTGCAGGCGGTTGGTGTCCTGATACTCGTCGACCAGCACGTGATCGAAGCGCGCCGACAGATCGGCGGCGATCGCCGGCTCGGCGGCCATATGCGACCAGTAGAGCAGCAGGTCGTCGTAGTCGAGCACGCTCTGCTTCTGCTTGGCGTCGACGTAAGCCGCGAACAGCATGCGCAGATCGGCCTCCCACTCGCGGCACCACGGAAACGCGTTGTCGAGCACGTCGGCTGAGCGACGCGCCCGTATTCACGACGCGCGAATAGATGGCAAAGCAGGTGCCCTTGGCCGGAAAACGCCGCTCTTTCGCCGACAAACCGAGTTCGTGGCGCACGAGATTCATCAGATCGGCGGAATCCTCGCGGTCGTTGATCGTGAAGGCGGGTGCGAGGCCGATCAGCTCGGCGTATTCGCGCAACAGCCGCGCGCCGACGCTGTGAAACGTGCCCGACCACGTCAGCCCTTGCGCCAGCGCGGCGCGCGTGCCGAGCGCCGCGCCGGCGATGCGCGTGACGCGGCGGGTCATTTCGAGCGCGGCGCGGCGCGAAAAGGTCAGCAGCAGGATGCGGCGCGGATCCGCGCCCTTCACCACCAGATTCGCGACGCGATGCGCCAGCGTATTGGTCTTGCCGGAACCCGCCCCTGCGATCACCAGCAACGCGCCGGCGGCGCATTGGGCGTGTCGGCGCCGTATTCGACGGCCTCGCGTTGCGCGTCGTTGAGCTTCGCCAGCCAGGCGGCGCTATCGAACGACGGGGACGGCGGCGGAGATTCGGCGACGGAGAGCACAGTGGATTCGGACGTGGAATGGAATCAGGATGGCGACGCATACTGTATATCCATACAACCTCCGGCGACAAGCGACCCTTTTTTCGCGGGCTTCCGGATGTGGTTTTTCGGTGAACTGGGCTGCTGCGTGAAGCCTTGTCGGGGTCGAGCGAATTTGAAGAATGACCGAGGCGAAGGGAGACCGTCACGCGGGCGCAAAAAGCGAACGAAAAATGGCCCGGGCGCATCAAGCGCAACGGGCCATCGTGTGCGGGCAGCAGGATCGACCTGCTGCCTACTGCTTCTTCGCGTCCTTCAGATTGGCGTCGGCATTCGCCTTGTCGGCGTCGGCCTGGGCGTCGGTCTTCTTCTGGTCAGCCTTGGCTTGCGCGACCGACGCTTTCTTGTCCGCCTTCGACTGTTCCTTCGCGGCCTTCTTGTCGGCGTGGGTGACGGGCGCCGCCGCCGGGTCGCTGGCCTGAGCGAATGCCGCCGACGTCACCGACGTCAGGCAACCCGCGATCAGCGCGGCATAAATCCGATTTTTCGTGGATCGGTTGATGCTTCATGCGATTTCCTCCCTTCAAGCGTTTCGATGCGTTGCGTCAAGGACGCAACGCTGTCGGGCCCGAGCGCGCCGTCGTCATTCGACGACACGCCCCCGGTGCATCCGTCTGCGCGTCGCTTAGTGCTTCGTATCGGCGCCATCGGTCTGAGCCGACGCCTGACCTTCCATGTTCATCTTCATTTCGTTGTTGGCGGCCTGCTTGTCCGCCTTCTTGTTGATCTTGGCGTCGCGCACCTGCTCCTTGTACTGCGCCTTGGCCGCCTTCTGCTGATCCTTCAGTTCAGCCTTCGACGCCTTCTTCGACGCGCGATATTCAGCATTGGCCTGCGCGTTGGCGTCGCGCTTTTGCACCAGCGGATCGGTCGAACCCGACGCCGTCAGACGCGTCGGTGCCGGTGTCGCCGGCTGCATGCCCTGCGCCGCCGGTGCAGCGGCGCGTCCGCGCCTTGCGCATCTGGGCTTGGCGGTTGGCCGCCCATACCGGCGGCCGGTTGCGCGGTCTGCGCGACGGCGGCGGTCGCGGCAAAAGCAGTCAGGGCGGTACCGATCAGAAGCGAACGAATCTGAGTCATGGCTAATCCTCTCTAAAGTTGTTGTGACGCGGGCGTCATATCCGACGCGGCATTGGCGTTGTCCGCGCAGTGCCTCGCCCGGTCTGTCTCGCTGCTGGAAGAATTCAGCAGGCTTTGCTACATGACCTCCACTTTACGAGTGAAATTCGACGATGTACGACCACTGTTACGGAACGTTTCACTTTCTGACAATCTACATAACATCTGCTTGCGGTCCATGCGGTGATCCGCACGAGGCCGTCGAACACCGTGGGCTTCATCCAGGGCAAGCTTGTGCCTTATGATGCGAACCCTTTGCCTGAAGGTGCAAACGCCATGCCCAACCTCGATTTCACACTCACCGGCGACTACGTCGAACTGCACAATCTCCTGAAGATTACGGGTCTCGCGGACAGCGGCGGCTCGGCAAAAATGATGGTTGCCGACGGCGCGGTGACCGTCGACGGCCGGGTCGAAACGCGTAAAACCTGCAAAATCCGCGCGGGCCAGGTCGTCCTGCTCGGTGATACGCGCATTGCGGTCCACGAGGCCTGACGCAGCGCTTGATGCACGTGCAGGCGCGGTTCGACAGTCCGGAAACCTGGAGGACGGCGCGCACCAGAATCGTGCTTCTTCCATCGACATCGCCGGGCGCAACCAATAAGCTGTCGGTTTCGACAGACAAACAGCGGCTCGAGCGGCTCACAGCGCTTAACGCGACCAGCGCGAGCTGAGGCGCGTTACCGGCAGACCGCGGCGCACGGTGAGTTCCGCCCGACTCGCGACAGCCCTGCGCTTCGCGCAGCTCGCCGTTCAGCAGCTCGGCCGACGCTGCGCCCAGCCGGTCCGCCGCCGTCCGCTGTCGCCACCAGTACTTCCGCCGCCACGCGCTCCATGACTCAATCCGGCTTCACCCGGGTGGCCGCCCGGCCGCCGACCCTGTCCCGCCACGCCGCCGACACCGCCCGGCTCGCCGCGCCGCTCGCCATCGCGCAACTGTCGCAAATGGCGATGGGCGTCACCGACACCATCCTGCTCGGCTCGCTCGGCCCCGACGCGCTCGCCGCCGGCGGCCTCGGCGCCAACCTGTTTTTCGTCGTGGTCACGCTGCTGCAAGGCGTGCTGACCTCGGTCAGCGTGAGCGTGTCGCATGCGCGCGGCGCGCAGGACGAAGGCCGCGTGCCGCATATCTACTGGACCGGCCTGGTGCTGTCGGTGCTGCTGTCGGTGCCGGCGTTCATCCTGCTGTCGTTCGCCACGCCGATCCTGCTGGCGTTCGGCGAACCGGCGCTGCTCGCGCACAACGTCGGCGAATACGCGGCGGTGCTGCGCTGGGGCGCGCTCGGCGAGCCTGATCGGCGTCGGACTGATGCGCTCGTTCCTGCCGGCGATCGGCGCGGCCAAGCGGCTGCTGTGGGTGTCGATCGCGAGCGTGTTCGTGAACGGGTTTCTGAACTACGGGCTGATTCACGGCGCTTACGGTCTGCCGCGGCTCGGCTTTCTCGGCTCGGCGGCGGCGACCTCGATCACCGTCTGGCTGAGCGCGCTCGTGCTGATGGCGTTGCTGCATCTGCGGCCGCGCTATCGACATTTCGTCGTCGCGACGCGGCCCAACGTACCGTTGATGGGCGAACTGTTCGGCATCGGCTGGCCGGTCGCGATCACCTACGGCGTCGAATCGACGCTGTTTCTCGCCACCGGCCTGATGGTCGGCCTGCTCGGCGAATCGCAACTGGCCGCGCATCAGATCGCGCTGAACGTGGCGTCGGTGGCGTTCATGGTGCCGCTCGCGATCGGCCAGGCGGCCAATGTGCGGGTCGGCTACTGGTCCGGCGCCGGGCAGCCGCTCGCCGCGCGCCATGCGGGTTTTGTCGCGCTCGCGCTCGGCGTCGGCTTCATGACGCTGTCGGGCATCGTGCTGATCGCGGCGCCGCACTGGATCGTCGGCCTCTACCTGCATCTCGACGACCCGGCCAACGCGGCCACGGTCGCGCTGGCGAGTTCGCTGCTTGGCGTGGCGGCGATTTTCCAGATCGTCGACGGCATGCAGACGGTCGGCTCCGGCTGCCTGCGCGGCCTGAAAGACACGCGCGTGCCGATGGTCGCCGCCGCGTTCGGCTACTGGGTGATCGGCTTTCCGACCGGCTACACGCTGGCGTTTCACTTCGGTCTGGGCGCACGCGGGCTGTGGTGGGGACTCGCGGCGGGTCTGGCGAGTGTCGCGGTGCTGATGACGCTGCGCTTTCACAAGCTGAGCCTGCGACGCGTGCCGCCCGCGACCGATACGCGCCGCCGGTTGGGTCGGCCTGAATGGACTGAGATGGCGCTGGCGGGCGGCAGCTACGCGCACCGCTGTGCCTTCTGCCAATAGTGCGATCAGGTTCGTCGGCCGTCCGGCTGCCTGGAACCTCGCGGCTGCGATCCGCGCAGTACGCGCAGTCACAGCACGGCAGACAACAGCACACCGCACAAACGCGCCGAGTCCATTGCGCCTCGCACGCCTGCGCCTCCGAGCCCAATCCGCCGCAAAAGGTAAAATGCCGCGTCCCGGCGCCGTGACGCGCACCCGCATTCAGGCGCCGGGACCCGCCAGCACGCCTCACAAAGGCCAGCGCCGTCCGCAGGGCTCATCCATGCCCGCGCGGCTCGCCGCTTCGTCGCGGCCGACTTCCGAAAGCACGCCGTTCTACCTGACGGCCCGCTCGACGACCCGCTCACTCCGCTTCACCCCGATTTCTCGCGATAAAACATAACCAAGGACCACCCGTCATGCTTGCCCGCGTCACCCGTTTATTCCCGCTCTGGGCCGTGCTCGTTTCGGTCGCCGCGTACTTCTCGCCGGCGTCGTTCGCCGGCATTGCGCCGCACGTCACCACGCTCCTCACCATCATCATGCTGGCGATGGGCGTCACGCTGTCGATGGCCGATTTCCAGCGCGTGTTCACGCGACCCGCGCCGGTGATCGCCGGCATCGTGCTGCATTACCTCGTGATGCCGCTCGCCGCGTGGGCAATCGCCAAGGCACTGCGCATGCCGCCGGATCTGACCGCCGGCATGGTGCTGGTGGGCAGCGTGGCGAGCGGCACGGCGTCGAACGTGATGATCTATCTGGCGCGCGGCGACGTGGCGTTGTCGGTGACGATCAGCGCGCTGTCGACGCTGGTCGGCGTGTTCGCGACGCCGCTGCTCACGCGCCTCTACGTGGATGCGTCGATCTCCGTCGACGTGCACGGCATGCTGATGAGCATCCTGCAGATCGTCGCGCTGCCGATCGTGGTCGGGCTGATCATCAACCATCTGTTCGGCAAGGCTGTGCGCAAGATCGAGCCGATTCTGCCGCTGATCTCGATGGTCGCGATCGTGCTGATCATCGGCGCGGTGGTGGGCGGCACGCAGAAGAGCATCGCGTCGGTCGGGCTCGTGGTGATGGTCGGCGTGGTGCTGCATAACGGCATCGGCCTGCTCGGCGGCTATTGGGGCGGCCGTCTGCTCGGCTTCGACGAAGCGGTCTGCCGCACGCTCGCGATCGAAGTGGGCATGCAGAACTCGGGCCTCGCCGCGACGCTCGGCAAGCTGTATTTCACGCCGATCGCCGCGTTGCCGGGCGCGTTGTTCTCGGTGTGGCACAACCTGTCGGGCTCGCTGCTCGCGGGACACTGGGCGGGACGTCCGGCGAAAGGCTCGACGCATGCGGACGGCGAGCGCGTGCTGGACGCGAAGCGCGGATAAGGCGGCTTGACTGAAAGCTGCGGTAGTCGCGTTCTGAATTACCGCGATTGCCGCGATTGCGCGATGCCGCGCGACTGTCATGACTGCGATGGCTGCAATGGCGGCGCGCGGCGGAGGGCAGTCGTCGCGGCTGCCATGCTGCCGAACTCCGCTGCCTCTCATCGGCACGATCACAATCTGCGTTTGCTCAAACCGACGCTGCGGGCACGCGAAAAACGCTCCGCTCAACCAACCTCGCCAACGCAATACCACCTCGAATTCCCCGCCCTGCCCGCCAGAAAAACCCCACTCCCGGAATCCCTTAGAATGCTTTTCTCGTCAGCGTGAGCTACGCTGCCGCCACGAAAAGCGTACCAACCAAGGGGAAGACAGCGTGCCGGGGCATCACAACCAGAACCACGACGCACAGCAACGAAAGTGCGCACTCAGCAGACCCCGGAAGCCGCTCACCTGGGAATCGACGAGACATTTTTTCCTGCTGTGCTGCGCGACGGCATTTCTTGACCGCGTGCGCCACCAAGCCTCCCGCCACCGCGTTCGACCGACCGATCACCCACGCACTGCCCGCCACCGAAATCACGCCACTGAGCACCGCGCTCGCGCCGCTCGAAGCCGCGCATCCGGGCCAATCGGGTTTCCGCGTGCTGTCGAGCGGCACCGACGCGTTGCAGATGCGCATCGCGCTCGCACGCGCGGCGACCAAAACCCTCGACATGCAGTACTACATCGCCAACGAGGACACCACCGGCAAGCTGCTGCTCGGCGCCGCGCTCTACGCGGCCGATCACGGCGTGCGGGTGCGCATGCTGGTCGACGATCTGAATTTCAAGGACATCGACCGCCTGATGGCGGGCCTGAACTCGCACGACAACATCGAGATTCGCGTGTTCAATCCGTTCGGCAGCGCGCAGGAAGGCGTGTTCGAACGCACCACGAATCTCTTCACGCAGATCGGCCATTTCACCCGCCGCATGCATAACAAGGCGATGATCGCGGACAACCAGCTGGCGATCGTCGGCGGCCGCAATCTCGGCGACGAATATTTCAGCGCGAGCGAAACGCTGCAGTTCCGCGACCTCGACGTGCTCGCCGCCGGCCCGATTACCGCCGACGTCTCCGCGAGTTTCGACGACTACTGGAACAGCAGCATCTCCTATCCGCTGCGTGTGCTGAACAAACAGAAGTTCGACCAGCAGGAACTCGACGCACACGCGCGACGATCTGCGCGCGCACTGGCGCACCAACGCCGATCCGTACAACGCGAAACCGCTGAACGCGACGCCGCTCGCGCAGCAGATCGCCGCCGAATCACTCGGCCTCACGTGGGCGCCCGCCGAATTCAAGGCGGATTTGCCGGAAAAGATCGAACATCCATCGCCCGATTACGTCAGCCCGCCGATGCAGCGCCTCGCCGAACTGATGCGCGACGCGCGCCAGGATTTCCTGATCATTTCGCCGTACTTCGTGCCGCACGAGGCCGGCGTCAAAGCGGCGGGCGAGCTGACGCAGCGCGGCGTGCGCATTGCCGTGCTGACCAATTCGCTCGCCGCCACCGACGCGGTCGCCGTGCAGGCGGGCTATAGCCCGTTTCGCGTGCCGTTGCTGCAGCAAGGCGTCGAACTGTATGAATTCAAGCCGCAGCAGGACACGCCGACCGCGCGGTCTCACCGGCTCGCAATCGCGCGCCAGTCTGCATGCAAAGACCTACGTGATCGACCACAAGATTCTGGTGATCGGCTCGATGAATCTCGATCCCCGCTCGGCCAATCTGAACACCGAACTGGCGCTGGTGATTCACAGCCCGCCGCTCGCCGAACAGGTCGCGCAGATCTTCGAGCGCGCCACGTCGCCCGCAGGCCAGCTATCGCGTCACGCTCGCAGACGACGCGCAACTCGCCTATCTGCGCTCGATCGGCGCGCCACCTTCGCCGCTCGTGTGGACCGATGTCAGAAGACGGCACGAGCCGCACCTACATTTTCGATCCGCAGGCCGGGTTATACCGGAATGCGTTAACGGGTCTATTCTCCCTATTGCCTGTCAACGCAGAACTTTGAGAAGCGGAGTTGAACATGACTGAAGACGTACGCATGGAGCGCGACACGTTCGGCGAAATCGCCGTGCCGAACGCTCGTCTGTGGGGCGCGCAAACGCAGCGCTCGCTGCAGAATTTCCGCATTTCGACCGAGAAACAGTCGCCCGAACTGATCACTGCGCTGGCCATCATCAAGCGCGCCGCCGCCGAGGTGAATCACGAGCCTGGGCGTGCTCGACGAAAGCAAGGCGAAAGCGATCATCGAAGCCGCCGACGAGATCATCGCCGGCAAGCACCCCGGTGAATTTCCGCTCGCCGTCTGGCAGACCGGCTCCGGCACGCAGACCAACATGAACCTCAACGAGGTGATCGCGAATCGCGCCAGCGAATTGCTCGGCGGCGAGCGCGGCGAAGCGCGCAAGGTGCATCCGAACGACGACGTGAATCGCGGCCAGTCGTCGAACGACGTGTTCCCGACCGCCATGCACGTGGCCGCCGCCGACGCGATCGTCAAGCATCTGCTGCCGGCGCTTGAAGACGCTTGCGCGACACGCTCGACGGCAAGGCGAAGGCGTTCGCCGACATCGTCAAGATCGGCCGCACGCACTTGCAGGACGCGACGCCGCTCACGCTCGGCCAGGAGTTTTCCGGCTACGTCGCGCAACTCGATCACGGCATGCGGCACGTCGAATCGGCGCTGCCGCATCTGTATCAGCTCGCGCAGGGCGGCACCGCGGTCGGCACCGGCCTGAACGCGCATCCGCAATTCGCGGACAAGGTCGCGGCGGCAATCGGCAAGCAGACCGGCCTGCCGTTCGTCTCCGCGCCGAACAAGTTCGAAGTGATGGCCGCCGCCGACGCGCTGGTGTTCGCGCACGGCGCGTTGAAGACGGTGGCGGCGAGCCTGAACAAGATCGCCAACGACATCCGCTGGCTCGCGAGCGGTCCGCGTTGCGGCCTCGGCGAACTGTCGATTCCGGAAAACGAACCGGGCAGCTCGATCATGCCGGGCAAGGTCAATCCGACCCAATCCGAAGCACTGACGATGCTGTGCTGCACAGGTGTTCGGCAACGACGTCGCGGTGAATATCGGCGGCGCGAGCGGCAACTTCGAGTTGAACGTGTTCCGTCCGATGATCGCGCACAACGTGCTGCAATCGGTGCGCCTGCTCGCCGACGGCGCGCTGAGCTTCAACGACAACTGCGCGGTGGGCATCGAGCCGAATCACGACGCGTATCGATACGCTGCTGAACGAGTCGTTGATGCTGGTGACGGCGCTCAATCCGCACATCGGCTACGACAAGGCCGCGAAGATCGCGAAGAAGGCGCACAAGGAAGGCACGACGCTGAAGGCGTCGGCGCTGGCGCTTGGCTATGTCACCGAGGCGCAGTTCGACGAGTGGGTTCGTCCGAACGAGATGGTGGGGAATTAAGCGGAATTTTTGCTGCGGAAATTGTGCGAGCGGCTAGAGTCTGGCCGCTTGCGCGGTGACTGGATGGCGTTCCGGCGGCATGACACCGGGATAGCCGCGCCGCGGTTTCACGCCAGCAATCATCGGTGTGCCTGACCAGCCGGCCGCGCGAACAGCACGTTCACGCGGCCGCTCCGCTGTTCGAATCCGCGCGCGCGCCGTCGAGCGCGTCGATTAAACCTTCCCCTGCGCCACTTCTTCCGGCTTCAGTTCGACGATCGCGTCGAGCGCTTCCTTCACGTCCATCGCGTATTTGGCGAGGCGCTTCTGCTCATCGGTCTGCGGCACGAAGGCCGGCACCGGCACCGGATGACCGTTCTCGTTGACCGCGACCATCACGACCAGGCAATCCGTGGTTTGCAGCAGCTCGCCGCCCTTCGGATCGCCCGCCTGCACCGACACGTGAATATGCATGCTGGTGCGGCCCGTCGCGACGACCCGCGCGCGCAACTCGACCAGATTGCCGACCAGAATCGGCCGGCGAAAGCGGATATTGCCGACGCTGACCGTCACGCAATAGCGTCCCGACCACACCGCCGAGCACGCATACGCGGTCTCGTCGATCCACTTCATCAGCGCGCCGCCGTGCACCTTGCCGCCGAAGTTGACCGAGGTAGGCTCGGCGAGAAAGCGGAAAGTGGTTTCCGAACGGTCCAGCGGCGCTACGGATGGGGTGCTCATCTTGACTCCCGGTCAATCGGATGCATTGAAAGGAGGCGATTATACGAGCGCAATATTGCTTGCGTCGCGAGTCAAGCGGAGTGGTGAAGCGCGATTGTTGTGAAATCGTGCCGGATTCTTCCTGAAGACGTTCAGGCGGCCTGGGATGGAGCGAGACTCGCCCGGGCTTATTTGCGCACGGAGATGCCTTCGTCGATCGTGCCGTACATGCTGATGCTGCCCGAGCCCGCACCGGAGTTCGACGCGGCACCGCCCTGCGCGCACGCGGTGATGAACAGAACGGCGGCGGCGACGGCAAGAAAGATTTTCATGACAACGTGTTCCTCAGCAGAGACAAGCTTGAATTCTAGCCTGGCGCAGTCACGCGGCGCACAAACGCAGCCCGGCTGCCGCATGCCCACCGGATTTTCGTCGCTCCGGCATTCCATTGTTCACGCCAAGCTGAAACATCGAATACCGCAGAGCGCTACAGTGGATCACATGGCGCACTCACCTGCGCCGCCTCATTGGAGACGCCCGATGCCCGCCCCCCTCGCACGACGAACAGAACCATTTCCCAGGCTTGAGCCGGATCGGCGCGCTGCTCGCCGACCCCGGCCGCGCCGCGATGCTGTGGGCGCTGATGGACGGCAGCGCCCGTCCCGCCGGCGAACTGACGATGATCGCGGGGCTGTCGCCGTCGGCGGCCAGCGCGCATCTCGCCCGTCTCACCGACGGCGGCCTGCTGGCGCTCGAAGTGCGCGGCCGGCATCGCTACTTCCGGATCGCGACGCCTGAAATCGCCGCGTCGATCGAAGCGCTCGCCAACGTCGCGCAGGTCAGCGCGCCGCAACGGGCTGCGCCGCGCCCGGTCGCGCACCGTGCCGCTCGACATGCGCTACGCGCGCACCTGCTACGACCATATGGCGGGCGAATTGTCGGTGCGGGTGTTCGAGCGGCTGGTCGAGCGCGGCCTGCTGACGCTGCACGGCACGTCGCTCGAGGCCACGCCGGACGGCGTCGCCCGTTTCGCCGATTGGGGCATCGACATGTCCGCGCAGAAGAGCCGCCGGCGCCGCTTCGCCTGCACCTGCCCCGACTGGAGCGAGCGGCGTCCGCATCTGGGCGGCGCGCTCGGCGCGGCGCTGCTCGATTCGCTGGTCGGCGCACGGCTGGGTCGAGCGCACCGAGCGGCCGCGAATCCTGCGCGATCACGCCGGCCGGTCATCGGCATTTCGACGCTTTTCTCGCGGCATGAGCTCGTTTGGCGACGTCGAGCGCGACCGCGAAAACTCGCCGATCGGTCTACGAAAGGCGTCGTCGAGACCTTTTGTTACACGCCGATGCGAGCAGCCTTACAAAAGTGGGGGCCTTGAAACAAACGCCACGGGTAAAGTGACTCACGGACTTGGCAAAAGGCCGCGTCCGTCGGAGATAAATCATGAGAACAGTCACCAGCCACCGTCATTCGAATCGTCGCCCTCACGGCTATACACGCTATACGCTGATCGCCGCCGCTGCTTTCCTGCTGGCCGCCCAGGCCGGCTTCGCGCAGGATATGCCGACCCAGCCGCGCCGCAGGAACTCGCCGCGAGCAACCAGAACACCGATCCGCCGGGCCGCATTGCGCGGCTGAACTACATGGCCGGCGCCGTGACCACCGAACCTGCCGGCGCCACCGACTGGTCGTACGCGCAGATCAACCGCCCGCTCACCACCGGCGACCAGCTCTGGAACGATCAGAACGCGCGCTCCGAATTGCATATCGGCTCGACGGCTGTGCGCCTCGGCCCGTCCACGAGTCTCGACGTCCTCAATCTCGACGACAACAGCCGCGCAGCTCAAAGTCGCGCAAGGCACACTGTCGGCGCGCGTGCGCGAACTCGCGCCGGGCTCGTCGTACGAAATCGACACGCCGAATCTCGCGCTCGGCCTGAACGGTCCCGGCGACTATCGCGTCGACGTGGCGCCCGACGGCAGCAGCACGACCGTCACCGTGCGCAGCGGCAGCGCGACCGTGTACGGCGACGCCGGCCAGGTGCCGGTCGCGGCCGGTCAGCAGATCCGCTTCGGCGGCACCAATCTGCAACAGGTTGCGGACAACGGCGCGCCCGGACTCGACAGCCTCGACCAGTGGGCCGCCAGCCGCGATGCCGCGGAAGACCGTTCGGTGTCGGCGCGCTACGTGTCGCGCGACATCCCCGGCTACGAGGATCTCGACGCCAACGGCACGTGGCGCAACAGTGCGCAATACGGCGAGGTGTGGGTGCCGCGCTCGACGCCCGCCGGCTGGGCGCCCTATCACGACGGCCATTGGGTCTGGCAGGCGCCGTGGGGCTGGACCTGGGTCGACGATCAGCCTTGGGGTTTCGCGCCGTACCACTACGGCCGCTGGGCCCAGGTCGACGACACGTGGGCATGGGTGCCGGGGCCGGTCGACGCCGACGCTCAACCGGTCTACGCGCCGGCGCTGGTCGCGTTCGTCGGCGATAACGAAGGCGGCGGCGGGGTCGACTGGGGCGTGAGTCTGGCAGTCGGCGGTGCGCTCGCGGCGGGCGTCGCGTGGTTCCCGCTCGGCCCTGGCGAGCCGTGGCATCCGCATTGGGGCGGTCACGATCACTGGAGCCCGGGTTACTACAACCGCGTCAACCGGACGACGATCGTCAACAACTACAACCGCCAACGTCGACATTCACAACACGTACGTCAACTATCACGCGCCGCGGCGGCGTGACGGCCGTGCCGGCCACGGCCTTCGTGCACGGTCAGCCGGTCGGACGCTTTGCGCAGAAGGTCGATCCGCAGCAATGGCATAACGCGCGGATCAACCCCGGCGGCCCGGGAATCGCGCCGGTGCGGGAAAGCTTCGGGCCGGGTCTGCGAAACGCGAATTACCGGCCGCCGGCCGCGGTGATGGCGCGTCCGGTGGTCGCGACGCGTAATCCGGCGATGCCGGCCGCGTACCACGACAGCCTCGCGCAACGTTTCGCGCAGAGCGGCGGCCGGGTGCCGGGTGCGGGTCAGCCGATTGTGCGGACCTCGGTGCCGGCGCATATGGCGGGCGGTCCGGGCGCGTTGCCGGTGCAGAACGTGCGGGTCGTGCAGTCGCATATCGCCGGTCATCCGCCGGGGATGGCGCCGGGTGCGCCGGTGCGCCCGGTGCGCGACGGCTGGCGGCCGCATGGTATGCAGCAGGCTGGGCAGCGGCCGGGCGAATGCGCCGCACAGACGCCGCAACGTGGCGGCGAAACGCAGGCGCGACCGGGCATGCCGCCGCAAATGGCGGCGCAGATGGGGAACAGCAGGCAATCAACAAGGGCCAGCGTCCGCAGCCGGCAGAGTGGGGCATCCGTCGAACGGAGTGCCTCGTCCGCCGCAGGCTGAACGGTGGCGGCAATCCGGGCGCTTATGCGCAGCAGCACGGGGTGCCGCAGCAGGCCGGTCAGCAAGCAGGCGAGAACGGACGCCGCGAGCCCGCATGGACGCAGCCGCATACGCCGATGGCGCAGCAGATGCAGCCGCCGCAGCGCAGCAGGCTCAACAGCGAGGCGTCCCGCAGGAGCAAGCGGGACGGCCCGGATTCGGGCAGCGGCCAGGCGGTCAGGCGGAAGCTGGCATGCAGCAGCGTGGCACACCGCATCCCGTCGAAAATCCGGCGTTGCAGCAGCAGGCGCGAATGCAGGCCCAGCAGCAGGCACCGCAACAGGCGCGCATGGAGCCGCGTGCCGAGCAGCGGCCTCCGCCGATGCAGCAGGCGCAAGCGCGGCAACCGCGTCAGCAGCAGGCTCAACAGCCGCAGGAGCAGCGCATGCAGCAGCAACGTCAGCAGCAGGCTCAACAGCAGCAGGAGCAGCGCATGCAGCAGCAACGCCAGCAGCAGGCTCAACAGCAGCAGGAGCAACGCGTGCAGCAGCAGCGTCAGCAGCAGGCTCAACAGCAACAGGAGCAGCCGCGTGCAGCAGCAACGGCAGCAGCAGGCTCAACAGCAGCAGGAGCAGCGCGTGCAGCAACAGCATCAGCAGCAAATACAGCAGCGTCCTCAACAACAGCAGCAACAGCAACAACACGCCGAGCAACATTCCGGCGGCGGTAATCGCGACGAGCATCACAAAGGCTAAGCGCACCGCTTCGCCTGCGTCGACAAGGCGCGCAATAAAAAAACCCCCGCGATTCACATCGCGGGGGTTTTTTCTTCTAGCCGGCCCGCCTACCCAGCTCTGCCCGGTCTCAAACCGCCATCGGCGCGGTCAACGGCTCATGGTGTCTGTAACCGACCAGCGAGAAATCCGACGGCTCGATCTTCTCCAGCCATTCCGGCTCGTACACGCCGGTTTTTGCGTAATCCGGCACACGGTCCGAAATCGCGAAAGCCGGGCTCTCGTACGGCTCGCGCGTGAGCTGCTGCTGCAACATGTCGAGCTGATTTTCGTAGATATGCGCATCGCCGATAAAGTACGTGAACCAGCGCGGCGTATACCCCGTCAGACGCCCCACCAGATGCAGCAACGCCGCGCCTTCGGTCAGATTGAACGGCGTGCCGAGGCCGACATCGTTACTGCGAATATACAGACACAGCGAAATCTCGCGCCTGCGCCACGTTCGGCAGGAACTGATAAAGCAGATGGCAAGCCGGCAGCGCGATCTGATCCAGCACCGCCGGATTCCACGCGTGAAACAGAATCCGCCGGTCGGCGGGGTTCTGCATGATCGTGTCCAGACACTGGCGCAACTGGTCGATTGCCTTGTACAGCAGCACCTTGGGGCTGCCGTTTTCCTCGAATTCGGTCACCACCTGGAAGCCGCGCGCGGTCGCGTCGGCAAGCTGCGCGCTCGCGCCGGCGTCCAGCACCTTGTACGCCGGCCATTGGCGCCACTGCACGCCATAGACGTCGCCGAGATCGTCCGGGCCCTGCGCGATACGGATTGGCCAGCCATTGCGGATTCTGGTTGGCGTTCGCGTCCCACACCTTGCAGCCGAGATCGCGAAAATCCGCGGCGCTGCGCGACGCGCGCAGAAATCCGACCAGTTCGCCGACCGCCGACTTGAACGCCAGCTTTTTCGTCGTGACCGCGGGAAAGCCCTGCTGCAGATCGAAGCGCAACATCGCGCCCGGCATGCTGATGGTGCGGATGCCCGTGCGGTTCTCCTGCCATGTGCCGGTGTCGAGAATCGTGCGGACGAGGTCGAGATATTGTTTCATGCGGGTTCCTTCGACGAGGCGCGGACCAGAGTCCGACGCGCGCCACGGAGATTGAGCGTAAAACCCGATTTTAACAAGCGCGGCCGACGAGCGCCCGGTCATGGCTCGCGACGGAGAAAATATCGAAGGGAAACCGGGTTGGCAGTTGGCGAAGCGAGAGGCAAACGGTGTGATTCGCGATCATCTTCGACGATGACCGCGCGTCCCGATAATCAGACGACCAAGGTCGTGACAGCTTGACGGCGACTGCCCATCAGCGCGAGGAAATCAGCGCAATCCTGCTGCCCGCCAACCAAGGCCCACCGGACTCTCAAAGATGCGGCACCGACGCCGGCAAATCCCCATGCGGCGTGGACATCGGTTCGCCTTCCATATGGCGCATGCCGTGCGAGCACAGCAGACGGTACAGCGTCACGCGCGAAATGCCGAGTTCCTGCGCGGCATCGCCGAGCCGCCCGCGATGACGCAGCAGCGCCAGTTCGATCGCCTGCCGTTCGGCCGCTTCGCGCGCCTGCGCGAGCGACACCGGCACGATTTCGACGTACTCGGCCAGTTCGAGATCGCGCGCGGTGATCGCGCGCCCTTCCGACATCACGATCGCGCGGCGCACGCGATTGATCAGCTCGCGCACGTTGCCCGGCCAGCCGTAGTTGTGCAGCGCCGCGATCGCGTCGGGCGCGAAACCGCGCAGACGCCGGCTCGCATCTTTCTTGAAACGCTCGAGCATGTGCCGCGCGAGCAGTTCGATATCCTTGCCGCGCGCGCGCAGCGGCGGCTCGTCGATTTGCAGCACGCACAGCCGGTGATACAGGTCGGAACGAAAGCGCCCTTCGATCATCGCGGCCGTCATATCCACGTGAGTCGCCGAAATGATGCGCACGTCGACGTCGATCGCGCCGTGGCCGCCCAGCCGCTCGACCTTGCGCTCCTGCAGGAAGCGCAACAGGCTCGCCTGGCTTTCGAGCGGCAGATCGCCGATTTCGTCGAGAAACAGCGTGCCGCCATTGGCCGCTTCCACCCGGCCGATCTTGCGCTGATTGGCGCCGGTGAACGCGCCGCGTTCATAGCCGAACAGTTCGGATTGCAACAGATGCGGCGGAATCGCGCCGCAATTGATCGGCACAAAAGGCGCGTTGCGGCGTGCCGAGCGTTCGTGAATCGCGACCGCCGTCAATTCCTTGCCCGTGCCCGATTCGCCGGAAATGAACACCGGCGCGTCCGTCATCGCCACTTTGCGGATGGAACGGAACAGCGCGAGCATCGCGTCGCACGAGCCGACCATTTCGCCTTCGGCGCCTTGCGATGCGTCGTTCGAAGCGGGTTCGCCGAGCGAAATCATGCCGTAAGCGTGCCCGACCGAATCGACGATCCGGTCGCCCGAATAAGGCACCGTCACGTAGTCGAAACAATAGTCGCGCACGAGCCGGCGCAACGCGGCGTCCTGCAATTGGCCCGGCGTGGTTGCCGCGACCCAGCCGACATTCGGCATGGTCAGACAGGATTCGAAAGCGGCGATTTCGTGCGGCTGAAAATCGCTGGAAAGATCGAGCAGGCCGCCCGCTGCCATTCCGGCGCGAACCGCCCGGCGCACGTCGCGCGCCGACCCCACGACTTCGACGTGCCAGCCGCGCTGATGAAAGCGGTTATGCAATTCCGCGCTCGGATCGCGCGAAACGTAAATCAGTTGCCGCGTTGCGGGTTCCATTATTCAGATCCTCTCGTCAACGAACGTTAAGGATGACGCACGCACCTGAACCTCGAGTTCAGACACGCTGACTCGTTCGGGATTCGCGAATAGCAAATACCGAACGGCCATTCCATTCCGTGCGGACAGCTGATCCCCAAGAAAGCGGCGTGTGTGTTTGAGACGGCCCGTTTGTGGGCTTTTTTAAATCTGAAGCTCTTTTCGAGAGCTTACTATACGCGCGCCGCTTGGAAAACAATTATGCGAATTTAATCGGGGACCCGTTGCCCAGCAAGGCCTTCGCGGGCATCAGGCTTTTATTAAACCGACAAATAAAAGATTAGTGGAAGCGCTTTTCCTGGCGTTCACCCGGAGGTAGTTCGTACCGTCGCGATTAACAAAATATAGGTATTTTCTGCCTGCCGTTTCAGCGTTGAAACGTTTTTGTCGGATTTCCGAATTCTTACTCCCGGTTTCCTGACGCACGTCCCGACGCAGCAATGGATTGCGAGTCGATGGCACACGTTTCGCTAAATGCTGTGCACCAAGGAGACACATCATGCGATTCGCTTTCCGCATTGATCTGAGCCACATCGTGCACCGTGCGCCGCCCTCTGCGCCGCGCTCGCACTGATCGCCGCTGCCCGGCGGCGTCCAGGGACAGGAGGCCGCCCAGGCCGAATCCGCCATGCTGGCGGAATCCGCCGATCCGGCCAGCCCCGCTCACTTCACATTCACGAGCACACAATCGGCTGCGACGGCCGCGTCCGACTCACCGGCCGACACCCGCGCCCACGACCTCGCCGAAGGCAGCCCACTCACCGGCTACGCACTCAGCATGCCGGTCGATGCTGCATCGATGAACGATATTTCGCTCGACGATCAGATGCTGTCCCGTCAACGCGGCGGCGCGCTCGGCAAGGTGATGGTCGCCGCAACTGCACAACTGATGCACGGCACGCGGCAGCGTGACTCTATGGGATGAGATCGCGCCGCCGTCACCGATGCCAATTCCGGTCGATGCCGCACGCAATGCCCAAGGCAACCTTGCCACGTACCAGCGAAAGTAGCGCGAACAAATTAACGATGCAAACAGACGGCGCCAATTAATACGCCGCGACCAGAAAACAGAATAAAGGACCGAGACATGACCACCCTCATCAGGACGCCGCGCGCACGCAGGTCGCCGGCGGCGTCGCCCGCCCTCGCCTTGAAGCTGGGCCTCGTGCCGACCAACGGCAGACTGTCCGTCGCGCTGGCCGGCCTCGTCACCCTGTTCGCCACCTGCTTGCCCGTCGACGGTGAGGCGCAGCAGGCCGTGAATCCCGGCGACATCATCGTCGAGCGCACGGTGACCCCGCGTGATGCCTTCGTCCCCGTGCCGCGCGACCAGGATCCGGTCGCGGTGCGCGCCACCACCTTCCCGGCCAACTCGTTCAATCCGGCCATCGCCCAACTGGTGGGCGATACCGATCTGACCAACGCGCACGGGTCCAGCGGCGTCGCCGATAACGGCGTGCTCGGCGGCACCGGCATGCAGGCGGTCACGCAAATTCTCAGCGGCCGCACGACCGGCAACAACATCGCGCTGAATTCAGGTGCGATCGGCGCGCCCGCGGCGGGCATCGGCGGGACGATTACCTCGACGGTGACAGGTGCGCTGGCGCCGCTGTCGAACGTGTTGAGCGGCACGCTCGGAGGTCTGAAATGAATACGCTCAAGATCGATCCGCTGCGTCTCGCCCTCTGCGTGTGCCTGAGCGGCGCGGCCCTCGTAGCAGCCAGTCACGCACATGCGCAAGCGGCACCGCGCGTCGGCGCCGACGCGGTCATCGGCAACGGTGCGGGCGCGGGCGTGACCGGCGCGTTCACCGTCAACGAAACGGCGGGCATCGATAACGCCCAGCTCAATCAGGTGACGATTGCGACCGGCACGATGGCCGGCAACGACAACTCGAGCGTGCAAAGCGCGTCCGGGGCCGCGAAGGTCACGAGTGCGCGGGCCACGATCGAAGCCAACGCTTTTTCGAACACTTCCGGTGCGGTGCTGGTGAACCAGTCGGCCGGAGCAGGGAATCTGCAGCGCAACAGCACCCAGATCGGGACTGCGGCGCTCGGAGTCGAGACCGTCTCGGATGGGGAGCTATCCGCGACGGCCCCGAAAAACGGAAGTCTGGGTCAATCCATCGGGGTTCATAGCGTCCGCGAGGCAAACATCTCCAGCGATGCCTTCAGGAACGTCAACGGGATCGTGCAGATCAACCAGACAGCCGGCGCCGGTAACGCAACGGCAAACAGTTTTGTGCTCCGTCCCCCGGCGGGCACTTTTTTTAACTGACCACACTTAAAGTATCGGAGCGAATCATGAAGCGCACTCTTATTGCCGCAGCCGTTTTCGTTGCCGCATCCGGCAGCGCATTTGCCGCCAAGCCCGTCTATCTGTTCAATGCCACGCTCGTCGGCGAAGCGGTCGGCGTCGAGGGTCTGGTCGGACTGTATGGTTGCGTTCACGTGTCCAGCACCGCCGGCGCGGTGATCAACAACACCCAGTCCGTCAACGTGCAGGCAGCACTGATGCCGCAAGCGCAAAGCTACACGGTCGGTGCGGTCACGAAGACCTATAACGACACGGACAGCTCGCTCAAGACGAGCGGCACCGCCAGCCTCATGACGACTCAGTCGCATTCGACGAGAACGTCCGGCTCGCAATCGTTCGAAGCCTCGGGCGGCTACACGTACGGCAGCCAGAGCGCGTCGGTGACGGGCGGCGGCTATGAAGGCAGCCAGCAGGCAGCGGGCATCGTCGGCGGCTTCTCGCACACGGCGTCGAATTCCGGCGGCCATATCGCGGCGGGCGGTTCGATCGGCGGCGGCTACAACTACGACACGCATAACTCACGCAACGGCGGCAGCGGCTCGTTCAGCGCGGGCGCAGGTCTGCAGGCCGGCTATCGTGAATCGAGCTATGCCAACACGTCGGGCGTCGCGGGCGGCTTCGAAGCCTCGGAAGCATCCGGCCAGGGCAAGGTGTGGAACTACAAGGCCAACGAAGGTTCGGGCTATGCGGCGATCGGCGAACAGTCGTCCGGCCGTTCGAGCAGCCGTACCTCGTCGTCCGATTCCTACGGTGCAAAGTGGGATGTCAACGCCAGCCTGACGACGACCAATGACACGACCACCGGCTACGTCACGCAATACACCAACACCCAGGCGCCCGGCACGCTGACCGCGACCACCGGCATGAACGCAGCCAACGGTGTGTCGGGCAACCTCGGCATCAACATCGCGGAAGGCATCAGCAACGCGCAGAGCAACGACACGTCGCTCGCCTCGGTCGATGTCGGCAACGTGTTCGGCAACGCGCAGATCTTCAGCTCGCAATCGTCGGCCGGCAATGCGCAGATCAACAACTTCAATCTGAATGCGTCGATCGGCGATGGCTCGCTGTCGGGAGTGTCGGGCAATGTCGGGGTGAACGTGGCCTCGGGTATCGGCAACGTGCAGAACAACAGCCTCGCCGGTGCCGTGACGACGACGAGCCAGAGAAACGCGTCTACCGCGATGGTCGCCACGGACGACAACGCGCAATCCGCCAGCATGACGGTTGCCGGTCAATTCCAGGGCACCGCGATGCTGGGCGCCAACTCGCTCTATAACGCGTCGGGCAACATCGGCGTGAATATCGCGGGCGGCGCGGGCAATCTGCAACACAACGGCCTCGCCATCGCAGCGCTGAACAGCGGCAAATCAAGCTGACCGGCAAAGAAGCCAGAAGCAGATCGGGAGGGACGTGCCGGCCGCCATTCGAAGCGGCCGGCACGGATAAGGCAGGAGACCAGTATGTCCGGGTTCAAGGGGTTCCCGGCGCGCCGGCTGTTGGCCGTCGCGCTGGCAGGCTGCACGCTGTGCGTGGACCAGACTTACGCGCAGTCGAGCATCGACACGTCCACGCTGGTGGGCGTGCCGTTGACGAAAACGATCCGTTCGATGAAGGACATTCGTTACAGCCACGTCGTCAGTCAGCAGTTCGACTACAGCTGCGGCGCGGCAGCGCTCGCCACCCTTCTGAAGTTCGGCTACGGGATCGACATTCCGGAAACCGAACTGATCCGCCGGATGATGGTTTTCTCGACGCCCGAGGTCGTGGTCAAGAACGGCTTCTCGATGCTCGACATGAAGAAGTTCGTCGAGACCATCGGTTTGCGCGGCCGCGGCTTCCGCGTCAACACCGACGCGCTCACTCATCTACAGATTCCCGTCATGGTCCTGATGAACATCGACGGGTACGAGCATTTCGTGATCGTCAAGCATGCAGAAAACGGCCGCGTGTTTCTCGCGGACCCGGCGCTCGGCAATCGCATCGTGCTCGAAGAGGATTTCGCGAAGACCTGGAACGGTCTCGTGTTCGCGGTCCTCGGCAAACCCTTCAGGGAGGATTCCCCGCTGTTGCAGGACAACGAGTCGCTCGCGCTCAAGCTGCGCGCCAGCGCGCTGGCCAACGGCACCGCCGCGACTCCCTTTGTCGAGTACGGCTTGATCAAGGCAGACCTGTTCTGACCCAACCATGAAGCAACATCTCACACAGCTCGGGCTTGCCTTGTGCGCCGTGACCTTCGGCGCAAGCGGCAGTGCTCATGCGTCACAGGCAGCCGGCTCGCCCGCGGCGCCGGAATCGCTTGCTGCATCCGCCAGTCCGCGTGACCTGACCTCCGCCGCCGTCAAGGTGCAGATGGTCGACGACGACGTGCTCGCCGGCCAGACCGGCAAATATGCCGGCGCCACGATGATTTCCGGCTTCGTTCTGAACGTCATTTCGCAATGGCAATTGCCCAACGGCGTGAACGCGCTCGCCCAGGGAACGCTTAGCGCGGCGCGCAATGCGGCCGGTCAGCTCGCCAGCACCGTCAGCACATTGGCAAGCGTGACGGGCAACGGACATCGGCGACTCGGGAGCCAATCCCAACGCGCAGGCAAACGGCGGACAGAGCATCGGAGTGAACGGCGTGTCGCAGGTCACGCAGGTTGCCGGCGACAGCAACAGCGGCTTTAACTCCGCGATGATCGACTTCAACAGCGGCGCGCTGCCGCCGACGGGCACCGCCAATGCCCCGTCGGCCGCAGCCAGCAATGGCAACGGCTCCGTCAAGGCCGGCATCTCGTTCGGCAGCAACGGCGTGCAGGTCTCCCTGCAAACGCCGGCCGGGCTCGCCACCCAGACCATCGCGCCGGGCAACGGCCAGATCGCCCAGTTACTCCAGATTGCAGGCAATAACCAGCAGGTCGCCAATGCGCTTCAGTTGCATCTGCAAACCCAGCAGATGTCGGCCGCCATGCTCCGCCAGATCGGCGTACTACAAGCTCTGCAAAACAGGAGATAGACCGCACACGACAGGAGAAAAACGGCGGGCCGCCACCCGCCCTACAGGCAGCAAACGCAGCAAATGCAGCACAGATACGGCCGCGCAACGCCTTCGCCAGACCAGCAGGCAGCGCACGGCCGGAAACACCGGGGGAGCACAAAATGACAAGACTTTCATCGACCAGGGCGCCGCGCATGGCGCTGGCGGCCATTCCGGCCGCCGCCATGCTGTTTGCGTTTTCACAAGGCGCGGGCGCTCAGGCGCTCGCGCGAACAATCCGTAGAAGAACGGCTGAACACGTTGATGCGGGTCGTCGACGAACAGCAGCGGCAGATTCACTCACTCGAGCGCCAGGTCACCGATCTGGAAATGTCGCAACGCGGACGCGGCGTGCCGGGCGCGGGCGCGCCCGCGGGCAGCGCAGCGGTGGCCGAGCAACCCGGCGCGGACGGCTTGCCCGTGCCGCTGCCGCCGCTCGCGCAGGTCAATCCCGGCACGCCCGCGCCGGGCGGCAACACGGGCACCGCGACCGGCGTGCCCGTCAACCCGCCGCCGCCCGATGGCAGCAGCAGCGCGGGCGGCCTGCCGCAGGCCACCGACGGCAGCGGCGGCAACAACACTGTCGGCCGCACCCAGCAAGCCGCCGAGCCGACGCGCACGCAAGCCGAGCAGGCCGTCGTACAGCGCGAGCACGCGCCGCTGTTCGACCACAAGCTGACGATGGACCTCGGCTTCAGCGACACGTATTACGACCGCCGCCAGTTGCAGTTGTCGGGCTTCCTCGCGCTCGATGCGATTTTCCTCGGCAACATCAACCTGGGCCAGACCAAATCGCACCAGGTGATGGCCGATCTCGACACGCGCTACGGTCTGACCGACCGTATCAGCGTCGACGTCGACGTGCCGTACGTGTACCGGCATAGCAACTTCATTGTCGGCGGCGCGGGCGGCGCGGCCAGCACGCTGTCGGACGCGTCGGTGAGCAGCCACGCGATCGGCGACGTCAACTTCGGGATCTACTACCAGTTCCTGAAAGAGACCAACAGCCTGCCGGACGTGGTCGGCAGTCTGCGCTTCAAGGCGCCGACCGGCACCTCGCCGTTCGGCCAGAAGGTCGTGCAGGTCGACGACGACAACACCAACCTGGTCGCGCCGACCAAGCTGCCCACCGGCACCGGTTTCTGGAGCGTCACGGCCGGCGTCTCGGTGCTGAAGACCTATGACCCGGTGGTGCTGTTCGGCAGTCTTTCGTACACCTACAACATCGCGCGCTCGTTCGCGGACATCTCGTCGGTGCAGGGACAAACCGAGCCGGCCACGGTCAAGCTCGGCGACGTCGTGCAGTTTGGCGGCGGCGTGGCGCTCGCCTTCTCCGACAAGGATTCGGCCAGCATCTCGTACACGATGGCGCTCGAACCCGAATCGAAGACGCGTGCGCCGGGCGGCTCCTACTCGAAGGTGCCGGGCAGCGAAACCACGGCAGCAGCGATGAATTTTGGCCTGAACCACGTCGTGAACAAGCATCTGACCATCAACGGCTCGGTCTCCGTCGGCATGACGCCCGACGCGCCGAACTTCGTGGTCGGCGTGCGGTTCCCCTACACCTTCTGACGTGACAACGAAACGAGGTTGACCGTGCGTCGAATCACCTCATCTGACCAGTGTTGCCAAGGTGGCGGGAGCCGCGGCGGGCGCGCATCTGTCGCTCGCAGTGCCCAATGGAACGGCTGCCGACATTCCCGCCGACGTCGTGCACTGCCGCGCGCCAGCAAAAGCGGCGCAAGCCGGGGCGCTCGGCGTCGCGCGGCAGTGCGCCGGCATCTGACGCATTGCCCGACCGAGCGCCGGCTGATTTACGTCGCGCGCACGCCCGACGACACGCTGATCGCACATCTGAGAAGCCGAGGCTGGAATGTTGCGGCGGCGCGTTCGGCGCATGAACTCGGGCGGCTGCGTGAAACCCGACGTGGCGTGCGCCGGCATCGTCGATCTGGCGAGCTTTCCGCCGCGCGATCTGGCCGGGCTCGAAGCGAGCCTGCGTCAGCAGCAGGTCGGCTGGATCGCGCTCGCCACGTCACGAGCGGCTCAACGATCCGGTGGTGCGGCGGCTGGTGCGTCATTACTGCTTCGACTTCGTCAAAATGCCGGTCGCCCACGCGACGGTCGACTATCTGGTCGGCCACGCGTTCGGCATGATGACGCTATGCGACCCCGAAGCTCGCGCCGCCCGTCAGCGAGTCCGGCGACGACGAAATGGTCGGCACCTGCGAAGCGATGCAGCAACTCTTTCGCACCATCCGCAAAGTGGCGAACACCGACGCGAGCGTGTTCATCTCCGGCGAATCGGGCACCGGCAAGGAACTGACCGCGCTCGCGATTCACGAGCGTTCGCCGCGCCGCAAAGCGCCGTTCATCGCGATCAATTGCGGCGCGATTCCGCATCATCTGCTGCAGTCCGAACTATTCGGCTATGAGCGCGGCGCGTTCACGGGCGCGAATCAGCGCAAGATCGGCCGGGTCGAAGCCGCCGATGGCGGCACGCTGCTGCTCGACGAAATCGGCGATCTGCCGCTCGAAAGCCAGGCGAGCCTGCTGCGCTTTCTGCAGGAAGGCAAGATCGAGCGGCTCGGCGGCCGCGAATCGATTCCGGTCGACGTGCGGATCATTTCCGCGACCCACGTCGACCTGGAAGACGCGATGCGCGACGGACGCTTCCGTGCCGACCTGTTTCACCGGCTGTGCGTGCTGCGCGTGGACGAACCGCCGCTGCGCGCGCGCGGCAAGGACATCGAGATTCTCGCGCATCACATCCTCGCACAAGTTCAAGACCGACAGCGCGCGCAAGATTCGCGGCTTCGCGCCGTCCGCGATCGAGGCGCTGTACAACTACAACTGGCCCGGCAATGTGCGCGAGCTGATCAACCGCGTGCGCCGCGCGATCGTGATGGCGGAGAACAAACTGATTTCCGCCGACGACCTCGATCTCGCGCATTTCACCGCGCAGCAGACCGTGACGCTATCGCAGGCGCGCGAGGCCGCTGAAAAACGCGCGATCGAAGCGGCGTTGCTGCGCCATCGGCATCGGCTGAACGAGGCGGCGGCGGACCTGAATATTTCGCGTGTGACGCTGTACCGGCTGATGGGTCAGCATGGTCTGCGCGAACTGAGCGCCGGCGACGAGAAAGCGGTGTTCGGCGAGGACGAGACAGGCACCGGCGTGACGTCCGGCCCTCTGGCGGGACGGGCCGCGCTCGCGATGGCGGCGGCCCGTCAGGCGCGTCAGGTAGAATCGTCCGGATTACATTCCCCTTTCCATTCGATGACGACGCTCACCCTGATCGTCGCTCGCGCCAACAACGGCGTGATCGGCCGCGACAACCAGTTGCCCTGGCGACTGCCCGAAGACCTCGCGTTCTTCAAGCGCACTACGATGGGCGCGCCCATCATCATGGGCCGCAAGACGCATGAATCGATTGGCCGGCCGTTGCCGGGACGCCGCAACATTGTCGTGACGCGGGACGCCGACGCGCCGCTTCCAGGGCTGCGACGCCGCTACCACGCTCGAAGACGCGCTCACGCTGGCCGCGCAGGATCAGGCGCCGGAAGCGTTTCTGATCGGCGGCGCGCAGTTGTATGCGGAAGGATTGCGCCAGGCGGACAAGCTGATCATCACCGAGATTTCCGCCGATTTCGAAGGCGACGCCACCTTCCCCGAGCTCGACGAAAACGAGTGGGAAGAAGTCGCGCATGAGACGCATCGCGCAGATGCGCCGAATGACTTCGATTACGCGTTCGTCACGTATAAGCGCAAGGGCGCTTGAAGTGTCGCGGGCGTAACGCCGACGCGACGCCCGGAGCCGGGATAGGTCCAGAAGCAAAAACGCCACGCATTGCGTGGCGTTTTTTGTTGGCTGCCGGACGTTCAACCGGCCCGCAGCGAAAGCCGCTTACTGCCCGGCAATCGTCATCCGTTCGATCAGCACCGAGCCGGTCTGCTTGGTGCCGCGCGTGATCGTATCCGCGCCGATCGCGACGATATGGCGGAACATCTCCTGCAGCGTGCTCGCCACCGTGATTTCCTCGACCGGATACTGGATCTTGCCGTTCTCGACCCAGAAGCCCGACGCGCCGCGCGAATAGTCGCCCGTCACGTAGTTCACGCCCTGCCCCATCAGTTCGGTCAGCAACAGGCCGGTGCCGAGCTTGCGCAGCATCTCTTCGAAATCGTCTTCCGGACGCGTGTTCGAGCTTCTGAACGACAGATTGTGCGAGCCGCCCGCGTTGCCGGTGGTCTGCATGCCGAGCTTGCGCGCCGAATACGTGGACAGGAAATAGCCTTCCACCACGCCGTCTTTCACGACCGAACGCTGTTTGGTGCGCACGCCTTCTTCGTCGAACGGCGCGCTGCCCATGGCGCGCGCGACGTGCGGGTCTTCGACCACCTGAATGTGCGGCGCGAACACCGGCTTGCCGAGGCTGTCGACGAGGAACGAGGTCTTGCGATACAGCGCGCCGCCGCTCGTCGCCTGCACGAATGCGCCGAGAATGCCCGCCGCCAGCGGCGCTTCGAACAGCACCGGCACCTTGCGCGTATCGAGACCGCGCGCGCCGATGCGCGCGAGCGCGCGTTGCGCGGCATAGCGGCCCACCGCTTCCGGGTCGGCGAGATCGGCGGCGTTGCGGGTCGACGTGTACCAGTCGTCGCGCTGCATGTTGCGGGCGCTGCCGGCAATCGGCGCGCACGCGATGTAGTGGCGCGAGTACGGATAACCCGCGAGGAAGCCGCGCGACGTGGCCAGCACGAACTGCGAATGCTGCGCCGAGACGCTCGCGCCTTCGGAGTTCCTGATCTGCGGATCGGTGGCGAAGGCGGCGTCTTCCGAGCGACGGGCGATTTCGACCGCTTCGTCGGCGGACAGATTCCACGGGTGATAGAGATCGAGATCGCGCGGCGCGGTTTCGAGCAACTCGGCTTCGGCGAGGCCCGCGCAGTCGTCTTCCGCCGTGAAGCGCGCGATGTTGTAGGCGGCGGCGACCGTGTCCTTCAGCGCCTGCGACGAAAAGTCCGAGGTGCTCGCGTTGCCGCGCTTGTTGCCGATGAACACCGTCACGCCGACCATCTTGTCGCGATTGTGTTCGATCGTCTCGACTTCGCCGCGCCGCACGGAGACGGACAGGCCATCGCCTTCGGAAATCTCGGTTGCCGCGTCGGTGCCGCCGAGTGACTTCGCGTGACGAAGGATGTCCGAGGCGATTTCCTTCAGTTCATCCTGGGTATGCGGAAAAAAGCGCTGCTTGACGTCCATGTCTGCTGCCATTGTCGTTGCCGTCCTGTTCGGGGCCGAGCGGCCCTGTGTGTTCGCACATGCCACGCACACGCGTGACCAAGCATCCCGCGATCATAGCAAGGTACGCGACGCCGTACCTGGCAATCACTTCGCATTTGCGTGGGGATTTCGCGTTGGCATGGTCTGGGTGTCTGCGTGGGTATTTGTGTGGGTATCCGGTGAGGCATTCAGCGGACACTGGCCGCACATGGCCTCGCGAATGGCTGCACGCGATTGCCGCCGGGTGCCAGGCATTTACCCACTATTGCGAGCGGCGGTGCGGCTCGGCGCGCGAGCC
The DNA here is from genome assembly GCA_963800185.1 of uncultured beta proteobacterium. Classification (GTDB taxonomy): domain Bacteria; phylum Pseudomonadota; class Gammaproteobacteria; order Burkholderiales; family Burkholderiaceae; genus Paraburkholderia. Next base: position 32,189 of record CAWCZW010000001.1, on the reverse strand, counting down.
GCGAAGCCCTGTTTGCCGCTGCTTCGCGAGTTCGGCGGTGCCCGGCACGCTACAATATCGGTATGACACGCAAAACCCGCATTCAACCCATCGAGTCCGCCGAACCGGAAGTCGACGAAAACGGCTACGACCGTCCCAGCAAGTCCCAGCTCAAGCGCGAAATGCACGAGCTGCAGGAGCTGGGCGCGGCGCTGATCGCGCTGCCCAAAGACGCGCTCAAGCGCATGCCGATGCCCGAAAAGCTCGACGACGCCGTACGCGAAGCACGCCGCATCACCGATCACGAAGGCAAGCGCCGCCAGGTGCAGTACGTCGGGCGCGTGATGCGCTCGCTGTTCGACGAGGAAACCGCCGCGCTGCGCACCGCGCTCGACACCTATAACGGCGTCAACAAGGCGGAAACGGCCAAGCTGCACTGGATCGAACGCACCCGCGAAAAACTGCTCGCCGACGACGCCGCGCTGACCGATTTCATCCGCCAGCATCCGAACGCCGATCCGCAGCAAGGCCGCACGCTGATCCGCAACGCCCGCAAGGAAGCGCAGCAAAGCAAGCCGCCGCGCTACTTCCGCGAACTGTTCCAGTGGATCAAGAACGCGGACGGCCCGTCGGCCGCAGACCGATTCCGACGCCGACGACGCGCTCGAAGACGACGATGACGACCGCGACGACTAAGCCCACGGCTGCCCAACGCAGTCACCCCGACGAAATCGTGATCGGCCTCGTGTCGATCAGCGACCGCGCGTCCACCGGCGTGTACGAGGACAAAGGCATTCCGGCGCTTGCAGGAATGGCTCGGCGCGGCGCTGAGTTCGCCGTGGCAGGTCGTCACGCGCCTGATTCAGGACGACGCGCCGACCATTTCCGCGACGCTGATCGAACTGGTCGACGAAGTGGGCTGCGATCTGGTGCTGACCACCGGCGGCACCGGCCCGTCACGCCGCGACGTGACGCCCGAAGCGACGCTCGCGGTCGCGACCAAAGACATGCCGGGATTCGGCGAGCAGATGCGGCAGATCAGCCTGAATTTTGTGCCGACGGCGATTCTGTCGCGCCAGGTGGCGGTGATCCGCGAAACGGCGGAGCACGCGGCGCTGATCATCAATTTGCCGGGTCAGCCGAAGTCGATCAAGGAAACGCTGGAAGGTTTGCGCGACGCCGAAGCGGGCGGCGCGGTGAAGGTGCCGGGCATTTTCGCGGCGGTGCCCTACTGCATCGACCTGATCGGCGGCCCGTATGTGGAAACCAATGCCGACGTGGTGAAGGCGTTCCGGCCGAAAAACGCGGTGCGGGCGCCGCGGCAGGACTGAGCGTAATCGCGCGATTCACTACTGCAGGCGGGGTCGGGAAGCATTCCCGACGCGCGCAGCCGTCAGAACGCGCGGCTGCGGCTGCGTCAAACTACGCGCTTACTCGGCGCTACCCGACGCTTCCGGCGCGACCGGAATCAGGAAATGCTCGCGGTAATACTTCAGCTCGTCGATCGACTCATGGATGTCGGCCAGCGCCGTGTGCATCGCACGCTTCTGGAAACCCTTGTAGATGGCGGGCTGCCAGCGGCGGCACAATTCCTTCAGCGTGCTGACGTCGAGATTGCGGTAGTGGAAGAACCGCTCCAGTTCCGGCATCCAGCGCGCCATGAAACGGCGGTCCTGGCAGATCGAGTTGCCGCACATCGGCGATTTGCCGGGCGGCACGTACTGGCCGAGAAACTCGCGAATCTGCTCGGTGGCGTCGGCTTCGCTCACCGTGGACGCCTTCACGCGGTCGATCAGCCCCGAGCGGCCATGCGTGTTCTGATTCCACTGATCCATTTTGGCGAGCGTTTCGTCGCTCTGGTGAATCGCCAGCACCGGACCTTCGACCAGCCGGTCGAGCGTCGAATTCGTCACCACCACCGCGATTTCGATGATGCGGTCGGAGTCGGGCTCGAGCCCGGTCATTTCCATGTCCAGCCAGACGAGATTCATGTCGCTGCGCACGAGCGGCGGCTGTTCGGTGGATGCGAGGATGTCAGTCATGAAGGCAACCCTGATGACCGGGCAAACGGCTTGCTGTGAAGCCCGCCTGCCACGGCGATTGTTCGTATGAGATTGGTTTGAGCGCCCGGCTGGAGCGCCGGTTTGAACGCCGCCCCGCCGCGAGGCGGGAAGAAACATATAATTCTCGCATAGATACCACGGAATCCCCGGATGCCTACCCTGTACTTCACCGTTCTGTTCGTCATCGCCGTCGTGGCGATGGTCGGCACCAAACTCTGGCTCGCGTCGCGGCAGATCCGCTTCGTCGCCGCGCCATCGCGAGCAGGTGCCGAGCCAGTTTGCCGGCACCATCGCGCTGACCGCGCACCAGCGCGCCGCCGACTACACCATCGAGCGCACCCGCCTCACCATGATCGAGATCGTCGTCAGCGCGGCCGTGCTGATCGGCCTCACGCTGCTGGGCGGCGTGCAGGCGCTCGATCTGGCGATCTCCGACTGGCTCGGCCGCGGCTACGTCGGCCAGATCGCGCTGGTCGCGGCCGTGATCGCGATCACCAGCGTGATCGACCTGCCGTTCGACTACTACCGGCAGTTCGTGGTCGAACAGCGCTTCGGCTTCAACCGGATGAGCAAGGGCATTTTCTTCGTCGACCGTCTGAAGGGCGTGCTGCTCGGCGCCGCGTTCGGCCTGCCGCTGCTGTTCGTCGTGCTGTGGCTGATGAATCAGGCCGGCAGCCTGTGGTGGCTGTGGACGTGGGTCGTCTGGGTCGCGTTCCAGATGCTCGTGCTGGTGCTGTATCCGTCGTTTATCGCGCCGCTTTTCAACAAGTTCGAGCCGCTCAAGGACGAAGCGCTGAAAAGCCGTATCGAAGCGCTGATGCAGCGCTGCGGCTTCGCCGCCAAGGGCCTGTTCGTGATGGACGGCAGCCGCCGTTCGGCGCACGGCAACGCGTATTTCACCGGCTTCGGCGCGGCCAAGCGGATCGTGTTCTTCGACACGCTGCTCGCGCGTCTGTCGGGCAACGAGATCGAAGCGGTGCTCGCGCACGAACTCGGCCACTTCAAGCGCCGTCACGTGATCAAGCGGATGCTCGTCACGTTCGCGATCAGCCTCGTGATGCTCGCGCTGCTCGGCTGGCTCACGCAATGCGTGTGGTTCTACGAAGGGCTGGGCGTGCGGCCGTCGCTGATCGGCGGCAATAGCGGACTGGCGCTGGTGCTGTTCTTCCTCGCGCTGCCGGTGTTCATGTTCTTCGTGACGCCGCTCGGCAGCCTCAGCTCGCGCAAGCACGAGTTCGAAGCCGACGCGTTCGCCGCGACGCAAACCGACGCGCAAGACCTCGTCAACGCGCTCGTCAAGCTGTACGAGGACAACGCGTCGACGCTGACGCCCGATCCGCTCTACACCGCGTTCTATTACTCGCATCCGCCGGCGTCGCAGCGGATCGACCGACTGCTGCGGCACGCATGAGCGGCCGCTCCCCGAAAGCGCCGCGTGCGCCGTCCAGCGCGCGCGTAGGCGGCCTCGTCGTGGCCGCGCATGGCCGCCACTACCTGGTCGCGCCCGAAGACGGCGGCCCGATGCTCCAGTGCTTCCCGCGCGGCAAGCGCAGCGAAGTGGCGGTCGGCGATCGCGTGATTTACGAACTGACGTCCGCGGATCAGGGCGTGATCGTCGAGATCGGCGAGCGGCGCAATCTGCTGTATCGCTCGGACCAGTACAAGTCGAAGCTGTTCGCGGCCAATCTCGATCAGTTGCTGATCGTGCTCGCCACCGAACCGCATTTCAGCGAAGACCTGCTCGGCCGCGCGCTGGTCGCCGCCGAAGCGAACGAGCTGAAGCCGCTGATCGTGCTGAACAAGATCGACGTGACCGGTCGCGCTCGAAGGCGCGCGCAAGCGGCTCGAGTCGTATCGCGCGCTGGGCTACACGGTCGTCGAAGTGTCGATCAAGACGCAGCCCGACGCCGCACGTGCGGCGTTGATCGAGCATCTGCACGGTCATTCGACACTGCTGCTCGGCCAGTCGGGCATGGGCAAGTCGACGCTCGTGAATCTGCTGATTCCCGATGCCGAAGTCGCCACGCGCGAAATCTCGACCGCGTTGAACAGCGGGCGTCATACCACCACGTTCACGCGGCTCTATCCGCTGGCCGATAGCGCGGATGGCAAGGTGGCGCGCTGATCGATTCGCCGGGCTTCCAGGAGTTCGGCCTGCATCACCTGACCGAAGGCCGACTCGAGCGCGCGTTCCCGGAGTTCCGGCCGCTGCTGCCGAACTGCCGCTTCTACAACTGCCATCATTTGCAGGAGCCGGGTTGCGCGATTCTCGAAGCGGTCGCCGATGGCCGCATCCGCCGCGAACGGCATGCGCTGTATGCGCAACTGGTGCACGAAGCCAGCCAGATCGTCGTGACCGCTCGACATGAAACTGATGCGCGCGCCGAATCTGATCACCGGACAGCATTGGGTCAATGTGCTGGCGACGGCGGGCATCGCGTGCGAGTTGCACAACCGGTATCTGAACGGCGCGCTCGGCGATATTCCGGCGGATCAGTGCGCGCCCGAATTGTGGCTCGTCGATGAACGCGACGAGACGATGGCGCGCAGGTTGATCGACGCGGCGCGCGCACGGCCCGGCGGCGGGGTCGCCGGGCTGGCGATGCCGCCAGTGCGGCGAAACGCTCGAAGCGCAGTTCACCGTGTGCTGGCAGTGTGGGACGGAGCGTGATCCGCGGGATGGCTGAGGCAAAAAACCGGGCAACGATGCCCGGTTTTTTACTGACTGGCGCTGCTACGCAGCGGGCTCACGCGAGCCACACCGCGATCGTCAGCATCAGCAGCAGAATCATCCACAGCACCACTGCGCGCCACACCAGGCCCACCGCCGATTGCAGCGTGCGCGGCGTGCAATCGTCGCCGACCTGCATCGGACCGCCGTCGCCGGTGGCAAGCGCGTCGAGGCTCGACGGCTCGGCCAGCGGCCCGCTCAGCCGCGCGCCCAAGCGCCCCACTGCCCGCTGCCAGCAACACGCCGTCGTTGGCGTCCGGCCACTGACGCGCATGATTGCGCCACGCATAAATCGCGTCCTCGAAATTGCCGACGATCGCAAAGCCCAGCGACGTCAGCCGCGCCGGCACCCAGTCGATCACGAAGAAAGCACGCTGCGCGAAACTCGAAAACGCGGCGGTACGATCGTCGGCCGGCTGCGCCCAGGCACGCGCCAGATATTCGGCGATCCGATACAGCACCGCGCCCGCCGGGCCAACCGGAATCAGAAACCAGAAGAACACGCCGAACACATGCCGATGCGACGCCACCACCGCGTGAATGAGCGTATGACGCACGATCTCGCTGACGGGCATGTCGACGGTATCGAGCCCGGTCCACTCGTTCAGAATTTCGCGCGCGCGCGGCACATCGTCGTTGTTCAACGCGAGATGGATGTCGGTGAAATAGTGGCTGAACTGCCGGAAACCGAGCGTGAAATACAACACCGCGACGTTCCACAGGAACGCCAGCGCAAAGTGGATGTGATACAGCACGTAGTAGACGAGCGCGACGGCCAGCGTCCACGGCACCACCACCACGAGCCACGCGAGCAAACCGTGCCTGGGCTTGCCGGCATCGAATCCGTGCGCCGCCGACTCCGCATGGTATTGAAGCAGCGCGGACACCGGATTGTTCGGCGACAGCGCGCGTACCTGTTCAATGATCAGAGCCAGCAATACGGAGAAAAAAGTCATGCGATGCGCCGTGCTTTTTAAGTTTTTACGATTGTTTTATAACGATAGCACAGGGTCGGATGCGACTGAACGCAGGCGCTGACAAACACCCGACAACTGCACAGACCGGCGTTGCTTTACGCGGCAAGGAAGCGATAGAAGATTGCGCAACATGGCCGCCGTCGCGCCCCAGATGAAATGGTGGCACCGACCGCGCTGCCGCCTTCGTCGATCACCGCTGCCGATGCAGCGCGCGGATAAGGCATCGCGAAGAAGCGGCGCTCGCCGCCTTCATAGCGGAACACGCGCTCTTCGTGATTCGCGGGATCCATCAGAAAAGCAAGCGGCACTTCGAAGACTTCCGCCACTTCGAGCGCGTCCATTTTCAACGCGAACGGCGGGTGCACCAGACCGATCACCGGCGTCACGCAGAAACCGGTGCCGGTCAGATAGTCGGGCAATGCGCCGAGAATTTCGACCCGCGACGGATGCGAGACCGACCTCTTCCTGCGCTTCACGCAACGCGGTCGCGGTGGCGTCGGCGTCGAAGGGTTCGTGACGGCCGCCAGGAAAGCTCACCTGGCCGGCATGATCGTTCAGATGATCGGCACGCTGGGTGAGCAGCACGGTCAGCCCGCCTTCGCGGACCACCAGCGGCACCAGCACCGCGGCAACGCGTGGATCGGCATGCGTATCGCGCCACGGCGCTTCGATGATCGGCTCAGGCGCCCACGCAAGGCGCTGCTCGAAGCGCGCGCGCAGGCCATCAGGCGTGAGACGCTCGCCGGTCACCGGTGGCAGATGGGCACCCGTCGCGACGACAGGCAGTGATTCGGGCTCAAAGACGGGACGGGTCAACGGGTCTCTCGAATGAGGCGGATAGGGGACATGCCGCTATTTTGACCTGGCAAACAAAAAAGCACCCACGAGGGGTGCTTTTTCTTACAGCATTTACGCTTGGGAAGCAGCGCGGTCTTTCGAGACCAGCTTTTCCTTGATTCGAGCCGACTTGCCCGAACGGTCGCGCAGGTAGTACAGCTTCGCACGACGCACATCGCCACGACGCTTCACGACGATGCTTGCCAGCAGCGGCGAGTACGTCTGGAACGTACGCTCGACGCCTTCGCCCGACGAAATCTTACGGACGATGAACGACGAATTCAGACCACGGTTACGCTTGGCGATCACGACGCCTTCGTAAGCCTGAACACGCTTACGCGTACCTTCAACCACGTTCACGCTGACGATCACCGTATCGCCGGGGGCGAATTCGGGGATGGTCTTCTCGCCGAGGGCGCGCGCGATTTCTTCCTGCTCGAGTTTTGCAATCAGATTCATCACTGACTCCTAGATCCATCTTGTCGGCGTTCGTACCTGCCTCACGCCGAGTTTCCTGTTGCGCCTGGCTACGGCCCCGATAGAGGATGGGTTCACATCTGGCGCCGTACACGCATGTGCGGCGCCGCCTGGTGTCCGCTCGAAAGACCGGCGGCTTTACGCCTTCGACTCTTCCTTCGCGAGACTCGTAAGCCATGCCTCGTCGGCACGGCTCAACATCTTGTTCTTTCTGGCCTTCACGATCAGATCGGGCCGCTTGTTCAACGTGTTGCGCAAGGCTTCACGCCGACGCCACGCTTCGATTTCCTCATGATGGCCGCCGAGCAGCACATCGGGCACACGCACGCCGTCGTATTCCTCGGGACGCGTGTAATGCGGACAATCCAGCAGCACGTCGACAAAGCTGTCCTGCACCGCCGACTGCGAGTCGTTCAGCACGCCGGGCAACTGGCGCACGACCGCATCCATCAACGCCATGGCGGGCAATTCGCCGCCCGACAGAACGAAGTCGCCAAGACTGACTTCTTCGTCGACGACACGGTCGAGCAAACGCTGATCGATCGCTTCGTAGCGCCCGCACAACAGGATCAGACCGGGCTCGGCAGCGAACTGCATGACACGATCGTGATTCAACGTGGCGCCTTGCGGCGACATCATCACGACGCGCGACGCGCCGATGCCCTGCTCCGCCTGCGCCGCTTTCGCGGCGCCGATCGCGTCTTCCAGCGGCCTCGCCAGCATAACCATGCCGGGGCCGCCGCCGTACGGGCGATCGTCGATTGTGCGGTAGTTGTCGGTGGTGAAATCGCGCGGATTCCACGTACGCAACCCATAGCGCTCCTGCTTCGCGGCTCGACTGGTGATACCCCAGTCGGTCAGCGCGCGGAACATGTCAGGAAAGAGCGTCACGACATCGAACTGCATCGCTCTCTCCGTTCAGCGAATGATTTAGTAATCGGCTTCCCATTCGACGGTAATCTGCTTCGCCGCCTGATCCACCGTTTTGACAAAGACGCCGACGAACGGGATCAAGCGCTCGCCGGCAACCGGCTTGCCGCTTTTGTCAGTAGCCGGATATTCGACGCGCATCACCGAATGCGCACCGTTGTCGATCATGTCTGCAACCTTGCCGAGATTGACTCCGGCAACGTTCACCACATCCAGGCCGAGCAGGTCGACCCAGTAGAATTCGTCGGCTTCGAGAGCCGGAAATTCGCTGCGGCTGATATAAACCCGGGTGCCGCGCAGTGCCAGCGCCACATCACGGTCAGCCACGCCGCCCAGATGGGCAACCACACTGTCGCTATGCGTTTTCGCCTGCAAGGACGGCGCCGATTTGCGCTCGTGGCCTTTTAAAAGCCACCAGCGCTTCGCGCTCAGCAACGCGTCGCCGCCATGCCCGGCATCTGCATGCGCAGCTACCTTGACCCAGCCTTTGAGGCCGTAAGCGTCGACGATTGCGCCGACCTCGACCGCGTCGGCAGGCCAGCTTTCCACTGTTTCCGTGCGCATTTCTGCCGCAGCGGAACCAGCGTTTGCAGCACTGACTTTCGCCTTGCCTTCGGCTCGCTCGACCGGCTTGCGGACGAATGCACCGAACGGCGCCTGATCAGACGTCTTCGCGCGCGGAACTGCCGCCTTTGCCTTCACGCGACCTGAACTGCCGGAATCACGTTCAGACATAAGAACACCTCGCTGCCAGCTTCGACGTCTGCTTCAGTAAAACAACTCGCGCATCGGACTGCTCACGCAAGCTGCGCGAGCCGCCGGCCGAACCGACGACGATACGCATGCTAGCTACCATTAAGCAGCCGGCTGCGCCTTTTGCGCTTCTTTCACGAGACGCTCGACGGTCGGCGACAGTTGTGCGCCAACGCCTTGCCAGTACGTCAGGCGATCCTGAGCGATACGCAGGGCTTCGCCCTTCGTAGCGACCGGGTTGTAGAAACCAACGCGCTCGATGAAGCGGCCGTCACGACGGTTACGCGAATCGGTTGCGACGATGTTGTAGAACGGGCGCTTCTTGGAGCCGCCACGAGCCAAGCGGATGATGACCATACTAGAATCCTTGAAAACCGGGGTTCGGAACGACTGAAACACGCGATTATAGCGGGAAACCGACGCCATAACAAACACTTACGGCGATAAACTGAGAGACCGCGTCGTGCCGGCCATCCAGACGAAGGTCCCGGACCGCGCTCAAACGCCCGAATTACTTGACGGAGCGCTCGTGAAACTGCCGCCATCGACTGCGTTTTTGCTCGCCTTTTTTCTCTTTTTCGTGCGGTTCGCTTCGCTCCATCGCACGTCGCGCGGTCGGATTTTGCGCTGCGCTACGGCATCGCTGGCCGCTGTACACGCATTGGCGGCGTTTGCCGCGCCACCGGTCGAGCGTATCAAGTTGCCCTCGGGCTTTCATATAGAGGTTCTGTCAGACGCCGTGCCGAGTGCACGCGCCATGGCGCTCTCGCCGAAAGGCATTCTTTATATAGGCAGCCTTGACGGGCATGTCTACGCGCTCGAATTACGAGACGGTCGCGTGACGGCCCGGCACGTGATCGCTTCAGGCCTGCAAAGTCCAGCCGGCGTGGCGTGGCGGGATGGAGCGCTTTATGTCTCGGCGGTATCGAAAATACTGCGCTTCGATGCAATCGACGCGCACCTGAACGATCCGCCGCAGCCTGCCGTCGTTATCGACACATTGCCTACGGAAACGCATCACGGCTGGAAATTCATCGCCTTCGGCCCGGACGGCAAGCTATACGTGCCACAGGGCGCACCCTGCAACGTCTGCCTGAAAGACCGCAACAAATTCGGGTTGATCGGCCGCATGGACCCAGACGGCAGTCATTACGAAGTCGTCGCGCGCGGCATTCGCAATTCCGTCGGATTCGCGTGGCATCCACGTGACGCACGAGCTGTGGTTCACCGACAACGGCCGCGACGAAATGGGCGACGATGCGCCTGACGACAAGCTCAACCGCGCGCCGCGGGCCGGGATGGACTTCGGCTTTCCGTATTGCCACGGCGGCGACACGCCCGACCCTGAGTTCGGCAAGGATCATCCGTGCAGCGCATTTACCGCTCCGGTGGTCCAACTCGGCGCGCATGTTGCCGCATTGGGCATGCGCTTCTATACCGGCTCGATGTTTCCGCCAGCCTATAAGAACAACATCTTCATCGCCGAGCACGGCTCGTGGAATCGCAGCAAAAAAGTCGGTTATCGCGTCGTACGCGTCATCACGGACCCGGACGGCGGCAATGCGCATCAGGAAGTCTTTGCCGAAGGATGGCTCCAGCCAGGCGAAAACGTATGGGGCCGCCCCGCCGACGTATTGCCGCTGCCCGATGGCTCATTGCTGATCAGCGACGATTACGCCGGCGCGATTTATCGCGTGACATACGGGGCGCCTTAGTCCTGACGGTCCCGACGACGAGGCACCCCGCTCCGGCTGTCTCGCTGAATCGACCTGACTGCGCAACAACCTCGCAAACGACATTCGCCACATCCACTACCGCCTATCGCACCCGGCATGTGACCGCCGCCACCCGGCGGGCGTAGAATGCGCGTCGGTCCACGCCGAACGGGTGAGCCACTCCTTTCGACCACCTGTCACTCTGCCCACGCCTCCATGTCCACCCTGGTTTCGAGCTTCCACGCGCTTCAGATCCAAGACGATTACCGCCGCGCTGGCGTTCTTCGTGGGCAGCCTCGGCGCTCACCGTTTCTATCTGTATGGCAGACGCGACTTTTACGGATGGGCGCATGTGGTCGGCACACTGTTGGGCATTCCCGGCGTCTTGCTGCTGATCGCGAGCGAACGCGCCTCGATACCAGGCTGGGTGCTGGCGTTTTTCGGCACCGTCTCCGTGCTCTCTGCATTTCTTGCCGCAATAGTCTACGGGCTGCGTCCGGATGAAAAATGGGATGCGCAGTTCAATGCGCACACCCAACAAAAAAGCCAATCCGGCTGGACGGTCATCTTCGTGGTGATCTTTTCGCTGCTAATCGGCGCGTTTCTTCTGATGACCGCCCTCGCCATTACGTTCCAAACCTATTTCGAAGCTCAGGTCGAGGCGGCCAAAGAGCTCTCCCAGTAACGAGCGGCATCTTGACGTCGCACTAGAACAGATTCATTTGCGGATTGACCCGCACCGGTTCCTCAGCGCCTGGACGGCTCGATCCGGCGAAAGTGCGACATATCGAGAATGCCGCGGTCGCGCCGATTCAGTCCCAAACGGCGCACCGCTTGATGAAATCGCTGCCTGAGCAGATCCGCCCACAAACCTTCTCCCTTCATTCGCGTGGAGAAGTTCGAGTCGTAGTCTTTGCCGCCCCGCATATCGCGCACGCGGCTCATCACACGGTCGGCGCGGTCGGGAAAGTGCGCGGCAAGCCAATCCTTGAACAACGGTGCGACTTCCCACGGCAATCGCAGCACGATATAGCTCGCATTGCTGGCCCCTGCTTCCGCGCAGGCTTCGAGCACGCGCTCCATGTCCGGCTCGGTGACGAACGGGATCACCGGCGCAATGCTGACGCCGACCGGAATGCCCGCCTCGCTCAACGTGCGGATAGTACGCAAGCGGCGAGACGGCGTCGCCGCGCGCGGTTCGAGCGTTCGCGCAATCTCCGCGTCCAGCGTAGTGATCGTAATCGCCGCCATGAACTGCCCGCGCGCGGCCATTGGAGCGAGCACGTCGATATCGCGCTCGATCAGCGATGACTTGGTGATCGCCGCAAATGGATGGTTACGCTCGGCGAGCACCTCGACCACCCGGCGTGTGAGCCGGAGGTCGCGTTCGGCAGGTTGCCAGGCGTCGGTGTTGACGCCCAGTGCAATCGGCTCCGGCACATACGACTTCTTCGACAACTCCCGTTCAAGCAATTCGGGCGCGTTGATTTTTGCGTAGATGCGGCTTTCGAAATCGAGCCCCGGCGACAGCCCCAGATAGCTATGCGTGGGTCGCGCGAAGCAATATATGCAGCCGTGCTCGCAACCACGATACGGATTCAACGACACGCCAAACGGAATATCTGGCGACGAATTGCGCGTGAGAATAGTCTTGGCCCGCTCTTCGAAAATCTGCGTACGCAAGACTTTGGGCTCGTCACCCTCTCCTTCCACAACGTGCAGCCAGCCGTCGTCCACAACCTCGCGCTGATCGACTTCGTAGCGCCCTTGCAAATTCGTCACTGCGCCCCGCCCCTTACGAGCCGTGGGCGAAGCAATCGGAAATTCCTGAACGAAGCGAGGGTCGGAGTCGGTCACGGTTGAAGTCGCACGAAAACAGAAAAGGCGCCAAATACCTGTATGAATATACAGTGTTTACGGCATTTGTCGAGCGTGACCCCAAATTGCAGAACGCGACTCAGTCTCCTACGGCGATGGTCAGCGTTTCCTTGATTTCCTCCATCACCACATAGCTTTTCGACTGCACCGCGCCGGGCAACTGCAGCAGGATGTCGCCGAGCAGCTTCCGGTAGTCCGCCATTTCGCCGATGCGCGCCTTGATCAGATAGTCGAAATCGCCTGACACGAGATGACACTCCAGCACCTCGGGAATCTTCTGAACCTCCCGCCGGAACTGGTCGAACATGTTGCCGCTCTTGTGGTCCAGTGTGATCTCGACGAACACCAGCAGCGCCGCGCCCAACTCGGCCGGGTTCACGCGCGCGTGGTAGCCGGTGATCACGCCGTCGCGCTCCATTCGCTTGACGCGCTCGATGCATGGCGTGACCGACAGCCCGACCTGCTCCGCGAGGTCTTTCATGGCCATCCGGCCATCCTGCTGCAGGAGCCGCAGAATCTTGTGATCGAGCTTGTCGAGTGCGCGGATCGGTTGGCGCTGTGTTCGCATGGTGTTTTTGCTGAAAATTCTGAAAATACAATAACAAAACCTACCTGACTGTTAATAGTATAGCGATTAACACTGGACGGTTCGCGTTACACCTCGTGAATCAACGTTAGTCGGAAAATTCCAACGAATCGACGGACGCACCGCCCTTCAAACTTTCTTGAATACCTGGAGCAGCTATGCGAGTCGTCGTCCTGGGCAGTGGCGTTGTCGGAGTCACGAGCGCGTATTACCTTGCCCGTGCTGGCCATGAAGTCACCGTGATCGACCGCGAAGCCGGCCCTGCGCTCGAAACCAGTTTCGCGAACGCCGGGCAGATTTCGCCGGGTTACGCGTCGCCGTGGGCCGCGCCCGGCGTGCCGCTGAAGGCCGTCAAGTGGATGTTCCAGAAACATGCGCCGCTCGCGATTCGCCTCGACGGCACGCAATTTCAATTGCAATGGATGTGGCAGATGCTGCAGAACTGCACGTCGTCGCGCTATGCGGTGAACAAGGGCCGGATGGTGCGGCTTGCTGAATACAGCCGCGACTGTCTGCAGGCACTGCGCGCGGAGACCGGCATTCAATACGAAGGACGCACGGGCGGCACGCTTCAGGTGTTCCGTACCCAACAGCAGTTCGACGGCGCGGCAAAAGACATCGCCGTGTTGAAAGAAGCTAATGTCCCCTACGAGCTTTTGTCAGCGGCTGAGCTTGCTCAGGCTGAGCCCGCGCTGGCGGCGGTGTCGCATAAGCTGACCGGCGGCCTGCGTCTGCCGGGCGACGAAACCGGTGACTGCCAGATGTTCACCACGCGCCTTGCAGCATTGGCCGAAGAGCTGGGCGTCAAATTCCGCTACAACACGCCGATCGACGCGCTCGCGATGGCGGGCGACCGTATCGCCGGCGTGCAGTGCGGCGCAGAATTGGTTCGCGCGGATTCCTTCGTGGTTGCGCTCGGTTCGTATTCGACGCAGTTCCTGTCGGGCCTGGTGAAGATTCCGGTTTACCCGCTGAAGGGTTATTCGATCACTGCGCCGATCGTCAACGAGGCAGCCGCGCCGGTGTCCACGGTGCTCGACGAGACGTACAAGATTGCGATCACGCGTTTCGATGACCGGATTCGTGTCGGCGGCATGGCGGAAATTGTCGGCTTCGACAAATCGCTGCGCCAGGCGCGTCGCGACACGCTGGAACTGTGCGTGAACGATCTCTTCCCCGGCGGCGGCGATACGTCGAAGGCCACCTTCTGGACCGGCTTGCGTCCGATGACGCCGGACGGCACGCCGATCGTCGGCCGCACGCCGGTGCGAACCTGTTCCTGAACACCGGCCACGGTACGCTTGGCTGGACCATGTCGTGCGGGTCGGGCCAGTTGCTGGCTGATGTGATGTCGGGCAAGCAACCGGCGATCAAGGCGGACGATCTGTCGGTGCATCGTTACCTTGGCGAGACGGGCGGCGCGCATCGCCCGGCTTATGCCTGACATCGACTGACGCTCAAAAGCGCCGCGGCAACAAAAAACGGCGCCTCATATTCGAGGCGCCGTTTTCGTTTTCAGGCCAAATTCGGCCCGAAAGATCCGACCGCAATTTGTGAAAGATCAGAACTGATCTGCCGACAGCGCCAGCACGCTCTCGCCACCCTTCGCGCTGACAATCGACGCCTCGAGCGCCGACGCCTGCGGCAACACATGCTCCGCGTAGAACTGCGCGGTCGCGATCTTCGCGCCATAGAACGACGGATCTTCGTCGCGCTTCTGGGCCGCCACGAGCAACGCACGCGCCATCTGCCAGCCGCCCAGCACCACGCCCGCCAGCTTCAGATACGGCACGCTGCCGGCAAACACCGCATTCGGATCGCTCTTCGTATTCGCCACGACGAAATCGACCACCGCGCTCAACGAGCGATGACCTTGCGCCAGATACTTCTTCATCGAATCGAACGCCGGCGCCTTGTTGCGAACCCAGCGCCTCGACCGTCTCAGCCACGCCCGCGAGCAGCGCCTTCGCCACTTTGCCGCCGTCGCGCAAGGTCTTGCGGCCGATCAGGTCGTTCGCCTGAATCGCGGTCGTGCCTTCGTAGATCGGCAGAATGCGCGCGTCGCGGTAGTACTGCGCAGCGCCCGTCTCTTCGATGAAGCCCATGCCGCCATGCACCTGCACGCCGAGGCTCGTCACATCGATCGACAGCTCGGTGCTCCAGCCCTTCACGATCGGCACGAGGTATTCGTAGATCGCCTGATGTTCGGCGCGCGTTGCTTCGTCCGCGATGCCGGTGCGCGATGTCGCAATGCGCTGCGGCCACATACGCCAGCGCACGCGAGCGCCTCGGTCAGCGACGCGCATCGTCGCCAGCATGCGGCGCACGTCCGGATGCTGGATGATCGCGACCGACTGCTTGGCGGAGCCATCCACGGGACGGCTTTGCACGCGATCTTTCGCATACGCAACCGCCTTCTGGTACGCGCGGTCCGACACGCCGACGCCCTGCATGCCCACCGCGAAACGCGCCGCATTCATCATGATGAACATGTACTCGAGGCCGCGATTTTCTTCGCCGATCAGATGACCGATCGCGCCGCCGTGATCGCCGAATTGCAGCACCGCTGTCGGGCTCGCCTTGATGCCGAGCTTGTGTTCGATCGACACGCAATGCACGTCGTTGCGCTCGCCGAGCGAGCCGTCTTCGTTGACCAGAAACTTCGGCACGATGAACAGCGAAATGCCCTTCACGCCTTCGGGCGCGTCCGGCGTGCGCGCCAGCACGAGATGGACGATGTTCTTCGCCATGTCGTGCTCGCCCCACGTGATGAAAATCTTGGTGCCGAACACCTTGAACGAACCGTCGCCCTGCGGCTCGGCGCGCGTGCGCACGAGCGCGAGATCGGAGCCGGCTTGCGGCTCGGTCAGGTTCATCGTGCCGGTCCATTCGCCGGAAATCAGCTTCGGCACGTAGGTTTGCTTCTGCGCTTCGGTGCCGGCGGTGAGCAGCGCCTCGATCGCGCCATCGGTCAACAGCGGGCACAGCGCGAAGGACAGGTTCGACGCGTTCAGCATTTCGACGCAAGGCGTCGCGATCAGCTTCGGCAGACCCTGGCCTTCGTAGTCGAGCGGATGCTGCACGCCTTGCCAGCCGCCTTCGGCGAACTGCCGGAACGCTTCCTTGAAGCCGGGCGTGGCCGTGACCACGCCGTCCTTCCAGCTACTCGGATTGCGATCGCCCTCGACGTTCAACGGCGCCAGCACTTCGCCGCACAGTTTCGCCGATTCTTCGAGCACGGCCTGCGCCGTGTCCAGGTTCGCGTCTTCGAAGCCCGGCAGTGTCGCGATATCTTCGAGACCGGCCAGTTCTTTCATCACGAACAGCATGTCCTTGATGGGCGCCGTATAGCTCATTTCGGTTCTCCTCCTGCCTTGATATAAAAAAGGGCGCTGGACTTGATCGGTCCTGCGCCCTTCATGTGCTGCCAGACGCCTTATATTCGACGCTACGGCGCTTCGGTGCCACGATAACGATTAGCCGAGTTCGCTAACCAGTTCCGGCACGACCGTGAACAGATCGCCCACCAGACCGTAATCGGCGACGCTGAAAATCGGCGCTTCCGGGTCCTTGTTGATCGCGACGATCACCTTCGAGTCCTTCATCCCGGCCAGATGCTGGATCGCACCCGAGATGCCGACCGCGACGTACAGTTGCGGCGCGACGATCTTGCCGGTCTGGCCGACCTGATAGTCGTTCGGCACGAAGCCCGCGTCGACGGCTGCGCGCGATGCGCCGAGCGCTGCGTCGAGCTTGTCGGCCAGCGGCTCCAGAACCTTGCGTGTAGTTCTCGCCGTTGCCCAGACCGCGGCCACCCGAGACGATGATCTTCGCCGACGTCAGTTCCGGACGATCCAGCTTCGTCACTTCACGGCTCACGAACTGCGAGATGCCGCTGTCGGCTGCGGCTTCGATCTTCTCGACCGCTGCGCTGCCGCCTTCGGCCGCGACCGCGTCGAAGCCGGTCGAGCGCACCGTGATGACCTTGATCGGATCAGCCGATTGCACCGTCGCGATCGCGTTGCCCGCGTAGATCGGGCGCTCGAACGTGTCGGCGGAATCCACGGCGGTGATGTCGCTGATCTGCGCGACGTCGAGCTTCGCGGCGATACGCGGCGCGATGTTCTTGCCGTAAGCGGTCGCCGGCGCGAGGATGTGCGTGTAGTCCTTCGCGATGTTCAGCACCGTCGCTTCGACGTTTTCCGCGAGACCCGCTGCGAGTTGCGGCGCGTCGGCCAGCAGCACCTTCGACACGCCTGCAATCTTCGCGGCCGCATCCGCCGCAGCCTGCGCGTTGTGACCCGCCACCAGCACGTGAATATCGCCGCCAATCTTCTGCGCCGCTGCAATCGTGTTCAGCGTCGCGGCCTTGATCGACGCGTTGTCGTGTTCTGCAATTACCAGATTCGTCATTTCGTCCGTCTCCCTTACAGCACCTTGGCTTCGGTCTTCAGCTTCTCGACCAGCGTCTTCACGTCCGGCACCTTCACACCGGCGGAGCGCTTCGGCGGCTCGACGACTTTCAGCGTCTTCAGGCGCGGCGTGACATCAACGCCGAGGTCTTCCGGCTTGATCGTTTCCAGCGGCTTTTTCTTCGCCTTCATGATGTTCGGCAGCGTCACGTAGCGCGGCTCGTTCAGGCGCAGATCGGTCGTGACCACAGCGGGCAGCGTCAGCGACAGCGTTTCAGCACCGCCGTCCACTTCGCGCGACACCGTAGCCTTGCCGTCGGCAACGACCACCTTCGACGCGAACGTCGCCTGCGGCAGATCAGCCAGCGCGGCCAGCATCTGGCCGGTCTGGTTCGAATCGTCGTCGATGGCCTGCTTGCCGAGAATGACCAGTTGCGGCTGTTCCTTGTCGACCAGCGCCTTCAGCAGCTTGGCGACCGCCAGCGGCTGCAGTTCTTCATTCGACTCGATCAGGATCGCGCGATCCGCGCCGATCGCCAGCGCCGTGCGCAGCGTTTCCTGCGATTGCGTGACGCCGCACGACACGGCGATCACTTCGGTCGCCACGCCCGCTTCCTTCAGACGCACGGCTTCTTCCACCGCGATTTCGTCGAACGGATTCATCGACATCTTCACGTTCGCGATGTCGACGCCCGTGCCGTCCGACTTCACCCGGACTTTCACGTTGTAATCGACCACTCGCTTGACTGGCACCAGGATTTTCATGCACACGCTCCAAAGTTACGAATACGTCAACCCAACGATCATTATAACGACTGCCTTCATGACAGCCTTGTCGCGGGCGCTCTAGCAGGAGGATATCGCTCCTCAGTGGCGTGACGGCAATATCGAACGGTCGTTCTATTTTAATCTCGAAAAAACCCGGGCGACAACCCCGGGTCCCGACTTTTGACTCTAATTTCGCATTGCCGTCTTGTCTGCTGCGTCTTTTGCCACGTCGATAAGCCGCCGGCTTACCAGGCGGTGATCACCGATCCGCCGAACTTGCTGTCGATAAACTGCTTCACTTCCGGCGAATGATACGCCGCGACCAGCTTGGCCACCCACGGCTTGTTCCGGTCCGCTTCGCGGATCGCGATGATGTTCACGTACGGACCTTTCGGGTCTTCGATCGCGATTGCGTCCTGCTTTGGCTTCAAACCGGCTTCCATCGCAAAGTTCGTGTTGATGGCGGCGGCGTCCACGTCGTTCAGCGAGCGCGGAATTTGCGCGGCGTCGAGTTCGACGATCTTCAGCTTCTTCGGGTTGTCGACGATGTCGAGCGGCGTCGCCTTCAAACCCGCGTCGGCGCGCAGCTTCAGCAGACCGAGCTTTTGCAGCAACAGCAGAGCGCGGCCGCCGTTGGTCGGGTCGTTCGGCACCGCGATCTTCGCGCCCGGCTGCAATTCGGCGAGCGTCTTCACTTTCTTCGAATAGACGCCCATCGGGTACGTGACCGTGTCAGCGATACGGATCAGCTTATAGCCGCGGTCCTTGACCTGCGCCTGCAAGTACGGGTCGTGCTGGTAGCTGTTCGCGTCGAGATCGCCGCCGGCAAGCGCCGCGTTCGGCTGCACGTAGTCGGAGAATTCGACGATCTTGATGTTCAGGCCGTTCTTCGCCGCCACCGTCTTCACGACTTCCATGATCTGCGCATGCGGACCGCCGGTGACGCCGACCTTGATCGAGTCGTCGGCGTGGGCCGCCGTCGCGAACAGCGACGCAGCACCGAGCGTGGCGGCCAGTTTGAGAATGAAACGACGTTGCATGATGGACCTTTCCGAGTGGCTCTTTAGCGGGTTCCGATAACCCTTGTTGATTTATTTATGGCTCAGACGACGCACGAGCCAGTCCCCGAACGACTGCACGAGTTGCACGAACACGATCAGGATCACCACGACCGTCAGCATCACTTCCGGCAGGAAGCGCTGATAACCGTAGCGAATGCCGAGGTCGCCGAGACCGCCGCCACCGATCGCACCGGCCATCGCCGAATAGCCGACCAGCGACACGAACGTGATCGTCAAACCGGCGACCACGCCCGGCAACGATTCCGGCAGCAGCACCTTGAAAACGATCTGGCTGGTGGTCGCGCCCATCGCCTGCGCGGCTTCGATCAGCCCGCGATCCACCTCGCGCAGCGCGGTTTCGACCAGACGCGCGATGAACGGCGCGGCGGCGATAGTCAGCGGCACGACGGCCGCAGCCGTCCCGATCGACGAACCCACCACCAGACGCGTGAACGGAATCACCGCGACCAGCAGAATGATGAACGGCGTCGAACGAACCGCGTTGACGACCACGCCCATCACGCGATTCAGCGCGACATTTTCCAGCACGCCCTGACGGTCGGTCAGATACAGCAACACGCCGAGCGGCAAACCCACCAGAGCGCCGACCAGTCCGGAAATGCCCACCATCACGAGCGTTTCCCAGAACGACTGGACGAACATATCGAACATTTCACTCAACATGCGAGAGCTCCTCCACCACCACACCCTGTTCACGCAGATACGTCAGCGCCTGCGCCACCTTCGCCGGTTCGCCGCCCGCGAGCACCGCGAGCGAGCCGAACGCCTGCCCCTGGATCTCGTCGATCTGGCCGTGCAGGATGTTGAAGTCGAGTTCGTAGCGGCGAATCGTCTCCGACAGAATCGGCTGATCGACGCCGGAGCCGGTGAACGCGAGGCGCAGCAAGTGGCCGCTGCCCGTCTTCAGACGTTCGGCGACGCGCGCCTTCATGGCCGGCGGCAGCTCCTGCGCGATCACGTCGCCGATCAGCGCGCGCGTGACTTCATGATGCGGTTGCAGGAACACATCGATCACCTTGCCCTCTTCGACCACCCGGCCCGCGTCCAGCACGGCGACGCGGTCGCAGACCTGCTTGATCACGTCCATCTGGTGCGTGATCAGCACGATGGTCAGATTCAGTTCGCGATTGATGCGCTTGAGCAGTTCCAGAATCGCCCGGGTGGTTTCGGGGTCGAGCGCGGACGTCGCTTCGTCGGAGAGCAGCACTTTCGGCTTGCTCGCAAGCGCGCGCGCAATGCCGACGCGCTGCTTCTGTCCACCGCTGATCTGCGCCGGATAGCGATCTTTCTGCGCCGACAGGCCAACCAGGTCGAGCAGCGGCAGCACATTGGCTTCGATCTCATCGCGCTTCATGCCGGCGAGTTCGAGCGGCAACGCGACGTTCTCATACACGGTACGCGACGACAGCAGGTTGAAATGCTGGAAGATCATGCCGATCTCGCGGCGCGCCTCGCGCAATTGCGCGGCGGGCAGCGTGGTCAGATCGCGTCCGTTGACGACGATATTGCCTTCGGACGGGCGCGTCAGCAGGTTGATAGTGCGCACGAGCGTACTCTTGCCCGCACCGCTGCGGCCAATGATGCCGAACACCTCGCCTGCCGGGATCGACAGATTGACGTTGTGCAGCGCCTCGACCCAGCCCCGGGGCCCAGCGAAGCGCTGGGAAACATTGCGTATTTCGATCATGGAAAAACGAAACGGCGGGGTCTGTCCGCGAGCGTTGTACGCTCCCGACAAGCGGCCGCCGTTGCTTTTATTGGGATTTGAGGCGGCAATTCTACCGCAGCGCCGACATTCCCTTTAATAATCAATTCCGATCTTTTCATAACCTGTGAGCATTAGAGGGACGCCAGGGACGAGATGTTCGCGCATCTAGCGCGACTGCGACTATGATCGGGCCACCCAAAATCAGGATACGCCGCCACCATGGAGACATCCCCGAATCGCTCAAGCAGCAACAGCACTGCGCGCCCGAGCGGCGTCAACGTGGGCCGAAGCGCTGCCGTGCTGGCGCGCTCGTTGGTGACGACGGCCGACGGCGTGAATCTGCCGCTGTACCGCTGGCCAGCCGTTGGACAAACGCGCGCCACCGTCGCGCTGGTGCACGGTCTCGCCGAGCACGCCGGACGATACGCCGCGCTGGCCGGACGGCTGAACGCGGTCGGCATCGAGCTGGTCGCAATCGATCTGCGCGGTCACGGTCATGCGCCCGGCAAGCGGGCGTACGTGAAGCGTTTCGACGACTATCTGCTGGACACCCAGGCTCTGCTCGACGAGGCAGCGCAAAGTTGCGTCCCGCTCTTCCTGATGGGACATAGCATGGGTGGCGCGGTCGCCGCGCTCTACGCGATCGACCGGCTCGAAGCGACGGGCCGCCGTCTGAACGGCCTGATTCTGTCGAGCCCGGCACTCGCGCCCGGGCGCGACGTGCCTGGCTGGATGCTCAAGCTAAGCCAGCTCATCAGCCGCCTCTACCCCGGCTTCCCGGCGATGAAAATCGACGCCGCATTGCTGTCGCGTCTTCAGCCGGTGGTGAACGCCAATCGCAACGATCCGCTCGTGCATCACGGCGCGATCCCGGCGCGCACCGGCGCGGAGTTGCTGCTGGCGATGGCGCGCATCGAACGTGGACGGGCGGCGCTGCGCATGCCGCTGCTCGTGTTTCACGGCACCGAGGACAAACTGACCGAGCCCGAAGGCAGCCGCGCGTTCGGCCAGCACGCGGGGTCGCCGGACAAAACGCTGACGCTGCACGAAGGCAGTTATCACGAAACGATGAACGATATGGATCGGGACCGGGTGATCGGTGCGTTGATCGACTGGATCGAGAGACGGCTGGTCCGGGCGTGAGCGTATGCGTGAGCACCGGGGACGCTGTTGCGGAGCTGTGACCGCTACGCTCGCGCGACGTAGCAGCGAACGCGGTTCAGCGCTTCCAGTCCGGCGGGCGTTTGTCGATGAACGCCTGCACGCCTTCCAGCGCGGACTCGTCCATCATGTTGCAGGCCATCGTCTGACCGGCGAGTTGATACGCCGCTTCAATCCCCATCTCGAGCTGACGATAGAACAGCCCTTTGCCCGCGCTCACCGCTTCGACCGGTTTCGTGCAGATGCTGGTGGCGAGCCTGGCCAGCTCCGCATCGAGCGCGTCTAACGGCACGACGCGATTCACGAGGCCCTGCTGCTTCGCCTGGGTGGCATCGATGAAGTCACCGGTGAGCAGCATTTCGAGCGCCGCCTTGCGCGACAGATTGCGCGATAGCGGCACCGAAGGCGTCGCGCAGAACAACCCAAGGTTCACGCCTGACACGGCAAAGCGCGCGGTATCCGCCGCGACCGCCAGATCGCACATCGCGACAAGCTGACAGCCGGCCGCGGTTGCCAGGCCCTGCACTCGCGCGATCACCGGTTGCGGCAGCCGCTGGATCGTCAGCATCAGTTTCGTGCAGCGCGCGAAGAGCGCCTGGTAATACGCCAGCGACGGCGCCGCGCGCATCTCCTTCAGATCGTGCCCCGCGCAGAACGCGCGGCCCGCTGCGGCGATCACGACCACGCGCGCGTCGCTGGATTGGGCGATCTCGCTCAACGCGTCCTGCAACGCGTCGAGCAACGCTTCGGAGAGTGCGTTGAAAGCGTCGGGCCGGTTCATCGTCAGACTCACGACGCCTTTGACGCCGTATGCGTCGTGTTCGACCTCGACGAGTGAGGTGTTGTGCGCGGCGTCGGCGTTCATGTTCGGCTCCCTCTTTGCTCTCGTTGCATTCGCGCACGAACCCGGCTCAGATTCCCGCCAGCGACCGCACATGCGCAACCACGCTGCGCCCAAGCGCCGACAGGTTGTACCCGCCTTCCAGACAACTGACGATCCGCCCACGCGCATAGCGCTTCGCGATCTCGCGCATCTGATCGGTGATCCACGCGTAATCGTCTTCGACGAGCCCCATGTTGCCGAGGTCGTCTTCGCGATGCGCGTCGAAGCCCGCCGAGATGAAGAGCATCTCCGGCTTGAACTCGTGCAGGCGCGGCAGCCACAGCATATCGACCGCCTCGCGCACCGCCATGCCTTTCGAGCGCGCCGGCATCGGCACGTTGCACATGTTCGGCGCCTGGTTGTCGGCGCCGGTGAACGGATAGAACGGATGCTGGAAGATGCTGCACATCAGCACACGCGAATCGCCCGAAAAGGCCGCCTCGGTGCCGTTGCCGTGATGCACGTCGAAGTCGATGATCGCGACACGCTGCATGCCGTGCACGTCGAGCGCGTGACGCGCGGCGATCGCGACGTTGTTGAAGAAGCAGAAGCCCATCGCGCGCGCCGGCTCCGCATGATGACCCGGCGGGCGCACGCTGCAAAACGCATTGTCGTAACGGCCTTCGATCACCGCGTCGGTCGCGGCGACCGCGGCACCCGCCGCGCGCAACGCGGCCTGCCAGGTATGCGGATTCATCGTCGTGTCCGGATCGATCTCGGCGATGCCCTCAGCGGGCGACCGGCTGCGGATGTAATCGACATGCGCCTGCGTATGCACGCGCAGCAGCGCGGCTTCGTCGGCGAGCGGCGGCGACTCGCGCTCGATCAGCGAGTCGATGCGGCTTGCGATCAGTTGATCTTCGATTGCCTGCAGACGCGCCGGGCATTCGGGATGCCATTGCCCCATGTCGTGCAGCAGACAGTCGGCGTGGGAATAAAAGCCTGTTGCCATGGTTCTCTTCTGCGGCGCGGCGCCTTCGCAGCGCGCGCTGCGTGTCTCCATCCAGGGGCGCGCGCCCTCGGCGCGCCAACATTTATCAAGTTACCACACGACGTCGCGGTGAACGTCGCCGCTGACGGCGCTGTCGAGGTGCTGTCGACGGTTGTTCCGCGCGGTTGCAGAAGGCGTCGGGTATACTGCCCCGAACCATTTTCCCCTGTCTCTTTCGCTCTGCCTCCTTGCACACTATGACCGTCAAGCTTGCTCTGTCCGCACGAAACCGGCTACGCATCAGCACGCTGGCCGCCGCATTGTCCGTCGCATCGTGCATGTTCATGGCAACCAGTCCGGCCGTCGCGCAAAGCGTCGGCAAGAAGCCGCCGGTACTGGTCGCGCAAAGCCAGCCGCAACCGGCAACGCAGCAAGGGCAGACTTTCGAAGAAGAGATCATCCCGCAGCGCTACGCGAACAATCCCGACGTCAACGTGTTCATCAACGACATGGTCGCGCGCTACGACTTCGATCCGTCCGCGCTGCACGCCCTGTTTGCCGGCGTGAGCTATTCGGCGACCGCGGTCAAGCTCGTGACGCCGTCGCCGTCGCCCACGGTCAAGAACTGGCGCGTGTATCAGTCGCGCTTTCTCGACCCGGTCCGCATCAACGCGGGCGTGCGCTTCTGGCGTGCGAACCAGGCCACGCTGCAACGCGCGTACGAAGAGTTCGGCGTGCCGCCGGAGGTGATCGTCGGCATTCATCGGCGTGGAGACGATTTATGGCCGCTTCATGGGCAATTTCCGCGTGCTCGATGCGCTGACCACGCTCAGCTTCGATTACCCGGCCACAGCCAATCGCGCGGATCGCCAGGCGACCTTCCGCAAGAATCTCGAAGACTACCTGGTCTGGACGCGCGATTCGCAAATCGATCCGACCACGGTGCTCGGCTCGTACACGGGCGCGATCGGCATTCCGCAATTCCTGCCGAGCAGCATCGTGCAAATATGCGGTGAGCTATGACGGCAACAAGCAGATCGACCTGCGCACGAATCCAGGCGGATGCGATCGGCAGCGTCGCGAACTATCTGCGTCAGAACGGCTGGGAAAGCGGCCGGCCGGTGGTGTGGAAAATCGGCTCGGACGCCGGCAGCCTGGGCGTCGCGCAAGCGGCCGCCGACGGGCAGCCTGAGCCGCGCTGGCCGCTTTCGCAGTTGCTGCGCGCCGGCTTGCTGCTGAACGAGCCGGATGTGGATATCGCAGCCGAGGCAGGCACGCCGGTGACGGTGGTGGACCTGCCGTCGCCGGGACGCGGCACCGAGTTCGTGCTGGGTCTGAAGAACTTCTATGTTTTGACGCGCTATAACCGCAGCTTCTTTTATGCGCTGGCGGTCTATCAGTTGGGCCAGCGCGTGAAGCAGCAGATGCAGGCCAGCGACGCGGCCACTGCAATCGGTAACGGGGCTTCGTCGGGGGCTTCTTCCGGGGCTTCGTCGGGCGCGGCTTCGCAATAGTCTGCATGGCGGACGCCGGCTGTTGATTGCGCCGCAAGCGTGAGTCGTATAAAAAAACGCCGGTCAGTTTTTAACTGACCGGCGCTTTTTTTGGGCTGACTTGACGCTGACCGGAACGGCCCCCGTTCATTCTCAAGCAGGAAACACTCCGGTAGACAGATAACGGTCACCACGATCGCAAACGATGAACACGATCGTCGCATTCTCGACCTGGCGCGCGATACGCAGCGCCACTTCGCACGCGCCGCCCGACGAAATGCCGGCAAAGATGCCTTCGACCGACGCCATGCGCCGCGCCATTGCTTCGGCAGCCGCCTGGCTCACGTTCTCGACACGATCCACGCGGCTACGGTCGAAAATTTTCGGCAGATAAGCTTCCGGCCATTTGCGGATACCCGGAATACGCGAACCCTCTTCCGGCTGCGCGCCGATAATCTCGATTGCCTGATTCTGCGTCTTCAGATAAGCGGACACACCCATGATCGTGCCGGTCGTGCCCATCGACGAAACGAAGTGCGTGATGCGTCCTTCGGTGTCGTGCCAGATTTCCGGACCGGTGCCTTCGACGTGCGCCGCGGGGTTATCCGGGTTCGCAAACTGGTCGAGGATGATGCCCTTGCCTTCGCGCTGCATCTGCTCGGCGAGATCACGCGCGTATTCCATGCCGCCGGTCACGGGCGTCAGAATGATCTGCGCGCCGTAGGCAGCCATGCTCTGACGGCGCTCCACCGACAGATCTTCCGGCATGATCAGGACCATCTTGTAGCCACGGATCGCTGCCGCCATAGCCAGCGCGATACCGGTATTGCCGCTGGTCGATTCGATCAGCGTGTCGCCCGGCTTGATACGCCCGCGCGCTTCCGCTTTCTTGATCATCGACAACGCCGGGCGGTCTTTCACCGACCCCGCAGGATTGTTCCCCTCGAGCTTGGCAAGGATCACGTTATTGCGGCTGCGGATTTCGTCGTCGGGGAGCCGGACGAGCTGCACGAGCGGCGTATTGCCGATCGTATCTTCAATCGTTTTGTAAGCCATATCGGTTCTGGTGCTGTCGCTGCGGGGAGTCTGCAATCTAACGATTCTAAACTACCGTGCCCGTGACTGCCGGGCGGCCCTGCTGCCCGCATGGATGCACGAGCCCGCCGGCCTCTTGCGCGGGCGCCGTTTTTAAGCGCGCAAGTTTGAGCGCGCAAGCAGCTGCAACGGAAATCGGATCGCAAAAAGCCCGCGGCTGAGTACCGCGGGAGCCAGTCATTTGCATGACAGCTGAAGGAGTGTGCTGATTCACTCCGACCATGAAGGGGGAAAACAAATGGCAGCGGGCCGCGTGTGCAGATAAACGCTTTGACGCACGCAGCCCGCATCACGCTATTTCTTCACGACCACCGTGGGGTTGGCGGCCTTGGCTTTAGACGCATCGGCCGAAACGGTCGTGCCTTTGGCCTGTGAAGACGCCGCAGCCTGCGAGTTAGCAGCCGCGCCAGCCGGACCGACAGCGAGACCCTCCGCCTGCAGGCGCTCGACGGTATGCCCGCCCATGCCTTTGACGCGCTTGCCGAGATCGGCCGGGTCCTTGAACGGACCATGCGCTGTACGTTCGTCGAGAATGGCTTTCGCTTTGGCAGGACCGATGCCCTTGATGCCGCGCAGCGCATCTTCATTCGCCGAGTTGACGTCGACCGCCGCGTACGCGTGGCCGAAAGCGGCCAGCATGGCCGCGGTAACCAGAATTTTTCGAAACATATGGAATCTCCCTCGTACAACCGGTCGGCGATCATCGTCAACCGGGAGATTCCAGTTTAAAGAGGGATCCGAATTATTTACACCTGGCCGAACAGCCAACGTACGTATCGATCGACACCTTCCTGCACGCTCAAAAACGGCGCATCGTAACCGGCTGCGCGCAGCTTCGACTGATCCGCTTGCGTGAAGCATTGATACTTGCCGCGCAATGCGTCGGGGAACGGAATGTATTCGATCAGCCCGCGCTGCACCTGCTCCGCGAGCGACAGCGCCGGCTCGTTGTTCAACGAACGCAGCGTGTTGACCACCGTGCTCGCGATGTCGTTGAACGGTTGCGCGCGGCCACTGCCCAGATTGAAGATGCCCGACTTGTCCGGATTGTCGAAGAAGAACAGGTTGACCTTCACGACGTCTTCGACGGAAACGAAGTCGCGCGTCTGCTCGCCGGCCGCATAGCCGTTGTACTCGCCGAACAGCTTGACCTTGCCTTCGGCGCGGAACTGGTTGAAGTTGTGAAACGCCACCGACGCCATGCGCGCCTTATGCGTCTCGCGCGGCCCGTACACGTTGAAGTAACGGAAGCCGGCAATCTGGCTTTTCGCGGTGGGCAGCACGCGGCGAATCACCTGGTCGAACAGGAACTTCGAATAGCCGTACACGTTCAGCGGCTGTTCGACTTCGCGCTCTTCGACAAAGCGGCTCGAGCCGCCATACGTCGCCGCCGACGACGCATACAGGAACTGGATGTTCTGCGCGTGGCAGACATCGAGCACCTCGCGGCTGTAGCGGAAGTTGTTGTCCATCATGTAGCGGCCGTCGGTTTCCATCGTGTCCGAGCAGGCGCCTTCGTGGAAAATCGCGCGCACTTTGCCGAAGTCGCCGCGCTTGAAGCGTTCGACGAATTCGGTCTTGTCGAGATAGTCGTCGATCTCGCAATCGACCAGATTCTTGAACTTGTCCGCGCGCGTGAGGTTGTCGACGGCGATGATGCGTTGTTCGCCGCGCTCGTTGAGCGCCTTCACGAGATTGCTGCCGATAAAACCGGCCGCGCCGGTGACGATGAGGGTCATGATGATCCTGCTGTAATATTGGGTTTCAGTTGACGCCCCGCGGGTTCCTTTTCATGCCGCCCGGAGCGGCGCTATCGAAGAACCCGGCGGGCCGCATCAATGAAAGAGTTCGTCGTAGTCGACGGTGGCGGTGCCGAGTTTGCCGACCACGATGCCGGCCGCGCGATTCGCGAGCCCGACCGCTTCGACCAGCGTGAGACCCGCGCCCAGCATGGCCGCGAGCGTGGCGATCACGGTGTCGCCGGCACCCGAGACATCATACACTTCGCGTGCAACGGCCGAAGCGTGCAGGATGCCGTCGTCGGAGAAGAGCGTCATGCCCTCTTCCGAACGCGTCAGCAACAACGCCTTGAACTGCAAATCGGCGCGCAGTTTCGTCACGCGCGCGATCAGGTCTTCTTCCGATTTCCATTGACCGACCACCTCGCGCAATTCGGCGCGGTTCGGCGTGATCAGCGTGGCGCCGCGATAGCGCTCCCAGTCGTCGCCCTTCGGATCGACCAGCACCGGTTTGCCCGCGGCATGCGCCTTCGCGATCATCTGCGTGACGTGCGTCAAACCGCCCTTCGCGTAATCGGACATCAGAATCACATCGTGCGACGGCAGCAGTTCGTCGAATCGCGCGAGACCCGCGAGCAGCACTTCGTGCGCCGGCGAGTTCTCGAAATCGACCCGCAGCAGTTGCTGCTGACGCGACAGCACGCGCAATTTGATCGTGGTGAGCAGCGCCGGATCGCGTTCGAGATGCGGCGTCGACCCCGCTCTCGCCGAGCAACTGCACGATGCGCTCGCCCGGCTCGTCATGACCGACCACGCAGAGCAAACCGGCTTGCGCGCCCAGCGCGACCGCGTTGCGCGCGACGTTCGCCGCGCCGCCCAGACGGTCTTCCTGACGCTGCACGTGCACCACCGGCACCGGCGCTTCCGGCGAAATACGGTTGACGTCGCCGAACCAGTAGCGGTCGAGCATCACGTCGCCGACCACCAGCACGCGCGCGGCGCCCAGTTGCTCGCGCGGCACCACGGTGAGTTCCGGCGCCGGCGTGGACGCCGGGGTCGCGGGCACGGCGTCAGGCATCGGCCGGAAGTTCAGAGGGTTGGGCATAAGGGCGTCCAATCGAGTGATAGTCGATGCCGAGTTCGGTCATCGCGTCCGGTTCGTACAGATTGCGGCCGTCGAAAATCAGCGGCGACTTCAGCACCGATTTCAGATGCGCGAAATCCGGACTCTTGAATTCTTTCCATTCGGTCACGATCACCAGCGCGTCGGCGGCAGTGAGCGTTTCGTCCTGCGTGCTCGTGAAAGTGAGGCGCGCGAGCTGCTCGGGCGCGGCTTGCAGATCCATCGCGAACACGCGGCGCGCTTCGGCCACGGCCACCGGATCGTACGCGCGCACGTTCGCGCCGCGCGCCAGCAGTTCGGCGATCACGCGACGGCTCGGCGCCTCGCGCATGTCGTCGGTATTCGGCTTGAACGCGAGGCCCCACACGGCAAACGTGCGGCCGCTCAGGTCTTCGCCGAGCTTCGCTCGTGATCTTCTGGACCAGCACGTCCTTCTGCTTGTAGTTCACTTCCTCGACCGCTTCGAGAATGCGCAGGTTGTGACCGCTTTCGCTCGCCGTGCGGATCAGCGCCTGCACGTCTTTCGGGAAGCACGAGCCACCGTAGCCGCAACCGGCATACAGAAAGTGATAGCCGATGCGCGGGTCCGAGCCGATACCGCGACGCACCGATTCGATATCCGCCCCGACTCGGTCCGCCAGATTCGACATCTCGTTCATGAACGAGATGCGCGTGGCAAGCATCGCGTTCGCAGCGTATTTCGTGAATTCCGCCGAGCGCACGTCCATGTACAGCGTGCGTTCGTGATTGCGGTTGAACGGTGCATACAGGCGCTTGATCAGTTCGCGTGCACGCTGGCCGGCTTCGTCTTCGTCGACGCCTAGGACGATGCGATCGGGGCGCATGAAGTCGTCGACGGCCGCGCCTTCCTTCAGGAACTCTGGGTTGGACACCACGGAAAAACGGTGCTGCTCGCTGTTGGCGAGACCGCGTTTGGCCAGTTCTTCCTCGACCACCGCGCGCACGCGCTGAGCCGTGCCGACCGGCACCGTCGACTTGTCGACGATCACCTTGAAGCCGTTCATCGTGCGGCCGATGTTGCGGGCCGCTTCGAGCACATATTGCAGATCGGCCGAGCCGTCTTCGTCCGGCGGGGTGCCGACGGCGATGAACTGCACGTCGCCGTGCGCCACGCTCGCTTCGATATCGGTCGAAAACGTGATGCGGCCGGCTGCGCGCGTGCGGGTGATGATTTCCTGCAAGCCCGGCTCGTGGATCGGCACGCCGCCGTTGTTGAGGATTTCGATCTTGCGCGGATCGACGTCGAGACAGAACACGTCATTGCCGATCTCGGCGAGACACGCGCCAGTAACGAGGCCCACATAGCCAGTGCCGATGATGGTAATTTTCATACGCTTTCCGCTAGAAGATTTCGGTGATGATGCCGATGATGAACCCAAGGCAATTGCGCCCGCGTCCGCACTTGCGATACCACCCTCGCGCGGCCGCGGCACGGCGATGCGGCGATGCGCGCTGCGCGGCGACCGCTCGGGTCGACGCCGGCGCGGCCGCAGTGATCACCCTGGCGTCCCGGTCAGTTCGATGCCGTGATCGGTTCGACACGGCGGGGCGCGTAGGTCTCCCAACCGCTGCAGCCGGGGCATTGCCAATAGAAAAGCCTCGCTCTGAAACCGCAATTCTGGCACGTATAGCGTGGCAGATTTTTGGTGCGCTGGCGGATCAGCGTGCGCATCAGTTCGAGTTCGCTGCGACGCGGTTCTTCCGCGACGGCCTGCTGCGCTTCGAGCAGGCGCGTCATTCCGGCCAGATTCGGCGACTTCTGCATCTGCGCGCGGGCGAGCGCATGCGCCGCGTCGGGTCCACGCAACGTCGCGACGTGCTGATAGGCGACGTCGAGCAGGTCGTTGGTCGGATAGACGGTCCACCCAGGCGGTCAGCAGATCCGCGCCGTCCTGCGCGCGGCCGAGCGCCTCGTACGCCTTCATCAGCTTTCTCGGCGACGAGCGGCAGATAGGCCGGATTCTGCTCCTCGACGCGCCGCCACTGTGCGATGGCCGCTTCCTGCGCGCCGCCGGCTGCGTCGACGTCGCCGAACAGAATAGTGGCGCGCACGTTGGTCGGATTCGCCTTGAGCGCGAAGCCGAGCTGACGGCGAGCCTCGTCCGCGTTTTTCTGCTGCAACGCTTCCTGCGCGAGTTCGCAATGGAACTGCGCGATTTCCTTGTCGAGCGATTCGGCGCCCATCGTTTCCAGATGATGCGGCGGTGTCGATCGACTTCACCCAGTCCTTCTCGATTTCGTAGATGGTCAGCAGCGCGCGCTGTGCGCCGAGCGCGTAGTCGCCGGTTTCGAGCGAGCGGAACGTTTCCTCTGCCCGATCGAGCAGACCCGCCTTCAGAAAGTCCTGGCCCAGTTCATACAGCGCGTGATCGCGCTCGGTGACCGGCAGGTCGGCACGGCTCAGCAGATTCTGATGCACACGGATCGCGCGATCCGTTTCGCCGCGACGACGGAACAGATTGCCAAGCGCGAAATGCAATTCGACCGTTTCGGGGTCGAGCTTGACCACTTCGATGAACGCGTCGATCGCCTGATCGGGCTGCTCGTTGAGCAGGAAATTCAGGCCGCGGAAATACGAACGCGGCAGGTTGGCGCTTTCGGACAGCAGCGTTTTGAGGTCGTAGCGCGAAGCCATCCAGCCGAACGCAAACGCGACGGGAATGACAAGCAGCCACCAGAAGTCTAGATCCATGCGATTAATGCAAATGTGCCGGAAAGCGGGAACGGAAAGCCGCGCTCAAACCGCGCGGCAGAAGAAATATCAGATCAGCGGCGGCATGGGCGGTTGCTTCGACCACCACCGGCGTTTCACGCGCCACGCGCAACTCGCGTTTGAGCCGGCCGTTC